>JAFCUE010000025.1:0-64169 GCA_051990185.1 Flavobacterium sp. DT2-2 | reverse complement strand
TGGCTTTGAAGTCTTTTCCGAAGGTTCTTCTTGTTCTTGACATATTAGTGCTAATTTAAGGTTTTTATTCCTATCTAAATTAATCGGGATATATTGTCCGAATTTTGGGGGTCAGCATAAAAGCAACCAAAAAAGAAATCGATTATACTTATTTCATCTTCTACCTAGATGAATACAAAAGTGATTTTATCAATTATGACAAATCCATTTTTAAATTGTTTGAAATTATAGATGGGTATAAATTCAAAGAATTAGATCAAGAAGTCACAATAACCTCCGATATAGATTACTTGGATAAATGTAGTAAATACGACTTTTTTGAGCTACAACCTGTAAAAATTGCATTAAATACAAGCAATCAAGAAGTCGATTTTTTTAGGTGTGCTCATAACGGCATGGCGGGTTATTATGTCTCGGAGCGGTTAAAAGAGGCTATCCTAGAAAATGGATTTACTGGAATGCGGTTTGAAGAAATAGAGGAAATACAAAATAGAGTGGTAATTGAGTATGTGTAACAATAGGGTATTTTTTTTATAAAAAAACTAAAGAGAGGCTGTCTAAAAAAAGACAGTCTCTTTGATTCGTATTGCTGTGTGAAGTTTTGCTAAACATAACAAGCTTAGCTATACATGCACATCATGTTATCCCTTATGGATTGGCAGATCGACCGTTAGTACAACTAGCTGCCAAGTACAGTTCAAAAACCAAGAGCGCATGGCACATTAACGACATCCCAAATGGCATAGCAATTCCTGCAGATTTTCATTTGAAAGGACATGATATTTATTCTAAAAAAGTAGAAGCACACATGAAAAATTTATTTGATAATGCACAGGGGAATATGGAAAAAGCCTATGATGATTTAACAAAATATACTGCTCAAATCAAAGCGATAATTGAAGCTAACCCCAACTTAACCTTAGGCGAAATAGCCAATTTAATCCCTTAAAAAAGAAAAAATGAAATATTACAGAATATCTTATTCTATTGAAAAAAAAATAATTGGTCATAATCCCCAAGTACAAAAAACTACTTGGGACGGCAGACCTTATGACAAGGGATCCTTCGCCATGCAACTACTATTTGACCCCATACCGATTAACCCAGCCATCCCCACATTTGAACTCTACAAGAGCACAAAGATAACTTCGTTAATACACATGGGAGTTGTAAGTGGTCATTTATATTTAATTTTTAATGAATCATTTTTAGAATTTTTAAAACCCTATTGCAATGGCGCTTTTCATATTTGGAAAATAAAAGCAACCAAAAAAGAAGTCGATTACACGTATTACATTTTCTACCTAGATGAATATAAAAGTGATTTTATCAACTATGACAAATCCACCTTTAAATTATTTGAAGATCTAGGTGCGTTTCAGTACAAAGATTTAGATCAAGAGATTAAAATTACTTCCGATGTAGATTATTTGGATAAATGTAGAGAATTTTTAAGTTTATATGGTATTCCTGAACTTCAACCAGTAAAAATTGTATTAAATACAAGCAATCAAGAAGTTGATTTTTTTAGGTGTGCTCATAACGGCATGGCGGGTTATTATGTCTCGGAACGGTTAAAAGAGGCTATCCTAGAAAATGGATTTACTGGAATGCGGTTTGAAGAAATAGAGGAGATACGAAAACGAGTGGTCATTGAGTATGTGTAACAATACGGTATATTTTTTTATAAAAAACTATAGAGGCTGTCTAAATTAAGACAGTCTCTTTGATTCGTATTGCTGTGTGACGATTTGCTAAGCATAACAAACAGGGCTATACATGCACATCACATTATTCCTTATGGAGTGGCAAATCATCCATTAGTACAACTTGCTGCCAAGTACAGCTCAAAAACCAAGAGTGCATGGCACATTAACGACATCCCGAATGGTATAAAATACCTTCCGATTATCATTTGAATGGACACAAAAAATATTCAGATAAAATAGAAGAAAGAATGGTGGAATTATTTAAAAATTCACAAGGTGATATGGAAATAGCCTATGACGAATTAACCAAATACACTGCTCTAATTAAGAAAAAAATTGAAGAAAACCCTAACTTATCCTTAGGCGAAATAGCCGATCTAATTCCTTAAAATAAAGAAGATGAAATATTACAGACTTAGACATTCGCTCGAAAAAAAAGAATTAGGGCACTACACCCAGATTCAAAAAATGACTTGGGACGGCAGACCCTATGATGATGGCGCCTTTGGCACTCAAGGATTGTTTAATCCTATTCATAACAATCCAGCCATACCAACATTAGAGTTTTACAAAAGCGCAAAGATCACTTCATTAATACAAATGGTTGAGATTGGGTTTGATGAATACCTAATTATTAACGAATCATTTTTAGAATTTTTAAAGCCCTATTTTAATGGCTCTTTTCAGACTTGGAAGATAAAAGCAACGAAAAAAGAAGTCGATTATACGTATTACATTTTTTACCTAGATGAATATAAAAGTGATTTTATCAACTATGACAAATCCACCTTTAAATTATTTGAAGATCTAGGTGCGTTTCAGTACAAAGATTTAGATCAAGAGATTAAAATTACTTCCGATGTAGATTATTTGGATAAATGTAGAGAATTTTTAGGTTTATATGGTATTCCTGAACTTCAACCAGTAAAAATTGTATTAAATACAAGCAATCAAGAAGTTGATTTTTTTAAGTGTGCTCATAACGGCATGGCGGGTTATTATGTCTCGGAACGGTTAAAAGAGGCTATCCTAGAAAATGGATTTACTGGAATGAGGTTTGAAGAAATTGAGGAAATACAAAATCGAGTGCTAATTGAGTGTGTGTAAAAATTGTCCTTGATTTATAAAAAACTAGAACGAGGCTGTTTAAAACAACAGCCTCGTTCATGGTTAAACTAAAAATCAAAGCCATAATTGAAGCCAATCCGAACTTAACCCTAGGCGAAATAGCTAATTTAATCCCTTAAAATCTATAAAATGAAATATTACCATTTAAGAAACTCGATAGAGAATAAAGAAATCGGTCATTATCACCAAACATAAAAAAAACCAGATACCGGATTTGCAATCCGTACCCACAACGATAAGAACTCAATCAAAAGAAAACACCAAATATGATTGCTTCGTTCCTCGCAAAGACAAAGTACACGGTTAAAAACCAGATAGTTAATTTCTCATCACATATGCAACACAAACAATAACATTATCATAACGCAACCAAATCCCCTTTTTGCTATCTTTATAAAAACATTTTGCAATGAAAAAAATAGTACTTCTCCTGCTGGTTTCATTTCTGTTCATTTCCTGTTGGCCCACAACGGATCGCGGTGACTTTGCGCGTCAAGAATACAAACCGGTGATTATTACTCGGAGCGCACTCGAAACCTCCATCGCTTTTCAAAACGCACAACCCATTATTAAATCGGGAAAAATCTATATCAAGGACGATTTAATGTTTATCAACGATGTCAATAAAGGTTTTCATGTCTATGATTACACAGATCCTAGAAAACCTATCCGACTCCATTTTATAAAAGCTCCCGGCGCTACTGACCTAGCCATCAAAGGAAATACGGTGTACATCAATCAAGCAGTCGATTTGGTAACTGCCACATTCAATCCTACCACAAAAGTTTTTACGGTTACCAATAGAAACAAAAATGTATTTCCGCAAAAGCAAGCTCCAAACGGTTTACATGGCTATACTAAAGAAAATGAAATAATAATCGATTGGACTTTAATCCAATAAAACATGAAAAAAAATATATCCTTCATATTACTAGTATTTATAATGGGTTGCTCGAACAGTGATAGCGCACAAAATGGTGACATAGGGCAAGGCGGCTCGCTAGCTGTTTTTGCCATAAAAGGGAACTATCTATACGGCGTTGACCAGATGAAACTGAATGTATTCTCGCTAATTGACTCGGAAAAGCCCGTAAAAGTCAATGAAATTTTTATAGGTTTCGATATTGAAACCTTATTTTCATACGGAGATAATTTATTTATTGGATCTAGAAACGGAATGTTTATCTATTCGATCAGCAATCCTGAAAACCCAACAAAATTGTCAAGCGTACAACACTTTACCGCTTGTGATCCAGTCATTGCCAATAGCACGCACTCCTATGTAACCTTGAATTCGAATACCACTTGCGGCAACAACACTAACGTTTTACAAGTTTATGACACCAAAGATTTAACGAATCCAAAATTAATTCACAGCAGAACACTCTCGCAACCTAAAGGCATCAGTTTTTACACCGATGATTATTTATTGGTTTGCGATGATGTTATCAAGATATTCAATATTCAAAATCCTGCTGAACCTGCTTTAGTGCATGCCATTGACAAAAATTGTTTTGATTTAATTGTACGCGACAATACCTTATTTGCTATTGGGAATAAAGGGGTGTATCGCTATAAAATGAATCCGAGTAACATAAAAGACATACAACTAGAGAGTGAAACAACGTTTTAATGTTCCTCAAAATAGCGTTCTTCAATTCGCTTGATGTCTTTTATTGAATTTTTGGCCCAAGCCAGTCTTTTTACCAAAATCTCTTCTTCGGACAAATGCCATTGGATGTTTGAATTGCGCAATCGATTCGTCAAGTTTTGAATGATGATTGCCGCCGAAACCGAGATATTCAAACTCTCAGTAAAACCTACCATCGGGATTTTAAGAAAACCATCGGCACGTTGCAAAATTTCTTCGGAGAGTCCGTCTCTTTCTGTTCCAAAAAATAAAGCGCTCGGTTTCGAAATATCAAAATCTTCCATCAAACAATCATTCTCGTGAGGCGTAGTGGCTATGATTTGGTACCCTTTGCTTTTTAACGTGTCCACACAATTCGTAATGTTGTCGAAGGTATTAATGTCAACCCATTTTTGGGCACCCATCGCAATTTCCTTGTCGATACTTTTTCCGTATCGTTGCTCTATAACATTCAGTTCCTGAATTCCAAAAATCTCACAACTGCGCATCACCGCACTGGTATTGTGCATTTGAAAGATATCTTCTACAGCAATAGTAAAATGTTTGGTTCTGTTTTCCAATACTTTTTGAAATTTTTCTTTTCGGTTATCGGTTAGGATATTTTCGAGGAAAGCGAGGTACTCTAAGTCAATCATGCGGAATCTTTTTTTGGCAAAAATAGTGAAAATAAAAAATAGCCACAGATTCACTGATTTATCATTTGTTTAGTACAACATAAAAAAAGCTACGGAACAAAAATTAACCGCAAATTCGCAGATTTAACTGTTTGATTAATTTTAAAAAAACTTTAAATATGTGGCAAAAAAAAGTGCAAATACTCAAATTCCCTGTTCTTTTTTAGTATTTTAACCTTCCAATTTAAAGCCTAATTCAAAAAAATCTGTGAATCTGTGGCGAAAAAATATAACTATGAAAAAAAAACTTGTCGTCTTGACTGGAGCAGGAATCAGTGCCGAGAGTGGTATAAAAACCTTTCGCGACAGTGACGGACTTTGGGAAGGTCATAACGTTCTAGATGTGGCCACGCCGGAAGGTTGGTATAAAAACCCAGCTCTAGTACTCGATTTTTACAATCAAAGACGCAAACAGTTAAAAGAAGTAGAACCTAATCTTGGGCATTTGATACTTGCGGAATTAGAAACTGATTTTGAGGTTTTCATTATCACCCAAAATGTAGATGATTTACACGAACGCGCCGGAAGTTCGAATGTGTTGCATTTGCACGGCGAATTATTGAAAGTAAGAAGTACCAAAAACCCAGATTACATTCTGGATTGGCAGGACGATTTAAATTTTGGCGATTTTGACGATAACAAAAATCAGCTAAGACCGCATATTGTTTGGTTTGGGGAAGAAGTTCCAGCGCTTGAAGAAGCCATAACACTTACTGAAAGTGCCGATTATTTTGCGGTAATTGGGACCTCCTTACAAGTATATCCTGCAGCTGGGCTTATTGATTTCACACCTCGGGAAACGCCTATTTTTTATATTGATCCAAAGCCGATAAAAATTCCAAATTTTAGAAATACATTGGAGGTTATTCCAGAAATAGCTTCAAAAGGCGTTGATATTATGAGAAATAAATTGCGAAATGTAATACAATGACAAAAACAACAGTAATGGTAATAAAAAGCTGAACTTATACCTCATTACTTGTAACTTATAACTATTTTTGCGCTTTTCGAACAAACAACTAAACAATGACTACTTTAAACGAATTGAATGCTGTATCACCCATTGACGGACGGTATAGAAATAAGACTGTTTCTCTGGCTCCCTTTTTCTCAGAAGAAGCTTTGATCAAATACCGCGTATTGGTTGAAATTGAATATTTTATTGCTTTGTGCGAAGTACCGCTCCCACAACTTGCAAACGTAAACCCAGATGTATTTGAAAGTTTACGCAACATTTATAAAAATTTCTCTACGGATGATGCCCTTTGGATTAAAGAAACGGAGAAAGTAACCAACCACGATGTAAAAGCGGTAGAATACTTTATTAAACATGCTTTTGAAAAATTAGGTTTATCTGAATATAAGGAGTTTATCCACTTTGGATTAACATCTCAAGATATTAATAACACTGCGATTCCGTTATCTACAAAAGAAGCTTTCGAGAAGGTGTACATGCCTTCACTGATAACGTTGACTTCCAAATTAAAAGATTTAAGTATCGAATGGCTCGATATTCCAATGCTGGCACGTACGCACGGACAACCGGCTTCTCCAACGCGTTTGGGGAAAGAAATTGGTGTTTATGTAGAACGTTTAGAAGAACAAATGCGTTTGTTGTTTAATATTCCGTTTGCGGCTAAATTTGGCGGAGCAACTGGAAATTATAACGCACATCACGTGGCGTATCCACAAATTGACTGGAGGAAATTCGGCGGAAAATTTGTGGAAGATATTTTGGGATTGCACCACTCCTTCCCTACCACACAAATTGAACATTACGATCATTTCGCAGCCTTTTTTGATGCGTTGAAAAGAATAAATACTATTATCATTGATTTAGACCGAGACATTTGGACCTATGTTTCGATGGAGTATTTCAAGCAAAAAATAAAAGCTGGAGAAATAGGATCATCGGCGATGCCACATAAAGTAAACCCAATTGATTTTGAAAATTCAGAAGGGAATTTAGGAATTGCGAATGCGATTTTCGAACATTTATCGGCTAAATTGCCTTTGTCAAGATTACAACGTGATTTAACGGACAGTACGGTTTTAAGAAATATTGGTGTACCAATGGGACATACGTTAATCGCTTTTGAAGCTACTTTGAAAGGATTAAACAAATTGTTGTTGAACGAGCCCAAATTTCACGAAGATTTAGAAAAAAACTGGGCGGTGGTAGCTGAAGCAATTCAAACAATCTTGCGTCGGGAAGGATATCCTAATCCGTATGAAGCCTTAAAAGGATTGACTAGAACCAATGAAGCGATTGATAAAAACGCCATTCATGGGTTTATTACAACCTTAAATGTTTCGGATGCAATTAAAGCCGAATTAATGCAAATTACACCTAGTAATTTTCTTGGTATATAAGTTTTAAGAAATTATATTAAATCCCTTCGAAAGGAAGTCAAATTTCTTTCTAAGGGATTTTTTATTATCAAAAATCGTAAAAACGAGGGGGACTATCCTAAAAAATGAATACTATTTTATACCTTTCAATTCACTTTTAAATAGAAGTAAATTGTTCGCCAAATTGACTACCTTATTTCTTGTTTTAAAAACGAAAAGCTAAATAACATTTCATGTCAAAAAATAAAATCTTAATCCTATTTTCACATCCGCTGTTCGAGAAATCTCATGCGAACAAAGCGTTAGTGAATCACATTCCCGATTCAGAAAATATTACTTTTCATGATTTATACGAACAATACCCAAATTTTGATGTTGATGTAAAATTCGAACAAGATTTATTGAGCAAACATGACATCATTATTTGGCATCATCCTATGTATTGGTATAGTTGCCCGCCTTTAATGAAGCAATGGATTGATATGGTTTTAGAACACAATTGGGCGTACGGAAAAAAAGGCAAAGCATTGCAAGACAAAATCATTTTTCAAGTTATTACAACGGGTGGCGATAAAGAAAATTATTGTGAGACTGGCAGTGATCGTTACAGTATTCTGGAATTACTAGAGCCATTTAACCAAACGGCAAAAGTGTGTAACATGATTTATTTACCGCCTTTTGTGGTACATGGAACACATAATATGAAGAGTGAAGATTATGAAAAAAACGGTTTGATTTATGGCTATTTTTTGGACTATTTAGAAAATTACGATTTAAATACAGATGAAATTTTGCAATACCATTATTTGAACGAATGGTTTGCAACAATACAAACCTAATATGGATACTAATTTTTTCCTTCAGGCTATTATATATTTAACAGCGTCTGTAATTTGTGTACCAATTGCAAAAAAATTAGGCTTGAGTTCCATTCTAGGCTATTTGTTTGCTGGAATAATTATTGGTCCTTTTGTTCTTGGACTGATAGGACAAGAAGGTCAGGACATTATGCATTTCGCAGAATTTGGAGTGGTCATGATGCTTTTTTTAATTGGTCTTGAACTAGAACCCAGTAAGTTTTGGAAAATGCGAAGATTCATCATTGGCATGGGTTCTATGCAACTGGTTGGAACAACAGTACTATTGTTTGTAGGATGCCTCATTTTTATGGACTGGAAATGGGAAAGTGCCTTGGCAATTTCGCTTGCACTTGCACTATCCTCTACTGCGATTGTCTTACAAACCCTAAAAGAAAAAGGGTTGTCCAATACCTCTGTAGGTAGTTCTTCTTTTGCGGTTTTACTTTTCCAAGATATTGCTGTAATCCCAATATTGGCCTTTTTACCGCTGTTATCCTCCGTCAATCTTGAGATGGCTAATGACGCGCCTCAATCGTTAATCACGGGTTATCAAAATTGGTTGCAAACGGTAATCGTTTTCGGAATTCTTGCTACAATCTATTTTGCAGGTCGCTTTTTGTTTGTTCCGTTGTTGCATATCATTGCAAAAACGAGGTTACAAGAATTGTTTACCGCTTCGGCATTACTGCTCGTAGTAGGTGTATCGTACATGATGCAATTAATTGGCTTAAGTCCTGCACTTGGCGCATTTATGGCAGGTGTCGTACTGGCAAACTCTGAATTTCGTCATGAATTAGAAGGCGATATTGCTCCTTTCAAAGGATTGCTTCTTGGACTGTTCTTTTTGGGAGTTGGCGCCTCGATCAATTTCCAGTTAATAATTGACAATCCGCTATTTATTTTTGCTTTTGGAGCCATTCTAACCATAGTAAAATTTATAGTTTTGTTTTTGACTAGTCGATTTTATAAAAAAAAATTAGATCAAAATTTACTTTTCGCTTTTGGCTTGAGCCAAGCTGGTGAATTTGGTTTTGTCATTATGAGTTTTTGCATGCAATTGAATATCATACCTAATATTTTAGCCAACCAGATTATGGCTGTCATAGCGATGAGTATGGTTGCCACACCTTTTTTGTTATTGATCAATGAACGAATAATCTATCCCAACACCAGAACCAAAGAAAAGGAAATCAAAAAAGAAAATGATTTTATTGACGAACACAATCCTGTCATTATAGCGGGATTTGGACATTTTGGAAGTACGGTGGGTCGACTTTTGAAAGCCAATAAAATAAAAACAACAATTCTTGATTATGATTCAGATCGTGTTGATTTGTTGCGAAAAATGGGATTTAAGGTATACTACGGGGACGCAACCCGACTGGAATTATTAAAGGCCGCTGGTTGTGAAAATGCTAAAGTTTTCATCGCTGCTATTGATAATCCTACTGTTAATCTCCAAGTAATTGAGGTATTAAAAAAACACTTCCCAAATTTAAAAGTATTAACTCGTGCTCGAAACAGAAATGATGCTTATGAACTTATAGATCATAAAGTCAAACATATTTATCGAGAAACCTTATACAGTGCTGTCAATATGGGTGTTGATGCGTTGGTAGAATTGGGACTTCGAAAATATACTGCAACTAGGCAAGGTCAACAATTTATAAAATACGACGAAATTACAACTCGTAAATTAGCTGAAAAACGCCACGATAAAATGGCCTATATGATTACTGTAAAGGAAGAAATTGAGTTGCAAGAGCAACTACTTAAAGCCGACGTTTATTCTCAAGTGGCGGCAACAAACCACAGCTGGGATAGTCAGCATTTAAAAGACAACTTAGCAGATGTATCTGAATCAACTGAATAATAGCACTTCACTTTTTACCAATAAAAAAAGCATAATTATAATTCCGAGAAGGAAGTAATTATGCTTTTTTTTATGATTTTGAAATAGGGTTATCTGGAATAATTTGGCGCTTCTTTTGTAATGGTTACATTATGAGGATGGCTTTCATTGATTCCGCTTGCGGTAATGCGCACAAAACGTCCTGTATCTTGCAAAGTAGGAATGTCTTTTGAACCACAATAGCCCATTCCGGCACGTAGACCGCCAATGAATTGTTGCATACTTTCGTTTAATTCACCTTTGTAAGGAACGCGACCCACAATTCCTTCTGGAACAAGTTTTTTTACATCATCCTCTACATCTTGGAAATAACGGTCTTTAGATCCTTCTTGCATAGCCTCAACAGAACCCATTCCGCGATAAGATTTGAATTTTCTTCCTTCAAAAATAATAGTCTCACCGGGAGATTCCATAGTTCCTGCTAGCAAAGAACCTAGCATTACACAATCAGCACCAGCAGCAATTGCTTTTGGGATATCACCCGTATACCGAATTCCGCCATCTGCGATTACAGGTACACCTGAACCTTTAATGGCAGCAGCTACTTCTAATACTGCAGAAAACTGAGGGAAACCAACACCTGCAACAATACGAGTTGTACAAATAGAACCTGGCCCAATTCCTACCTTTACGCCGTCTGCACCATTTTCAACTAAAAATTTAGCAGCCTCTGGAGTGGCGATATTACCTACGATAACATCTATTTGAGGAAATTTACTTTTTACCTCTTTTAATACATTGACTACACCTTGAGTGTGCCCATGAGCAGTATCGATAATAATAGCATCAACGCCAGCGTTCACCAAAGCTTCAGCTCTTAGTACAGCATCACCTGTTACGCCAATGGCTGCAGCTACGCGTAAACGACCAAAAACATCTTTATTAGCAATAGGTTTCTGTGTTAATTTAGTGATGTCTCTAAAGGTAATCAAACCTACTAATTTGTATGATGCGTTTACAACTGGTAATTTTTCAATTTTATGGCCTTGCAAAACTACTTCTGCTTGTTCTAATGATGTACCTTCGGCAACAGTCACTAAATTTTCACTAGTCATTACCTCTACTATAGGCCTTGTATTATTTCTTTCAAAACGCAAATCCCTGTTGGTAACAATTCCTTTCAATATTTGGTTTTCATCTACGATTGGAATACCTCCAATACCAAATTCCTTCATTGCATTTTTAGCGTCTGCAACAGTCGAAGTCAATGGTAAAGTCACGGGATCGATAATCATTCCTGACTCGGCCCGTTTTACTTTACGAACTTTAGCAGCTTGTTGTTCAATAGTCATGTTTTTATGCAAAACACCTATTCCACCCTCTTGTGCCATAGCAATAGCCATTGCACTTTCTGTAACCGTATCCATAGCAGCGGATACTATAGGAACGTTTAGCGTGATATTTCGAGAAAATTTAGATTTAATACTCACTTCTCTTGGAAGTACATTAGAGTAATTTGGGATTAACAGAACATCATCGTAAGTTAATCCTTCGCCGATAATCTTGGTGTTGTGTGCGATCATTGCAATTGTAGTTGGAGTTTAATTGCGTGCAAATATAAACAATCTTATGCAAAAAAACGAGCATTATATGCAATAAAGTATAAGTCACATCTGTAGCTATTCTTGCAAATCCTTAATTACCAAATTAATACTCAACTCGTTGTGCTACACACAGCGAGACGTCAAACGACAGTACAACACTATGATTTCAATTATACTGAGTTAAGTAAAGGTTTTCATCACGTTATTTGTAAAAAAATTATAGAATTTTAGAACGAGACAGAGCCCATGAAAACAATCTATTATTTTTTACTGTTTTTAAAAATAATATTTAATCCCAATTGAAAGGATAAACTATTGGCTTTGGTGACGTCCTTGTATTCCAAAAGATTGTCGGCTAGGACATAAAAATTAACAGGTCCGATCATACTCGAAATCCCCAAACCAATATTTTTATAAGAATAGGAATCCAAGGTATAAGTAGCTTTAGCATGCAATCCTTTTAGAATTCTTCTTCTATAGTAGGTCGTAAATGCTAGTAAAGGCGTTTTAGGTGTGGACATAACAAATAATTGTGCTCCTAAAGCACTTTTATATTTATTTTCATCATCAGAATTAGAACAATTACAATCCTCAGCTACTTCTTCTTCAAAGGAATATTGGATCGAACTATTAAACTTGGTTGGGCGCCAAGTAGTGTATTTAGTGTATAAAGTATCTAAAGGAATTGCATCATTGAATTCTTCAAAAATACCACCTGTAGAACCTCCAGAGCTAAAACTTGGAGTAACTCCTTCGTATTTGTAGCTTCCTTTTAACGTCAAACTTTCTACTTCTTTACTATGTTTTATAAAACCAAAATCAATTACACTGGCTGTAATCTGTATGTTTTTTTTGGGATAATACGTAAAACCAGCATCTAAACCCAAACCAAGATTACCACCTAACAAAGCTCTTTTGGTAATATCTTTCACCACATTAGGCTCGTAATTTTCATCATTGTACTTTGAAAGTCCAGAAGTGTTGAGTTCCAAGTTAGAAAAAATTTGCTGCTCATAGACACCTTGAGTTGATGGAACGGTATAAATGTAGCCTAAATTAGTAACAGAACTAACATTGTAAATACTGGAATAAATTTTTCCTCGCACACCCAAAATGAATTTATCACTCACATTTTTATGAAATCCCAGATGAAACACGGAGAGCATTTCTGCTTTAATATTAATATCTGCTAAACTAAAAACTTTACCCAAATAATCCCTATTGCCGTCTATAGCCAAAATTGCAATATCCTTCGGCATATAACTCAAAAAATCAAATTCTTGATACATACCAAATGACACATACGAATCACGTTCTTGTCCGGTTAACTTAAAGCCTCCGCTGAATAATTCCACCTGTTCGTTGACCGCAATATTGTCTTTACTTGTGGAAGAGAATATCACATTACGCAGTTTTACATTAAAATCTACACCATCATTTGCGAGTAAGTCATAAGCCGAAAAACCACTTGAACCAACATTTGCAGAAATACCAGACAATAAAGGAACCCCAAAATACCAATTGTACTTGACATCAGCACCTGGATTGGTCATTAAAGTCTGTGGGATCGCAGTGAAATTATAAAGCAATTGTTTATTTTGTGAATAGCTGATAACCGTAAGCATTAGCACAAAAACTAGAATAATTTTTCTCATTCTACTACAAAATAAGCGGTTACACCTGAACGCAATTTCAAACTACCTGGACTATTTTCATTCAATTGTGGTCCGGACATCATTTGTAATATGAAAGCAATTTTTGTAGTTCTCTTTAATAAATCAAGTTGCGCATTTTCGAATATTTCAGTTTTAGTTACTTTGTTTTCCGTACCAGAATACGGTGGTACAGTAAAGTTTGAAGTATAAAGCTGTTGATTGTTGTTATCTAGAAAAACTAAATCAATGGTATATCCCCTATTGATCGTATTGCTCACTTCAAAAAAAAGATCAACTTTTCTTAATTTATCTGTGAAAATTTTTTCAGTGAATATGTTTGTAGTTGATACATCAAAAAATACGGGCTGTTCTATTCCGCCAGTTACAAATTGATTGGCGGGAACATCAAAATAAGCTAAATTCGATACTATTACAGGTTCTAATTGCACATTATTCACTTGATCATAATCCAAATCACTCGCACATGAAAACGAAAGTAAAACCAGTAAAATTGCAATTAAGCTGCTGTAAATAGGTTGTTTTTTATGCATAAAAAGTAGTTTATAGTAGAATTAGTGACAGTTTATAGTTAACGTTCTAATCATAAATTTATTATTTTCAAGTTGAATAGCGCATCAATTATTACGTATTAATTTTAATGAAATTCCCCAAATAATTTAGAAGCCTCATTATAAGCACTTTCAAAACTCATCGGACTCATATCCGTCTTTTCTTTTTGTGCAGTAAAATACGATAATAACTTCTCTGTAGGCATATTCCCTGTTAAATGATCTGTCGCCATTGGGCATCCGCCAAAACCTTGAACAGCACCGTCAAATCGGCGACAACCGGCTTTATACGCTGCATCAATTTTTTCAAACCACTTATCAGGTGTGGTATGCAGGTGCGCACCAAATTCTATTTTTGGGTACTTCGGAATCAAATTTGAATACAAATAGGAGATTACTTCTGGTGTTGAAGTTCCTACAGTATCCGAAAGTGATAAAATTTTTACTCCCATAGAAGCTAATTTCTCTGTCCACTCTCCTACGATCTCTGTACTCCACAAATCGCCGTAAGGATTACCAAACCCCATTGAAAGATAGGCAACAACTTCTTTATTAGTTATATCAGCTATTTCTAAAATTTCTTGCAGAGTTAGCAACGACTCTGCAATTGTTTTATGGGTATTCCGCATTTGAAAATTTTCAGAAATCGAAAATGGAAAACCTAAATATTGTATTTCAGCATGTTTTGAAGCTAAAGTGGCTCCTTGTGTATTTGCAATAACGGCTAATAATTTACTTGTTGTTTGTGATAAATCAAGCTGTGCTAAAACTGCTGCAGTATCCTGCATCTGCGGAATTGCTTTAGGTGAAACAAAACTTCCAAAATCGATAGAGTCAAAACCTACACGCAATAGAGATTGGATATATGCTACTTTTCTTGCTGTAGGAATAAAAGGCTTTATACCTTGCATGGCATCTCGTGGACATTCGATAATTTTTATTGCTTCCATAGAAGCCCAAAGATAGGTAAAATCAGATTTCACGAAATCGTTTTTTACTAATTTTTCAAATCCCACAAATATTCCACTTTTCGGGAATAAATACGATTATTCCATATTTATGGAATAAATTAAATTATTCCACTTTTATGGAATAAATAAGGTGAAAATTGTTTTCTGATTCATTTTTTAATTACATTTGAAATATGATAGGCATAATTACAGGAGATATCGTCAATTCTAGGAAACTGTCATCCGAAATATGGATGGATGGTTTGAAGGAATTATTGAATGTTTTTGGAGAAAACCCAACCGAATGGGAGATTTACAGGGGAGATGAATTTCAATTAGAAATTAAAAATCCAGAAGATGCTTTACGTATTGCTTTGCGAATAAAAGCCTATTTTAAAACTTTGAAACTCGATGCTCGAATGAGTATTGGTTTTGGAGACAAAACATATGCAGCAAATAAAATTTCAGAAAGTAATGGAACTGCTTTTTTGCGATCGGGCGAAGTTTTTGAAACTCTAAAGAAACAAAAAATCAATTTAGCCATAAATTCTAGTGATGAAGCGTTTAATGCCGAAATCAATATGATGTTGCGATTGAGTCTAACTTTTATGGATAATTGGTTAGTGCAACCAGCAGAATTAGTATTAACATCTATAGAAAATCCATCACTTTCACAAGAGGAAATTGGCCTGAAATTAGGTATTAACCAAGCAGCAGTTAGTAAAAGACAAAAACGTGCCCAATTTCATTTGGTGATGGAAATGGAACGTTATTTCAGGAATAAAATCAAAACCATCAACACATGATTATTTTTGTAAAACTGCTTTTGGCGCATTTGTTAGGTGATTTTTTATTGCAGCCTACTTCATGGGTTTTAGATAAAGAAAATAAAAAATACAAGAGCAAATATCTTTACATCCATACTTTTTTACACGGAATATTAGGTTGGATTTTCGTTGGCGAAATAGCATTTGGATGGTTTGCATTGGCATTAGCCTTAGCACACGGAGGCATCGATTTGATGAAATTGCAATTCCAAAACAACAAAACAAAACGCACGTGGTTTGTGCTCGATCAAATTTTGCATTTAATAACTATTGCAATAATTATTGTACTTTATAAAAACTTGTCTATCGACTTTGCCGCTTTCAACAATCAATTTTGGGTGCTGATGACCGGAATTTTATTGCTAACAAAACCTACTTCCATAGTAATCAAAAATATCATTTCGATTTGGACACCCGAGAGCAAAAACAACAACGACGATTCGCTTGAAAATGCGGGAAATTATATTGGTATGCTGGAACGCCTTTTTGTTTTTTGTTTCATACTGACAGCACATTTTGAAGCCATTGGCTTTTTATTGGCAGCCAAATCCATCTTCCGTTTTGGAGATTTAAAAGAAGCCAAGGATCGTAAACTGACTGAATACGTACTTATTGGTACACTATTAAGTTTTGGAATTGCACTATTGACTGGATTTTTAGTACAATATGGATTACTGCATTTTGGCTAAAATCTTTTTATTTATGGCTTTCACCAAAGCTGGACCTTCATAAATAAAGCCAGTATACAATTGAACTAAACTCGCTCCTGCTTCTAATTTTTCAATGGCATCATCAGCAGAATGAATTCCGCCAACTCCGATGATAGGAAAGGCCTTATTGCTTTTTTCAGACAAAAACCGAATAACCTCAGTAGAACGTTTTGCTAATGGTTTACCTGATAATCCACCCATTTCTGTCTTATTTTCAGACCGTAAACCTTCACGAGAAATAGTCGTATTTGTAGCAATAATGCCCGCAATTTTAGTTTCCTTAATAATATCAATAATATCTAGCAGTTGTTCATTAGTCAAATCAGGAGCAATTTTTAACAAAATGGGTTTCTGCTTTGGCTTAGCCAAATTCTTATTCTGCAACGTTTGAAGTAATTGTGTTAGCGGTTCTTTATCCTGTAAGGCGCGCAGATTTGGCGTGTTTGGAGAACTGACATTTACCACAAAATAATCAACATAATCATACAAAACATCGAAACATATTTCATAATCAGAAGTGGCATCTTCGTTTGGTGTCAACTTATTTTTTCCAATGTTTCCACCTATTAATACGCCATTATTATTTTTCAATCGCTCGACAGCAGCTGTAACTCCACCGTTATTAAATCCCATTCGGTTAATGATAGCGTTATCGGATTTCAAGCGAAACAGTCGTTTTTTTGGATTCCCGTCTTGACCTTTTGGTGTTAATGTTCCTATTTCGATAAAACCAAAACCAAAATTGGATAATTCGTTGTATAATTTAGCATCTTTATCAAAACCAGCAGCAAGACCCACTGGATTTTTAAATTTTAACCCGAAGATTTCAGTCTCTAAACGGGGATCGTTGCAATCATATAAAAATCTGAATAGGAATGTAAAGCCTGGAATTTTTGACAAAAAACGAATTAAAGAAAAAGTAAAATAATGAACTTTTTCTGGATCAAACATAAAAAGGAAGGGACGAATAAGTGATTTGTACATAGTTGTAGTGTTGTTGTTGCAAAAATAGAACTATCTCAACAATAATTAAATATTTATAAAAAAATTACACAACATTTTTAACTAGGTAACAGCGAAACAGCTGGTTAAACAATTGCTAAATAAAACTTTTAAAAACAAACAAATAAAATTTATTGCATTGTTTTCTAAGTTTTTATGATTTGTAAATCCTTCTTTAAAATTTCATCTACAATATAAGAAATGCTTTTCTCAATCATTTTTAGTATCTTGTGAAAAATGATTGAGTGTAAAATAACACTATATACAAATCTTAAATCTATGACCATGAAGAATAAATTAATTTTTACAGCGGTATTGCTTTGTAATTTTCAACTTTTCTATGCCCAAGAAACTAAAACAGACACTACAAAAGTTGTCACGAAAACAACAATTACTACAGTTACAACGATTAAAGACACCGTTAGAGTTGACTCGAAAGTCAATCCAAAAATAGCCACTGCTGCCGAAAAAAAAGCATTAAAAAATGAGTCTAAAGCACTACAAGATAAAATGAGGCTAGAGAAAAAAGCATTAAAAGAAGCTAAAGAAACTGAAAAAGAAAAAAAGGTTTTTGAAAAAAAACAAAAAGCGTTCAACCAGCGCCAAGATAAAATCCTTTCTGGTGAAAAATCAGTAAGCAAGATTAAAACAAAAATATCCGACGAAGAAAAAAGTTTAATAAAACTTAAAGAACGATTTGAGGAAAAAAAAGCAAAAGGAAAATTAAGTCCGATACAAATTGAAAAAGAAAATATCAAAATTAGCAAAAGTCAAATAAAATTAAATAGACTGGAAGAAGATCTAAATAAAGCCGAAGCGAAGCTAGCAAAAACAAGAGATTAATTCAAACCACCTTCGGGTGGTTTTTTTAATAAAAGAGACGATATCAAAGCATTCAAAATAAAAGTCACGCCATTTAAACCCCCTATAAAAAAATAAAATAGATGTCATTTAGTTGCTGCTCTATTTCATAAACCTCCTAAAAAAAAATTATATTTGCATCAAAACAAATCAAAATGCAACATATAATAGACCGTTTCATCAGTTATGTAACAATTGATACAGAATCTGATGCTAGTTCCGAAACTACACCAAGTACAAAAAAACAATGGGATTTAGCCAATAAATTAGTTGAAGAACTTAAAACAATTGGATTACAAGACGTTACTATCGATGATAAAGCCTATATAATGGCTACTTTGCCCAGTAATGTTAGTCATGAAGTTCCCGTAATTGGGTTTATTTCGCACTTTGATACCACACCAGATTTTACCGGAGCCAATATAAAACCTCAAATTGTCTCCAACTATGATGGGAATGATATTGTATTAAATGTCGAGAAAAATATTGTTCTATCTCCAAGTTATTTCAAAGATTTATTACTTTACAAAGGACAAACCTTAATTACTACTGACGGAACTACACTCCTAGGTGCCGATGATAAAGCAGGCATTACGGAGATTGTTACTGCAATGGAATTTCTTGTAAACAATCCCGATATCAAGCACGGAAAAATCAGAATTGGTTTTACACCCGATGAAGAAATTGGTCGTGGTGCGCATCATTTTGATGTAGCTAAATTTGGAGCCGACTGGGCATACACCATGGATGGCAGCCAGATCGGCGAATTGGAGTATGAAAATTTTAATGCGGCTGGAGCCAAAATTACTTTCAAAGGAAAAAGCGTACATCCTGGTTATGCCAAAGGGAAAATGATCAATTCGATGTTGATTGCTAATGCCTTTATAAATGAATTACCTGCCGGAGAAACTCCAGAAGAAACCAAAGGATATGAAGGTTTCTTTCATGTACATCATCTGAACGGAAGCATTGAAGAAACCATTTTGGAATTAATCATTCGCGATCACAACAAGAAAAAATTTGAGAAACGCAAAGAACTAATCGAAAAAATTACTCGTAAAATCAATAAGAAATTTGCCAAACAATTTGGTGAAGATATTGTAATTACGGAAATTAAAGATCAATATTACAATATGAAAGAAAAGGTACTTCCTGTAAAACATATTGTTGATATTGCCGAAAAAGCAATGAAAGAACTCGGAATTAAACCGCTTATAAAACCCATTCGTGGCGGAACAGACGGTTCTCAATTATCTTATAAAGGATTACCATGCCCAAATATCTTTGCTGGCGGACATAATTTTCATGGTAAATATGAATACGTTCCCGTGGAAAGTATGCAAAAAGCAGTTGAAGTAATTGTAAAAATTGCCGAATTAACCGCGCTAGAGGATTCATCCGTAAAATAATATATTGGAATCCATAACCAACTCATTCCTGGGATAATAATTGGTTAGAAGAAATAGCATTTCTGAAATTATATATTAGAAGCAATTGCCAATGAAAAAGCTGGAAAGAAGAATAAGCCTCAGAAAAAAGAGGCTGTAGTTTCTAAACTGCTTCAAGAAGAATTTAATACAAATTTTATTTTAGCACAAGCATTTTAAAAATTCTCCTTTTCAAAACAATATGAATTTTTAGAATATATTGACGCAGCAAAACTAGAGGAAACCAAACGAGCACGAATCCTCAAAATTAAACCAATGATTTTAAAGCAAACTGCTTTGAATGACAACTGCGGATAGCATAAAGTCCCAACTCTGACATTCAGATTTGGGACTTTTTTTATGTAAAAAATCTTGGTAAAAGGCTCCTTACTTTAATCAAATTTAACTGTGTTTTATCAAGAAGTATTTAATTATTTATTTAAAGCGCTATCAAAATTATACCCGTTTTAACAAATAATTATTTAATACATTAAAAAACTTAACATTAGCTCATTGATAAAATCACTACATTTACTTACAATGAAATTACAATTTGATAACACTAAAAAAAACACAAATTAAATACCTATAAAAACTACACTAAAAATACACCTTATGGCACTAATTGAAGAAAAAGACACAACACCATCGGCTCCGCTACAACCTGAGATCAAGAAGCCCACAAGAGCTAAAAAAACAGTAGTTGCAAAACCACCGGTTTCGGAACCAGTGGAAATAACACCACCAGTCATGGAAGAAGTACTACTCGAAACTATAGAAATAGCGACTTTTACCTTAGATAACAACAGTGGTGACAATGCCGACTTAATACAGAAAAAAAGTAAAAAGGAAACTAAAAACAAAGTAAAAATGAAAGACAAAGACAAGAAAAAGGCTAAAAAAGCCGATGCAAAAGAGAAAGCAAAACAAAAAGCGAAAGCAAAAGCCAAAAAGGCAAAAAAAGCCAAAAAGGATAAAGCTAAGAAAGCAAAAGTTAAAACAAAGATAAAAGCTAAAAAAGCCAAAGCAAAATCAAAAAAAGCAAAGAAGAATAAAAAAAATAAAAAATAGAAATCCTATTTTTATGAAAAAGTCCCAACTTGAAAATTACAAGTTGGGACTTTTTTTATACTGAAAAAATGAAATTATTTTTTATTCAAGACTGCACTCATTTCCATTGAAATAGCAGAGCGTTCCATTTTTAATTTTCCTGACATGGTTTCTACAACTACAGTAGTCTCTGCTAGTTCAGAAACTTTTCCGTGAAGACCACTTTTTGTGATGATTTTATCACCTACTTTCAAAGCGCTTTCAAATTCTTTTTCATTTTTAGCCTTTTTCTGCTGTGGTCTAATCATAAAAAAATAGATGACTACAAACATTAATAAAAACGGTGCAAATTGAGTTAATTGTTCCATGATTTAATTTATTTTTTTTTAATTGGTTATTACATTAATCCACGACCGGCTTTAATGATTCTTTTGTTGGCCTCTAGTTCTTTTACTAAATTGTCTAAAATTCCGTTGATAAAAATACTACTTTTAGGCGTAGAATATTCTTTAGCAACTTCTAAATATTCGTTAAGCGTTACTTTTACGGGAATGGATGGGAATTTTAAAAATTCACAGATTGCCATTTTGAGGATTATAGTATCAATCTCAGCAATACGTTCTGTATCCCAGTTGGGTGTTTTATCCAAATATTCTTTGGCCAAATCTGCTTCGTTTAAAACCGTTTTTCGGAACAAATCCTTAACAAAATCCTTATCCTCATTGTCTTTGTACAACTTTGGTACTCTAAAATTATCATTTTCTCCAGATTTAATGGCTTTCAATTGCTTGATAATGTGCGTATTCACCACTGGAATATCATCTACCCAAGTCAATTTATCGTCCTCTAAATATTCGTATAATTTTTCATTAGGAACAATTACTTCCATGAATAAATCAACGATGAATTGTCTGTCTTCTTCAAATGTATTTACAGAATTGATCATGTAATTTGCATACAAATCACTCGCTTTTACATCATTCAAAAGCAATAAAATATAATCATCGTTCAAGGACCAATTATTAATTTTACGATTTTCAAGTGCAATACTTAGAGAATTATTTTCAGTAAGAATTTGAAAAATTTGATTATTTACAAACTTTTCGTTGGGTTTACGTTCCTCAGGAGTTGCAAGATGCTTTAAACTTGATTTATGCAAAAACACAGCTTCTGTTTTGCAAATTTCAATCAAGGACGAGAGCATTATAAGGTATAAATCTTGAATGTTATCGATGCTGTAAAAAAGAAATTTCTCTTCTTTTTCCAGATTATCTGAACCACTTTGATGCATTGCATAAATGGACTGCATAACTTTAACGCGAATGTGTCTTCTGTTTACCACCTTGTAAGAACTTTTTTAATTAGGGCGCAAAAATAAGAATTTCATTTTTTAAAATAAAATATATAAATGCTTATTTTAAAAAGTAATCCGCAATCAGTATTTAGTGACGGTAAATAATTTATCACTGAATACTGACAGCAGAATACTGAAAACTACTTTTTACTATTTTCTAATTTTCTTTGATTGATGCGATTTTGAGCAATAGTTAAAGCAGCATGATGCGGTGTCATATTGTTTGCAATTGCAAAATCGAAAATTTCTAAAGTTGTATTGTAAATATTTTCTGTTTTACGCATGATTTCAGCTCTATCATAATGCGCTAATTCTGCATATACATTTATAATTCCTCCAGCATTAATTAAGAAATCAGGTGCATAAAGAATCCCTCTTTCCTGCAGAATGGCGCCGTGAACATTTTCATCTGCCAATTGATTATTAGCAGCGCCAGCAATTACTTTGGCTTTTATTTTATAAACAGTATCGTTATTTATGGTAGCACCCATAGCACAAGGCGCATAAATATCAACCGCTGCACTGTACAAATCGTCTCCTCTAAAAATTTGGGCATTATACTTTGTTGCTACTTCATTCAATTTTTCCTCATTGATATCTGCAATAGTAACTAGCGCACCTTCTTTAGTCAAATAATCGACTAACGTTTCACCCACGTGACCAATTCCTTGTACCAATACTTTTTTTCCGCTTAAAACATCCGAACCAAATTGTTGTTTTGCAGCAGCTTTCATACCTACATACACCCCATACGCTGTTACAGGTGATGGGTTTCCAGCTCCTCCTCTTTCCTCTGAAATTCCAGTAACATAAGGCGTAACGTCTCTTACAATATCCATGTCTGCGGTTTCCATCCCTACATCTTCAGCAGTAATATATCTTCCGCTTAACGAATGTACAAATTCACCAAACTTGCGCATCAACTCTGGTGTTTTTTGTGCTTTAGCATCACCGATGATTACCGCTTTACCTCCACCAATGTTTAATCCAGTAATTGCCGCCTTGTAAGTCATGCCACGAGAAAGACGTAAAACATCATTTAATGCTTCCCACTCATTGGCATAATTAAACATTCGTGTACCGCCTAAAGCTGGCCCCATTACCGAATTATGAATACCAATAATTGCTTTTAAACCTGTATCTTTGTCATTGCAAAATACAATTTGTTCGTGATCATCAAACGATAATTGACCAAAAACGGGATCCATTTTTTGAAGTTCCTTTCCAGTTGTGAAAGCTGCATTCATAGTGTAAGTTTTTATAGTGTTAAATTATGAATTTGTCAAAAAGACAATCCAAATTTACATAAAATATAAATATGTACTAATGATTTGTGTAAAATTCATTAAATCAATAAAATACACACTCAATGTTTTAGTATTCAAATTCTTGAAATGAAAGTTTTATCTTAAAATTAAAATAGTCCAACACAGCATATCTCTAACAAAATGAAAGAATTACGTTATTTAAATAAATACTTTGTCAAATACAAATACAGTTTTCTCTTAGGAATTATTTTTACAATTATCGCTCAAATTTTTATGCTTTTCACCCCAAAGTTGATCAGCAAATCGTTCAAAGCTATTGAGGCTTTCGCCAAAGACAAAACAGTATCCAAAGCTGTTATTCACGAAGAATTACTATCGAATATCTTGTTGGTTATCGCCACCACTATTATCGCTGGGTTTCTAACTTTTTTGATGCGACAAACTTTAATTGTAATGTCACGCCACATTGAATTTGATTTAAAAAACGAAGTATTTCGTCAATATGAAAATTTATCTCAGAACTTCTATAAACAAAATCGCACTGGTGATTTGATGAACCGTATTAGCGAAGACGTTTCAAAAGTAAGAATGTACGTAGGTCCGGCGGTAATGTATACCATAAATACTGTCATTCGATTTGCAATTGTAATCGTATACATGTATAATGTTTCTCCATTATTGACTTTATACACGCTTCTACCACTTCCTATTCTATCCTATGCCATTTTTAAATTGAGTACAGAAATCAATGTACGGAGTACTATTTTTCAGCAATATTTATCTAAAGTATCTAGTTTTTCGCAAGAGATATTTTCTGGAATCCGGGTAATAAAAGCCTATTCACTAGAAAACCAACATCAAAACAACATGGTTACTTTGGCCAATGAAAGCAAAAGTAAAAGCTTAAATCTAGCCAAAATACAATCTTTATTTGGACCTTTAATGCTGGCTTTGATAGGAATTAGCAACTTAGTGGTAATTTATTTTGGTGGTTTAATGTACATCAACGGATCTATAAAAAGCATTGGAACAATTGCTGAATTTATTTTGTACGTTAATATGCTCACTTGGCCTGTTGCCTCTTTAGGTTGGGTTTCGTCAATGGTTCAAGAAGCCGAAGCTTCTCAAAAAAGACTCAATGAATTCCTTAAAATTGAACCGGAGATAAAAAATCAAAACCAAAACAAATCTGTCATTGAAGGCTCTATTTCTTTCGAAAATGTTAAGTATACCTATGAAGACACGAATATAACAGCCTTACAAAACATTTCGTTTACCGTAAAAAAAGGAGAGACTCTAGCCATTTTAGGAAAAACAGGTTCTGGAAAATCAACAATTTTATCTTTGATATCGAGAATGTATGATGTAACTGAAGGGGAAATTACCATCGACGGGAACGAAATAAGTTCTGTAAATCTTTTTGATCTACGAAATAGCATTGGAATAGTGCCACAAGATGCCTTCTTGTTTTCGGATAGTATTAAAAACAATATCATGTTTGGTAAAGAAAATGCAACCACTCAAGAAGTGGAAGCAGCCGCGAAAAGTGCCGTTGTTCATGATAATATTATGGGTTTCAACAAACAGTATGAAACGATTTTAGGAGAAAGAGGAATCACACTTTCTGGAGGTCAAAAACAACGTGTTTCTATTGCCAGAGCCATCATCAAAAACCCACCTATATTACTTTTTGACGATTGTTTATCTGCCGTAGATACTGAAACCGAAGAAACTATATTGAATAATTTATTTGAAATTTGTAAAGACAAAACTACTATAATTGTAAGTCATCGTGTCTCCTCTGCTAAAAATGCTGATCGAATTATTATCATAGAAAATGGTCAAATTATACAACAAGGTTCTCATAATCAATTGATAAATGAAGAGGGCTACTACGCTGCTTTATACTTAAAACAACTTTCAGAAAAAGAAATGCTTTAATTGTTGGAAAATAGATATTTTTTATAGATTTTTGAGTACTAGTTAACAACCATAAATTGAATGAAAGGATTATGAGAGAACATGACATGTTAGAAAAAGAAGAGATTTTTTCGAAAGTTTTAAGAGCTGGAAGAAGAACCTATTTCTTTGATGTAAGAGCAACTAAAGCAGATGATTACTATATTACCATTACAGAAAGTAAAAAATTCACAGAAGAAGATGGCTCTTTCCATTTTAAAAAACATAAAATCTACTTATACAAAGAAGATTTTGTAGCTTTTACAGAGATTTTAGGCGAAATGACTTCTTATGTTTTGAATCACAAAGGAGAAGAAGTAATTTCAGAGCGTCACCAAAAAGATTTCAAAAAAGAATATGCAACTGAAAAATTTGAAGATGATGAGATACCACAAACCTCAACATTTACAGATATAGAATTTGACGATATCTAATTTTATAAAACAACTTGCTTAAACGAAAGTTAAAAGCCTGAAATTCAAATGAGTTTCAGGCTTTTTTTATTATTTTTAATTAATATTAAAAATATGACAGAAACTAAATCTTTAACCGAAAATGTTTACGACTATCTTTTATCTGAAAAGACAAAAAAGAAAACTGAAATATTCTTTATATCGTTAGCTATAATAAGTTTCATATTGCATCTACTAATTATTACATTAGTTGATCTAAAAATAATTCTAATCAATGATTACTCAAAATTATTGAACGACCCAATATCTGCTATTTACACACCCTTTTCCTTTATTTTGATTTATGAAGTTTATCTTCTAGTGTACTATTTGCCAAAATCAACTACTATATACATTGGTAAACAATATGAAATCATCACGCTAATCATTATTCGGAGAATTTTCAAAGACTTAACAAAATTAGAAATCAATTCCAATTGGTTTAATGTTAAGACCAATGTAAATTTTACACTTGACATCTTGGCTACCGTCATTTTATTTTTCCTGATTTTTGTATTTTATAAGCTCAACAGACAAAATGAAATTAATCAAGCTAAAATTCAAAAACACATAGAAGTTACTAAATTTATCAATCTTAAAAATATTTTTGCCATTGTACTTATCCCAATATTTCTGGTATTATCGATTTACAGTTTGGGTCACTGGATTTACGAAAGTTTCTTTTCATTAAAAGAAATAGTAGATAACATTAAGGATATAAATAAAATTTTCTTCGAAAAGTTTTTTACAATTTTAATCCTTGTAGAAGTGCTTTTACTATTATTCTCTTTCTTTCTTTCGGATAAATTCAATAGAGTCATCAGGAACTCCGGATTTATAATTTCTACAATCTTGATCAAACTTTCTTTTGGAACAGAGGGAATAATGAATACAATTCTTATTGTAAGTGCTGTTTTATTTGGCGTTATCATTCTAGCAATTCACAATAAATACGAAACATTAGAAATAAAAAAAGAAAGTTCTATAATGTCCTAATTTATCCAATTCGCAATCCATTCTCGATTTTAAAATCGGGTGCCAATAAAATCACATCACCGTCTGCTCCTACTGCACCAAGTACTAGACATTCACTCATAAATTTACCGATTTGTTTTTTTGGAAAATTTACAACAGCTACAATTTGCCTATGTTGTAAATCTTCTTTTTGATACCGTTTTGTTATTTGCGCAGATGTTTTTAGAATTCCAATTGCAACGCCAAAATCAATTGTCAATTGGTAAGCGGATTTTCTCGCTTCTGGAAAATCATTTACTTCAAGTATCGTTCCTACTCGCATTTCTACTTTTTCAAATTCAGTCCAGGTAAGGTTTTGCATAATTAGTTTTGTTAAATAAAGTATTGAATAGCAAACCTCTAAATTATACAAATATTTGTACTAATTCTATAATACTATTTTTAGTTTATGCAGCTAATTTTACAAAAGAGGAATAGTAAATTCATCATTTAAATAGTAACATTTATGGAAATGAATCAGAAAAACAGCAGCGATTCAAGTAAGGAAAATAATACTGGAGTTGACATGTACATTGAAACAGCACCAAATGTCAAATTATATGTTAAAGATTATGGTGAAGGAAAACCTGTAATTCTTATTCATGGATGGCCGCTATCTAATGAGATGTGGGAGCACCAAATTGATACTTTAATTCAAAATAATTACAGAGTAATTGCGTATGACCGCCGTGGTTTTGGTAAATCCTCACAGCCTTGGGGTGGTTATGATTATGACACTTTAGCAGACGACTTAAAGGCTATTATTGACCAATTAGATTTAAAGGAAGTCGCACTTGTTGGATTTTCAATGGGCGGCGGAGAAGTAGTTCGCTATTTTAGTCGTCATGGCGGAAAAGGAGTTTCTAAAGCGGTTCTTATCGCTTCAATTACACCATTTCAACTACAAACGGACTCCAATCCAAAAGGTATTCCTCAAGAAAAGTATGATGGTATGGCAAAGCTCATTAAAGATGACCGACTCAGCTTTCTGGATAATTTTGGAAAAACTTTCTTTGGCGTGAGCTTTATCAGTAAACCTATCAGTACTCCTTTATTAGACTATTATAGAATGCTGTGCTCTTTTGCATCCCCACGTGCTACTTTAGAATGTGCCAAATCATTTTCGGCAACCGATTTCCGAAGTGAAATGGCTTCCGTAAATGTTCCTACACTAATTATTCATGGAGACGAAGATAAAACGGTTCCCATCGAAATCACTTCTGAGATAGCAGCTAAACTAATACCAGACAATAAATTTATTGTTTATGAAGGAGCTCCTCACGGTTTATTTTACATTGAAAAAGATAAATTAAATAAGGATTTGATTGAATTTTTACATTCATAAATTATAATGTAACAGCCTTTATAAATCACAATTTATTCTATACAAAAAATCCCAAAACTTTCGTTTTGGGATTTTTAAATTTTATTGACTCTATAACTTGTTCTAGACTATTTAACCTCCATCAATTCTACATCAAAAATCAAAGTGGCATTTGGTGGAATTGCTCCTCCTGCACCACGAGATCCATATCCTAGGTGAGATGGAATCACAAAACGTGCTTTATCACCAACTTGTAGCAATGCAATTCCTTCATCCCAACCTTCAATAACCTGACCTTGACCTAATTTAAATTCGATTGGTTTTTTTCTTGGGTAAGAAGAGTCAAAAACTTTACCATTTTCTAATGAACCTTCATAGTGAACAGCTACTGTTTTTCCGCTTTCTGCCTTTTTACCTTCACCTCTTTGAATGAATTGGTAACGCAAACCACTTTCTGTTTTTTCAAACCCAGCAGCTAACTTTTCCATTGCTGCTTCTGCCTCGTCTTTTAGCGCAATATCACGTTTGTTTCGCGCTCCTTTGAAAGTGATAAAAGCTTCAATTGCATTCCAATTTGCAGCTTCTTCTCCCTCTCTAATAATTTCAATAGATTCTAAAACATCTCCTTGCACTACTGAATCAACAATATCTTGTCCTTCTACTACGTGACCAAAAACAGTATGCTTATTGTCCAACCAATCCGTTGGAATGTGTGTGATGTAGAATTGTGAGCCATTCGTTCCAGGTCCTGAATTAGCCATTGCCAAAACTCCCGGACGGTTGTGTTTTAAACTTGGGTGAAATTCATCATCAAATTTATATCCAGGATCTCCAGTTCCTGTTCCTTGTGGACAACCACCTTGAATCATAAAGTCAGGAATTACTCTATGAAATTTTAGGCCGTTATAAAATTTTGTGCCTTGAGGTTTTACTTTATTCTCTATATTTCCTTCAGCTAATCCTACAAAATTCCCAACCGTTCCCGGCGTCAAATCGTATGTAAGTTTTACTAAAATAGCACCTTTTGCCGTATTGAATTTAGCATATATTCCGTTTTCCATGTTTTTTAATTTTTATTGAAAGGCAAATTTACAAATTAAATTTATTTCAACCTATTGCATCAAACTTTTGATTTGCAAATAAGAAGTTAAATAAGTTTACCTTTTGTAACCTGACAAACAAGGATCAAAATTCTATTTATAGCAAAAGAAATATCATAAAAAGAACAATTTAATGAAATAGCATTCAATCTTTAACAGTATAATACTAAAATAGCAATACAATACTTTTTATATTTACAGCTTAAACTAACACCAAACCACATGAAATTGATGTATTCCCTTTTGCTATGTATTCCTTTTTTGAGTATTGGACAAAAAACGGCACTAGATTATTATTTACCTCAAAACGGCAGTTACAACACAAAAATCCCCACACCAAAAAGTATTCTTAATTTTGAATTGGGAGAAATGCATACCGATCATACACAAGTTGTCAATTACATGAGGGAAGTTGCAAAAGCATCTGACAGGATTAAAATTGAAACTACAGGCTATACGTTTGAAAATCGACCGTTACAATTATTGACCATTTCTAGTCCAAAAAACTTGGCTAACATTGACGAAATTCTTAAAAGACATACAGCCATAACTGATGCTGATGCTAATAATAGTGATTTATCTGACGTACCGATAGTAGTTTATTTAGGGTATTCCATTCACGGAAATGAGTCCAGCGGTACAGGAGCTGCAATAGCATTGACCTATTATCTTGCAGCAAATGATAGTCCAGAATTAATGAAAACGTTAGACAAAACTATAATATTATTGGATCCATCCTTTAATCCAGATGGCTTGCATCGTTTTTCGACTTGGGTAAATAGTAATAAAAGTGCCAACTTAGTCACTGACCCTAACGATCGCGAATTCAATGAAGTTTGGCCAAGAGGTCGTTTTAACCACTACTGGTTTGATATGAATAGAGATTGGTTGCCAGTACAGCTCCCTGAAAGTCAGGCACGAATAAAAACCTTTAGAAAGTGGATGCCAAATGTCCTGTGTGACTTTCATGAAATGGGAACAAATTCGACCTACTTTTTCCAACCAGGAGAACCCACTCGAACCAATCCACTTACTCCAGAATTAAATCAAGTGCTAACGCGTAAAATTGCAGGATACCACGCCAAAGCATTAGATAAAATAGGCAGTTCCTATTTTGTTGAAGAAAACTATGACGATTTTTATTACGGCAAAGGATCCTCCTACCCTGACATTAATGGTACCATTGGAATTTTATTTGAACAAGCCAGTTCTAGAGGACATGCGCAGGAAAGTGCTAATGGCATTTTGACGTTTCCATTTACCATCCGAAATCAATTTACAACCAGTTTATCAACCTTGCAAGCAACAACTGAAATGCGTGAAGAGTTGCTGGCATACCAAAGAGATTTTTATAAAAATGCTAAAACAGAAAGTAATAAAAGCAAAGTGAAAGGTTATGTATTTGGTGATGAAAAAGATGCTTCAAGAGTACATGAATTAGCCAAAATTTTAAGTCAGCATAAAATAAAAATGCAAGAATTAAAAGAAGATGTTATCATAAACAAAAAGAAATTTTCTAAAAATTTAAGTTATTTTATCCCTGTTGCACAACAAAACACCAAATTGATAAATGCGATATTTGACCGCCAATTACAATTTAAAGACAGTTTATTTTATGACATTTCAGCGTGGAGCTTTGATTTAGCTTTCAACCTCAACTTTGAAAGCGTTAATACATTAGACAATGCAGGTACTGATTACGAACCAAATCTGAAAAAAGGTTTTGTTTCTAAGAAAAGTGAAATCGGCTATTTGATGGAGTGGACAGATCATAAAGCTCCAAAATTATTAAACCAATTACTCGCTAAGGGCTTGCGTGTAAGAACCACCAAAAAACCATTTACGCACATTGGAAAAACATTTTCTTATGGTTCTTTATTTATTCCTGTCCAAAATCAAGAATTAAGTAGCGAAGAAATTTTTAACTATTTGAATCAAATTATTCCTGATTATGCTATTGAAATTACAGCCGTTGAAACTGGTTTTACGGACGGTATCAATTTAGGTAATCCAAATTTCGTGACATTGACACAACCAAAAGTTGCGATGTTAGTTGGGCAAGGTGTCGATCCCGCTGATGCTGGAGAAATTTGGCACATGTTTGACCAAAAAGCTGCGATACCATTGACCAAAATTGACATGGAGCAACTTGAAGGTGTTAATCTTAGTAAGTACACAACTTTAATTTTAGTAAATGGTTCTTATTCTAAAATTTCAGATAAAACAGCAATTAAAATCGGACAATGGGTGCAAAACGGTGGAACTTTAATTGCCTATCAAGATGCAATTAAATGGTTGAATAAAAATGAGTTAACCGCATTGACTCTTAAAAATTCTAAGCTGGAAGCTAAGGAAATTACATTCGAGCAAGCAGATGACTATAAAGGAGCACAAGAAATTGCAGGAGCTATATTTGAAACTAAATTGGACTTATCACATCCTATTAATTTTGGAATGCCTAGAAATACACTCCCTATTTTCAGGAATACATCAATCATGATTGAACCCAATAAAAACAGTTACAACAACCCAATTCAATACACGAAAACACCGTTGATTAGTGGTTACATTTCTAAAGAAAAACTCGCACTTTTAAAAGAAACAGTTCCTTTTCAATCCATTAAAAAAGGAGATGGAAACATTATTGTATTTACAGACAATACCAATTTTAGAGCATTCTGGTTGGGAACAGAAAAACTATTGTGGAATGCTATTTTCTTCGGTAAATTAATGTAAAAAGTGATAATCTCTCACGAACAGGTTAAGGCCCAGAGTAAGTAACAGTTCTCGACTGCGCTCGAACGGACAAGCCTTTATAACCCAACTTTAGAATAAAATTAGTTCTAAAAAAAATGACATTCTTTCGAATGTCATTTTTTTTAAATAGAATCAAACTTTATTATTTTTCTAGCAAGCCAGCGTTTCTCAAGTACGGTTCAATTTGCATGTCATGCCCAATGAAATCTTTGAAAGCTTTATTCAAATCAACACTGTTGCCCACTGACAAAATGTATTTTCTAAAACGATCACAATTAGCTCTTGTCATACCTCCATTAGCTTGCATCCAATCAAACGCGTTATAATCTAAAGTTTTAGACCAAGTATAAGCATAATATCCCGCAGAATATCCTCCGCCCCAAATGTGAGCAAAATAAGGCGTATGATATCGAGTAGGAACTTCATTTACCAGCAATCCGTATTTTGTAAGTGCTTCTTTCTCAAACTCTAAAACGGGTTTGAAATCAGATGCTTTTGTTACACTATGCCAAGCCATATCAAGTGTTGCAGCAGCCAATAGTTCTGTTACAACATACCCTTTATTAAAGGTATCTGCCTTTTTAATTTTATCAATTAATTCTTGTGGGATGGCCTGTTTGGTTTGATAATGTATGGCGTAATTTTTTAATACTGTAGGATCTAAAGCCGCGTGCTCGTTGATTTGCGAAGGAAATTCTACATAATCTCTAGGCACGGCCGTACCTGAAAGCGTAACGTATTGTTGGTTTGCAAACAATCCATGTAACGTATGACCAAACTCATGAAAAAGTGTCGTTACATCATCAAAACTGATCAAAGACGGATTTCCCGAAGTTGGTTTTGCAAAATTATATACATTGACGATAACTGGTTTTTGTTTTAAGTAGTGCGACTGACTGACAAAATTACTCATCCAAGCGCCACCATTTTTATTGTCTCGCGTGTAAAAATCCAAATAATAAATTGCAATTGACTTTCCATCAGTATCATATACTTCATACGCTTTTACGTCAGGATGATAAACCGGTAAATCATTTCTCTCTTTAAATGTTAGACCATACATTTGCTTAGCAGCAAAAAATACGCCTTTTTCCAATACAGAGGAAATTTCGAAATACGGTTTTATTTGGCTCTCATCTAAATCATACTTGGCTTTGCGAACTTGTTCTGAATAAAAATCCCAATCCCAAGGTTCTAATTTAAACCCTCCATTTTGAGAATCGATAAGGTCTTGAATTTCTTTGGCTTCTATTTTGGCTTTTGCAACCGCTGGAGTAGCAATTTTTGCTAACAATTCCATTGCAGGTACTGGTGATTGTGCCATTTGATCTTGCAACTTCCATTCTGCAAAACTCTTTTTACCCATCAAATTTGCTTTTTGCAAACGCAATTTTGCCATTTGCTCAATTACGTCTCGAGTATCTCCATCGTCATTTTTTTCTGCGCGGTACCACGATGCTTTAAATATTTTTTCTCTGCTAGCTCTATTGGTAAGACTTTTTAATACGGGCTGCTGAGTAGTGTTTTGCAATCCTATTACATATTTTCCATCTTGACCTGCCTCTGTCGCTTTTGCTTTAGCAGCAGCAAGTTCGGCAGCATTCAAACCAGCTAAATCATTTGCATTATTAAAAAAAACAGCTCCATTTTTTCGAGCAATTAAAAGTTTATTTCCAAAAAGCGTGCTTAAAGTTGCCAACTCTTCATTAATTTTCTTCATTTTTACTTTATCCGTTGCAGATAAATTGGCTCCAGCCAACTCAAACTGCTGTAGGTAATACTGTGTCAATTTCTTATCTTCTCCTTTCAAAGTAGATAAATTAATTGCTTTAAAACGATTATAAAGTTTGCTATTCAAGTAAATTTTATCATTGTGTCCTGAAAAAATAGGCGCATACTCTTCATCAATAGCTTGCAAGGTTGGATTGGTATTCGACCCTGTTAAATTATAAAAAATACCTACTGCTCTATTAAAATCCACTCCGCTTGTCTCTAATGCCAAAACTGTATTTTGGAAAGTAGGTTTGGAAGGATTATTGGCAATCTTGTCTATTTCTTGATCGTGTACCTTTAAACCATATTCAAAAGCAGGTTTAAAATGTTCGTCTTTAATCAAGCTGAAATTGGGCGCCTGATATTGCAACGTACTTTTTTGTAGAAGCGGATTTGTCATCTTAACCGATTTATTTTGTGCGTATCCTGTTTGAGTTTGCATACCAGCTACTAAAAACAGCGAACTAGCAACGATTATTTTCGAAAAAATTTGCATAGTAAAGTGATTTATTTTTTGAGGTATAAAAGTAGTTGAAAAAAGTGTAGTATGAAAAAGTGTCTGAAATAAGTAATGCTTTTGAAACACAATTCGACACCACAAATCCAAAAAAAGTATTTAAAAAAGGTTTTATCCAAGAATTACTTATTTGAAAACGGCATCAACTTTGTACCTTTGCTCCCGAATCCTTGGGATTGAAACTTATAAAAGAAATTATGCGCATCGATATTGTTACCGTTCTCCCAGAATTATTGCGAAGTCCCTTTGAAGCTTCAATTATGAAACGTGCTATCGAAAAAGGATTGGTAGAAGTTCATTTTCATAACCTGCGTGATTATACGACCAACAGACAGAAAAGTGTTGACGATTATCCATATGGGGGCGGGGCTGGCATGGTTATGACCGTACAACCTATTGACGCTTGCATTACCCATCTGAAAAGTGAAAGATCCTATGACGAGATCATTTATATGTCGCCTGATGGGGAAACTTTGAATCAGAAAATGGCAAATACAATGTCTATGTATGAAAATATCATAATCCTTTGTGGCCATTATAAAGGAGTAGATCAGCGCGTTCGTGATCATTTTATTACTAAAGAAATCTCTATTGGTGACTATGTTTTAAGTGGTGGCGAACTGGGTGCATTGGTTTTGTCGGATGCTTTAATCCGATTAATTCCTGGCGTTTTAAGTGATGAAACTTCTGCGTTAACAGACAGTTTTCAAGACGGATTATTATCAGGTCCAATATACACGCGTCCAGCAGATTATAACGGATGGAAAGTTCCAGAAGTATTAATCAGTGGGAATTTTGCAAAAATTGATAAATGGCGTGAGGATATGGCGTACGAACACACTAAGAATAGAAGACCAGATCTACTGGAGGAGTAAAGTTATTATAAATGTTGAATTTCAAATTTTAAATGACTCAGTATAAGCAATTAAATAATTTGTAATTTATAATTTATAATTCGAAATAATTATTTACTTTTGCGCCCACATTAAGTTAACCTCTGGCGAGATCCGTGAATGTTGATTTATATTAAACCATAATTAAAATATCATGGCAGATTTAATGAAATTCGTTCAAGACGAATTCGTAACAAGAAAAGAATTCCCAGTTTTTGCAGCTGGAGACACAATCACTGTTTACTACGAAATTAGAGAAGGTGAAAAAACGAGAACTCAGTTTTTCAAAGGAGTAGTAATCCAAAGAAGAGGTTCTGCTAACACAGAAACTTTTACAATTCGTAAAATGTCTGGTGCAATTGGAGTAGAGCGTATCTTTCCAGTAAACTTGCCAGCTTTACAGAAAATTGAAATCAACAAAAAAGGTGCAGTTCGTAGAGCTAGAATTTTCTACTTTAGAGAACTTACTGGTAAAAAAGCTAAGATCAAAGATAAAAGAAGATAGTCCACTATTTTTTTGTCGCAAAAGTCCCAACAGTGTTGGGACTTTTTTTGTTTGTATTTTTACTTATAAATTCCTAATTTAATAGTATTGACCCCTTAAAACTAATAATTTAGAAATAACAAGTTCAGAATTCTAAAATTAGCGCTTTTCTCTGTTAAATCCACCTTCTTTTACATCTGATTTTCATATATTTGTCCGCCTTATTTCAAGAAAAAAGCCTTGAATAAGCTATATTTAACGCGATTCGATTATAAAAATAAAAAAATGACACAGAAATCAAAAATTTTTTACACGCTTACTGATGAAGCACCTTTATTGGCAACCTATTCATTTTTACCTATTGTACAAGCATTTACGGGAACTTCTGACATTGAAATTGAAACTAGAGACATTTCTCTAGTCGGAAGAATCTTAGCAAATTTTCCAGAATTTTTGACAGAAGATCAAAAAACAGGTGATGCATTACTTGAACTCGCACAATTAGCAACAACTCTAGAAGCAAATATTATAAAATTACCAAACGTTTCGGCATCTGTTCCCCAATTAAAAACAGCAATTGCTGAGTTACAATCGCATGGTTACAACTTACCAAACTTCCCAGAAGAACCTCAAAACGAAGCGGAAACAACTATAAAAGCTAAATACTCTAAAATTTTAGGTTCAGCTGTAAACCCTGTTCTTCGCGAAGGAAACTCCGATCGTAGAGCACCAAAAGCGGTTAAAAATTATGCTAAAGCAAACCCGCATGCTATGGGTGCGTGGTCGGCTGATTCAAAAACACATGTTGAGTCTATGGAGAGTGGCGATTTTTACGGAAGTGAAATATCCCTTACTGTTATTGAACCAACTGATGTGAAAATCGAATTCATAGCAAAAGATGGAAAAACTACTGTATTAAAAGCAAGTACTCCATTAAAAGGAGGTGAGATAATTGACAGTTCTGTTATGAACTTGAAAGCTTTAAAAACTTTTGTTGCTAAAACAATTGCAGAAGCTAAAAAATTAAATGTACTACTTTCTGTTCACTTGAAAGCGACGATGATGAAAGTATCGGATCCAATTATTTTTGGAGCTATTGTCGAAGTATATTTTGCAACCGTTTTCGAAAAATATGCGACCTTATTTAATGAATTGAATATTGATACCAGAAATGGTTTGAGTGATGTGTATGCTAAAATTGCTGGACATCCCATGCAAACTGAAGTTGAAACGGCATTAAATGAAGCCATTGCAAACGGACCAGCATTGGCCATGGTCAATTCAGAAAAAGGAATTACAAACCTTCATGTTCCTTCGGATGTTATTGTAGATGCCTCGATGCCCGCTATGATTCGTAATTCGGGACAGATGTTCGATAAAGACGGAAAACAACACGATACTGTAGCCATGATCCCAGACAGATGTTATGCCGGTGTGTACACTGCAACTATTGATTTTTGTAAAAAACATGGCGCCTTTGACCCAACTACAATGGGAAGCGTTCCAAACGTAGGTTTGATGGCTCAAAAAGCCGAAGAATATGGTTCGCATGACAAGACATTTCAAATGGTTGCTGAAGGAATTGTTCGTGTAGTAGATGCTAACGGAACTGTTTTGATGGAACAAGCCGTTGAGACAAATGACATTTTTAGAATGTGTCAAGCAAAAGATGCTCCAATTCAAGACTGGGTAAAATTAGCAGTAAACAGAGCACGTTTATCTAATACCCCTGCTGTTTTCTGGCTGGATAATAATAGAGCGCATGATAGAGAACTAATTTTGAAAGTCACTACATATTTAAAAAATTACGATATAACTGGTTTAGATATCCAAATCTTGAATCCTATTGAGGCTACAAACTTCACATTAGAAAGAATAATCAAAGGACTAGATACCATTTCTGTAACAGGTAATGTATTACGCGATTATCTAACGGATTTATTTCCAATTCTTGAAGTAGGAACATCAGCAAAAATGTTATCTATCGTTCCATTAATGAATGGTGGCGGCTTGTTTGAAACGGGTGCTGGTGGATCAGCGCCAAAACACGTAGAGCAATTTATCGCGGAAGGCTACTTGCGTTGGGATTCTCTTGGAGAGTTCCTAGCTCTTGGAGCGTCATTAGAGCATTTAGGACAAACCCTAAAAAATTCTAAGGCCATGGTTTTAGCTGAAACTCTTGATGTAGCAACAGAGAAATTCTTAGCAACAGATAAGTCACCAGCACGTAAACTAGGCGAAATTGACAATCGTGGTTCCCAATTTTATTTGGCTATGTACTGGGCCGAAGCATTGGCAGCACAGCATAAAGAAGTAGCTTTGAAGACCATTTTTACTCCAATAGCAGCTGAATTATTAGAGAATGAAGCTATAATTAATACTGAATTGATAGCTGCGCAAGGGAAACCACAGCATATCAATGGTCATTACCAACCAGATCCAAAATTAACAACCCGCGCCATGCGTCCAAGCGAAACTTTCAACGCAATCCTAGCAAAAATCAATGCTTAGATTAATTGCAACATAATGAATACTAAAAGACAACCTTCAGCCGTTGTCTTTTTTTTTATATTAGCAATACCTTAACATCTGTTGTAAGTCATTAACCATTCTATTTGAAGTACTTTGCACGTTTTTATTTTGATAAACTGTAATCCATGAATTTAAAAAAAATTATTCCTCTTTTACTGCTATTCTTTTGTTCAATATCGCTGTTTGCACAAGAAAAATTTACACTCAGTGGAACTATCATTGACGCCAATAGCAACGAAACCTTAATTGGTGTAAATGTGGTACTACCAGAACTAAAAACCGGTGCAACCACAAATGAATATGGGTTTTATTCCATAACGATCCCAAAAGGAGTGTACATCGTGCAAATAAGTTATTTGGGTTATCAAACTTTACAAGAATCCATAACATTGGATCAAAATGTAAAAAACAACTTTAAATTATTCAGTAATGAAACCGCCCTAAAAGAAGTTGTTATCACGGATAACAAAACCAAAACCGATATCAGAAAACCAGAAATGAGTGTCAACAAACTCTCTATTTCGACCATAAAAAAAATGCCTGTGGTCCTGGGCGAAGTCGATGTTTTAAAATCCATTTTATTACTTCCTGGTGTGACCAATGCTGGGGAAGGCGCTTCCGGATTTAATGTACGTGGTGGTGGAGCAGACCAGAACTTAATTTTACTAGACGAAGCTACCATTTTTAATTCCTCACACGTTTTTGGTTTTTTCTCGGTTTTCAATCCTGACGCTATTAAAGATTTAAAGTTATACAAAGGCGGAATCCCTGCTCGTTATGGTGGTCGAGCCTCTTCAGTTTTAGATATTTATCAAAAAGACGGTAACAGTAAACAATTTCATGTCAATGGTGGAATCGGATTAATTTCCAGTAGAATTTTAGCCGAAGGTCCGCTAGTAAAAGACAAAGGCTCGTTCCTTATTGGTGGTCGCAGTTCGTATGCGCATTTATTCCTAAAACTTTCGGAGGAACAAAAAGACAATTCGGCTTATTTTTATGATTTAAACACCAAGCTGAGTTATAAATTAGATGCCAACAATAGTTTGTATTTATCCGGTTATTTTGGTCGAGACGTTTTTAGCCTGAGTAAAAGCTTTACTAATATATATGGTAATGCTATTGTGAATTTGCGTTGGAACCACTTGTTTTCAGAAAAATTATTTTCGAATTTATCTCTGATTTACAGTGATTATTATTACGGTTTAGATTTAGATTTCGTAGGGTTCAAATGGGATTCTGGTATAAAAAATTACAATATCAAGTACGATTTTAAAAATTATATATCAGACAAATTCAAACTGAATTATGGGGTAAACGGAATTTACTATGAGTTCAATCCGGGTACAATCAAGCCATCTGATGAAAATTCTGGAATCAACTTTGACCAATTGGATAAAAAATATGCTTTTGAATCGGCGCTTTACATCAATGCTGATCACGAAATCACCAGTAAATTAGCCCTTTCTTACGGATTGCGTTATAGTATGTTTTACCGCTTAGGACAATCCACGGTAAATATTTATGAAAATGATAATCCAGTACTTTTCAATTCAGATTTACAGATTTACGAAAAAGCAACTCCCGTAAACACCAAGTTTTACGACCGAAACAAAGTGATGAAAAGCTATAACTATCTGGAACCACGTCTTTCCGTTGCCTACCAGATCAATGACGAGCAATCTGTAAAAGCGAGCTACAATAGAATGGTACAGTATTTACAACTGATATCAAATACGTCATCGCCCACTCCACTGGATATCTGGACGCCAAGTGACCGTTTTATTAAACCTCAAATTGCAGATCAGGTTGCTTTAGGATATTTTAAAAACTTTAAAGACGACATGTATTCCCTAGAAATAGAAACGTATTACAAAGAAGTCCAGAACCGATTGGATTATATCGATGGTGCAAATTTAGTAGCCAACAAAGCCATTGAGCAAATCATTTTAAACGGTCAGCTGCGATCCTATGGCTTGGAAATACTACTCCGAAAAAACGAAGGAAAATGGAATGGTTGGATTTCCTATACATTATCCAAATCTGAGCAACAAACTCCCGGGAGAACGGCACAAGAATCAGGAATTAATAATGGTCAATGGTACAATTCTGTGTATGATAAATTGCATAATATTGCCATCACAAGTTCCTATAATCTAAATGAAAAGTGGTCGTTTGGTGCTAATTTTGCTTTACAAACTGGTCAACCAGTAACCTATCCTGTGGGGAAATATGAATACCTAGGAATTAGTGTACCAAGTTACGGACTGCGAAATGACAATCGCCTTCCTACCTATCATCACTTAGATCTTGCAGCAACATTAACGCCTACAAAAAACAAAACTAGAACTTGGCAAGGCGAATGGGTTTTTAGTGTGTACAATGTGTACAATCGGAAAAACGCTGCTTCTATCAGTTTTAGACAAAATAATGATACCAGTAGTAATGAAGCTGTTAAGACTTCTATTTTTGGTGTGGTTCCTGCGGTGAGTTACAACTTTAAATTTTAAAGCTTTTATCTAAAAGAGAGCAAATAAAAACAACATCATGAAAAATATAATATTTTATCTGATAGCAATCATCGCATTTTTTACAACAAGTTGTGAAGATGTGATCGACGTAAATTTAGGAAATGCAGCACCAAAACTGGTTATTGAGGCGGCTATCAACTGGAGAAAAGGCACTGCTGGAAACCAACAAAAAATAAAACTAACTACTACTTCTGGATTTTACAGTACTGAAATCCCAAAAGTATCAGGGGCAACTGTGTCTATAAAAAATAACGCCAATATTGTTTTTAACTTTGTTGAAATTACCAATACAGGAGAATATGTATGTTCTAATTTTGTCCCAACGATCAACGAGAAATACACACTCACAGTTATAAGCAAAGGCAGCACCTACACCGCTTCTGAAACTTTGCAAGCTGTTGCTAGTATCACTAAAATTGTTCAAAACAATCAAGGAGGTTTTACAGGAAATGATAAAGAAATCAAAACATTTTATCAAGATCCCGCTGGAGCAAGCAATTATTACCTTTACAAATATGTATATTCCAATAGGAAAAAATCAGATTTTTACGTCGATGAAGATGAGTTTTTTAATGGAAACGAATTCTTCAGTATATCACAAAATGACGAGCTAAAAAAAGATGATACTATCGAAGTGAGCCACTTTGGAATTTCTAAATCCTACTATAATTACATGAGCATCCTAGTCAGTATTGCTGGTAATAGCGGCGGAGGACCCTTTCAATCACCGCCTGCAACAGTTAGAGGAAATATTGTCAATACTACAGATTCAGCTAATTATCCACTGGGATATTTTTCGCTTAGTGAAGTCGATGTCAAAAATTATACTGTTGAATAATTGGGAGCTTATCCAGCTGTTCTCTACAACCAAAAACAGGTTCTAAACAGTTTTTTAGTCCGTATAAGGAGCTTCCTTTGGTCGCTCTTCTACAGTCAAAAAACTAAAGTTTACAACCTGTTTTGGTTTTCATTCCCATCTGGGCTAAAGTGAAGTTGCCTTTTCCAGTTTACATATTTTAACTAACTTTAAAGTCAAAAATCAACATATTAACGTACCAGAAAATCTAAATTCAAAATTCATAAAATATAAATCCTCATGTCTTCACACCATATCGTACGCGACGATCAAGAACCTGCATTAATTATTGCCAATGGTGCATCCTGTAATCCAGAATTATTAGGGCAGCTTTTAGAATGGTCTCCACTCGTTATAGTTTTAGATTCAGCAATGGTTCGTGTGATGGAATTAGACATAAAAGTCGATGTTCTTTTAGGCGATTTTGACAGAGGATTTGATCCCGAAATTTATAAAACATCGCAATATCCAATCAAAATTGTACACGCACCGGATCAAAACAAAACCGACTTAGAAAAGGCGTTTGATTATTTAATAGAAAGAAAAATCCCTGCGGTAAATGTAGTTTGGGCAACTGGCCGAAGAACAGATCACACGATTACAAATCTTACCAACATTACCAGATACAGAAATCTGTTAAAAATTGTCATTCTAGACGATCATTCTAAGGTTTTTCTATTACCCAAAAAATTCGAAAAATGGTATACCGCCAATACGCCCATTTCGTTAATTCCAATCGGTAATGTGACGGGCATTCATTCTGAAAATTTATTTTATCCATTAAAAAATGATAGTCTAACTATCGGTTATCGCACAGGAAGCAGCAACCACGTTGCACAAGACGGACTGGTTACCATATCACATGATGAAGGAGATTTATTGATGATGGAATGTTTGGATTAAATCCTAATCTATTTTCAACAATGCATTTCTCACAATTTCATAATGACTCCACGGAATAAAATGATTGGCCTCATCAATAATTATAGAATCAATTGATTGGGCTGCAACAAAGCTTTTTTTCATGAAAGCCACGTTGCTAAACGGCACTAAAGCATCTTTGGTTCCGTGAATAATTGTGACAGCACATGTTATTTTTTTCAACTCAGGCGCTAAGCTAACCAAATCTTTTTTCAACCACCACAATTCATCATTTGAAGGGCGCAAAGCACCAGGAATCAAATAACGCAACGGAACTGATTTAACTACCCTGCGCCATTGCTCTGGGTTCTCGGCCTTTGGATCTAATGATCCTGAGAGTATCACAATATGTTTATACCAAGAAGGATGGTCAGCAGCTAGCTTTACTACCATTGGACCACCATAGGAATGTCCTACCAGAATAATCGGCTGTTTGTTATCGATTTGTTTGATAAAGGAGCCTATTATTTGAGATTGCACATTTAAATTTTGAGCATCCCCAAAATCACTATACCCAAAACCCGGTCGATCAATAGCAATCATACGGTATTTCTTCAACAAAGTGGTGTCCTGTAAATAATTTTTGAAAGCATTCCAACTTCCCGGCGATCCGTGCACAAAAATCAAAGTGGGATTTTGAGCATTACCCGTCTCTATATAGTGTAGATTATGTCCGTCAACTAGAGCATTCTTATCTAGAAAAACAGTTTTTGAAGCTGCAAAAAAAGCAATAGCTTCCTTACCGGAATAACGCATCGTCATACAAGCTTGACACATTACGATATAAAAGACCAAAAAACTATAAACAATGTAGCGTTTTTTGAAACGAAATTTTGCAGGAATAAAAACCATATTTATTGATATTTTTTATAAAAGTAACCGTTTTTAAGCTTCAAAAAAACCTTGTTGTTTTATTTTATGATTTATTTCTTAGCTGTTTATCTTGTCAATATAGCTTTAAACATTTACAAGTTTGGAATCCCTATCTTTGCTTCGAAATAAAGAAAATGAAAGCGAAAACAAGTACCGAAAAAACGAATTTACACCCAAGAAATCTTGATAAATTTGGATATGATTTTGAGCAATTAATTATAAAATCACCTGAATTAAAAACTTTTGTCGCTGTAAATGAGCACCAAATAGAAACCATCAATTTCAGCAATCCTGATGCTGTAAAAGCACTCAACAAAGCGTTGTTACTATACCATTATGGCATTCAAAATTGGGACATCCCTAAAAACTATTTATGTCCGCCAATTCCAGGAAGAGCTGATTACATTCACTACTTAGCAGATTTATTGGCTTCAAGCAACAACGGAAACATTCCTAAAGGCGAGACCGTTCAAGGATTAGACATTGGTGTAGGTGCCAATTGCATTTACCCCATAATAGGAAATTCAGCATATGGTTGGAGTTTTGTGGGAACCGATATTGATTTGCTAGCTATAGAAAACTGTAGTACAATCATTGAAGAAAATCCAAAATTGATTGATGCGATCAGTTTGCAGCAACAAACGGAATCTCGTTTTATTTTTAAAAATATAATTACGCCAGAGGATAAATTTACCTTTACGATTTGTAACCCACCTTTTCATGCGTCACAAGATGAGGCTACCAAAAGTACATTGCGAAAAATAAATAATTTAGAATCCCCAAGTGTTGCCACTAAAACAACTAAACCTATTTTAAATTTTGGTGGCCATAATGCCGAATTGTGGTGTGAAGGTGGCGAACTTGGTTTCGTAACTCAGATGATATACGAAAGTGCCAAATATCCGATGCAATGTTTGTGGTTTACGACTTTAGTCTCAAAAAAAGAGAATCTCTCTAGTCTTTACAAAACATTAAACAAAGTAAGTGCTGTCGAAATTAAAACCATTGATATGGCTCAAGGCCAAAAAACAAGCCGAATTATAGCTTGGACTTTTTTAAGCTCAGCACAACAAAAAGCGTGGAAGTTTTAATCTTTTCAAAGCATTTTTTTTAATTCCTTTGTATCTTTGCAACTCGTAAACGTTGTACCTAATACAAATGAATTTCCAAGTAGTATCTGATTATCAGCCAAAGGGCGACCAACCACAAGCCATCTCCAAATTAACACAAGGAATAGTTGATGGTGAGCAGTTCCAAACTCTTTTAGGAGTTACCGGATCTGGAAAAACATTCACGGTGGCCAATGTAATTCAGGAAGTGCAAAGGCCAACATTAGTTTTGGCACACAATAAAACTTTGGCCGCACAGCTCTATTCCGAATTCAAGCAATTTTTCCCAAATAATGCTGTCGAGTATTTTGTTTCATACTACGATTATTACCAACCCGAAGCTTTTATGCCCGTTACAGGCGTTTTCATTGAAAAAGATTTATCCATCAATGAAGAACTGGAAAAAATGCGAATGTCAACCACTGCTTCACTACTTTCTGGACGTAGAGATATTTTAGTGGTAGCATCGGTTTCTTGTTTGTACGGTATTGGAAATCCTATCGAATTTCAGAAAAATCTAATTCCAATTGAGAAAGGCCAAATTATTTCTCGAACCAAATTATTACATCAATTGGTACAAAGTTTATACTCTAGAACTGAAGCCGATTTTAATCCCGGAAGTTTTAGAATAAAAGGAGACACCGTTGATGTGTATCCTAGTTATGCTGACGAGGCCTACCGCATTCATTTTTTTGGTGATGAAATTGAAGAGATCGAAAGCTTTGATACCAAGAATTCTCAAGTACTTGAAAAATTTGAAAGACTGACCATTTATCCCGCTAATATGTTTGTGACTTCGCCAGATGTATTGCAAAATGCAATTTGGGAAATACAACAAGATTTAGTCAAACAAGTAGATTATTTCAAGGAAATAGGAAAACATTTAGAAGCGAAACGCTTAGAAGAACGCACCAATTTTGATTTAGAAATGATTCGGGAATTGGGATATTGTTCTGGAATCGAAAATTACTCACGTTACCTTGATGGACGTTTACCAGGAACCAGACCCTTTTGCTTACTGGATTATTTCCCCAAAGATTATTTGATGGTAGTCGATGAAAGCCACGTAACGCTTTCACAAGTAAGCGCTATGTATGGCGGGGACAGAAGCCGAAAAGAAAATCTAGTTGAATATGGTTTTCGACTTCCTGCTGCGATGGATAATCGTCCGTTGAAGTTTGAGGAGTTCGAAGCCATGCAAAATCAGGTGATATACGTATCAGCCACACCAGCTGATTATGAATTACAAAAAACCGAAGGAGTTGTAGTCGAACAAGTAATTCGTCCAACGGGTTTATTGGATCCCATTATTGAAATCCGACCAAGCTTAAACCAAATTGATGATTTAATTGAAGAAATTCATGTGCGGACAGAACTAGACGAACGCGTTTTGGTAACCACATTAACCAAAAGAATGGCCGAAGAATTAGCCAAATATTTAACTAAAGTCAATATTCGCTGTCGCTATATTCATTCTGAAGTCGACACTTTGGAACGAATAGAAATCATGCAAGATTTGCGAAAAGGAATTTTTGATGTGCTAATTGGTGTAAACTTACTTCGTGAAGGTTTAGATTTGCCAGAGGTTTCATTGGTAGCAATTTTAGATGCAGATAAAGAGGGTTTTCTAAGAAGCCACCGCTCGCTTACACAAACTATTGGACGAGCCGCAAGAAATTTGAATGGAAAAGCAATCATGTATGCTGATAAAATTACCAACAGCATGCAAAAAACGATTGATGAAACTACCTATCGAAGAACCAAACAGATTAATCATAATACTGTAAATAATCTAGTACCGCAGGCGTTGAACAAAAAAATTGAGAGTGCTTTTACTAAAAATTCGCTTGTAGATTACGAACTGGGAATAGCAGTAAATGCCGCTGCGGAACCTGAAAATTTGTATTTATCAAAACCTGAAATTGAAAAACTGATTCGAGAGAAAAGAAAATCAATGGAGAAATATGCAAAAGAACTGGACTTTATGCAAGCCGCAAAATTACGTGATGAAATCAAAGCATTGCAAGGGCAATTGTCTTAGTTATGTTGCTCCTGAAAAACATTCAATAAAACTGAACCGTCAATAATTGCGTTTGGTGCGCTTTGCATCAATTTCAGAATACGCTTAGTTGCTGTAGGATTCAATCCCATATTTATTGCAATTTGCTGAAGAGTAATCATTTCTTTTTCATGTAAAATGCCGTCACAGTACATTAATAATGCTAATCTATAAAATTGTTGAATACACAAAAACTCCGATTTAATAGGTATTACTGGCAATTCTTGATGAAATAAATCTTTAAATTCAACAGAATCGAAGCCCAGTTCATTGGCAATGATATCTAAAAATTCATATTCTCTTTTATGTAATACCCCATCTATTGTTGAAAAAGCAATCATCTCTAAAAGTAAACTTCTCTTTTCTTCGAATGTATTCATCAAATTATTATTTTTAGCTAAAATATTGTTTTTAATTTAAAACACAAAAACTAATAATGATCCGAAATACGTTTCTACTCCTACTCTTTATTTTTGTACACATAAAAATAAATGCGCAAGACGCTCTGCAAAGTATTGGGAGCACTGCTACTAAGCAAGTTTCCACCTTTACGATTGACGCACCACAATTGAATAGTATAAAGAAAATTTGGGTGTATTTGCCTAAAAATTATGCCAATTCAAAAAAGAAACTCTCGGTCATTTACATACATGACGCACAAAATTTGTTTGACACCAAAACATCGTATGCTGGCGAATGGAGCATAGATGAAAAATTAGACAGTCTAAATGCCCCAGTTATTGTCATAGGAATCGAGCATGGAAATGAAAAGCGAATGGAGGAATTAACGCCTTTCAAGAATGAAAAATATGGTGGTGGAAAAGCCGATGAGTATTTAGCATTTATAGTAAAAACGTTAAAACCATACGTGGACAAAAATTACAAAACCAAACCCGACAAAAAGCATACACTAATCATGGGAAGTTCGCTTGGTGGTTTGAATTCTTTTTATGCGGTTTTGAAATATCCGGAAGTATTTGGCAAAGCCGGAGTGTTTTCGCCATCCTTTTGGTTCTCCAAAGATATTTATACCCTCATGGAACAATCCAAAAAGACAAAAGCAAAAATCTATTTTCTTTGTGGAGACAAGGAAAGTGACGATATGGTTTCGGATTTGAACAAAATGGAATACCTGCTAAATTCCAACAGATGTTATTGTTTGAACTTAAACCAGAAAAAAATTGTGAAAGACGGTCAACACAATGAAAAATTATGGCGCGATGGATTTGTACAAGCTATTTTATGGCTTGGTTACTAATGAAATCAACTTAAACTAACACGTTATGGAACTGATTTTAAGAGAGTACAACCTGAAATTAAAACATACCTTCACGATTTCGAGAAAATCAATCGACGTTCAACCTTCTTTGATTGTTGAAATAAAGGGCGATGGATTTTCTGGTTTTGGCGAAGCCACTTCCAACCCTTATTACCACACTACCCTTACAATGATGCGGACCGATTTAGAAAAAATTAGACCTGTGATTGAAGCGAGTGCCAATGAAACTCCAGAAGAATTTTGGAACAAAATGCATTCCTATTTGCAGCATAATCAGTTCGCATTATGCGCACTCGACGTTGCCTACAATGATTGGTATGCACGTAGTAAAGGAAAAAAATTATACGAATTGTGGAATTATACCATCGATAAAAATCCATTGACAAATTATACCATTGGCATTGCTTCTATCGAAAAAATGATTCAAAAAATGAAAGAACTGCCGTGGCCAATTTACAAAATAAAACTAGGAACGCCAGAGGATATTGCTATTGTTACTGCTCTTAGAAAACATACTGATGCTGTTTTTCGTATAGACGCAAATTGCGGCTGGACTGTTGATGAAACTATCAATAATGCCATCGAATTAAAAAAATTAGGTGTCGAATTTTTAGAACAACCATTAAAAGCTGATGATTGGGCAGGACACAAAGAAGTATATAAACATACTGTTTTACCAATTCTCGCTGATGAAAGCTGTATCATAGAAACTGATATCGCAAAGTGTCAACATCATTTTCATGGAGTGAATATAAAATTAGCAAAATGTGGCGGCTTAACACCGGGCAGACGCATGATTCAAGAAGCCAAACAGCTAGGTTTGAAAACAATGATAGGTTGTATGACAGAATCTACTGTAGGGATATCAGCTATAGCACACTTATTACCACAATTGGATTACGTAGATATGGACGGCGCATTGCTTTTAGCCGAAGATATTGCTACAGGAATCACGCTCGAATATGGAAAAACTACCTATTCTGAACACAATGGAACCGGCGTAATCTTACTTTAAATATTTTATCAACAACCCAATTCTAAAACTAAAATTGTGCTGCAATTGCTTTTAAACCGTACCTTTGTAAAAAATTATGATGATGACAAATAACGATATCTTTAAAAAACTTCGCGTTGCACTTATGTTACGTGACGATCAAATAGTTGAAATATTAGAATTAGTAGATTTTAGAATAACCAAATCTGAATTAGGTGCTTTTTTTCGGGATGAAAAACATGAAAATTACATGGAATGTGGCGATCAAGTGCTACGTAATTTTCTGAATGGATTGGTAATTCACTTGCGTGGAACCAAAGAAAATCCAAAAAATCCAAATGATGTTTTAGCCAAGCACAAAGCACAAATTCCAGCGAAAGACGGAGCAAAAGAGCGACCAGAATTTAAGGTCAAACCAAGAGACGAAGAGCGTTCTCGAGGCGATGAAGCGCCTTCCAAAAAAAAACCTGCAGCGAAGAATAAGTCAGCAAAACAATATCCCAAAGGTAATTCTAAAATACAAGTTGTAGAGAAAGTGAAATTTAATTTCGGTAAAGGCAGCAAATCCTAACCGTGAAAACGGCGTTAGTGATTGGAAGCACTGGTTTAATAGGTTCTGAACTATTGAAAATTCTTTTAGAAAGTCCAGAGTACACTCAGGTGATGACTTTCGTAAAAAGAGATTTAGGAATCCGTCATCCTAAATTAATACAACACCTTATTGATTTTGATCAGCCAGAAAGTTATAAAAATCTTGTTGTAGGGGACGATTTTTTTTGCACAATTGGCACAACGATCAAAAATGCAGGAAGTCAAAGCGCATTCAGAAAAGTAGATTATGAGTATCCGCGACAGTTTGCCAGTTTTGCAAGGCAAAACAAGGTCAAACAATTTCTGATAATTTCCTCTCTAAATGCCAATGCGAAATCAAGTAATTTCTATTTGAAAACTAAAGGAGACATTCAAGATTTTCTCAAAAATTGCGAATTCGAAAGCGTTGCTGTACTCCAGCCTTCCCTTCTTTTAGGAAACCGAGCAGAATTTAGATTCGGTGAAAAAGTAGGTGCCTTTTTCATGCAAACGTTTTCATTTTTGTTTCAAGGCAACTTGAAAAAATATAACGCGATTGAAGGTAAAACTGTTGCAAAAGCAATGTTTAAAATAGCTCAAAGAAACGACACTGGTTTCAAAATGTATGAATCGGATGCGATTCAGGAAATTGGAACGTAATACAATTGCAAAATCCTGAATGAGAGTTCAGGATTTTTTGTATATTTAGTTTGTATCAATGAATTCAAACCTTCCAATATGAAATGCCTCTTTATCCTTTACACATTATTTTTTACAACACTATTTTTTGGACAAAACACTAAAACTGAAGAACCAGCGGTGTTTATTGATTCTAACTTAATTGCAAGAAATGCAATTGAATATATCAACCCAAATGAAATTGAATCTATAAATGTTGTCAAAAAGGACACCATAATAAATGCTGTTTTGTTTCGTGGTCAGCTTTACATTACTTCCAAAAACCCTGAGAAATATGATTTTCTAACTTTAGAAAAAATCAAAAATGAATTTACCAAGATCAAAAGTAATGATGTAATTTATATGGTAAATGGAGCAATTATAAAAGACAATATTGATACTTTCAAATTAGACCGTAACTATATCTTTGCTGTCGAAGTAACCAATTCAGAGGCATTTTATAATCTAAAAAAAGGCGATATAAAGTTTGACATCATAAACATCTTGGGGAAAACTAAAGAAAATTTAGAAAATTTAGAAAATAAAAATAAGATTTTAATACGACGTCATGAAGGAATTGGTATAAAATAGATTTCCTTTTTTTAATAGTTAATCCCATTTTAAGAACTACAGCTTAACATCGAACATCCTACTTTGTCTCTAGCCCAATCGGGTCTTTTGGCAAACCATTTTTGAAAATTGGGTTGTTCATCATATGGATTTTTGAGCATTTCGAATAATTCTTTCAATAAGCCATAATCTCCTTTATCCGCGTCATCAATACACAACTGCGCCATATAATTTCGTAAAACATATTTAGGATTAACTGCATTCATTTGCAATTTCCTTTCTGTTTCTAAAAGTTTTTCTTCATTAATTCGAATGCTATACCGCTCCAACCAATCGTACCAATCCTTCATTATATTTTCATTTAGATCCTTTTCATTGTAAAAAGCTTCTTTGATAGCACTGAAAGCGATTGCAACGGAATCATCTTTTGAAACAATACTCAAATTTCTAAAGAAAATTGTCATATCTGTTTCTACACGTTCCAATAATTCTACCAAACTACCTACTAAAAGTAAGTCACTTTCTTTCTTGTCTTGAAGACCGAGTTTATTTTGCATCATTATCAAATATTCGCTCTCATAATCAATGCTAAACTTATCCAGAATAGTTTCCAGCGGTTTTGCATCCTCAATGAGTGGATACAAAGCATTCGCTAATTGGTACAAATTCCACAAAGCAATTTCAGGTTGGTTGCCAAAGCGGTATCTTTTATGTTGTCTGTCGGTAGTATTTGGCGTCCAGCCAGCATTGTAATCTTCTAACCAGCCATACGGCCCATAATCTATCGTTATGCCGTGAATAGACATATTATCGGTATTCATTACACCATGAACAAAGCCAACGCGTTGCCATTCGATAATCATTTTTCTTGTAGATTCAGTAACTGCAGCAAAAAATGCAAGATATTTTTCGGCTCCTTCACTTGTAATAGCTGGAAAATGATGTTTGATGGTAAAATCAGTAAGTAATTTGAGATTAACAAGATCATTTTGGGAAGCCAATATTTCGAAACTTCCAAAACGAATAAACGATGGCGCCACTCTACAAACAATAGCACCTTTTTCATACGCTGGATTTCCGTTATACAATACATCGCGTAAAACAGCATCGCCAGAAAGCATTAGCGACAGCGAACGTGTAGTAGGAACTCCTAAATAATGCATAGCTTCGGCACATAAATATTCTCTGATGGAGGAGCGCAATACCGCAAAACCATCCGCAGTTCTAGAATATGGTGTAGGCCCAGCACCTTTTAGTTGTAAGGTGTATGTCTTATCTTCATGAACTACTTCGGTAAGATTTATGGCACGACCATCTCCTAATTGCCCTGCCCAATTCCCAAACTGATGTCCAGCATAACACAAGGCAAAAGGTTGGGTATTAGGATAGATTTTAGTTCCTGAAAACGTATTTAAAAAATCGGTTGAAAGTACATCTTCATCCGAAAGCCCGAGTGCGGTAGCCATTTCACCATTCGCATGAATTAAACTTGGATTAGAAGGTTTAGTGGGAGCAACATAGGAATAACATGCTTTTTTTACTTGTCTTGGAGTATTTTCAAGATCGGGATCAGCGGGTAAATTAGTTATAAAGTTATTTTGTGTTTTGAGTATCATGAGGTGTAGCAATTAAAAAACAAAGATAATCGTTGCTAATCATAAAAGTTTACACTTTCAAGTAATATTATGATTTGTTCTCCTTAGTAATAGGAACTGCTTTAAACTAAAAAAACCTGTTTGATTACTCAAACAGGTTTTTGAAATATAAAAATTTTAATAATTAAGAAAGTGCTGCTTTTACTTGATCTGCTGCTTCTTGAAATTCAACTGCAGATAAAATTGGCATTCCTGAATTATCTATTAATTCCTTTGCAATTGCTGCATTAGTACCTTGTAAACGAACAATAATTGGCACTTTGATTGCATCACCCATATTTTTATAAGCATCAACAACTCCTTGAGCCACACGGTCACAACGAACGATTCCACCAAAAATATTAATCAAAATAGCTTTCACGTTTTGATCTTTTAAGATAATACGGAAAGCCGTTTCAACACGTTTTGCATCAGCAGTTCCACCTACGTCAAGGAAGTTAGCAGGCTCAAAACCAGCATACTTGATTAAATCCATAGTTGCCATTGCTAATCCAGCTCCGTTTACCATACATCCTACAGTACCGTCAAGATCTACATAGTTTAATCCTACTTCTTTTGCCTCCACTTCGATTGGATTTTCCTCACGAACGTCGCGCATGTCAGCATATTTCTTTTGTCTGTATAAAGCATTATCATCGATATTTACTTTAGCATCTACAGCCATAATTTTATTATCGGATGTTTTTAAAACTGGGTTTATTTCAAACATCGAAGCATCAGATCCAATATATGCATTGTATAAAGAGTCGATGAATTTCACCATTTCTTTGAAAGCATTTCCAGAAAGACCTAAGTTAAAAGCAATTCTTCTTGCTTGAAAACCTTGTAATCCAACAGAAGGATCAATTTCTTCAGTAAAGATTAAATGTGGAGTGTGTTCTGCAACTTCTTCAATATCCATTCCACCTTCAGTAGAATACATAATCATGTTACGACCTGTAGCTCTATTCAATAAAACAGAAACATAAAACTCAGAAGTTTCACTTTCACCAGGATAATAAACATCCTCAGCAATTAAAACTTTATGTACTTTTTTACCTTCAGCAGAAGTTTGAGGAGTAATCAATTGCATTCCGATGATTTGCTCTGAAATCTCTTCTACTTGTTGTAAGTTTTTGGCAAGTTTTACTCCACCACCTTTTCCACGTCCACCGGCATGAACCTGGGCTTTTACAACATACCAACTTGTACCCGTTTCGGTTGTTAATTGTTTTGCAGCAGCAACCGCTTCTACTGGACTATTAGCAACGATTCCGCGTTGAATGCGAACTCCGTAGCTAGCTAAAATCTCTTTTCCTTGATATTCGTGTATGTTCATAATATAGAATTTGTCTGGCTTCTGAATTTTTTCAGTTTAAAAGTGGCACAAAAATAGCAAAATTAAATGTAACTGTTATTTTTTTTTCAATTAAATATAGGTGAAAATGAGACTATACTAACAGAGTTGGAACCATTTTCTTCAACCGGCACAATATAATAATTAATCACAAATTTGTTATAAATTTTCGCAATTCAGTATTACCGAACTATTTTTTTCAAAATCAAGTGTTTAGCATCATCCAATTGCTTCACTTTTTATCGAAAAACCAAATCAGCAATGTTTAAATACCAATATTGATATTTATTTAACACATTTCTATTTTAAATATAAAAACAAGGCCATTTTAACCAATTCACTAACTATATGATACTAAATATTTAATTTTACAGAAAAATATCAAGTATGAAAGTTAAAGAACAAGGCCTATACTTACCCGAATTTGAACACGACAATTGCGGAGCTGGGTTCATTTGCAATCTAAACGGAATTAAGTCCAATGACATTATACACAAAGCACTTGACATATTAATTAAACTCGAACATCGTGGTGCAGTAAGTGCAGATGGGAGAACAGGAGATGGCGCGGGAATATTATTTGATATCCCTCATGATTTTTTTAAAAAAGTATGTCACTTTGAACTTCCAGCAGCAAAACAATATGCTGTGGGAATGGTGTTCATGCCCAAAAGTCCCAACCAGGTAGTTTTTTGCAAAACCACTTTTGAAGCATCGATAAAAGATCAAAAATTAGAAATTCTAGGATGGAGAACCGTTCCAGTTGACGCATCAAATTTAGGCCAGATTGCAGCCGAGAAAGAGCCCACGGTACAACAAGTATTTGTTGGTAAAAATGGATTGGATTTGACAGAACAACAATTTAATGCTAAAATGTTTGCCGCTAGAAAAATTGCAGAACACGCTGTAATAAATTCAAGAATTTCAGAAAGCTACAGGTTCTATTTTTCTAGTTTCTCCACAACTACTATAATATATAAAGGATTATTAATGCCCGAGGATATTAGTCGCTATTATACTGATTTATTAGATGATGATTTAGTGACCCGATTGGCATTGGTTCACCAACGGTTTTCGACCAATACTTTTCCGTCTTGGGAATTAGCACAACCGTTTCGTTACATGTGCCACAATGGAGAAATCAATACGCTACGTGGCAACATAAGCCGCATGCGGGCCCGTGAAGAACTAATGAAAAGCGATGTTTTTGGTGAAGACATTAAAAAACTTTTCCCAATTATTTTAGAAGGAAAATCAGATTCGGCTTCAATGGATATGGTCATAGAACTCCTTTTAATGACGGGACGCTCCTTGCCCGAAGCCATGATGATGGTGGTTCCGGAAGCTTGGGAGAAACACCAAACCATGTCGGAGGATAAAAAAGCATTTTACGAATACAACGCTTGCATTATGGAACCTTGGGATGGTCCCGCCTCAATTCCTTTTACAGATGGTAACGTGATTGGTGCTTTGTTGGATAGAAATGGATTACGTCCTTCTCGATACACGTTAACCAAAAGTGGTTTCGTAATCATGTCCTCAGAAATTGGTGTGTTAGACATTAAACCAGAAGATGTGATTCAGCATGGTCGATTAGAGCCTGGAAAAATGTTTTTGGTAGACATGAACGAAGGCCGAATTATTGAGGATGATGAAATAAAAAATGCAATCGTAACCAAGCACCCGTATAAACAATGGCTAGATGAGAACTTACTGCAATTAGCCCAAATTCCATATACGGATAATTTAATTCCGATTGAAAGTATAGATTTTGAAATCAGACAGCGTCTTTTTGGTTATACGCTAGAAGACTTAAAAACTATTATCAACCCAATGGGCGCCAACGGTGCAGAAGCATTAAGTTCGATGGGCAATGATACACCACTTGCCGTTTTATCAGATCAGCCACAACTTTTGTACAATTATTTCAAACAGTTATTTGCTCAAGTTACAAACCCGCCTTTGGATGGTATTCGTGAAGAAATCATTACCGATATCAGTTTAGCGATTGGTGGCGATTATAATATTTTTGACATTGTTCCCAAACATTGTAAGAAACTAAAAATCCAAAATCCAGTGATTTCAAATGAAGATCTGGACAAAATAAGAAACATCGATCATGTTGATTTCAAGTCGGTAACTATTTCTACTTTATATGAAATCAAAAAAGGAGTAAACGGACTAGAACGCGCTCTTGAAAAAGCAGTACAAGCCACCTACAAAGCTGTTGCAGAAGGCTGCAATATTGTGATTTTGTCAGACAGAGGTGTTAGCGAAAAAATGGCTCCTATCCCAATGCTACTTGCCTGCTCCTACATACATCATTCTTTAAATATTTTAAAAGTACGTTCAAAATTTGGTATTCTTATCGAATCGGCTGAACCTCGCGAACCCCATCATTTTGCGCTATTGTTTGGTTACGGAGCAAGTGCCATTAACCCGTACATGGTCAATGAGATCATTTACAACCAAGTAGATGCAGGATTTATCACTGGCATAAAAGCGGACTATGCAATCAAAAATTACAACAAAGCCATCGCAAAAGGGATTCTGAAAATCATGAATAAAATCGGGATTTCTACTTTACATTCCTACAGAGCCGCGCAAATTTTTGAAATCTTAGGACTAAACAAAACATTTACCTCTAAATATTTCCCTTACACGCCATCCCGAATTGAAGGAATTGGTTTGATGGAAATTGAAAAAGAAGTCAAAAAAAGATACCAAAAAGCCTTTCCAAATTCCAAAGTCAGTAATTTACTTCCACTCGAAATTGGCGGTGTTTACAGATGGAGAAGAGCAGGCGAAAAGCACATGTTCAACCCAACCACAATCTCTAAATTACAACAAGCAGTTCGCTTAAACAGTCCTGAAAGTTATAAAGAGTACTCTAAAATGGTCAATGATCAAAGTGAAAATTTGATGACTATAAGAGGTCTATTTGAATTCAACAACTTAGATCCTATCCCTTTAGATGAAGTTGAACCTTGGACTGAAATTGTAAAAAAATTCAAAACAGGTGCCATGTCTTATGGATCTATCAGTCAGGAGGCCCATGAAAATCTCGCGATTGCTATGAATAGAATTGGCGGAAAAAGTAATTCTGGAGAAGGTGGAGAAGATCCTAAACGTTTCCAAAAAGACTTAAATGGAGATTCCAGAAATAGTGCTATTAAGCAAGTGGCGTCCGGTAGATTTGGGGTTTCTATCAACTATTTGACAAATGCCAAAGAGATTCAGATAAAAATGGCTCAAGGTGCAAAACCCGGAGAAGGTGGACAATTACCCGGAGAAAAAGTAGTTCCATGGATTGCTGAAGTGAGAAACTCAACACCGTATGTTGGACTGATTTCGCCACCGCCACACCATGATATTTATTCTATTGAAGATTTATCACAATTAATTTTTGATTTAAAAAATGCCAATCGCGAAGCACGTATCAACGTTAAGTTGGTTTCTGAGGTTGGTGTTGGTACCATCGCCGCTGGTGTTGCAAAGGCAAAAGCCGATGTGATTTTAATTTCAGGATACGACGGAGGAACAGGAGCTGCTCCATTGACCTCATTGACCCATACCGGAATTCCTTGGGAACTTGGACTTGCCGAAGCACAGCAAACATTAATTTTAAATGATTTAAGAAGTCGAGTAGTTTTGGAGTGTGACGGTCAATTAAAAACAGGTCGCGATGTGGCTATTGCTGCATTACTTGGAGCTGAGGAATTTGGTTTTGCAACAGCGCCTTTAGTAGCTTCTGGCTGCATCATGATGCGAGCATGTCACTTGAATACATGTCCAGTAGGTATTGCAACGCAAGATCCTGAATTGAGAAAAAATTTCAAAGGAACGCCGGAACACATCATCAACTTCATGTATTTTATTGCCGAAGAATTGCGAGAGATTATGGCTCAATTAGGCTTTAGAACCTTAAAAGAAATGGTTGGACAGTCACAAAAATTGAATGTAAACAAAACCATCAAGCATTATAAAGCAAGTGGATTAGATTTATCGTCTATTTTATACAAACCAGAAAAAGCAAGTGTTGTCCCTAATCATAATACGACAACACAAGACCATTGTTTAGAAAATGTGCTCGATTTTGCTATCATAAAAGCAGCTATTCCTTCTATTTATAGAAAAGAAAAAACAAGAGTTACCTTTGACATCAAGAACACCGACCGTTCGGTAGGTGCAATTTTAAGCAACGAAATTTCCAAAATATATGGTGCACAAGGTTTACCAGATGATACAATTCTAGTTGATTTTACAGGATCTGCAGGTCAAAGTTTTGGTGCTTTTGCAACTAATGGATTGTCATTTAAGATTCATGGAAATTGTAATGACTATTTAGGAAAAGGGCTTTCTGGCGGAAAATTGATTATAAAAGTTCCTCCTACTGCCACTTTTAAACCCGAAGAAAACATCATTATTGGTAATGTGGCACTGTACGGCGCAATCACTGGAGAAGCGTATATAAATGGTATGGCGGGAGAACGTTTTTGTGTACGAAACTCTGGAGCAATAGCCGTTGTAGAAGGAATTGGAGATCACGGCTGCGAGTACATGACTGGTGGAACTGTAGTAGTATTGGGGAAAACTGGAAGAAATTTCGCAGCTGGAATGAGCGGCGGAATCGCTTATGTTTTTGATCCAAATAAAAAATTTGATGCACGAGTCTGCAACATGGAAATGGTTGGTTTGGAATATTTAGAAGAGGATGACTTTACCAAGCTACGTCGTTTGATTAAAAATCACTCGCTGTATACCAATAGTCCTTTGGCAAAAAGGATTTTAGAAGACTGGGAAAATCAACAGCAACATTTTGTAAAAGTAATGCCTACTGATTACAAAAAAGCGTTACAACGCTTGGCCGAAGAAAAAGAAATTGAAGAACTTATAGCATCATAGTCATGGGAAAAATTGGAGGATTTAAAGAATATTCTAGAACCGACGAAAATAATGTTGCTGTTCTAGAAAGAGTTTCGAATTATGATGAATTTACAATTCCGTTAGCAAAAGATAAAATCAAAGAACAAGGTTCTAGATGTATGGATTGCGGGATTCCTTTCTGCCACAGTGCTTGTCCATTAGGGAATTTAATTCCTGATTTCAATGACATGGTACACCAAGAAGAATGGGAAAGCGCTTTGAAGATTTTACAATCAACAAACAACTTCCCAGAATTCACAGGTCGTTTATGTCCTGCTCCATGTGAAAAATCATGCGTATTAGGAATTATCAGCGAACCCGTTGCAATCGAAAATATTGAAAAAAACATTGTTGAAAGGGGTTTCGCCGAAGGTTGGATCAAACCACAAACTCCTGAAACCAGAACTGGAAAAACCATTGCAGTAATCGGTTCAGGTCCGGCAGGATTAGCAGCAGGGCAACAATTAAATCGCGCAGGTCACACCGTAACTGTTTTTGAAAGAGATAACGCCATTGGCGGATTGTTGCGTTATGGGATTCCAAATTTCAAATTAGAAAAAGGAATTATCGACCGACGAATTGCCATATTAAAAGCAGAAGGAATTGTTTTTAAAACCAATGTAAATGTTGGTGTTACTTGTAGCATTGAAGATTTAAATGAATTTGATTCTATCGTGTTATGTGGTGGCTCAACCGAAAGTAGAAGTTTGCCAACAAAAGGTATTGAGAGTATAGGTGTAGTTCAGGCGATGACATTTTTGACTCAGCAAACGAAATCTCTATATGGAGAAAAAATTGAGAATCAAATCAGAGCAACTGGCAAGAATGTGATTGTAATAGGTGGCGGAGATACAGGATCTGATTGTGTAGGTACTTCTAACAGACAAGGGGCAATATCAGTTACAAACTTCGAAATTATGCCAAAGCCTACTATTGGAAGAAGCGAAACTACGCCTTGGCCATACTGGCCGTTACAGTTAAAAACATCTTCCTCTCACGAAGAAGGTTGTCATAGAAATTGGCTTATTAATACCAAAGAATTTATTTCCAATGATGCTGGAGAATTGGTTGGCTTAAAAACGGTGGAAGTTGCTTGGAAAATGACACTTGGTCAACGACCTGAATTAATTGAAAAAGCAGGTTCCGAAAAAATATGGCCTTGTGATCTGGCGCTTTTAGCACTTGGTTTTACAGGTCCCGAAAAAGCGTTGAGCGAACAATTAGGAATTAAAATCGACACCCGAAACAACTATCAAGCCACCAATTACCAAACCAATATACCACATATTTTTACCGCAGGCGATATGCGTAGAGGGCAATCCCTTATAGTTTGGGCAATTTCAGAAGGACGTGAAGCGGCAAGGGAAGTAGATAAATACTTGATGGGTTACACCAACTTGCCTACTAAAGGAGATGGAGATTTGCCTAGCCTATAAATAGTTTGTAAACAATCAAAAAATGACTGCCAATTCGTTCACACGCAGTCATTTGATTTTTTAGGAGGTGCCCATACCTACACTAGCGTTTCGGTGTGGTCGGGCTGTACGCTTCAAGTCCTCGGCGTTTTCGTAAAAACTACAACGCCTGTGGGCTATCCGCTGCCATCCCTCACCCAAAAAAAGGATTTAGCCATTCAAAAGGATTTTTTGTTAAGAATATAACTTTTTGTTACAATTTGTTAGAATCCATACCTTCCCTTGTAGGACTAAATAAAGAGTAATAAATTTGCTCAAAATTAATAATTATGCAATCAAAAGACTTAGTACAATTAGCAGAACAATTTGGTAGTCCACTATACGTTTATAATGCTGAAAAAATACAATCTCAATACAACAGATTAACTAAAGCATTTTCAAAAGTAAATAAGTTGCGTATCAATTATGCAATGAAGGCTTTGTCAAATGTTGCTATATTGCAGCTACTGAAAGAAATGGGATCAGGACTAGACACCGTTTCAATACAAGAGGTGTTGCTTGGTCTTCATGCCGGCTACGACCCAGAGAAAATATTCTATACTCCAAATGGTGTTTCTCTTGAAGAAATAGAACAGGTAAATGCTATGGGTGTACAAATCAATATTGATAATTTATCAATATTAGAGCAGTTTGGCGCAAAATATCCTAATGTACCCGTTTGCATCCGAATCAATCCTCACGTAATGGCAGGAGGAAATGCTAATATATCTGTAGGTCATATCGATAGTAAATTTGGAATTTCGGTACACCAATTGCCTCACTTGGTTCGAATTGTTGAAAATACAAAAATGAATATTGTAGGGATCCACATGCATACAGGTTCTGATATTTTAGACATTGAAGTATTTTTATATGCAGCAGAAATCTTATTTGATGCGGCTAGAAATTTCAAAAATTTAGAATTCTTAGATTTCGGAAGTGGATTTAAAGTGCCTTACAAAAAAGACGATATTGAAACGGACATTGAAGAATTAGGTAAAAAATTATCGAAACGATTCAATGCCTTCTGCAGCGAATATGGAAAAGAATTAACATTGATATTTGAACCTGGTAAGTTCCTGGTAAGCGAAGCCGGATATTTCTTAGCAAAAGTTAATGTCGTAAAACAAACAACATCTACCGTTTTTGCAGGAATAGACAGTGGTTTCAATCACTTAATCCGCCCAATGTTCTATGGTTCACAACACCATATAGAAAATATCTCAAATCCAAAAGGAAAAGAGCGCTTCTACTCTGTGGTAGGGTATATTTGCGAAACCGATACTTTTGCTAATAACAGAAAAATTGCAGAAATAAAAGAAGGTGATATATTATCTTTTAGAAATGCAGGAGCGTATTGTTTCTCTATGGCTTCAAACTACAACTCCAGATTCAAACCCGCTGAAGTATTATGGATGAACGGTGAAGGACATTTAATTAGAGCTCACGAAACTTTCGAAGACTTGCTTAAAAATCAAATCCCGTTACCACAACTAGTAGCAACAGCATAACGTAATAAATCCCATTTGCAACTATTCAAATGGGATTTATTCATTCAATACTGCAACATTCTATTTATCTAGCAAAGTTTCTAAAACTTCAGATTCAGTTCCATTAGGAAACGGAATCTTTAACATCTGAGATAGTGTCGGAGCAATTTGAGTGATGTATTTTTTGGAGTGCAATTCTCCTTTTGAAATATGCCATCCATAAAAAAGCAATGGTACGTGAGTATCATAACTATTGGCAGAACCGTGAGTCGTCCCCGTAGCTTGGTATTGCATATACCCCGTTTTATCTAGAATTACCAATTCACCATTTTGTTTTGGATCATAACCTTTGGCAATACAACTTAACAAATAATCATCACCTGAGGAAGCTAAAATTTCTTCTTCTGTATAGACTCTTTTAACTTGCTCTTGCGTCATCAAAAAAGAGACGAAACTTTGTTTCACTTTATTTAGCTCTAAACCTTTTTGTTTTAAAATATCTTTATTGAAAAAAACATTAAAATTAGAATAATCCAATATTAAATCCACACCAAAAGTTTCAGTGGAATATTTCTTCATTGATTCAACAATATCTTTTGATGGAACATTCTTTACGTTGTACTTATTATCTTTCAAATAATTAGGATTTTCTGCTCCAGCATGATCAGCTGTTAGGAAAAGTAAGTAATTATCTTTTCCAATAGTTTTGTCTAAATATGTCAAAAATTTTTCCAACGTCTGATCTAAACGCAAATAAGTATCCTGCAACTCTATCGATCGAGGCCCAAAAGTATGACCTACATAATCTGTAGATGAAAAGCTAACTGTCAAAAAATCAGTATTATCATCTTTACCTAATTCTTCTTTTTCAATTGCTTTTATAGCTAATTCTACCAAAATATCATTTCCAAAAGGAGTAGTCCGTAAAATATCGGCTCCTTTTTCCTTGTAAATCTTACTTAAATCATATGGAAAAACAGGTGCGTTCGCCTTATCTAATCTACCTTCATAAGGATTATCATCAGATAAACTTTCATTATATGACGACAAAGGCTTCAATAAATTCCATCCTTTGTTGATGTAATTCAAGTATTTTTTTTCACTATTAAATTCGGTTACCCAATTAGGTAAAGCAGTTCCGTAAAAAGAGCTTGAAATAAAAGCTCCTGTTTTGCTATACCAAAATGCCCAATTAGCAAAATGACCCGCAGGTAGAATTGCACCACGATCTTTAATGCTCATACCGATTACTTTTCCTTTAAAATTGGTAGCCATACGCAACTCATCTGTGATTGTGGTGCTTAGTAAATTTTTAGGAGACATTGCCCCTTCTTTTTCGGTACCATCACCAAGAGTTTTAACACTAGCATCATCCGTACAATACACATTTTTGCCAGTAGCTTTATTAAACCAATCATTTCCTACAATTCCATGCGTAGATGGTGTGGTTCCCGTATAAATACTTGCGTGACCAGGAGCCGTGTAGGTTGGTACAAAATTGTAATGCAAATTATGAAAAGTATACCCGTTATTCATCAATCTATTAAAACCATTAGAAGAGAAATCTTCAGAAAAGCGATATAGGTACTCCATTTTCATTTGATCCACAACGATACCTATTACTAGCTTGGGACGCTCCTGAGCTAGTGAGTTTAAAGACATAATAAATGCCAAAAACAAAATAATTTTTTTCATATTATACTTTTATAATTAAAACAAAAATACAACATAAACTTTAATCAAAGTCCGAACAAACAATTAAGGATAATAAATTAATCCATTCTTAATTTCATTAATAACTCGTACGCAAAAGTTAGGTAAATTATATAAACATATATTTTACTTGCCATTGCAAATGAAAGACTAAATTTGGTTACGTTTCTAAATAAAGTAATTATAGAAATGTATGACAACACAAATGCTGCTCAAAAATTATTCGGTGAAAATTATTTATTAGAAGAATTATTAAAGGATCAATGGGAAGAATTTGTAGAATTAAAGAAAATAATAACAGAAATATACTTAAAAAAAGGAGATTCTGTAACCGACTTAGACATAGGAATTGGTAATAATCGAATAGTAAAACATTTAAGTAGAAATCCCGAAATGTGGAATATGATTAAATTCTATGAAGGTGCTGATAATACAGAAACATTTGTTAATTTATCACGTAATAGAGCTAAAGAACTAAATATTTAAGGTAAAATGGTCGTTTATTTTTTAGATGCTGTAATATTAGATCAATTACGAAAGTAGTATGATTTAATTATTACAACTTAGTTTACTGCTGGCAATTTTTATCCTGAAAACTTCCCTACTAAAAATTATAATTTATTATCAGAAAAAATCAATTTAAAAAAAAATAAAAAATTTATTTGATTGTCCGTTTTCTATCATAATCCTGTAATCCCAGCAATTACTAGTCTATCGAATAGTTTTTCTTGAAAATATCTTCTATTTAACTTGTAAACAAACTCATTTAGGTATAATTGAAGATATTTTCCTTTTATTTTATGGTAATTTCCTAAGAAATTACGTTTAGCATTACTTATTGCAATATGAA
>JAFCUE010000024.1:0-64764 GCA_051990185.1 Flavobacterium sp. DT2-2 | reverse complement strand
GGTATAACAGAAAAAGAAGACATTCTGCATTGAAATATGCAACTATTGAAGAATTTAACAATCAAATTAATTACAAAAATGTAGCTTAACTTAATGTGTAGTTTTTATTTGCATATCCACAGGGTTTTCAAAGAACAGAGCTATACCATTTTGCAGGATGTAGCTATAATTAAATTCTTTCGTTAAGTAGCACAATGGAGTATCGTCGAGCAGTTATTAGTGATGATCTATTTGAGATGTGTGGTTACAAAAAATTATATTTCTATGTAAAAATCATCATCATCAAAGTTGTTATTAATTTCTTTATCAAGGGCTTTCTTTAAGTCCGACATTGGATTGTGGTTTGCAATTCCTGACATAGTTTCAAGACCAAGTCTAATTTTATCAATATCGTTATTTTTTAATCCGTCTTCCACTACATTAGCTGCTGTGTTTAATACTTGATTTTGTTTAATATATTCGTTATCAATACTTTTGTTTATTGTTTTATGATCTTCTTCAATTTTTTTTAAACCCAATATGGTTTGAGAAGATATTTTTTGGGACTCAAGAAAAATATTTCCAAGATTATTAACACTAGTAACTAATTCATTTGATTTATTAAGTATAGAATTTGCTGTGCTACTAATATGTTGTAAACTTTCATTTGAATTAATCAATAATTCATTTCCTTTTATCATTGTTTCATCTATCCTTTTTTGGAAATTTTTGTTAACAATAAAATCATTTGTTTTTGAATCTTTATTTTCCATAACTATTTTTTTAAATGTGACTTGACTACTTTTAACACATCTGCAAATTTTAGTACATCATTTTTGTTGTTAACTATTTCTGGTAGCGTTTTTAGTATTCTTCTATTAATTTTTTCAAACTCCCTAAATTCTTCCGTTTTTGATTCTTTATAATAGTTTGAATCACGTAATGTCTGGTGATTATACTCTTTTAGTTTCAAATTAATTTCTAAATAACGTTTTTTAACGTCTAGTTTTCTTGCCCTTCTACTCCAATAGTTTTTGTAATTTTCTTTCGCATTACCAAATAAGCATCCCCAAAAAGAAACTTCAACTTTTTCAGAAAGAATTAATTCGTCTAAATTTATTTTATCTTGTTGTAAATCATAAGGTATTCTTTTTTCTTTGTATTCAATAAAGACTTTGTTTTTTTGAAGTTCTTCTATTACAGGTTCAAGTGTTTTGTTAACACAATGATTGAGTATTGTTTCACTTGTGTCTAAGAATTTCTTTTGCTTGTTCAATTCATTTTCTTCAATTCCTAGCGAATTTATTATTTTACTTATCTCTGATATTTTACCATTAAGTGCCTCATCTGCCTGTCTTACATTTTGGATTGCTTCACTATTTTGAGCAAGCATATTAGCAATTCCTGCTATTATTTCTGTTGCTATCGCAACTCCTAACTCTGCTTTGACAGTATTAATATCAGATTTAGACCACTCTGATTTTTTGGCTACCTTAGTAAAAGATCCATTTCTTATAGCAGAATCAATTGAATTTAAAACGTTTGACCCAATAAGACCGAAATCAGTACTTTGGACATCCGAGAAATTAAGATTAGCATCAAACATTGTTTCAGATAATTTAAACTTACTAAAGTCACTATATTCCACAAAAAGTTCTATTCCTTTTTCCTTTATTGAAAATGGACCAAAAAAATCTTTTAAAATAAATTCAGTAATGCCCATTATTCTACCATAAATTTCAATTTTGTCTTTTATGATAATTTTTTCAGCCCTTTGAACTTCGTCCTTCCAATTATTAATATTTGGTACTAACTCTTTTTGTATAAAATTAACTTTCTTTTGATAATCATTTTTCGCAGAGTTAGCTTTAAAGTACAATCCATCCAAGCGAAATTCTGACAATCTTGAATAATTATATTTAACACTATCTTTAAGATTCAAATCGACTATGTGATAATTAGCAATCTTTTGAATACTTGAGCTGATTTGGTTTTTTTCTGTAATAGTCATGATATAGCAACAATCACATTGACTATTATTGTAAAAAAGTTCTGCACCACAATTTGAACAAAATATTATTGCTGACATATCAAAATAATTTTAAAGTTGGTATTAATTCAAAATAAAACATAACAACAATAGTTACAATTAAAATTAATGGTATTATAACAATAAAAGGATCCATTTCAAGTTCAATTTGACCTCCTATTTGTGTAGTGGCTTTTTTTGCAGCTATTGGTTTTAAAATTAATGATGATATTAAAAAGTATAGGAGGTACAAACAAAGCATAAGATATATCAAATTATTTCTGTTTTCAATTTTAGAAATAATACTTTCAACTTCTACCTTTTTGGATGACAATTCAATATCATTTAATTTTGTTTGTAATACAGTGTTATAATCGGCTAATGCTTCTTCGTAATCTCCGTTTTCATAGTAGATATTGCCTCTTTTTTTATATAAATCTAAGTTGTATTTATCTTTATTTATTGACAAAGAATATTCAATAATGGCATCTTCTAATTTTCCATTTTTTTCTGTGTAATTTCTTCTAATTAAATGTGCTTCTAGATCATTGGGGTAGTTTTCTAAATAATGATCAATGTCGTCTAAACAATCTGAATTATTTGTTTTAAGAAAAACTAAAGCTCTTTCTTTATATGCTGTTGATTTGTCTCCTTCTAAATTAATAACTTCAGTAAAGTTATCTTCAGCAACATCTAACATACCAAGATTTGAACTAGCAATACCTTTTACATGAAAAGATTTACTTAGAGTATCTGTTATTTTCATAGCAGAATCACTTAAAGCTATTGCATCTTTGTATTTACCAGCTACAGTTAATGAATCTGCATTTGAAATAAAGTAATTATATTTTTTTATTTGTTCTTCGTGGCTTAAATCTGATTTACAACCAACAAAAAAAACAATGGATGTACAAATAACTATTTGTCTTAACTTGAACATAATTCTTAAATTTTACAATGCCGGTGAATGTTTTCCTTTGCTTGATCCGTTTGGATGTCTTGGGCAGGAATTAGCGGTTAAACTTGATATACTACTTGATGATGAACCGCAATATTTGCAACTGTATTTTGATTTCTCTGAACCCTCGTAAAGGCTGTGTTTACCTTTGCTTGGACCAAGGGGGTGTCGCGGGCATGAATTTGCTGTTAAACTAGAAATACTAGAGCTTTTTGATCCGCAATTGATACAATAAAAATTAGACATATTTTGCTGTTGGTTGTTGGTTATTATCCAAAACTAAAAAACTTAAAACAACAAAAAACCCCGAAAATATAAATCGGGGTTTCTGGGCTATAAAACGGGTAATCTGCAATGTAATTTGTTTTTCAGCTAGATAATTAATCGGATTTTTACAGTAGTTCCGTTTTCTGAGAAATCAATTTTTATGGGATCTAAATTAGTGGGTTGCATAATTTGTAGGCGTTCTTTGGCAATGGCAATCCCTTTGGAAATATGAGTTTTTGTGGTTTTTGTATTGCCTTTCCCGTTATCGGAAATGATGATTTCTATTAGGTTTTTCTCAAGAATAATAAATTCAATTTTGAAGGTAGGATTAGAAAAATTATCATCAAAAGCATGTTTGAAAATATTTTCTACAAAAGGTTGTAATAGCATAGTTGGAATTTCGATAAATGCTATATCTATAGCTTCATCAACTATTATTTGATATTGAATGCTATTGTCAAAACGTTGGTTTTCTATCGAAATATAGGTTTTTAAATAGTCTATTTCATCTTCGATTGTGATGGTTTGTTTAGCCGAATTGCCTAATGTCTGTCGCATCAAACTGGCAAATTCACTAATATAAATAGTTGAATTTTGAGAGTCATTATTAAAAACAAACCCCTGAATTGTATTCATGGCATTGAATGTAAAATGAGGATTCATCTGACTTAGTAAGGCTTCGAGTTTTGCTTTGGCAATTCGATTTTCGGTTTCGGCTTTTTGCTCAGTTCGCTTTTTTATACTTACAATAATAAAAACAACTGCCAAAATCAATAGGATTCCTATTAAACCATAAAACCATCCCGTTTTCCAGAAAGGCGGTTGAATGCTGATTTTTAAAATATTGAAGCGAGTTGTTTTTCCAGCATTTAAATCTAAAACTTCAATTTCTAAATGATACGTATCATTGGGCAAATAGGACAAATAAACAAATGGTTTGTCAGAATATGGACTCCAACGATTTGTGTTTTTTAGTCGGTATCTGAATTTTAGTTTGTTAGGAAACGAATGTCCTTTTGGCACAAAATCTAGGGCAATGGTATTGTGCTGATAATCGCAAACCAATTCATCAGATGCATAAGAAAACCAACGAAAATTGGATTGATTTATCGGAACAGAATTTATTGCAATTGTTCTGATTTCGATATTTGAAACCGTATTTTTATTTGCTGTAAGTTTATCTAAATCAATGATGTAAAAACCTTTTTTGGTACCTAGCCATAATTGGTTCTCAAAAATATGTGAAGTGCTAATCGCAGCATCTTTTAAACCTTGTTCTTTATCGAATAATTGAATTATTCCGTTTCTGTAAATGTTGATTCCTTTCTCGGTGCCAATAAGAATGAAATCCTTGTAACTTTCAAGAAAGGTTATGGTATTCCCAATAATCTGATTTTTTGGAATTGTTTTGAGTATTCGAAATGATTTTGTAGCATCAATTATGGTTACAGCACCAAATTCTGACGCAATTATTAAATTTCCTTTTTTGTTTTGGGTTATGAATTTTAGTTTGCTTTCGTTCCAAATACCTTCTTTTAGCAGCGATTTAAAAGTTTTATTTTGATACACAAACAAACCTTGGAATACAGAAATGAGATAGGTTTTGTCTGCGGAATTTAAAATACCAACTACGTCCAAAGGGGTATTGGTATTAAATTCCGAAAAGTGTATGGCTTTTAAGCGAGTAACATCGTCATATACCCGCACGCCTGCATAGGGAATTGTCTCTAAAAATTGCTGATCATAGGTAAACCCAATTTTATAACTGTGAATGGGAATGTAATTAATTATTTCGCCATTAAAATTCATCTCAAATACACCTATGTTGCTACTAATGAAAAGCGACTCTTGACGTTTTATAACTTCGTAAAATTCGATTTGTGGTACGGGTATTTTATAATTTAATTCATAATAACCATCGGCATGTGAAGGTAATTTTTGTTTTGAATTTTTTATATAGGCTATTTCGGCATTTTTGAAATCAGTTACTGAAACTGAAGTTGTAATAGTGTTGTCTTCTTCTAAAAATGAAATTCCACCCTTATGCAAAATCACTTTTTTTGTTCCGATGGTGGTAAAATCCACAATTGATTTATTCTCAAATGGGTTGTAGCGAATGGTTTTGTCGAGTTGAATTTCGTATATTCCTTTGTCCTTAGAACCTACGTATAGGATGTCTTTTTTTCGATTGTACACAACATTCAATAAACTTTTAGAATCAATTCCGTACAGTTCTGAAGTGTTTTTCATTTCGTTATTCGCAATAGTATACAAACCACCGCTGTTGTCAAACACGCCCCACGCAGCTGCGTACAAATTACGATCATTGTCTGCAGCGAAATCCCAAAAAGTAGACTGCCCAAAAGATTTTGATGAAGGTTTGTGCAGTACTAACTTTTCCATTGGAAAGGATTGCAGGAATCCTTTGTTGGCACTAAGTAAAGTTCCTTCAAATAAATCTAAACTGTAGACATACTTTAATTGATGTACAGGTACAACTTCTGGTTTGTTTTTACTGGTTACAATTTTAAAAATTCCTTCGTTAACGGTTGAAAAAAAAACGTCATTCTTGTAAACCACAAAGTCAGTAACAATAAACACTCCAAAATGCGGTACAATTCCTTTTGGAACTACAACGGAATTGGTTTTAATATTAATAATGGCGATACCTAATTCGGTGCCTACATAAATTTTGTCGTTATGAGCCAATACTTTTCGGGCTCGTAAAGACGGTAACCCCTTTTGCGTTTCAAAAACAGTAAATTTTAAACCATCATATTTGTAAACACCGCCACCGTAACTGGCAAACCATAGCGAACCATAGCGGTCTTGTGTGATATCCCAGCAACTGTTATTAGATATAGTTTTTGGTAAAAATAGGTTTGTAAAAATACCGTTCTCTAACTTAGAAATACCGTTTTCGGTACCAATCCATAGTTCTGCATTTTTATCGAGAAATAAGGAACGAACTGCATTATTGGGTAATCCAGTTGACGTCGTGTAATTGATGGATGGCTTGTATTGAGCTGAACAAAACACACCATAAAAACACATAAAAAAAAGTAAAATTCTAGTTGGCAAAAGCATCTATAAGTTTTGTCTTGTTATAATAAGCATCTGAAACTTTGATGTTGGAAGCATTTGACATTTTTAACGTATACGTTTTACTGTTAAAGGAAGCTATCTTTTTCTTGTTAACAATAGCGCTACTACTTACTTTTATAAAGCAACTTTCGGGTAATAATAGCATAACATCTTTCAAGTATTTATGAATTATAATAGTATCTGTTGTTGTTACAATTGTACATTTTCCAGCTCCATTTTGAGATTGACAACTTATAATCGCGGTTGTATCGACGACTGTAAAACCGTTGTTAGATGGGAATAAAATCGTAGTATTAGTTCCATTCAAATTATTCTTTAGAATCTCGTTCCTATTTATAGTATTTGCTAAGGCAATTTTAGTCTCGAATTCTTTTACAATGGCTTTAATGTTTAAAGGATTTATTGGTTTCATTAAATAATTCATAGCACTTATCTCAATAGCTTTTGTATACTGATTGGCATGACCGGTAACAAATACCACTTCAAAAGGCAGTACATCAAAATTATGGATCAATTCAAAGCCATTTTTTTCGGGCATATCAATATCTAAAAACACTAAATCTGGCTTGTGGGTTTTGATGGCCACCAATGCGGTATCAACAGAATGGCATAGGGCTGCAATTTGAATAACTCCATTACTGTGCAATTCACAAAAACTTTGAATGAGTTCTCTCGACTTTTGATGATCATCAACGATGATTGCTTTTAGTATCATAAAATAGAAAAAGTAATAAATTAGTAAAAGTTAAAATGAATAGTGAAATGTATTATTTTTTTTGCAAAAAAGCAAAGTTACCATTTTGATTTATTCTTTGGATACAACAGTTTAGAAGTTTGTGTTAAAATAGGGCATAAAAAAAACGCTAATTGGAGTTAGCGTTTTTGATACAATTTCTTTTAAATGTGTTTATTCTGACACAAACTCTGCATATGTTTTCAAAACAAACGGGATGTTTTGTTCTTTTGCTTGTTTTAAATAAGTAGCTTCATTTTTAGCTTTAACCGTTTTGAAATCTTTCATTTCACTATCAAAGCGTTGCATAATGGATTCCTTATTTTCTAACTGTGAAGGAGAAGGAGCTGTAAAGTTTCCAGCAACAGATGCATATAATTCTCCGAGTTTTTCTCTTAACTGAGGTTCTGCCGAAGCTACGTAGCCATCACCAGTAGTAACTACCATTTTTGCTTTTACATTTTCAAAATCAGTTTTGATTTTTGTACCATTTTTAGCAAAACCTTTATTTTTAGCAATCAATTGATTTAATAATTTGACAGTTTCGTCAATTTCATACACCGCATAAGCTAGTTCTTCATTTTTGTTGAACAACTCTCGTGTAGTTTCTTTTTGTTTAACTCTATCAGAAATAGAAATACTACTTTTTGGATCATTTAGTACTTTAAAAGTGTGTGTGTAGGTATCTTTTCCTTTAGTCATCACCACTTTATAATTGCCTTCTTGTACACGTGGCGAAGTAAACCCTGCATATGATACTGTTTTTCCAGCTGCAATTTTTGGGTTTTTCATATTGTAGTCCCAAGTTACGACGTTGATTCCTTTTTGTTTGCCTGCAGGTAACGACACAAGTTTAGTACCTTTTTCGTCTTGTATTTCAAGATCCATTTTACCCAAAGTATGTCTTTTTTTCAAGTAATAGATAATTTGAGCACTTGACGATGGGTTATTACCCACAAACTCCAATTCTGTGGCAGTAGTTCCAAAACTTGATTGCTCTTCAATTACAGCTGGCTTCATATCAAAGAAATGAACATCTTTAGCAAGAACTTCTTGACTGATTTGACGCAACGGTGTAATATCATCTAGGATGATAATACCACGACCATGAGTTGCCATAACCAACGAATTGGTTTTGGTACTTAATTCCATATAGTGTACGGCAACTGAAGGCATTTTGTTAGTAAAATGAGACCAATTAGCTCCACCATCTATAGTAATGTATAAACCTTTTTCGGTACCCAAGTATAATAAGTTTTCATTGGTAAAATCTTCTTGAATGTTACGAACAAAACCATCAATATCAGGAGTAATAATTGATTTCCATGTTTTTCCGAAATCTGTCGTTTTGTAGGTATATGGAGTATAATCATTGGTTGCATGTCCTTCAAAAACAGCATAGGCTGTTCCTTCTCCAAAAGTACTAGCTTCAATGTGATAACACCAAGTGTTTTTTGGAAGTCCAGTAATGTTGGCAACCACATTAGTCCATGTTTTACCTCCATCCCTGGTAACTTGCACATTACCGTCGTCAGTTCCGACCCAAATCACTTTTTCGTTTAATGGTGACTCGGCAATTGTAAAAATAGTACAGTGTTTTTCTGCACCAGAATTGTCAACAGACAATCCACCAGATTTTTCTGTGTTGTATTTTGATGCATCGTTGGAAGTTAAATCTGGTGAAATTTTGGTCCATGTACGACCCATATCTTCTGATTTATGTACGAACTGACTTCCCATATAGAAACGATCGGTTTGTTTTTTACTTATTTCCATTGGAGCATTCCAGTTGAAACGTAATTTTGGATCACCTTTTACCGCCAATGGCTGAACTGTGATCAACTCTTGCGTATCTGTATTGTAGCGCCAAACATTTTCGGCACCTTGCATTTCGCTGTAAATAATATTTTTGGTTGGATGTTTTATTACTCTAAAACCATCACCTTGACCAATTCTTGTCCAGTCTCTAGATTCTATTCCACCCGGACTTTTTGAAGGGCCGTACCATGAACCGTTATCTTGTAAACCTCCATAAACATTAAATGGTTCTTTATCGTCGATACTTACGTGATAAAATTGAGAAACAGGAATGTTGCTGACCATTTCCATAGTATTTGCACCATCCCAACTTCTGTAAACACCGCCATCTGTAGCACAATACATTCTATTGCTATCATTGATGTCAAAAACGATATCATGGATGTCAGAATGCATGTTTCCAAGGTTTTTGAAGGTTTTTCCACCATCTCTACTAATGGATCCGCTCAAACCACCTTTGACTACAATTTCAGGATTTTTTGGATCAACCGTGATTCTAGAAAAATAGAAAGGTCTTACCACTAAACCAAAATCATTATTCAGATGTTTCCAATTTGCACCTGCATCATCAGAGCGATACAAGCCATTCAATTCTGCTTTTTCTGTTTCAAGAACAGAATATAAGATGTTGCTATTAGAAGGAGAAACAGCAATGGCTATTCTGCCCAATTGACCAGCAGGAAAACCAGTGTGGATTTTGTTCCATGTTTTTCCACTGTCTACAGATTTATACAAAGCTGATTTAGTTCCACCCGAGCTAAATGACCAACCAGTTCTTCTGAATTCCCAAAAAGAGGCATACATTATGGCGCTATTTTTAGGATCTATAATCAAATCTGAACATCCAGTTTTGTTATCTACAAAAAGAACTTTGTTCCAAGTGGTTCCCCCATCTGTTGTTTTATAAACACCTCTTTCGTCACTATCTCCCCACAAGGCACCAAGAACACCAACCCAAACAATATCGCTATTCTTTGGATCAACGATAATAGAACTAATTCTGTCAGATTTAGGCAATCCCATGTTCTTCCAGTTCTGACCTCCATCTGTCGACTTGTAAATGCCATCTCCCATGGAAACACTATTTCTAGTCCATGTTTCTCCAGTACCAACCCAAATGTTTTGGTCTGGTTTTGAAGGATCAATCGCAACACAGCCTATAGATTGAATATGTTCATCAAATATTGGATTAAAAGAGGCTCCACCGTCGTTACTTTTCCATACACCACCGCCAGCTGTTCCTGAGTATATGATCTTGTTGTTCGTAGGATGCACTTCAAGATCGGTAATTCTGCCACTCATTAAAGCAGGACCTATGTGTCTGGCTTGAATGTCACCAAAAAGTTCTTTGCCTTTTAGGACAATTTTATCTTGTGCCAAAGCATTTGTTGCAGATAGTATTCCTATACAAGCAACCCACATGATTCTTTTTTTCATAAAAATGTTAGTTAAAAAAAGCCCTTATTTTGCAATAACGACTTCAAGTTGATTATACAGATATTATTGAGCTGGAAAAGCGTAAATTTTTGAATCTACAGTAGGGTTTAAAATAATTTTTTTAACCTTCATTTCTTGACCACCTTGATTGATTGAAAAAGGGAAATAGATTCCGTCCACCTCTTGATAATCGCTCATAGTAGAAGTTGATTTTTGTCCTTTGGCAGGTCCTTGCTTAATCTCAGTTTCAGCTGCGATTGGTAAATTGTTTTCGGTTTCGAAAAAATAGTAAGAAACATCATCAGATTTCACACCATTAACCATGATTGGTTTTTTGGTAAATTTTATTTTGAAACATTCTGTTCCTTCTTTTGTTTCTTTACCCATGAATTCTGCACTATACCCTTTGGATTTATAGTCTAAAAATGGCTCTGGAAAATCTGCATTACTCAATTTAGCATTTGCTGTAGTTTCTGCATCCATTTTTTCAGCTTTCATAGTCATAAAGTTGGTACTCCACATGGTTTCGCCGTCTGACGCCATTTGTGTTATTTCTTTTCCTTGTAAATTAAGCTTTACAGCCATTTTCCCTCCTTTTTCTTGGAAAACTTCAACTGGAATTTCCATTCCTTGAGCGTTTGTCACCATTTCCATCTTCACACTTTTCAGGGCTTTTAGTTTTTCTGCTCCACCAATGGTCGTTATGTATTTTGAAATAATTTCATCTGCACTTTGTGCAAAAATTGATGTACTAGCAATAGAAAATAAAAATGCAACGATTGATAATTTAAATGTTTTCATATTTTTTTTATTAGGTTTAATGGATTAGTATACCATTGTTTTAAAATGTTACACGCTGAACTAATATCCTTGTTAATTTTTGTTGCTATTAGTTGTTTAAAAAAATCAAAAATGAACTTCAAGCCCAAGAAGATATGAGATAATTGCAATATTATCTTTTCATTAGGTTAAAAACAACACTATTTTTTGTTGGTGTCATTATAGTAAATACTATGTTGAAAGAAAGTTTTTCAGCTTTTAAACCTAAATTTATTCAATAGTCATGGATTTTAATTTCGTTCTATAAGCTTCAAGTGCAATAGATTTTGAAATAAAACCAAAATATTTTTCTTCTTTGATTACGGGTAAGAAGGCTTTTTTAGTTTGTTCAAATTTATTCATGACCATTTCCATACTGTCATCAGGAGAAATGATTTCTGTAGGTTCAATCATTATTTCTCTAACTAAGGTATACTTTACTCGGTAGGCATTGAATATTATTTCTCGAATATCATTAAAATGAACAATACCTAATAAGTTCTTTTCAGAATCAACGACTGCAAATATCACTTGATTGGAGTGTGAAATGAGATCAACAAGTCTCTCTAGATTTTCACTAGGAGAAACCGTTAAATAGTCGGTTTGTATGATAGAAGTGGTTTCTAAAGTCGAAAGGATATTGGTGTCTTTATTGCTGGTAAACGCATGGCCTTTTTTGGCTAAATTCTTAACATCCATCGAATGTTTTTCAAATCGTTTTGAAATTGCAAAACTAATGGAAGCCACAATCATTAGGGGAATCATCAAGTTGTACCCTCCTGTAATTTCTGCAATTAAGAATATGGCAGTCAAGGGGGCGTGAAACAAACCGCTCAAAATCCCTGCCATTCCAACCAATGTAAAATTACTAACAGGCAATTTAGTAAGTCCTGTGAGATTTATAAATTTAGAAAAAAAGAAACCAACATAAGATCCCAAAAATAGGGAAGGAGCAAAATTACCTCCATTACCACCACTGCTTAAAGTGATTCCGGTTGCAAAAACTTTTAGCATCATCGTGCAACCTACAAAAAGTAAAAGAGCCCAGCTATTGTCTCGAAAACCACTAAACAATGTGTTTTCCAATAATTTCCCTGGATCACTTTCCGATAATGTTTTGATGCTTTCATAACCTTCTCCAAAAAGCGTTGGAAAAATAAAAATAAGAATGGCTAAAATCGAAGAACCAAACAAGGCTTTTTTATAAGGTGATAATTTAAGTCTTTCAAAAAATTGTTCCACTTTCTGGAAATTACGGGAATAATAAACGGATATAAATCCGGTAAATAGACCCAATAGAATATAGAAAACAATGTTATGATAATCAAAACTTTGTTGTTGTTTGAAGGACAATAAAATTTCTTCATCTAATGCAATTACAGAAACTAAAGCACCACTTGCAGCAGCAATCATAATGGGAGTAAATGCTGCAATACTCACATCAACCAACAGTACTTCGATAGCAAATAAAACCCCGGCAATAGGCGCATTAAAAGCTGCGGCAATACCTGCAGCAACGCCACAACCGATTAGTAACGTTCGGTCTTTGTAACTTAATTTATATTTTTGGGCATAATTCGAACCAAAAGCGGCTCCCGTAATTACAATTGGACTTTCCAAACCTGCTGAACCTCCTAAGCCAACTGTTAGGGAACTGGTTACAATTTGGGCATACATTTGTTTTTTTGGAATTATACTTGCTTTTTTGGCAACAGCATATAAAATCTGGGAAGTTCCTTTTTCTATTGTTCCTCCCAGAACTTTTTTGACAACCAATACCGTCAATACAATACCAATTATCGGCAAAATACTATTCAGGAATCCTAACTTTAATATTCCACTCACATACGTAGCAAAAGAAAAAACCCAATGCGCAAACGTTTTTAAAACAATTACAGCAAATGCCGCCGAAATTCCAACCAAAACCGCTGATAAAAATATAAATTGCTTTGCTGTCAACATGGATTGCGCAAAAGCTATTATGGTTTCTAATTTGGAAATATATTTTTTAAACATGATACTTTTTAAAAGGGGTGCAAAAATACTATTATTTTAATTTCAGCAAATATTTTTCAACGCTTCTTTTGTGCTTAATGGTTTTAATGTATTGTTTTTTACAAATGCTATCACAGCTTCGGGATTTGATTTGGCATATTTCCGTAACGCACAGCTAATCGCTTTTTGAATAAAAAATTCGTTAGAATGAGCTTGCTTTAAGCATTCGGAAAATAAAAAATCAGGATTCGTTTTTTGTTTGTAACTCCATTGAAATAAAATAGTACTTCGATTCAACCACATATTCTGTGAATCTGAAAATCGTGCTATTTCTTTTTTAATTTCCGATGGAAATTCTAATAGATATTCGCCTAAAATGTACTTAGTAATCGTATCACGCTGTACCACCAAGAATGGTCGCTTATCAATTTTTCAATCAGTTACATGTCTTCTTTTTTATAATTTCCTTTAAATTCTTTTATCAAAATTTCAATGGCACAATACTGAAATTTCCGTTCTGTTTTTGAATATAAATCTAATGCATTTCTCCATGCGTTTGCTGAAACGGCTACTTTGTTTTCTTTTCAAAATTCCTTAAAAATGCGTCTTCGTTCCTCAGTTTTTATTCTAAAAAAAGGAAAGTTGTTTTTCATGTATTTTGCCATCGCAACAGCATTTTCAGGATTTTGATTTGCTTTAAAAGCGTTTTCAAAGGCAAGTGTAAAGTTCATATATAGTAAATTTCAATGGCAAAATTCAATTGCAATATCAAAAAACAAAATTTAATGGTAAACAGAAAATCTGTTTCTGAATTTTTCTTTTTTCTATTCTCTAAAGTCTTATAAATCCTCTAAAAACCAACTGCTTTATCGTCTCCTCTAAAATCAGCACCACCTTCGAGTTTTTTATTTGGTAAAACCAAAATTGCATCTACTTTTCCTATGACGGGAGTCGTTTTTTCGTTGATTAAATATCCTTTCGATTTCAAGGTTTCAAAGGTTTTAGTGTCAAAAGTATTGGGTTCAAATGTTATTAAATCAGGAAGCCACTGATGGTGAAAACGGGATGCGTTTACTGCTTGTTGCATGCTTAAATTGTGCTCATAAACATTTAATATCGTTTGCAACACCGATGTAATAATCGTAGAACCGCCAGGAGAACCTACAACCATAAATAATTCCCCGTTTTTCTCAACAATTGTTGGCGTCATCGAACTCAACATTCGTTTTTGTGGCGCAATGCTATTGGCTTCGTTTCCTACTAATCCAAACATATTGGGTTCACCTGGTTTCGCACTGAAATCATCCATTTCGTTGTTGAGGAAAAAGCCCAGTTCATCACAATAATATTTAGAACCATAACCATCATTTAATGTTGTAGTTGACGAAACGGCATTCCCAAACTGATCTACAATTGAATAATGGGTCGTCTCCGTACTTTCATTATACGTTACTTTTCCTTCTTTTATTTCCGATGATAAAGTGGCTTTCTCAAAACTAAAATTCGACATTCGTTGTTTCAAGTACTCATCATCCATTAATGCTTTCAAAGGAATTTTGACAAAATCCGGATCACCCAGATAATAACTTCTGTCGGCATACGCTCTTCTTTCTGCTTCTACAATAACTTGAATATATTCTGTTGAATTGTGTCCCATTTTTGCTAGGTCGAAAGGGGCAATCATTTTCAATATTTCAGCCAGACATATTCCGCCGCTGCTCGGTGGAGACATTGATATTATCTTTAAATCCTTGTAATTAAAAGTAAGCGGGGTTCTCCATTTGGCTTCATATTTAGCCAAATCATCCAAAGTGATTATTGCTCCTTTTTCCTGAAGGTATTTGACTAATATTTTAGCAGTTTCTCCTTTGTAAAATTCATCTCTGCCATTTTTTGAAATCCTTTTTAAGGTAGTTGCCAGCGCAGGATATTGTATTATATCATTTTCTTTGAAAGCTGTTGCAAATAATGTTTTGTTGCCATTTACTTGTATGATTTTGTCTCTATACTCAGCTAATCTATCTTCTTGTTTTTTGGTGACAGTGACACCTCTTTCAGCCAAAGCAATCACGGGTTTCAGAATTTCTTCAATGGGTAGTGAACCTAATTTTTCATGAACTGCAAAAACGCCGGCAATCGTTCCAGGTACCCCAATAGCAAGGGGAGTTTCGGTACTTTTTCCTATTATTACATTTCCTTTTTCGTCCAGAAACATATCTTTTGTAGCAGCTAATGGCGCTTTTTCTCGGTAATCTAAAGAACCAATTTCTCCGTTTGCTTTTCGATACACCATAAAACCACCACCACCAAGATTCCCTGCAAACGGGTAGGCTACAGCCAAAGCTAATTCGGTAGCAACCATCGCATCAAAAGCATTTCCGCCTTTTTTCATGATTTCAACTCCAATTTTGGAAGCTTCTTCCCTTGCAGAAACAACCATGGCTTTTGAAGTTACTAGGCCTGTCGGCTCAACTGCTTTTAAATTTGATTTGCAGCTCAGAATTGCTAATGGAATTAGAAAAAGTATTTTTTTCATAAAGTGATAATTTTAGTTTTTGAAAATAGGATTAATTCTTGAAAAAAAATGGTGAATTCATGTTCAAATTCGGGATAGAATTCGGAAAGTTCGTTTGTAGCAAATCGCATTTGAGATTGATTTTTGGTTCGGCCATCCATTTGCGTTAAAATGCGATGGATTCCCTCTACTGTTTGATAACTCAATAACCAATTGTGTGCTATCATGTAGGGCATTATTTCTTTGGCTCTATCAGAAAGGATTTTGTGGTTATCGTACAAGGATTGGTAAAAACGGCCTACAAACTCTTCCAATTTTTCATCAGAATACGTATTCCAGTTTTTAGCCAGAAAATGATCATAGAAAACATCAATAATCACACCTGAATAATGATGGTATTTCTCATGCAGTTTTTTAGTACTTTGTCTAAAAATGGGATGTGCATCGGTAAAAGTATCAATGGCACGATGCAAGATTATTCCTTTTTGTACATCCAAAGGATAATTTTCAAAATGCTTCCCCCGAATGCCATCAGCCATAAAATTGCCAATTTTGATTAAATCATTATCCCCAGAAAGGTAGATGTGTGCTAGAAAATTCATTCGCCTAATTTAGGAATTTAAATGATGAATTTTGAATTCTAAATGACTTTTATAAACCGTCAATTATTATATTTGTAAGCAATATATAATTTATAATTCAAAATTTAAAATAATAATTAATGACTTTAATAAAATCAATATCAGGAATTCGAGGGACAATAGGAGGGAAAGTAGGCGATAATTTGACTCCAGTTGATGCCGTAAAATTTGCTTCGGCCTACGGGACTTGGTTGAAAAACTACATTGGAAAAGAAAAATTGACTGTAGTTGTTGGTCGTGATGCTCGTATATCGGGGCCAATGATACATAATTTGGTGGTCAATACCTTAATTGGTTTGGGAATAGATGTAATCGATTTGGGACTTTCAACAACGCCAACTGTTGAAGTTGCTGTTCCTTTAGAAAAGGCCGATGGTGGAATTATCCTTACCGCTTCGCACAATCCAAAACAATGGAATGCCCTAAAATTATTGAATGAAAAAGGGGAGTTCTTAAACGGAGAAGAAGGACTTAAAATTCTTGAAATTGCAGAAGCGGAAGCTTTTGATTTCTCAGATGTGGATGATTTGGGAGAAATTAGGATTAACGACGCTTACATGGATATTCATATTGATGAAGTATTGAATTTGCCTTTGGTAGATGTTGATGCGGTAAAAGCAGCTAAATTTAAAGTAGTGGTTGATGGCGTAAATTCTTCGGGTGGAATTATTATCCCGAGATTGTTGGAATTAATGGGCGTTGAAGTAGTGGAATTGTACTGCGAACCAAACGGACACTTTCCTCATAATCCAGAACCGCTGAAAGAACATTTGACTGATATATCCGAATTGGTAGTAAAAGAAAAAGCCGATTTAGGAATTGTAGTTGATCCAGATGTGGATCGTTTGGCTTTCATTTGCGAAGACGGTGAAATGTTTGGTGAAGAATACACTTTGGTAGCGTGCGCCGATTATGTTTTGAGTAAAACACCGGGAAATACGGTTTCGAATATGTCATCTTCTCGTGCGTTGCGCGATGTGACCAATTTGCACAATGGAAGTTACGAAGCCAGTGCCGTGGGCGAAGTGAATGTAGTCGAATTGATGAAAAAGAACAATGCTGTGATAGGTGGTGAAGGAAACGGTGGCATCATTTACCCAGAGCTGCATTACGGTCGTGATAGTTTGGTGGGAGTGGCGTTGTTTTTGACTCATTTGGCAAACAAAAAAATGAAGGTATCTGAATTGCGTGCGTCTTATCCTGAATATTATATGAGCAAAAACAAAATTGAATTGACACCACTAATTGATGTGGATGCGATTCTTGTTGCTATGGCGGATAAATACAAAAATGAAAATAGTACCACTATTGATGGAGTAAAAATTGATTTTGCTGACAACTGGGTGCATTTACGTAAATCGAATACAGAACCAATCATTCGTATTTATACGGAAGCGGCTTCACAAGAAAAAGCAGATGCTTTGGCACTTCGAATCATTGATGAAATAAAAGCAGTGGCTGGAATATCTTAGAAATCTAAAATTAATACTGATAAATAGCCTGTTTGAAATATTAAACAGGCTTTTTTGATCCGTTCTTGGAACCAAATTAAAGCGTAAACTTTTATTTTAGTCTTCTTTGCAGACGATATCGCAGGAATGATTATGATTATATATGCAATAATAGAGAAAATAATGAAGTGTTATTTACTTGAATTATCGCTTTATGATTTTCGTTTCATCCTCTTAGGTCCATACCAGAGCCAGAATCCTGTGATTGTAAACAGTAAAAGTGCCAGTCCCATGACGGTTGTATAAAATAATTTGAAGAAACCATTACCCGTTTTGAAGTAATCGTCAACAATTGATCCATCGTGTATTTTTTCAATAATATCAGATCTTCGCCTTTCAATATGCAATAATTTTCCTGTTGCTCCGTCTAGTTGAATTCCCCAATAGTTCTGAGCAAAAATAAATTTTACCATTCCTTTATCTTTTTTTATTTCAATGCGCTCTAGTTCTAAAGTGCTATCTGCTGAAATAGAATCTTGTACAATTTTGCAAGCATTTTTATGCAAACTATCAATAGGAAGCCAGTCTTTTAATTGTACCGAAGTACCCTGATACGATTTTGATTGAAGTAGTCCGCCACTATTTTTTTTCCAACCTAATAATAGTCCTGTCACGGAAACAATAAAGAAAAATAGGAATAAAAAAGCCCCAGTTGTTCTATGCACTTTTCTAAAAATCCGGAGTAATTTAGCTTGTTGTTTTCTTGAGTTATTTTCGGTCATTTTAATGCAATATTTTTAATGGTAATTTGTTTAGTACATGACAAAAAACATATTTCATTGGAAATCAATAAAATAAAGAATTTAAAATTAGGATAAAAAACTGATATTTAATACATTAAAGAATTATTACAACATAATTTTTCTAATGAAGAACACCAGTCTCGAGGGTAAAGATAGAGCATTAATCACGGTTTTACAAGAGCATTTTAAGGGAGATGTCAATTTAGCAAGGGTCAAGCTTATCAGTTTATTTATCACTGCTCTATGCAAAGTAAAGACAATTAATTATGATAGATTAGCCTGTGGATTTGACGCAAAAGTCAATAAAAGCAGTTCTTACAGAAGGATACAGCGCTTTATGGCGGACTTCGATTTGCCAATGAAACTCGTTTCGACATTGCTATTTAGTCTGTTGCCGGAAAAAACTGATTTATCATTGGTATTGGATAGAACCAATTGGAAATTTGGGTCAAAAAACATCAACATATTAATGCTGGGAGTTAGTTATAAAAACGTAGCTTTTCTATTGATGTTTCTGATGTTAGACAAGCGTGGAAATTCACATACCAAGGAACGGATTGAATTGATAAGAAAATATATTGATTGGTTTGGAAGGGATACAATCAATTGTCTTTTGGCAGATAGAGCGTTTGTTGGTGAAAAATGGTTGGAGTTTTTGAATGACTATCGTATTGGGTATCATATCAGGATAAGAAATAATTTTATGGTTTATTCCCATCAAAAACAAAAAGAAATCCCTGCCTTTTGGTTGTTTAACAACCTAAAAATGAACGAGTTTTATCATTATCCAAAAATAGTTAGATTACACGGACAAGACTGTTACCTCTCAGGAAGTAAAACAATAAACAGAGAAGGAAAAATGGAGTTTTTAATTATTGTATCGTTCAATAAACCTGAACAAGCAATGGTTTCATATAAAAAACGTTGGCAAGTTGAAACGCTTTTCAGAGCATTAAAAAGCAGTGGCTTTAACATAGAAGACACACATGTTACCGATTTAGAAAGACTAGAGAGGCTGTTTTTATTGACTATGATTGCTTTTGTCTGGTGTTATAAAATTGGAGATTTTATTGATGAGAAAATTAAAAAGATAAAAATCAAAAAACACGGCAGAAGGTCTGTTAGTGTATTCAAATACGGACTGGATTATTTATCTAGATTTCTATTAAGTGGATTTAATTTACTAGAAATCAGAATATTTCAGTTTTTGTCAGGTACTTAACTGTTTTATATAAAATAAGATGGCAAATCGAGTTGCTTTTCAAACAGCTTAAACAAAATTTTCCGTTGAGATATTTTTTAGGACACAATGAAAACGCCATCAAAATTCATTTATATTGTGCTTTGATTATCAATTTTGTTATCGATGTAATAAAACAAAGGTTAAAAAGGAGTAGGGCATTTTCAAACTTGGTTAGTTTTTGCAAAATCCATCTTTTCAATTAATGGAATTATTAGAAAATCCAGAAAAAGACTGGATTATTGATAAAGCCGAAATAGAACAACTCTCATTTTTTTGAAGCCTTGTTTTGAGAAATGACAGAATATAAAAAATAAGTAACTGAATAACAATAAGATAAAAAACAAAAACAGTCACTTTTATTTTTTATCGGACATTAATGATTTGCAATTAAATTATTAATACTTGCTCCTTTTTAACTTTAATTGTAAATATATCGTAATCCAAATAAAAATTAAATGCTATGAACTTTACCTTGCCCCTTAAAAATGTTGGAATCAATGACCTACCATTAGTTGGTGGAAAAAATGCCTCCCTCGGAGAAATGATACAAAACCTTACTGCACTTGGCGTTAATATTCCTGATGGTTTCGTCGTTACGGTAGATGCTTACTATGCATATGTAAAACACAATATGCTTGATCAAAAAATCAAGGATATTGTTGATGCAATCGATTATGAAAGCATTGAATCACTCCGAAGAGGTGGAATGGAAATACGACAATCTTTCTTAAACGGAAAGTTTCCAAAAAAAATGACTGCCGAAATTGAAGAATTTTATGTTTTGCTTTCAAGGCAGTATGGCCAAGAAATGACCGATGTAGCAGTACGAAGTTCAGCAACTGCCGAAGATCTTCCCGATGCATCATTTGCAGGTCAGCAGGAAACCTTTCTTAATGTAAGGGGTCCAGAAATGTTAATGGATTGTATTCGTAAGTGTTTTGCATCGCTTTTTACAGACAGAGCAATAAGTTACCGCCAAAGTTTTGGATACGATCATTTAGAATTGGCGCTTTCAGTTTGTGTCCAGAAAATGGTGCGAAGTGATTTAGGAATTTCAGGCGTTGCTTTTTCATTGGATACTGAAAGCGGTTTTAAAGATGCTGTAGTTATAAATGCTGCTTACGGCCTAGGAGAAATGATTGTTCAAGGCGCAGTATCTCCTGACGAATACATCGTTTTCAAGCCTTTGCTGAAAGATGGTTTTAATTCTATTATAGAAAAAAAACTAGGTCAGAAAGATAAAATGATGGTTTATGGAGAAGGAGGTGACGAAAGAGTTAAAATTATTTCAACTGAACAGAAATTTCGAACACGATTTTGTCTATCAGATGACAAAATTTTAAAACTTTCCTCTTGGGTAATGATTATTGAGGATTATTACAGCAATTTGAGAGGTAAATGGACTCCGATGGATGTAGAATGGGCCATTGACGGACTTACAAATGATCTTTTTATTGTGCAAGCACGTCCAGAAACAATACACTCACAACGAAATCCAACTACTATCACAGAATACAAGATTGAAGATGAAAATCGCCATGATAAACTACTCTTAAAAGGTATTGCAGTGGGGGATAAAATTGGGTCTGGTTTGGCTACGATACTGTATTCAATGGACATTAGAGTGTCTGAAGGACATGAATTTATACCAGGATCAATATTAGTTACAGATATGACCGACCCAGATTGGGAACCTATTATGAAAAAAGCTTCGGCAATTATCACTAATAAAGGAGGTAGAACTTGCCATGCCGCAATAATTGCCCGCGAAATGGGTATTCCTGCTATTGTAGGTTGTGGAAATGCGACCGAGTTAATTAAAGAAGGAATGCTTCTCACCGCCTCTTGTGCCGAAGGTGATGAGGGATATGTTTATCAAGGTGATATAAAATACATAAAAACAGAATATGATTTGAGCCAACTTCCTGAAGTTATTACAGACATTATGCTTAATGTTGCCTCTCCTGGCTTGGCTTTTCAGTTTTCGCACTTACCCAATAAAGGCGTAGGACTTGCAAGGGAAGAATTCATTATTAATAATTATATAGGAATACATCCACTTGCTTTGATGAATCACCGTTCTCTTGATGATATCGCTCTTTCTAAAGAGATTGAACACAAAATTACGGGCTATGCAGATGAGGAAACTTTCTTTATCGAAAAGTTAGCTAGCGGTGTTGCAAAAATTGCTGCTTCATTTTATCCTAACAAAACCATTGTACGTTTTTCTGATTTCAAAACCAATGAATATTACAACCTTTTAGGCGGTAAATATTATGAACCTAATGAAGAAAACCCAATGATTGGCTGGCGCGGTGCATCACGCTACTATTCCGAGGCTTACAAAGAAGCCTTTGGACTAGAATGTCGTGCTATCAAAAAAGTACGGAATGAAATGGGATTAAAAAATGTAGTTGTTATGATTCCCTTTTGCCGAACAGTCGAAGAGCTGCAAAAAGTGATGGAGGTTATGAAAGAATACGGTTTAGTAAGAGGCGAAAACGGACTAGAACTATACCTCATGGCAGAAATTCCTTCTAATATTTTGATGGCCGAGGAGTTTGCAGTGCATATTGATGGTTTTTCTATCGGAAGTAACGATTTAACACAATTAACATTAGGTCTTGACCGTGATTCCGCCCTTGTAGCGCACTTGTATGATGAGCGAAATCCCGCAGTGAAAAAAATGCTAGAAATGCTTATAAAATCGGCTAAAAAAATGGGCGTCAAAGTGGGCATTTGTGGACAAGGGCCGTCCGATTTTCCTGATTTTGCGCAATTTTTAGTAGGTCTCGGTATTGATAGTATTTCTGTTACTCCAGACTCTGTTATTAAAACAGTCAACGCTATTTATGAAGCAGAACAGCTCATAAAGCAAAAAAATAAAGTAGTAGTAACAGAGTAAATAAAAAACAAAACGCGCAAGCTTCAATAGTGTGCTTGTGCGTTTTTATACTATGTAAAGAATTCTAAGAGCCATCTTTTTAAGACTAAAATCAGTAAACAATTTTACAATATACCGCATGTGCTGCATACTGCTGCCTTTTCGGAGCTCAATTCAGCTCAACAAACTACTTTATTTAAATTTGCTAGGAGTCAGAAGTTTTACGGCAATTCGGGCAACTTCTCATTTGCGTAAGTCAGCTCTGGTTTTTCGATACTAACGTTTTACAGCCGCTCCAACCCGGAAAACAGAAGATTAAGTAGATAATTGCATCGCTTTTATATTCAAAAAAAAATGATTTAAAATTATACAATCACAAAATAATTTCGCCACTTTATTTTTTAATTTAGAAAGAATAAACGATAGTAAATTTGGCTCTCTGAATTAAAAAAACAAAGCATAAAATCAGCATAAAAAATTGTAATAAAACTTGAAATCACCTCTTAAAAAACTGCAAAAACATAGAAATTTTTAAAATAAAATACGCATTGTTACCAAATTGGTAAATAATTTGAACGTTTGTAGAAAAAGGATTTGAGAGTAGTTGCTAAAAAAATATTGAGAGATTTTTGCGAAGAGCATGAAGATTGTGAACCACTATTAAAAGCGTGGTTTGGTGAAGCACAAAAAGCCGAATAGTAAAATTCGAATCAAATTAAAATAGAATATCCAAGCGCAACCTTCACTAAGGAAACAGGAACTCCGCTTAAAGTGGTCGTAAAGGTATTTAGAAAAACAGGAAACATGCAAGAAAACGATTTTCCGTTTGATCAAGATTTTTTAGATGGATATGACGGTAGTACATTCTTTGATTTGGTCGTCCAATTTAAAATTAAAAGTTATTACTTTCTAAACTGGAATAACGATTATAGTTTAGACAATTTTACAATGTGGATTGATCAGAGAGGACCAGTTTTTGCAATGTTTGATGTAGACTCGAGTTTGACGTCCTATTTCCTAGAGCTTAATTTTTTGTACAAAAAAAGGTACAAAATAAACAATTTATGTCATGCAGTTGAGATTCGAATAAAAAAATCTAATTTATACAACAATCACAATGAAAAGAATAACAGTTTTTTGCGGTTCAAGTTCAGGAAGTGATGCTATTTTCCTCACACAAGCTACTGTATTGGGGCAAACATTAGCTAAAAAAAATATCGAGTTAGTATATGGTGGAGCCAATGTTGGACTAATGGGAGCAGTAGCCGACGGCGCTTTAAAGTACGGCGGAAAAGTAATTGGTGTGCTTCCGGTTTTTTTGCAATCCAAAGAATTAGCACATACCGACTTAACAGAGCTTATTTTAGTGGACACGATGCACGAAAGAAAGACCAAAATGAATGACTTGTGTGATGGAGTAATTGCTTTACCTGGTGGTTTTGGCACTTTGGAGGAATTATTTGAAATGTTGACTTGGGCACAACTTGGACTTCATAAAAAGCCAATAGGGATTTTAAACACAAATGGGTTTTACGATGCGTTACTTGTTTTAATTCAGATGATGGTGGACAAAGGATTTTTGAAACCATCCAACCAAGAAATGCTTTTGATAAGTGATACTATAGATGAATTGCTCGTTAAAATGGAAAAGTATCAAGCGCCAATAGTGACAAAGTGGATTAATAAAGAAACTCTTTAGTTTGTAAATCGATAGTAAACCTAATAATGAAGTATATTCAATAGTTCTACTTTCTTTTAGAGCGAAGTCGATAACCTTTTATGAATCTGGGATTATGTTTACTCTTTGGCTTTTAAAGAGAACACATTGTCGGTTCGAGCGCAGTCGAGAATCTTTTATGAATCCGAATTTCAATCTGCTATTTGGTTTTAAAGAGAATACAATACCTGTTCGAACGCAGTCCAGAACCTCAATGACTCTGAATTTTGTTTTCTCTTTGGCTGTTGAATTGTACAAATTGTTATTTAATTTTGTACTTTTATGGGGATTATTTTATAAATATAAATTCATGGAAATTGTTATTATAGGAGGAGGATTCGCAGGATTAAACCTTGCAAAAGAGTTGCTAAATGAAAAAGGAATAACGGTAACTCTTGTTGACAAAAACAACTACAATTTCTTTGCGCCGTTAATCTATCAAGTGGGTACGGCATTTTTGGAACCGTCCAGTATTAGTTATCCTTTTCGAAAATTTTTTTCCGGTAAGAAAAATCTAAAATTCCGACTTGGTAATCTATTAAAAGTAAATCCCTTAGAGAATACCATAATCCTTCATAATGGTGAATTGAAATACGATCATTTGGTTTTTGCAACAGGTGCAGAAACGAGTTATTTTGGAATGGAAAATGTAAAGAAAAATGCTATTCCAATGAAAACGCTTAATGATGCAATTGTGATGCGCAATACTTTATTAAAAAATTTAGAAAAAGCGGCCATTTGCAAAGACATGCGCGAACGCAGAAAACTCCTAACTATTGTTGTGGCCGGAGGTGGCCCGACTGGTGTTGAAGTTTCGGGAATGTTTGCTGAGATGCGTAAAAATATTCTTCTCAAAGAATATCCAGAATTAAGTACGACGGCAAGCAATATTTATTTGGTAGATGGTGCTAATGCTGTTTTATCAACAATGAGTAAGGCTTCTCAAGAGGATACTCTGGAAGCATTAACTAAATTAGGGGTTGTTGTAAAATTAAACACTACCGTTGTCGATTATAAGGATGACATTGTGTATTTTGGTGATGGAGAAACCATTCAAACTAAAAATTTAATTTGGGCAGCTGGAGTTTCAGCCAAAGTTTTCGAAGGAATTCCTCTTGAAAGTTACGGACGTGGAAAAAGGATGGCCACAAACGCTTTTAACAAAGTAATACATACTGAAAATATTTTTGCAATAGGGGATACTTGTATTCAACTGACGGATATGGATTTTCCTAACGGTCATCCGCAAGTCGCACAAGTTGCAATTCAGCAAGGAATTAATTTGGCTGACAATTTTAAACGAATGAGTGCCAACAAATCATTAAAACCTTTTAAGTATAATGATAAAGGATCGATGGCTATTATTGGAAAAAACAAGGCTGTAGTTGATTTACCAAAACCAAAAATGCATTTCAAAGGATTTTTTGCATGGATTATATGGTTGTTTATTCATCTGATTTCCTTGATAACATATCGCAACAGAGTCAAAACCTTTTTCAATTGGATGATCGCATACTTTGCAAAAGATCAATCGTTGCGTATGATTATCCGACCCGATAAAAAAGTAAAAACAGAACCTAAACAAGCGTAAACTAAAGCTACATTTAATGAACCGTAACAATTTTTTTATTTAAAGAGGTTGTGATTGTTTTTTTTATGTTTCGTTTTCCAAGAATCAAAATAATCAGTGCCAATATGCTTGAAACAGTCATAATTAAAACCATAGGCGACATCGAATTTTTAACAAAAACACCTACCGCAAAAGAAGCCAAAGCACCTAATCCCAATTGAATAGCACCCATTAATGCTGATGCACTTCCTGCATTTTTTGAAAATGGAGCCAGTGTAAGTCCAGCAGTATTGGGATTTGATATTCCTAAACAGGCTAGAAATAAAAATAATAGGGTAATGGTTCCATACAAACCTAAAAGTGAATTCATTGCCAAAGCAAGAAATAAAATGCTGATGCTAGTTTGAACAATTAATGCTCCAAAAATCATTTGTTCACTGCTATACTTTTTCAATAAAAGAGAATTTAATTGGCTCGCACCAATAAAACTCAATGACATAAAAGCGAATATCCATCCGTAGGTTTTAGCATCAACTTTAAAAATATCCATAAATAAAATAGGGGAGGCCGCTACATAGGTAAACAATCCAGAAAACGCAATGGAACCTGAAAAAGCGTAGGTGTAAAATTGTGGTTCTTTGATGATTGTAATGAAGTTTGTAATAATAGGTCTAGGTTTTAATGAAATAGAAGTATCCGGCTTGAAAGTATTAGGTAAACCAATTTCCGCTGCCAAAAGAATTAAAATCCCCATGCACATCAATATAAAAAAGACAATGTGCCAACTGTAATATTCGGTAACATAACCGCCGACTGTTGGCGCTAACATTGGCGACAGCCCAACAACCAACATCAATAATGAAAACACTTTTGGAATATCTTTTACAGGAAATAAGTCTCGAACCATAGATACCGATGCAACGGTCGCTGCACAGCTGCCAATAGCTTGAACAAAACGTAATCCTATAAAAGTATCTATATCAGTTACGAAAACACAACCTAATGAAGCTAATATGTAAACTAATAGTCCAATAAATAAGGGTTTTTTTCGCCCAAAACGGTCTAATAACGGTCCGTAAAGTAATTGTCCCGCAGAAATTCCAATAAAATAACTCGATAATGTCATGGAAACATTTGCGACACTCGTATTCAAATCGTTCGCAATTCCTGCAAATCCTGGTAAATACATATCAATAGAAAAAGGACCGAGTGCAGTAAGTGAACCTAAAATTAGAATTAATTTAAAATATTTTGCTTTTGGCATTTCTGCAACTGTCATAAAATCTTTTTTAATTGGTGCAAAGGTAAAATACAAATCAGTTGTAGACTAATTCAAATTAAAAAACTCAAAAAATAGAACGATATAAATTCATTAATTCTTAAAAACCAACACCATACCAGAGAGAAATAAAAGCCCTAACATTAATCGCTTTAATATAGTTTCATTTAATTTTAAATAGACTTTGTTGCCTAAAACCAACGCCAATATAAAAAATGGCAACACATAAAGTGAATTATATAATTGATCGACCGTTAAAATCCCTTCGAAAGCAAGAACTGGAATGCGCATAACTGTTATCAATCCCAAGACACCAAACATGGTGGCACGCATGATCTTTACGTCTGATGTTTCATTTTTTACAATTACCAAATACAATGGGCCGCCAGTGGAAAATACGCCAGAGAAAAAACCACCTAGGAATCCAAAAAAGAATTTCATTTTGGATACGATTTGTATTTCTTTATTGGATAATAAATTATGTAAAACAAAAAGTAAAATAAAGATACCAAGACCTTTTTTCAATATAATGGGTTGGCCATAAGATAAAACAATAATGCCAATTAAAAGACCAAAAAAAGAGGATAAAGCTAATTTTTTAAGGACGGATTTATCAATATATTTCCATTCTTTATAGACGTGAAAAGGAGTTGAAATCATATAAAAAATGGATAAATAGCCAATTGCATCGGGTAGCGGCATTACAAATAGTAAAAAAGGTAAAGCAATTAAAGCTCCCGCAAAACCGGTTATTGTTTGAACAAAAAAACCAGTAAAAATTCCAATTGTAAGCAAAACTATCATTGTATCCATTTTGCAAAATTAAAATAACATACAATTATATTAAAACGTATTCAACGGATTTAATATCAATATTCCATAATAAAAACGTATTTTAGTGGCATTTAAAACTTTATTTATGGTAGATATACTAGATTCAAAAATAATTGAAAATCTAAAAGTCAATTCTAGAACTTCCTTTGTAGAAATAGGCAAAAAAATCGGACTGTCGCCATCATCGGTTCGAGAACGCGTTCAAAAACTAGAAGATACTGAAGTTATTAAAGGATATACAATACAACTCAATACTAAAAAATTAGGTTTTGGACTTGAAGTATTTATTATGTTTAAATTATTTAGTGGAAAGCTTAAAATTTTTTGTGATGATTTAGATCAATTTCCAGAAATTAGTGAAGTTTACAGAATTACTGGAACACATAATATTTTTATGAAAGTAGTTTTAATTGATCAATTGCATCTGCAACAATTCATCGATAGACTTTTAGTGTATGGAGAACCCACAACACATTTAATATTATCTAATTTAAAAGAATTGTAATCAACGGTAAGTATATGATTTAGCTATTGAATTGATTTCTTGTACAAATTAAAAAAATAATTTGTAATGTTCAGCACAGTGTTTCCAATAAGTGGTTAACAACTTTACAAACAAAAACACAACCATAAAGTAAAAAAAATAAGAACATAAAAAAACCCCGTTTTATTGGGGTTCATTTATTAATTTTTCTTTTCGCTTAAAAGCTTACCATTCCGATATAAAGAAGTAATTGTTTTACTACCTTTCTTAATAACCTCAGATTTATATAAAAATGAATTTAAAATATAATAAGTTCCCGTAAATTCAGCATTACCATTATACTGCCCATAAAATTCTGAATAACTAATCTTTGCATTATTAGGCATCAAAACAACTTCATAATCATCACAATCATTAGGAGGAGTTGAATACTCAATATAAGACTTTATTAATTTCCCACCAACTACAACATCACGAATATTACAATTATCAGAAAACTCAGGGTAATATTTATGAATTTTTTTTATAAACTCCATTTGGGATTTATAAGACTGTGAATAAGAAAAAGCAGTAAACATGACAAGCAACAAAGTAATTTTTTTCATTATAATAATTTTTTATAGGGTTAGTATTAATAAATGCTTTTCAAAGATAATGCCAAATTTAACCAATCTTTATAAATAATTCCTACAGAGAATTAATAATTAAGCCTATTAAAATTAATTATCTGAAAAAGTATAAAAAAAACTTTTGTAATTTAAAACAAAGGTTTGACTATTAGGATGAAAGCGGTTACGTATCTTTTGAGCTCTACCAATAAAATGTATAATTTTCTAAATAACATCTTTTAAGTGCAATGTTTCTGTTTTTTGGTTATGTTTCTAAATTTGAACTATAATTTATATTATGTAAAATAGAATATATTAGAAATAAACGTTAATTGATTACTTTCACAAAATAAAAAAAAGCATTACCTCTCAGTAATGCTTCATAATATAAAAAAATTAATTATTTTATTGAGATTGGAATATTCCATTTTTCCCAACTTAGAATAACATTTTTCTTATTGATTGTATACACCAGTTTCTGTACTACAACTTTAGCAACTTGTGGCTTAACCGCAACGCGCAATTGATCTTCTTTTTCTTTATACTTGTAAGCGCCCCATTGTTTGGCTTCTTTATTAAAAATAATGATACATTCTTTTTCATTTGGAATTACGAAAAAAGAATATTTACCTGATGGTAATTTAGCACCTTCAATAGTTACGTCTTTATCTGTTTCAAATGTTGTCGCGTCATTCGCTCCAGCACGCCAAACTTGATTAAATGGTACTAATGCTCCCCAAATTGGTCTTGCATTTACAGAAGGGCTACCATAGTTGATGGTAATTGTAGCATCATTAATTTTTCCTGTAGCAACTTCTTTACTACTAGTTGGTTTTCCTTGAGCAACAATCAAGTTTACAAGAAATAAAGCCATAAACGAAAAATGTATTTTTCTAATCGATTTCATAATGTAGATTTTATATTTATCCATAAAAGTAAAACATACAGAAATTATTTCATTACCAACCAATCTATTTTATGAAAAAATTAAGTGTTGTATAATTTAATTATTTTACAACAGTATTGCCTGCAAAAGTATTTTTAAAATTGTTATTTTTACCAACGATACTTATCTATCTTAAAATTATGAACACAATTGCCGAACACATTGCTGATTTCTTAAAAGGATATCCACCATTTAATCACTTAACATTTGGAGAATTATCTCAAATAGCTACTAGTATTCGTGTCGTGAATTTAGAAAAAAACAAGACTTTATTCCAAATAAATGATATTTTGCACGATAGCTTTTATGTGGTTGCATCGGGTGTAATCAACTTATCTGTTATATCTGATGCTGAGGAAACTCTATTGAATAAATGTACCGAAGGCGATATCTTTGGATTGCGCCCCTTTTTTGCTAAAAACAATTACATGATGACGGCTAAAGCGCGAGAAGAAAGTGTTGTATATGCCATTCCAATTGATACTTTTCGACCCTTTGTAGTTAATAATTCAGATGTTTTAAATTTTTTACTGGAGAGTTTTGCTGTAAACACAAGAAATCCTAAGGATAAAGAAAATTTAGTTGGCAAATTAATTTCTGACAATGTTTTTTATTCAGACCAACAGTCTGAAATGCAATATTTTCAGTCTTTATCGTATAGTCATTCTCCGCTTACGGCAGCAAGTACAGCAATAGTAAAAGAAGTTGCTCAATTAATGACTGAAACCTTAAAGAACAATGTTGTCATTTGTGAAGCTAATTTTCCTATTGGAATAATAACAGATAGTGACATGCGTTCAAAAATTGCAACTGGGCGATTTCCAATAACTGTTACAATAGACCAAATAATGTCCTCACCCGTAATTACGGTTGTGGAGAATGTATCTTTGGCCGAAGCCCAATTGTTAATGTTAAAGCACAATGTCACACACTTATGTGTCACACAGGACGGTACTGACAAATCTGATTTGAAAGGAGTAATCTCAGAACATGATTTAATTGCCGCACAAGCAAATAATCCTGGTGTTTTGATCAAAGAAATCAAACGTTCCCAAAACTCAAAGGAATTAAAACAAATACGCGAACGTTTAACCGATTTGATTCAGACTTCTATTTCCAAAAATATACCGCTATCACATGTATTCAATATTGCTAGTGAAATTAATTTAGCAATAATTAAACGCGCTGTTGAGTTGTCTATATTAGATTTGGGCTCACCTCCTGCTCGTTTTGCTTGGTTAAGTATAGGTAGTCAAGGTCGAAAAGAACAATTGCTTTTAACGGATCAGGATAGTATCTTAATTTTTGAAGATGTTGCCCCAGATAAATATAGAGAGGTAAAAGATTACTTTATAAAACTGGGAAAAAAGACAACTGCTACGCTTGAAAAAATTGGTTTTGAATTTTGTCCTAATGGACACATGGGAAGCAATATGCTATGGTGTAAATCACTGACTGACTGGACTAAACAATACGACAGTTGGATGAATACTCCAGGAGAGAATAGTAATGATTTGAGTAGTATTTTCTTTGATTACGAAATCACGTTTGGAGAGCAACGAATTGAAGATGCCATTGGAAACGTTGTTTTTAAAAATGCAAAAAACAACACGCTATTCTTTGACTTTTTGGGTAATGATGCTTTGAGAAAAAATTCACCACTAACCTTTTTCAAAAATTTAAATGTTGAAGAAGAAGGACCCGAAAAAGATAAATTTGATATAAAAACGCGCGGTTTAATGCCATTAATTGACGGCGCCCGTCTATTTACCTTAAATTTTGATATTCGTGGCATAAATAATACGTTTCAAAGATTCAAGCAACTTGCCATAACGGATGCTAAACATGCAGAAGTATATCTTAATTGTGCAGAAGCCTTCTTAATTTTATCGAAATTTAGAACTGTAGAAGGTTTGAAAAACGATAACTCAGGCCAATTCATCAATTTAAATGAATTATCAAAAATTGATAAAGAAAAATTGAAAAATGCTTTGGCACCAATGAAAGAGTTAGAAGAATTAATAAAAAATAAATTTCAACTTACGCAATTTTCATAATTATGTTAGACTGGTTAAAAAATATCAATAAAGAGCATCCTGAATTCTGGAAAAATTATGTCTCTAAATTTGATAAAAAATCAACACGTTTTGTGGTTTTATCTACAGAAACTTCTGGTATGAATGCAGAAAAAGACGTGATTTTATCCATTGGTTCTTTTGCAGTAATCGACAACAGTATTATCATTGGTGATAGTTTTGAAGCTGTACTATTGCAATACAAATTCCTGCATGAAAATGGACTTTCCAATGATTTTTTGGTTGATAGTAAAATGAAAAAATTAGGCGAACCCGAAGCCATAACTTCTTTAATTGAATTTATAGGAAACTCAGTTTTGGTAGGACATCATATTTACTTTGATGTCGAAATGATTAATGCAGCATTAGAAAGATTAGCTTGCGGAAGATTGAAAAACGAGGCTTTGGATGTTGATATCATGCACCGAAAATTACATGACATCAATAACAAACAATTTTCACTAGATCAACTTTTTGCCGCTTACAATATACCGTTAAGTGAACGAAATTCTGCTGCCGAAGATGCGTATAAAACCGCTTTATTATTTTTAAAATTAAAATCAAGATTGGGGATTAAATAATTTTAACGTCAATTCATTAGTGTAACACCTTCCCAAAACTGTCCGTGATGACTTATGGATATTGGTTTTACTGCCGTTGAGTTCGAACAAACTACAAAAGGTATTCCGTTAGTTTTTACAATAGCATCGCTGCGATTTAGCTTTTCAATCCTCGAAAAAGCTTCTTTATTTGTTAAGGCAATAGTGTGTATGCGGGCCGAAGAAACACTAGTTTTTGTAAAATAGGTCCTTTCTTTTATGGTAATTGAACCTGAACTTTCATCATCGTAGTTACATGCTATTTGCAAAGGAAAATATCCTCTAAGACCTGTTTCTCTATTGTAAATTTTATATGCAGCCTCTTTCCGAGACCATAAATTCCAAACCATTGTTTCTGGATTTATGGCAGAAGTAATAAGTACTTGTTCCTTTTGGGTGAAAATTTTATCTAAAAACCCTTTTCGTTGCCAATTGCTTTCTTTTTTTGCTAAAGCTAAATCTACTACGTCATTTCCAATCATTTCTTATTGGTTTTACTGTAAATACTTAACTTTTACTTGCTAATTTTGTATCGATAATTTCCAACGCAGCTTTGACATTAACCATGCGCTCCATTGACTCATTGTCTATGACTATGTTATATTTTTCTTCAATATCCAAAATAACATCGACTAGATTAGCCGAATTAATTTTGAGGTCATTTATAAAATCTGTATCTTCTGTTAGTATTTCAAATGCTTCTTGATTTTGAATGTAAGGCTTTATAATACTTTTTAGTTCTTGAAGTGTTTGTTCTTTGTTCATTTTATTATTGTTTGTGAATTTAATTATAGAATAGCTGCTGGAGAATATTTCCTAAAAATGACGCAGCCATTTACATCTCCAAAACCAAAACTGGCTTTGGCTGCTATTTGGATTTCTTTTTCTAATACTTGTTGTGGTATTTGTGACGCATCAATTAGTCCTAAAATTTCAGGATTTAAATCATTACAATTGGTATTCGGAAAAACAAATCCGTGATACAATTGTAATACTGTGGCAACGCTTTCAATAGACCCAGCACCTGATAAACAATGACCTACCATTGATTTTAGCGAGTTTATATAGGGGAACTCTTTTCCTTTTCGGCCCAAGGCTTCGCACCAATTCTGAATTTCTAAACTATCTTTTGTTGTGGCAGTCAAATGCCCGTTGATTGTGTCAATTTCATTAGGACCAATTCCTGCATTTTTTAAAGCATTTTGTATGCACTTTTGTACCGCAACCGGATTGGGGGCTGTCATTGTTCCTAAACCACGTTGTCCGCCCGAGTTAACATTCCCACCCAAAACTTCGGCATAAATGGTTGCTCCACGTGCTAAAGCCGTTTCATAATCTTCTAAAACCATTGCGCCTGCTCCACTTCCTGGTACGAATCCAGAAGCGCTTGCTGACATTGGTCTTGAACCTAGTTCTGGTGAATCATTATGCTTAAAGGTACACACTTTCATAGCATCAAACCCACCCCAAATATAGGGTCCTGAATCACTCGTACTCCCCGCTAAAATCCGTTTTGCCTGTCCTAATTTGATGCGTTCATAAGCCATTAAAATACTTTCGGTTCCCGTTGTACAAGCGGAGGAATTTGTAGTGACTTGATTTCCTAAACCTAATTTCCCACCTAAATAGGCACTAACACCGCTATTCATGGTTTGTGCTACTGCTGTACTACCCAATCTTCTGGTTTGAAAATCATCTATTTTATAAATGCTTTCGCGAAATTTATCAATTCCAGATGTTCCAGTGCCAAAAATAGTTCCGCTATCCCAATCTGGGTCTTGCTGAATTTTCATCGACAATCCAGCATTTTTCCAAGCATCAATTCCTGCTATTACACCATACAAAATCCCAGTAGAATTAAAATTACGTAACTCTAATTCAGAAAAATAGCGCAACGCAAATTCATTAGAAATCTCAGGTTTTCCTGCAATTTGACATGAAAATTGTAGTCGTTCTAATTCTGGATCATGCTTAATTCCCGAAATTCCATTTTTGATAGCATGCGTAAAAGCATCAACTCCTACTCCATTTGGGGCAACAACACCTAAACCTGTAATAACAACTCTTTTTTTCATTTATTTAGAAATTATCATTCCTGAAATCATTCCATTACAAACCTCTTCTCCTTTTTCATTTTTCATGATGACTTTACATTTCAATTTTCCAAATCTATAGTATACTTTTTTTGAAATTACGATCACTTTTTCTTTAGGAAAAACAGGTTTTAAAAATTCAATATCTATTGATGTTAAAGCAATTAAAGTTTTTTTATTCAAGTTATCATTTAATAAAAATATACCCAAACATACCAAACCAATTTGTGCCATAACCTCTGTGAGGATTACTCCTGGCGTTACTGGATTGTCTTTAAAATGTCCCTTATAAAAGTCAAGATTTTCATTGAAGGTAAAATTTCCTTCTACTCCATTTTCATCAATTGCAATTATTTCGTCTACAAATAGAAACGGTTTAGAATACGGTAATTTGGATATAATTTCTTGGTTTGACATCGTTTTAAAACAGTGATTTAAAATTGTAGCAAAACTCTTTGCGCTGAAAAACCTGGACCAAAACTCAACATTAATCCTTTCTCACCTTTCTGAGACTGATTGTCCATAATTCGTTCTAAAACATATAAAACAGTTGCACTGGACATATTGCCATACAATCGTAAAACCTCTTTTGTATCGTCTATATTTTTACCCAAATTCGAAAATAAACTTTCTACCGTTTGTACAATTTTTTTTCCACCGGGATGAAATATCAAGTGATCAATGTCTTCCATTTTTAAATTATTTTTCTCTAAAAAAGGATGAATAATATCCGGAAAGTGAGACGCTATAGTTTCTGGAACCTCAATGTCCAGAACCATTTGCAAGCCAGAATTGGTAAGTTTAAAACCCATCATATGAATATTATCATAAAAATGATACATTTCCTCAGCAAGTATTTCTGGCCCATCATCGTCTTCATGTGACGAAAGCAACACGCAAGCCGCTCCATCACCAAAAATGGCAGCACTAACAATATTTGACATCGAAAAATCATCTAATTGAAAAGTTGCTGTTGGACTTTCAACAGCTATAACCGCAGCACGTTTCCCGGGATTGGCTTGCAAGAAATTTTTAGCGTAAATAATACCTGAAATCCCTGCAGCACAGCCCATTTCAGTCACAGGAAGTCGCACTATATCTTGCCTTAGTTGTAATGAATTAATCAAATAAGCATCTAATGACGGAATCATAATTCCGGTGCAACTTACTGTTATGATGTAATCTATATCTTTCGGATTCCAATTTGCTTTTTGCAAAGCTTTTTCCAAAACTTTTTCACCCAATTCAATCACTTCACGAACATAAATGTCGTTTCTTTCCTCAAATGAAGTTTTGGTAAACACTTCTATTGGATCCATAATAGAATACCGTTTATCAACCGCTGCACCTTCAAAAATTTTAGTTACTTTTCTAATGAAACGCTCGTCTTGACCCTCGAGCCAAATATTTAAAAAAGGAAGAATTTCTTCGGTTGTTCTGGAATATTTTGGTAATTGTTTTGCTACGGTTTTGATTTTTACACTCATATTTTTGAAATTATCCATTGGTAGCGAAACGCCCATTTCCAATGAATTTTATAGTTTTTAAAATTTAATTTTTTTGAAAATTCGATTAACTCTTCTTTTTTAAAACCTCTTAAAATAGAGGTTAATCCGTCTTCTCGGGACATGTCATTCAATCGAAAGACAAAACATAATGCTTGAAACAATCGATAAGCAATTGGATTTCGATGCAAATCATTGATAACAATGCCAGTAGCTGCATTTTTATAAAATACATCTAGCAAATACATAATTTCATCGTCGTTAAAGTGATGTAAAGTTAAGGTGCATAATAATATATCGTATTTTAATGCCTTAAATTCTCCATCAAAGATATCTTCACAGCGATAGCTAATATTAGAATAATTTTCAGATAATTTTTGTGCATGCTTGACTGTAAAGTTATTAGCATCTATACCTATTAATTGAAATTTCAAATTATTTTTTATTCCAAAATGAGCTAGAGTTCGCAACATATCACCATTGCCACAACCTACATCTACAATTACAATTTCTTCTTTTTTAGCTTGTTTAAGAAGTTCTTTTACTCCTTTTAACGTTAACTGATTGCCACCTAAAAGCTGATTAATTTTGGCTATTTTATCTAAGGCATCGCGTAAAATTTCGCCTTCTAAGGCAAAATCGTCCATTATTTCTGGTTTATCAGTTCTGTTTGTGGTGTTTAATGCCATTTATGATTGTAAAAGAATTGGTTTTCCGTGTGTTTTTTTAATAATTTTAGGTAATAAAAAAGGAAATATACTTAATAAACGCATCAATACTGCTGAAAGTTTTTGGTTTTGCAAAATATTTGATAAAAAGCGACCCATTTTTAGTCTTTCTCTAAAGTTTAAATTCCATTCGTGAGTATAATTTTCTTCTAATACTTCACGAGATTTGATTTCATAGGTAGAGTATTTATGAATTAATTCTGATACAATTTTAGCACTATGAATTGCCATTGCCATTCCGTTGCCACACAAAGGATGAATTAGCCCGGCAGTATCGCCAATCATTAGAATATGATTCTCAACAGCTTGTTTTTTTTCAAAAGACACTTGGCTTATGGTTAAAGGTTTTTCAAAAAGCATTTTGGTTTTATTGAAAATTACTTTTAGATGAGGGTTTTGCGATAGAATATTACTTTGAAACTCTTCTATGTTTCTATATTGTTTGAAAGTATCGTAATCTGCGAGGTAACAAATATTAATAATATCCTTTTCTACTTTAGAAACACCACAATACCCGCCTGAAAAATGATGCAAGCCAACGAGATCAGCAGCAAATTCTCCAGTATAATGTGCCTTAACAGCCAGCCAATATGATTTTTTAGTTATAAAACCACGGTTCATTTTTTGGTCAATATTCGATCTTTTACCAAAAGCACCAATAACAGTTTCAGATTTTAAAACAGCATTATGAGCTGTAGTAACACAAAATTGATTGTTTGTAAAAACAATATCTTCTACAGTATCTTGTATAATGTTACAGCCATTTTTAAGTGCTATTTGATACAAATAATTGTCTAAGGCAAAACGACTAATACCAAAACCACCAAGTGGCAGATTGCTTTTAATTGTTTTTCCGCTTGAAGTTGAAAATTCAAGATGAGTGATGTGTGTAGGATTTAAATGCGATAGGTTTAAACCAAGCCAATTGAAATAGGGTAAAACTTCGTTAGAAATGTATTCTCCACAAACTTTATGTTTGGGAAAACTATTTTTTTCAATAACCGTCACTTGTAGTCCAATTTTTGACAAATGAATTGCAGCAGTCAAACCCGCTAAACCACCACCAATAATAAGAACTTCTTTTTCTTTCATGCTGTAGTAAATTTATGGATAAGTTTGATACCGTTTGCTACGCAAAAGTTAAAATAACTTATATAATTATGAGTTGTAAAAAAAATAAATAGCAACCAGAAAAAAGATGTTTTGTTTCAAAACGGGATTTTTTATAATTAAACTTTTCCTTCCTTAATTTCCTCAACAATCTCTGGATTTAAAAGGGTGGATATATCTCCAAAATTTGAATAATCTCCTTCAGCAATTTTTCTCAGGATTCGCCTCATAATTTTCCCAGAACGGGTTTTTGGTAAACCACTAACAAACTGAATTTTATCTAACTTGGCAATTGGGCCAATATGATCTGAAATATGTTGATTGATTTCCTTAGATAAGTTTTCCTTATTACGGGTTTCGCCTGTTTCTTTTAGGATAACAAAACCGTACAAAGCATTCCCTTTAATGTCATGAGGGAAACCTACAATAGCAGACTCTGCAACTGCTGGATGTTCATTAATAGCATCTTCAATTGGTGCTGTTCCTAGATTATGTCCCGAGACAATTATCACATCATCTACACGACCCGTAATCCTGTAATATCCTACTTCATCTCGCAATGCTCCATCACCAGTGAAATATTTACCCGGAAAAGCTGAGAAATACGTGTCTTTATACCGCTGATGATCACCCCAAATAGTTCTAGCAATTCCTGGCCACGGAAATTTAATGCATAAACTTCCAACGACTTGATTTCCTTCTATCTCATTTCGGTTTTCATCCATTAATACCGGTTGAATTCCCGGTAAAGGTAAGGTTGCGTACGTAGGTTTTGTTGGTGTTACAAATGCAATTGGCGAAATCATTATTCCACCTGTTTCTGTTTGCCACCACGTATCTACTATAGGACACCTTTTATCGCCTACGTGATCATTGTACCAGTGCCAAGCTTCTTCATTGATGGGTTCACCAACTGATCCTATAACTTTAAGCGACTTCAATGGATATTTTTGTACAAATTCTATATTTTCTTTTGCCAAAGCACGAATAGCGGTTGGAGCAGTGTAAAACTGTGTAACTTTATGCTTTTCGATTACTTCCCAAAAACGACTAAAATCAGGATACGAAGGAACTCCTTCGAAAATAACTGTAGTGGCACCGTTCAATAAAGGACCATAAAGAATATACGAATGTCCGGTAATCCAACCAATATCTGCGGTACACCAAAAAACGTCGTTTTCTTCATAATTAAATACATTCTTAAACGTATAAGCTGTGTATACCATGTATCCTGCCGTAGTATGAACCATACCTTTTGGTTTTCCTGTGGATCCAGAAGTGTACAGTATAAATAATGGATCTTCAGCATCCATTATTTCAGCTACATTATTATCCGATGCTTGATCTAATAGCGGCTGCAACCATTGATCGCGACCTTCTAGCATCATGATATCAGAGTGAATTCTTTTGGCTACTAAAACTTTCTCAACACACGGACATTTTTCTAATGCTTCATCTACGATTTCTTTTAAATCAATGGTTTTATTGCCGCGAAAGCCACCATCCGAAGTAATAACCATTTTACATGAACTGTCATTAATTCTACTGGCTATGGCTGATGCTGAAAATCCTGCAAAAATAACTGAATGTATGGCACCAATTCTGGCACAAGCGAGTATGGAGATCGCTAGCTCAGGAATCATAGGTAAGTAAATACACACTCTATCTCCTTTTTTTATACCTTGTTCACGCAAAACGTTTGCCATTTTACAAACGCGTTGGTGCAATTCATTGTACGTTATGTGTAATGCTGCTTCTGAAGGGTTATTTGGTTCAAAAATAATTGCCGTTTTCTCACCACGTTTGGCAAGATGTCTATCGATACAATTTTTAGCAATATTTACTTTAGCCTCGGTAAACCATTTAATTTCGGCCTCAGCCATATTAAACTCCACCACTTTATCCCATTGCTGATACCAGGTAAAGTTTTCTTCTGCTATCTTACCCCAAAATTTTCTAGGCTCTCGAACTGATTTATTATAATGTTTAAAGTATTGTTCTAGATTATCAATTTTGTAATAGCTCATGTTATAATTTTTTATAAAAGTATTAAATCTCTCTCGATTCTAAAAATTATTTAAATCATCAATATTTTCAAAATAAAATTGATTCTAAAATAAAATAAGAACTTAAATACTAATTTATTTAATTTTTGTTGTTTTTGATAAATAGTAAAATACAAAAAGGCAAGAAAGCTTAAGAACTATCGATCCTAAGGTATCAACAAAATTAAATAACGATGATTTTTTGAATTGAAATTCATCAAAACTAATTTGTTCAAAAAAGAATACTCGTTCAACTGGTAAACGTATAATTTACAAAAATTTAATGTAGATTTATCATAGATCCTACTATTTTAAACAGGGATTACTTCACTTAAATTTTAACGAATTAAAAATCAAGTGAATGTAAAAGCATCCATACTCATTTAGCATTGATATTACGTTTTTTAACTAATTCGAAATATTATGAAATCTAATGCTATAGTGCTAATCACAACACACTTAACCGTGTGGTAATTCCTATTTATTATCCTATTTTTTTCATGGCGGTCATTGAGGTTCTCAACCGCTCTCCTACTTGTTCAATAGGGTGTTGACGAATGGTTTTATTTACTGCAATTAGTACTTCATTATCAACTCCGTTTGAGGTAGAAAAAGGTTTACCAATCACATTTGTATCGACTGTTTTCATGAAATCGACTAATAAAGGTTTACACGCATGATCAAATAAATAACAGCCGTATTCTGCTGTATCAGATATGATTCTATTCATTTCATATAGTTTTTTTCTAGCCACTGTATTGGCAATCAAAGGCAATTCGTGCAAGGACTCATAATAGGCTGATTCTTCAATGATTCCCGTTTGAGTCATAGTTTCAAAAGCTAATTCTACTCCTGCTTTTACCATGGCAATCATCAAAACACCATTATCAAAATACTCTTGCTCTGAAATATGTGCTGCCGTTGGAGCTGTTTTTTCGAAGTTAGTTTCAGCAGTTGCCGCTCTCCAAGTAAATAAATTAATATCATCATTAGCCCAGTCAATCATCATATTTCTTGAAAATTCACCCGAAATAATATCATCCATGTGTTTTTGAAACAATGGGCGCATGATGTTTTTTAATTCGTCGGCTAATCGTTGCGCTTCAATTTTAGCTGGGTTAGAAAGTCGGTCCATCATATTTGTAATGCCGCCATGTTTTAAAGCTTCTGTAATAGTTTCCCAACCGTATTGAATTAATTTAGAAGCATAAGCAGGCTCAATTCCCTTTTCAACCATTTTATCGAAACATAAAATAGATCCTGTTTGCAACATCCCACAAAGAATGGTTTGTTCTCCCATTAAATCTGATTTTACCTCGGCTACAAATGAAGATTTCAGGACCCCAGCTTTGTGACCTCCTGTAGCAACTGCATAGGCTTTTGCTTGTTCAAAACCTTCGCCGTTTGGATCATTTTCTGGATGAACCGCAATTAAAGTTGGTACTCCAAAACCTCTTTTATATTCTTCTCGCACTTCAGAACCCGGACATTTTGGAGCGCACATAATGACAGTAATGTCTTTCCGAATTTGCATTCCTTCCTCGACAATATTAAAACCATGAGAATAAGCTAAAGTGGATCCGTTTTTCATCAAAGGCATGATTGCCGTAACTACAGCAGTATGCTGCTTGTCTGGCGTAAGGTTACAAACCAAGTCAGCTGTTGGAATTAATTCCTCGTAGGTTCCAACTGTAAAACCATGGTCGAAGGCATTGCAAAATGAAGTTCGTTTTTCAGCAATTGCATCTGCTCGTAAGGCATAAGAAATATCCAATCCAGAATCTCTCATATTTAATCCTTGGTTCAATCCTTGCGCTCCACAACCTACAATAACTACTTTTTTTCCTTTTAAAGCTTGTATTCCATTTACAAATTCAGATTGGTCCATGAATTCGCAAACGCCTAATTGTTCTACTTGTAATCGAAGTGGTAATGAATTGAAATAATTTGCCATTTTATATTATTTAATGATTGTAAAATTTAATAATTGTAATAGTTAATGCTGATAGTGTTGAGATTCCTCCTTCGTCGGAATGACAAACTACAAAGCAGCTGAACACTGCAAACTGAAAACTCTATGAAAGTTCTTCCAATAATGTTGAAATTTCCATTTTTGCTTTGGAAACCGATATTCTTCCGGAGCGCACAAATTGCATGATTCCAAAAGGTTTCAATTTTTCATACAATGATTCTATTTCAGTACGTTGCCCTGATTTTGAAATTACAAAGAAATCTCTTGCTACAGTCACTATTTCGGAATGGCTTTCTTTAATTATATTCTGAATTTGTTTTTCATCAAAAAGCAAGCTCGATTCAATTTTGAATAATGCATTTTCAAGAAAAATCGTTTCTTCATCAATGTGGTAAAATGCTTTAATGACTTCAATTTGTTTTTCGATTTGTCCTACTATATTTTGTACCCATTTTTCGGTTGTATTAACCACAATGATGAATCTGGAAACATTTTCGATTTCAGATTCGGATACATTTAAACTCAAAATATTGATATGGCGTTTCAAGAATATTCCTGATATTCTATTTAATAAGCCAACGTTGTTTTCTGAATAAACAGAAATGGTGAATGTTTTATCTTCCATGTTTTTTATCTTCCCCGCAGCCCCCTCAAAAAGATGGGGTGTCGAAAGTAGCACAGGGGATATTTATAATTTGTACTACTAACTCAAAAAAATATAATCTATTAACAATCTCTCTTTCAATCTCCCCTCCCTTCGGGGATGGTCGGCGTATTAACTCAATCTTATCTCAGAAACCGATGCTCCTGTGGGAATCATTGGGAATACGTTATTTTCTTTTTCTACCATAACTTCAAGGAAATAAGATTCCTTTGAAGCCATCATTTCGGCAACGGCAGCATCAAGATCTTCTCTTTTGGTTACTTTTTTAGCTTTGATGTAATACCCTTCTGCAATGGCTGTAAAATTAGGGTTGACCATTTCTGTAGAAGCGTATCTTTTGTCAAAAAACAATTGTTGCCACTGACGCACCATTCCTAAAAACTCATTATTTAATACTACAATTTTCACGGGAACTTTCGTTTGAAAAATAGTTCCTAATTCTTGAATCGTCATTTGGAAACCTCCATCTCCAATAATGGCAACTACTTCACGTTCTGGCATTCCCATTTTGGCACCAATTGCAGCCGGTAATGCAAATCCCATAGTTCCTAAACCACCAGACGTTACATTACTTTTTGTTGAATTGAATTTAGCATAGCGACACGCAAACATTTGGTGTTGTCCTACATCCGAAACCATAATGGCATCACCTTTAGAATGCTTATTAATCATTTCAATGGTTTCACCCATCGAAATTCCCTCTTTCTTAGGTTGTAATTCGTCATTTATTACCGCTTCTAATTCTATTTCGTATTTTTCTTTGAATTGATTGTGCCAAGATTCATGAGAGTTACTTTTAATTAAAGGAAGTAAAGCTGTTAAAGACTCTTTTAAGTCGGCCAAAACTGCTACCGTAGTTTTTACATTCTTATCTACTTCGGCTGGATCAATTTCAAAATGAATTACTTTGGCTTGTTTGGCATAAGTAGCTAAATTTCCTGTAACACGATCGTCAAAACGCATACCTAGAGCAATTAAAACATCGCATTCATTCGTTAAAACATTAGGGCCATAGTTACCATGCATGCCCAACATTCCTACATTTAATGGATGCGCTGTTGGCAAAGCCGAAAGTCCTAAAATGGTCCAAGCAGCAGGAATTCCTGATTTTTCAACCAAGGCTTTTAATTCAGCTTCCGCTTGACTTAGAATTACTCCCTGACCAAATAAGATAAATGGTTTTTTAGCACTATTAATTATTTCAGCTGCTGCAACTACTTTTTCAAGATTTAAAGTTGGCTTCGGATTGTAGCTTCGAATACTGGTACATTTTTTATAGCTGAATTCAATTTCGTCAAATTGCGCGTTTTTTGTAATATCAATTAATACAGGACCGGGACGACCTGATCTAGCAATAAAAAAAGCTTTAGCCATAATCTCCGGAATTTCTGAAGCCTCTGTGATTTGATAATTCCATTTGGTCACAGGAGTCGAAATTCCAATAATATCCGTTTCTTGAAACGCATCAGATCCTAATAAATGCTTTCCTACTTGTCCAGTAATACAAACCATAGGAGTCGAATCGATTTGTGCATCAGCAATCCCCGTAACCAAATTAGTGGCTCCTGGACCCGAAGTGGCAATTGCCACTCCTACTTTTCCTGTTGCCCTTGCATAGCCTTGTGCAGCATGGGTTGCGCCTTGCTCGTGACGTACAAGTACATGTTGTAATTGATCTTTAAATTTATATAATTCATCATAAACGGGCATTATAGCTCCCCCTGGATATCCGTAAATTAAATCAATTCCTTCAGCTAATAAGCATCTTATAACTGCCTCTGCTCCTGATATTTTATTTGTTCCCATGGGTACGTTTATTATTTTTCCTCCCCCCTTACCCCCCCCGAAGGAGGGAGAGCCGAAACTGGCATAGGGGAATTTATAGTTATTATTTGTTGCTCAACTCCCACTCCTTTGGGGAGAGCTGGGGTGGGGATTATTTATCGGTTACACAACCTAAAGATGCACTGGATACTGATCTAATGTACTTTAGTAAAACTCCTTTTTTAATAGTAGTTTCAGGTTTTACCCAAAGCGCTTTTCGAGCGGTAAATTCATCATCAGAAATTTTGAGATTGATGGTATTTTTAACCGCATCAATGGTAATAATATCTCCATTTTTGACTAATGCAATTCCACCGCCATCATACGCTTCAGGCGTTATGTGACCTACAACAAAACCATGTGAACCACCAGAAAATCTACCATCAGTAATTAAAGCGACAGTACTTCCTAAGCCAGCTCCCATAATTGCGGATGTTGGTTTAAGCATTTCAGGCATTCCCGGACCACCTTTGGGCCCGCAATACCTAATAACGACGACATTTCCTGCTTTGACTTCTCCGCCACGAATTCCTTTTATTACTTCGTATTCATTTTCATAAACAATGGCATCGCCTTCAAAATATTCCCCTTCATTGCCACTAATTTTTGCTACGCAGCCTTCTGTGGCAAGATTTCCGTAAAGGATTTGGATATTTCCAGTATTTTTAAGTGCTTTCTGAATTTCATGAATAACATCTTGACCCTCATTTAAATTTGGAACAGTTGCTAAATTTTCTGCTATTGTTTTTCCAGTTACGGTCAAACAATGTCCATGTAAGAAGCCTTCTTTTAGTAAATATTTCATCACAGCTGGAAGACCACCCACCTCATGTAAATCTTCCATCAGGTATTTTCCGCTTGGTTTTAAGTCGGCTAACAAAGGTGTTTTATCACTAATATTTTGAAAATCATCCAATGTAATTTCGATATCTACTGAATGAGCCATCGCAATCAAGTGCATCACTGCATTTGTAGAACCACCCAAAACTGCGACCATCGTAATAGCATTTTCAAAAGCATCACGAGTCATGATATCTCTTGGTTTAATATCTTGTTCTAATAAAATTTTAATGGCTTTACCAGCTTCAAGACATTCTCGCTTTTTTTCGGGACTTAGGGCAGGATTAGATGAACTGTAAGGCAAACTCATTCCCAAAGCTTCAATAGCTGAGGACATGGTATTAGCGGTGTACATTCCTCCACAAGCACCTGCTCCAGGGCATGAATTTTGAATTACACCCTTAAAATCTTCAGGTGAAATGGTATTGTTGAATTTTTTTCCCAGAGCTTCAAAGGCCGAAACGATATTCAATGATTCTCCTTTCCATTTTCCCGAGTGAATACTGCCACCATACACCATAATAGAAGGGCGATTAAGCCTACCCATAGCAATCACAGAACCAGGCATATTTTTGTCACAACCTGGAATGGCAATCAGTCCGTCATACCACTGTGCTCCCACCACTGTTTCAATAGAATCAGCAATTACATCACGAGACACAAGGGAATAACGCATTCCGTCCGTACCATTAGACATCCCATCGCTTACACCGATGGTATTAAAAATTAATCCCACTAAATCCTCTTGCCAAACCCCTGTTTTTATATCTTTTGCCAAATCGTTTAGGTGCATGTTACAAGGATTTCCCTCGTAGCCCATACTTACTATTCCTATTTGAGCTTTCTTTAAATCATCTTCAGTTAAACCTATTCCGTATAACATAGCTTGTGCGGCGGGCTGCGTTTCATCTTGCGTTATGGTTTTGCTGTATTTATTTAATTCCATTATTATAAGTTTGTATTTTAATTAAAATTGAGAAGTTGTACTCTGCTTTACTTCTATACAATAGTTGATTGTCCGATGTAAACATTATCACTTTTAAAATAGAGATCGTCTTTGCTTAAAATATAATTAGCAATAAAATCTCCTACTTCGTTGGTTCCAAATTTTGAATACGGATTCAAATCAGGCGTGAGCACATTCAATTCAATAGCTTTATTTACCGCTTCATGCACTTTGAGGGATTCATTGTGAAGTCCAAAATGATCCAAAAGCATAGCAGCAGATAGTATTGAAGCAATAGGATTTGCAATGTTTTTTCTTTCTCCTCTTTGAAAAAAACCATGAATAGGTTCAAAAAGTGCCGTAGAATTACCAAACGAAGCCGATGGAAGTAATCCTATTGCACCAGTGATTACGCTAGCTTCATCTGATAAAATATCTCCAAATAAATTCTCGGTTACGATGACATCAAATTGTTTTGGATTAATAATAATTTGCATCGCAGCATTATCAACAAAAAGAAAGTCTAAAACTACATCCGGATAGTCTTGTGCAATTTCGGCTACCACTTTTCTCCATAATCGAGATGTTTCAAGTATACTGGCTTTGTCGACCAAAGTGACTTTTTTTCTTCTTTTAAGTGCCGTTCTGAAAGCCAAATGAGTGATTCTAATGATTTCTTCCTCTGAATATTCACATAAATCAGAGGCAAAAGTGCCTTGCTCATTGATCTTTTTCTCACTGAAATAAGAACCTCCTGAAATTTCTCTAAAAATTATAAAATCAGTACCATCAATTATTTTTCTTTTTAAAGGGGACAAATCCAATAAATCATTGTACGGTTTTATAGGTCTAATATTTGCAAATAAACCAAGCGCTTGCCTTAATTTTAAAAGTCCTTGTATGGGATTTAAATTAGTATCATCAACAGAACCAAATAGTACAGCATCGGTATTTAGGCAAAGATTTAAAGTTTGTTCTGGTAATGGATTTCCAGTTTTTTTGATAGCAATTGCACCAATAAGAGCGTCTTCAAAAATAAATTCATGATCGAAAACGATACCTATGGCATACAATGCTTTTTTGGCTTGTACAACTACTTCAGGACCTATTCCGTCTCCTGCTAATACTGCTATTTTTAAGTTCATATTACTACGATTTATATTTTTAACTTCAGAATTTAATTCAAGAGTAATTCCTTACTCATTTTACAAGCTGTCACGATTTGATGAATGTCATTATCGATAACTTCTTTTTTAATGTCGGCAAACTTCAAAAATTCTTCATAAACAATATCCAGTTGTACTTTAGTTAACTCATATCCTATTTTTTTGGCCCTGTAGGCTAATGCAGCTCGACCACTTCTGGCCGTTAGAACTATTGAGGATTCGTTTACTCCTACTTCTTTTGGATCCATTATTTCATAAGTTGCCCTGTTTTTGATGACACCATCTTGATGAATTCCTGAACTGTGAGCAAATGCATTGGCACCAACTATTGCTTTATTCGGTTGCACCATCATTCCCATACTTTCAGATACTAACCGGCTCATTTCGTTGATCTGACGCGTATTAATATTAGTATCTAAGTTTAAATAAGGATGTTGCTTGAAAATCATAACTATTTCCTCAAGTGCCGTGTTACCAGCCCTTTCTCCTATTCCGTTGATGGTACATTCTATTTGTCTGGCACCGTTTACAGCTCCAGCGATAGAATTTGCCGTGGCCATACCCAAATCATTGTGACAGTGGCAAGACAAGACCACGTTGTCAATCCCTTTAACATTTTCTTTCAAGTATTTAATTTTTGCTCCGTATTCCTCTGGCAAGCAATATCCTGTAGTATCTGGAATATTAAGAACAGTGGCACCTGATTTAATCGCTTCCTCGCAGACTCGAGCTAGAAAATCATTGTCAGTTCGACCTGCATCTTCCGCATAAAATTCAACATCCTCTACATAGGATTTGGCATATGAAACAGCATATTTGGCTCTAGCAATAATGTCTTCTCGTGTGGTATTTAATTTGTATTTAATATGAGAATCAGAGGTACCAATTCCAGTATGAATTCGGGGTCTTTTAGCATATTTTAAAGCTTGTGCAGCAATATCTATGTCATTTTTCACAGCCCGTGTCAAACCGCAAATAATGGCATTTTTAACTACTTTACTAATTTCTGAAACTGATAAAAAATCTCCTGGACTTGAAACCGGAAAACCAGCCTCAATAATATCTACTCCCATTTCGTCTAATCGATTTGCAATTACTAGTTTTTGGTTGGTATCTAACTTACATCCTGGAACTTGTTCGCCATCTCTTAAAGTGGTATCAAAAATTTGAACTTTCTCTCTACTCATTTTCATTTATTTACTGTAATTTCACAACCTGATACAAAAATATCTTTCATTACTTTATTAAGAAACTTCATTTAATGAAATATACTGATCATAAAGCAATCAATAAGCTTATAAATTACTGATTATCAATAAACTAAGTTACCTCATTTTACAATGGCTAACCATCAAAAAGATTTCTTATTCGTATTAATTAAATCCCTTTCAAAATCTGAAAAAAGACAATTCAAGATTTTTGCCAGCCGATTAGAAATGAGTTCCAATACAAAATTTATTGAACTATTTAATATTCTAGACAAATCGGAAGCCTATGATGAGAAGCTAATTTTGAAAAGTGGCATCATAAAAAAAGTGCAATTATCGAATTTAAAATCCTATTTGTACAAGCAAATTTTAGTTAGTATTCGTTTGAATATTCCGAGTCAGAATATGCGTTACCAAATTCGAGAGCAAATTGATTTTGCAGCTATTTTATACAACAAAGGATTGTATAGACAGAGTCTAAAAATTCTAGATAAAACTAAAATCCTCGCTCTAGAAAATGACGAAAAACTCATGGCATATGAAATTGTAGAATTCGAAAAACTAATCGAGTCACAGTATATTACCCGCAGTATTCAAGGTCGCGCCGATGAATTAGTGGTACAAGCCAAGGAATTAAATTACAGAAATACTATTTCGAGTAAATTGTCTAATTTATCGCTACAGCTGTATGGCATAATGCTAAAAACAGGCTTTGTAAAAACAGATGCAGAATACACCTATATCGATGATTATTTTAGAAAACACATTTCAAAATTCGACCAATCAAAATTTGGATTCCGTGAAAAATACTGGTTCTATAACGCCAATCTTTGGCGTAGTTTCTTGGTACAAGATTTTTTATCGTGCTACAAATATGCTTTCAAATGGGTGACGCTTTTTTATGATACTCCAAGTATGATTTATTTGAATCCTGTGTTTTTTCTTAAAGGAAATCATTATTTGTTGGAGTCTTTGTACATGCTAAAATACAAATCTAAGTTCAAAAAATATCTGGTTTTATTAGAAGAAACAACAAAAGATCCTCGCTTTCCGGTAAACGATAATATTGCTTCCCTATCCTTTTTATATTTGTACAATAACAAACTAAACTTTCATATTCTAGAAGGTACTTTTATAGAAAGTGAATACCTAATCCCTGAAATTTTAGCAAAATTAAAAACGCACAGTGAGCATCTTGACGAGCATCACGAAATGTTATTTTATTACAAAATTGCCTCTATTTATTTTGGCACCGAAAAATATGCCGACTGTATTTTGTACTTAGAAAAAATCATCAACAACAAAAATCTTTCTATGCGAGAGGATTTAATGTGTTTTTCGAGACTACTTTGTTTGATTGCACATTATGAATTGGGTAAGGATTATTACCTTGAAAATCAGTTGAAAAACACCTACAAATTTCTCATTAAAATGAATGATTTGCATGAAGTACAACAAGAAATTATCAAGTTTTTGAAAAATTTAAACTCCATTTATCCAACAGATATCAAAAAGGAGTTTGTAAAAATGAGAGCACGTTTTATCGAGTTGGAGAAAAACACGTATGAAAAAAGAGCTTTTTTATATTTAGATATCATTTCTTGGCTGGAAAGCAAAATCGAAAACAGAAAAATTAGCGATATTATTAAGGAAAAAGCAAAATTGAGTAATCGCTAAGAAGGAAATAAGTGCTATTCTATTTCTTTCCTACCTCTAATAATAACATCAAATGCAGCGCACTTTACAAATTCCAATTCCCCTTCGATAATCATTGGCAAAAATACAAATTCAACCTCAGATAAATCTTCTTAAAGGTAAAAGCCTTATCGTCTGGTTTGAAGAACCATTCATTATCAAATTGAATTTTAGGAATGGTGGCATCTTTAATGAGTAATTTTTCTTTTAGTGGCTTCATTAAAGTTTGATAGTATTATTTTTCAAAAATAAAATATCAAATAATAACGCCCAAATTATGGAGCAAATTTATTTTTAAACATTGTATTTTAAACAAAATGTTAAATGCTATACTATTAAAAAAAATAATGCGTTTAAAAAAAACGTATTATTCATAACTAATTAAAATAAATACAATGAACGGATTTTTCAAGACAATATTAGCGGGCTACGGTGCTAAAAAACTAGGTGGTGGATGCTTTGGTACCATTCTTATCTTTATTATTATTTATTGGATATTAGGTTATTTTTAAAATTAAAACAGAAAAATAACCTAATATTAAATTTTGAGCTAGTACAACAAAAGTTCTTTCAGATCATTTTCAAAACGACATTTTGGCAAATATTGATCTTCTAATGCTTTTGTAAAAGGAATAGGTGTGTCTAAACTTGCCACACGTTTTACTGGTGCATCTAAATATTGAAAACATTCTTCCATAATTAATGCCGACAGATCACTTGCAATACCACCAAACATGCTGTCTTCTTGGTAAATAATCACTCTTCCTGTTTTCTTTACAGAAGTAAAAATAGCTTCGGTATCCAATGGTTGTAAGGTTCTTAAATCTAATAAATCTGCTGAAATTTCAAAATTTTTGTTCAATGTTTCAATTGCCCAATGAACTGCTGCACCAAACGAAATAATTGTAACTTGATCTCCTTCTTTCAACAAAGCGGCTTTTCCTAATGGAATCGTATAATAGTCTTTTGGTACATCTTGGTAAATACTTCTATATAATTGTTTATGCTCAAAAAACAACACTGGATTAGGATCATTAATGGACTCGTTCAATAAACCTTTGGCATCATAAGGAAATGCAGGATACACTACTTTTAGACCGGGTGTTTTAGTAAACCAAGCCTCGTTTGTTTGTGAGTGAAACGGTCCCGCTTGAGTGCCGCCTCCGCATGGCATACGCACCACAACATCGGCTTTTTCCAACCAACGGTAATGTGACTTTGCTAATAAATTTACCACTGGATTGAATCCTGTCGAAACAAAATCAGCAAACTGCATTTCAACAATTGCTTTGTAACCATTAATAGACAATCCCATTCCTGCTGAAACCACTGCACTTTCACAAATAGGCGTATTGATGACGCGCTCTTTGCCAAATTGCGCTACAAAACCATCTGTGATTTTAAAAGCACCACCATATTCAGCAATGTCTTGACCCATGATTACCGAGTTTTCATGACGCTCCATCGATTGTTTTAAACTACTAGAAATCGCATCAATAAAACGAATATTTTCTTTTTCTTCTGAAGGTTTAACTTGCTCGAATACAAATGGTTTGTATACATCATTTAATTCTTCACTTAGTGAAGCTTCAATATCTGGTTCCGCATTGGCAATAGCCAAACTATCATCAATATCTTTCTTAATTTCAGTTCTTAAAGTAGTGTCAAATTCGGCTGTTAGTATCCCATTTTCGGTTAAAAAAATACGGTAATTTTCTACTGGATCTTTAATTGCCCACATATCCATTAACTCTTTCGGAACGTATTTAGTCCCACTCGCCTCTTCGTGCCCGCGCATTCTGAAGGTTTTAAATTCTAATAAAACAGGACGTGGATTTTCTTTCATTGAAGCCTTTAATTCAGATAATAAATTAAAAACTTCCAATATATTATTTCCATCTACAATATGACTCTCCATTCCGTAACCAATGCCTTTATCAGCTAAATTTTCACATCGGTATTGCTCATTCGTTGGTGTCGAAAGTCCATATCCATTATTTTCAATTACAAACAGAACAGGCAACTCCCATACCGAAGCTATATTCAAAGCTTCATGAAAATCCCCTTCACTTGTTGCACCTTCTCCTGTAAAAACAGCTGTAACTTTGCCGTTTTTCTTCAATTTATTGGCTAATGCGATTCCGTCAGCCACACCAAGTTGCGGTCCTAAATGCGAAATCATCCCTATAATTTTGTATTGTTGGGTTCCAAAGTGAAAACTTCGATCACGACCTTTAGTAAAACCATTGGCTTTGCCTTGCCATTGCGAAAAAAGGCGGTACAACGGAATGTCTCTTCCAGTAAAAACACCAAGGTTTCTGTGCATTGGTAAAATATACTCGTCTTGATCTAAAACTGCGGTAACCCCAACAGAAATGGCCTCTTGACCAATTCCTGAGAACCATTTGGAGACTTTTCCTTGGCGTATGAGGATTAACATTTTCTCCTCAATTAATCTTGGCTTTAATAGTCTTTTATATAAATCTAATAATTGATTGTCAGTAAGATTTTTTCTGTCAAAGGTCATTTTTTCAGTTTTTATTGTATGGATCAAAGATAAAAAAATATAACAGTTTAGTGTAATTTTGTTATATTTTTTCGTGTTGTTTGTGAAAATTAAATTCAAATATAAAATTATTCTTTACATTTGTGATTGCAAGGTTTTGATCTTGCAAATTATCAAAAAATATTTAACAGTATGCAAAACATTCCTAGTGTTGACTTGCGTGATTTCCTGTCGGATGACCCGACACGTAAACAAAAATTTGTAAATGAAATCGGAAGTGCATTTGAAGATATTGGCTTCGTAGCACTCAAAGGGCATTTTTTAAACGACCAATTGGTTGATGAATTGTATGGTGAAATCAGAAATTTTTTCGCTTTACCTCTAGAAACTAAACGCAGTTATGAAATACCTGGAATTGGCGGACAAAGAGGGTATGTTTCGTTTGGGACAGAACATGCTAAGGGCCGAAAAGAAGGAGATTTGAAGGAATTTTGGCATTTCGGACAGTATGTGTCTGCAGATTCAAAATACGCTGCAGAATATCCTGAAAATGTTGAAGTAAAAGAGTTACCTCGTTTTAATGTGGTAGGAAAAGAAGCCTATCAAATGTTAGAAAAAACTGGTGTGTATGTGTTAAGAGCTTTGGCTTTACGATTAGGATTAGATGAATTTTATTTTGACAATTATGCCAAAGACGGAAATTCAATCTTAAGACCTATTCATTACCCTCCAATTACATCAGAGCCTGAAAATGCTATTCGTGCTGCTGCTCACGGTGACATCAATTTGATTACGTTGCTTATGGGCGCTCAAGGAAAAGGCCTGCAAGTTCAAAACCACAGTGGAGATTGGATTGATGCCATTGCAGAATCGGATGAATTGGTAATTAATGTGGGCGATATGTTATCACGTCACACAAACAATAAATTAAAATCGACCATTCATCAAGTAGTGAATCCACCGAGAGAATTGTGGGGAACTTCACGTTACTCCGTACCGTTTTTTATGCATCCAGTGAGCGATATGCCATTAAATTGTTTAGAAAATTGTATAGATGCCGAAAACCCAAAACAGTTTGAGGACATCACTGCAGGTGACTATTTATATGAAAGATTAGTAGATTTGGGACTTATCAAAAAGTAATTCTTAATTTATAGTTCAAGGAAGACATCGAGTTCGCTTGATGTCTTTTTGTTTTTATGGAATTGGAACGCGGATAACGCAGATTTGACAGATTTACGCAGAAATAATTATTTATGAGTAGCATTTTACATCAAGAATTAACAAAGTCAATAATAAAGCTATTTTTTAAAGTTTACAATGAATTGGGATATGGTTTTCTCGAAAGAGTATATTAAAATGCATTGTATTACGAGCTTAAAGTAAATGGTTTACATGTTGAAGCACAGAAAAAAATTAAGGTATAGTATAAAGAAATCGAAGTTGGCGATTACTTTGCGGATATTATTGTAAATGACTTAGTAATTTTAATATTAAGGGCTCAGGATTACTTAATTGAAGCAAATGAATTTCAATTAATCAATTATTTAAAATCTATTCCTTGTGAAGTTGGATTACTTTTGAACTTTGGTAAAAAACCTGAATTCATAAGAAAGTATATCAAAAAAATAGAAAATAAAAAATCCGTGGTAAAGCGTAAAATACGTGTTATCCGCGTTCAAAATATATAAAGTTATGGACTTACAAGACCAATTAAAAAACCTTTTTCCGGATCACGAACCATTGCCTCAAGAGCAAACGGAGGTGGTGGCACACGAATTATACGTTCAAAAAGAGCCAATGATTTGTAAATTTGAAAAACGAAAAGGAAAAGCGACCACCATAATTGAAGGTTACGAAGGCACCGACGCCGATTTTAAAATTCTTGCTAAGGAAATCAAAACTAAATTGAGTGTTGGCGGAACTTTCAAAGATGATTCTATTATCATTCAAGGGGATTATCGTGATAAAATAATGATTATTTTAAAGGAAAAAGGCTTTAAAGTAAAACGTGTGGGAGGTTAAAAAGTGGGCAGTGTTCAGTATTTAGTATTCAGTTGAGCAACTTGAAACCTTAAACAGTAAACAAAAAAACAAATGATACAATCATCAGAATTAATATTAAATCCAGACGGTAGCGTATACCATTTGAATTTGAAACCAGAACATATTGCGCACGATATCATCTTTGTAGGAGATCAAAATCGAGTGGAGAAAATCACACAGTTTTTTGATAGCATCGAATTTTCAACTCAAAAAAGAGAATTCAAAACCCAAACCGGGATTTTCAAAGGCAAGCGCATTACCGTGATGTCCACAGGAATTGGTCCTGACAATATTGATATCGTCATAAACGAATTGGATGCTTTGGTCAATATCGATTTAGAAACGCGTAAACCAAAAGAAAAATTGACATCCTTGAACATCATTCGTATCGGAACTTCAGGTTCTTTGCAGGCAAATATTCCTGTTGATAGTTTTGTGTTAGCTAAATTTGGCTTGGGATTAGACAACATGCTTCGCTCCTACTTGATCGACGAAGTTTCGAATCTGGAAATGGAAGATGCTTTTGTGAAACACACCAACTGGGATTTAAAAAAAGGAAAACCATACGTGATTGCTTGTTCCGAAAAATTGGAAAAAATAATTGAAAGCGACAAAATGCACAAAGGAATCACAGCTACTGCAGGTGGTTTTTACGGTCCTCAAGGACGTGTGTTGCGTTTGAATATTCAAGATGAAGCGTTGAATACTAAAATGGATAATTTTAAATTTGGTGACAACCAAATTACCAATCTAGAGATGGAAACAGCCGCAATTTATGGACTTTCGGCACTTTTAGGACACCATGCCTTGTCATTAAACGCTATTATTGCCAATCGTGCTTCGGGAACATTCAGTGAAGATCCATACAAAGCCGTTGATGAATTGATCGCATATACGCTAGATAAACTGGCCAATCAATAAAATAAGTAATTTGATTAGGAGCTATTTCCTGCTATCCGCTATATCTCTTGTGTTCGCTAGCGCTACCACAAGAGGATGCCGCTTCTATCAGGGCTAAAAAAATTAACATGAAACTCAGAGTTGCCAGACACACGAATGATTTAGAAAAAATTAAGGTTTTTTACCTTTCCATTCTTGAATTTGAACTGCTTGGCAGCTTTAGTAATCATGATTTGTACGATGGTATCTTAGTAGGTAAACCCAACTTAGACTGGCATTTTGAGTTTACACAATCAACTGAAAATGCAAATCATCAATTTGACGAAGATGATGGTATCGTTCTTTATCCCGAAACGAGAAGTGAGTATAATTCATTGTTTAACAAAGTTTTACATTCTAATACTTCTATAATTACTTCCAAAAATCCGTATTGGAATGATCCCGAAGTTTCGGGAGGTAAAATGTTTCTTGATCCCGATGGATATCGCATTATTATCTCACCTTTAAAAATAAAATGAATGGACCTTATTCTTGAAACTGACCGATTACTTTTAAGAGAAATGAAACTTTCAGATGCTGAAGCTTTATTCGAAATGGATCGCAATCCTAAGGTACATCAATACCTTTGGAACAAACCATTGACAAATAGTAGCGAAGTACATGCCTATATAGAACTTGTCAGAACACAATACATTCAAAATAATATTGGGCGATTTGTGGTTGTTTTGAAAGAAACCAATGAATTAATTGGCTGGGCCGGATTAAAATACAACACCGAAATGGTCAATAACAAAATTCATTTCTATGATATTGGCTACCGATTAAACGAGAAATTCTGGGGCAAAGGATATGCGAGTGAAGCTAGTTTTGCTTGGTTGGATTATGGTTTCAATATCATGAAAATAAAAGTAATGCAAGCAGCAGCACATACAGAAAACATTGCCTCTAATAGAATATTACAAAAAATTGGATTAAAAAAGACCGAACCATATTTAGAAGATGAAATATGGTGGAACTGGTACGAATTAAAAAATCCCAATCTATAATGGAAAAAATAAAAATAGCCGGAGTTCCGGAACATTTCAATTTGCCTTGGCATTTAGCCATTGAAAGCGGCGATTTCGAAAAAGAAAATATCGATTTACAATGGACTGATGTTCCTGAGGGAACCGGAAAAATGTGCCAAATGCTGCGTGATGGTGCAACCGATATTGCAGTCATATTAACCGAAGGAATCGTAAAAGATATCGTTGGAGGAAATTCAAGTAAAATAGTTCAAGTTTATGTAGAAAGTCCTTTGATTTGGGGAATTCATGTAGCAGCAAATTCAAAATACAATACTTTAACTGACTTAAAAGGCACTACAGCTGCTATTTCCAGATTGGGTTCTGGGTCACAATTAATGGCGTATGTCAATGCGAATAATCAATCCCGACTACATTCGGGATGGAATACGGATGATCTTCAGTTTGAAATTGTAAACACCATTGACGGAGCTGTTGAAGCCTTAACAAACGGAACCGCAGATTATTTTATGTGGGAACGTTTCATGACTAAACCGTTAGTAGACCAAGGCATTTTTAGACGTATTGGAGATTGCCCGACACCTTGGCCTTGCTTTGTGATTGCGGTACGTAAAGAAGTTCTTGATAAACAAGCTGATGTTATTTCAAAAATTTTATCAATCATAAACCAAACTACGTCTGAATTTAAAGATATTCCAAGTATTGATACCACATTAGCATTAAAATACCATCAAAAAATTGAAGATATTCAAGAGTGGTTGTCCTTAACGCATTGGTCACAAAAACAATTAAAAGCTGAAATGTTAAACAAAATTCAAAATCAATTGATTCAACTTAAAATTATCGATAAAAAAGGTACTTTTGAAGATCTTGTAGAAACAGTGTAGATTGCTGTTTTTATTTTTACTATGATAAAAATAAAAGAAATTAATTTTCAAAGTTTAAAACAACGATTTCAGGTAAAAAAACCTTGGGATGACGTGATTATTTTTATACTAAACATCTTAATTGCAATTCCTCTTTTTATCATAATCCATCAAAACCTTATTAATCCAAATTGGTTTCTCAACATCGATCGGGTAGTTTTGTTTTTGGTGTTGATTGTAGTTATTCAAATCATCCTTAGATTTTTAAGAACTATAATTCTCTTTTGTATCATACTTTATTTTTTGGCTTTAGTGTATGGATCTACTATTGGAAACTATGGATTTAACAGTGTTTTCGAAGATTATAATTCCATCATGTATACCATGTCTGATAATCCTTATCCACAAGATATTATTATTGCCAAGTTGCTTCCGTTTCCAAACAAATCTAAGATTGTAAATGCAATTGAATATCAAAATCCAAAAATTAGGAATTTTGCGGTTATGGCAACTTCTAAACATTTTAAAAAAGTAAAAGGGTATTCTGATTACAGGACTATAATACAATGCTTTGCCGTTTTTAAAGAAATAAATAGCAGATGGAACTATGTAAGTGATCCAAAAGCAAGAGATTACATTGCAAGTGCATCAGAATCGCTTCTCTATTTCTCCGGCGATTGCGATGATCATTCCATAGTAATGGCTGCTGCAATTAAGTCTATTGGTGGAACTCCCCGACTAATTCATACTACAGGTCATATTTATCCAGAAATATTAATAGGCACTCTGACTGATTTAGAAAAAGTAAACTTTCTAATCAAAAATGTTTTATTTGTAAATGAAAGTAAAAAAAACAAACTGCATTATCATGTAGACGAGCGCGGACAAATCTGGATGAATCTAGATTATACTGCCAAATATCCCGGTGGACCTTTTATGTCCGAAGAAATTCTTGGTGCATTGACGTTGGATTGATAAAAAAATTAATTTCCAAATTTAAAAGCGCTTAACGTGTTTTTTTGTACCAAAAAACAGCACACATTATCAATCAAAAACCGATTCCATTTCGTATTGTAGCGATTTGTATTGCTTTCGCAACAAAAATCACCTTTCTGCCTTTTTTCGAGTGTGGAAACTTCGTAACCGTTTATAATAGATTAAAGATAAAATTTTTTGTAGAACGCAAACGTGCATTTTAATACAAAATTTGCCAAACGGCTGTTGTATACTGCCCATATTTTAAATTAAATTTTACAGTAAAAACTCATAAAATATTTTCGCTGCAATATTGATTTTCACAACAAATAAACCATTAATATTGATTAAATTTGCAAAAAAATCAGTAAAACATTCTATTGTAAGAAACTTTCAAATGGAAGAATATCAGAGGAAAATATTAATTAATCAGGATAGGTATATATAGAAATGTGTTGCCTTTCAACAAAAGGCAGTACATACAATGATTACATTTTACAAAAATGAAAAAGGTTTACTTAAAACCGAAACACAAGACAAAAATCGTTGGATCAACGTAGTTTGCCCAACCAAAGAAGAAAAAAAGTTTTTACTCCAAGAATTACAAATTCCCGAAGCTTTTTATAACGACATTGAAGATATTGATGAAAGACCGCGTATTGAAATAGAAGATGGTTGGTATTTGATTATTCTTCGTATTCCTTTTAAAAGTGATGATGCAAAATTGCCTTTTAACACGGCTCCCATGGGATTAGTATTTAAAGATGATGTTTTTGTGTCGTTGACTTTTCATAAAACAGACATTCTATCTGATTTTGTTTTGTACACGCAACGTAAAAAAATTGAAATTGAAAATGATTTTGATTTGGTTTTGAAATTGCTATTGTCGTCAAGCGTTTGGTTTTTGAAATACTTAAAACAAATAAATCAACGAATTAAACTTGCCGAAGACAATCTTGAAAAATCGATTAAGAATGAAGAGTTACAAGCCTTACTGCAAATAGAAAAGTGTTTGGTTTTCTTTATCACTTCGATAAAGGGAAATGATATTTTGTTTAGAAGATTAAAAAACCTGAAAGAACATCGTGATGCTTTTAATGAAGATTTATTAGAAGATGTTGAAATTGAATTGAAACAAGCGGAGGAAACAACCAATATTTATAGTAACATTTTGACTGGTATGATGGATGCGTATGCATCGGTTATTTCAAATAATTTGAATGTTATTATGAAGCGATTGACTTCGATTTCAATTATCTTAATGATTCCTACCTTGGTTGCAAGTTTTTATGGAATGAATGTGCCTAACCATATTGAAGAAAATCGTTATGGATTTATAATTGTAATTTTAATTTCATTGGTTATTTCAATAGTAGGGGTTTTTCTTTTTAAGAAGAAAAACTTATTTTAAAAATAGAATTTTATGATTGGAAGTAGTCAGAAACATACATTTGAGAATTTTAATTGGCTTGATGTTAAATGTCCGAGTGAGGAACAATTTGCAGATATTGCAAAAGATTTTAATCTTGAAATCTTTGCTGTAAAAGATAGTTTAGAGCCCGGTCATTTACCTAAAATAGAAAAGATTAAAGATTTTAATTTTGTTATTTTAAGAGCATACACAGCAAACGAAAATGATAATCTTTCAACGGTTGAAGAATTATCAAATAAGGTTGCATTTTTTTATAATGAAAATCAATTAATTACAATTCATAGAACGCCGTTTCTTTTTTTAGAAAATCTTTCAAATTCTGAAAAGAGTTATGATTCGGTTTACGATTTATTGATAGTTATTTTTAAACAAATCGTATTGACTTATACAGAGCCATCACAATGGCAAACAAGCCAAATTGATGAAGTGGAAAAAACTATTTTTTTGAAAAGTCATAGCAAAGTTTCGTTGGAAGATTTATATTTCCAAAAAGCAGAAACCAGAATTAGTAAAAAACTTTTGGTTTTAACTCAAAATGTTATTAATCAAGTTGTAGTTCCTGAGGCTAATAAAGCCGGCTTACAAGATGTTAAGGATAATTTAGTTAAACTAATTTTAGAATATGAGGAAGCGTTAGAAAACGCAAATAACTTAATGAATACTTATTTGTCTGTTACTGCGCAAAAAAGCAATGATGTGATGAAGTTGTTAACGATTTTCTCTGCTTTCTTTTTACCACTTACTTTTATTGTGGGAGTGTATGGAATGAACTTTGACTTTATGCCTGAACTGCGCTGGAAATACGGATATTTATATGTAATTATTTTTATGGTTATTCTATCTGTCCTCATTTTTATTTGGTTTAAAAGAAAGAAAATATTGTAGGTTTTATTATGCGTTTTGTCGCTCTTGGGTTGCCTACAAACTTCTCGTTTGTTGCACCAAAAAAATCTCTAATTTGTGTGCTGTTTTTTTTATTTCATTATTGTGTTTTAATTATTTTTGATTAATATTGGTTTTTATTTAATTTATGGATAGAACTTGTTATCATACTCAAGAATGTAGAGGAACTGAAAAATTGGAAAAACCTATCGCTTGTAAAAGAGATGATGCTTGGTTCGGTGAGGCTTATTATTTTTGGGAAAGTATTGAAGATTCTGATTTTTGGGGGAAAGTTTCTAAAAAAGCAACTGACAAATATGATGTTTATAAATCTACAGTTAATTCAAATGATTTTTTAGATACAGTTTTTAATGAACAACATTATAAAGTTTGGTTAAGTTCAATTGAAAAATTAGCGTTAAAATTTAAATTGGAACTTGGAAAAGAATTATCTTTAAAAGAATTAAATGACTATTTTAAGAATAAAGGGTTGTACAAATCTGTTGATGGTGTTGTTTTTCAAGATATTTCAAGTAATGAAAGTCATTACCTAATTAAAGGAATGCAATATAAAAAAAGGATACAATTAGCAGTTTTTAACAAATTGACAATATAAGATTTTGTACATTTGCACACTGATAAATCATACGGTTATGATAGATATAAATAAGTTAGAGGAATTAGCAAATGAAATAATAGCTAATTCTACAAAAAGTGAAATGGAAAATTGGTTTGAAAATTATCGAATCAAGGAGGTTTCTTTTGTCTCTTTTAAACCTATTGAAGCTAAATTTAAAATGGATTTTTCAAAATTAGATTTTCACGCTAAAGAAACAGAAACTCCTTCAAATAGATATTCCTTAGCAGCGTAATTAATGAAAGCAAAAATAGGAAAACAAGATAATTTAAGATTTGATGGAGTAAAATTTTATTCCGTTCACTTTGATATTTTAGGTAGTCCAAAAGAGAATACAGAAATAGATTTAGATATTGTTCCAAAGGTAATTTATAATACATCTACTCAATTCAATATTGTTTACAATATAAACTTATCGGTTGATGAGGTATTTACATTGCAATTAAAAGCAGTTGGATATTTTGAGATTAGTGAAGAGTTGTTGGGAAATGAAAATATTAAAGAACAAATGGTAAATACAAATGCGCCTGCTATAGTATTTCCTTATTTAAGAAGTTTTATTTCTATGTTCACTTCAAATCTAGGAACAATTCCAACTTTAACTTTACCAACTCCGTTCTTCAAAGGTAAGTTAGAAGAATTTTCAGAATAATTTTTTCACGATTCTACGGCAAAATATCTGCGGACTACTACATAATCTCATTTTTAATTGCCCGTTTCTTTACTTTGAAAAATTTAACTATTCTCTACAATTGCAATTTCCTCGGCAGTTAAGCCGTACAATTCATAAACCATAACATCTATTTCTTGTTCTAACGCTTGTGTGTTGGCTTGATAGTTTTCTTTTTTGACCAAAAGTATATCATTTGCTAAACTGACAAATTTAAGTTGTTCATTAACTGGGATTTTTGGAATCAGAAGTTCTCGTAATTCAGTTAGAGTTGTTTGTCTAAAATCGTCTTTTAATGCAATAGCGGAGATATTAATATACAAATACGATATAAATTTACTCGCCATTATCGCTAAAATATATTTAGTATAAAAGTCATTATCAGTTATTATAAATGGATTAATGTCTTTTTTAAAAACTATTTTTTTGTCTGTAAATCCAACTGTCAATCTATCTTGTCTATTTATAATCCTTCGAATTAATATTTTTTCCTTTTTTTCATAAAAAGGTAGTAAAGATTCCAAACCTCTTAAACTCGTTGGGTAAGTCTCCAAAATGTTAAAGCTATAATTATATGCATTACCTTCCTTTAAAAATGGAAAATTAAATTTTTTATCATTTTCTTCAAATTCAGGAAATGCACTTGGCGATAATCCTTGTGTTGAAATACTAATGCTTTCTAGAGTCGTAAAATTGTTTTTGTCTAGCCTTTCTATAATTTTAAAAACGGCAGGATTCAAAATGATTTTGAATTTTGGTTCAGGAACAAGTGCTGATGCAATTTTATTGAAAATTATATCTTTAAGTTCATTGTGATTCTCGGTTTTTTTATACGAATATATACTATAATTTGAACTTGGTGAATTAGACATTAAATATATACATGTGTCAACGTAAGCATCAGCAAAAATATTAAATGGTAAGTTTATAATTTTTTTTAACCCCCAATCAGAAAATAATTTTTTTCTAAGCTTTGAATAATTTTCTCCGGTTTGCCATGTAACAGGAGCGATATAACATAACAAGCTATTTTGTTTAGCTATCGTTAAACCTAAAATAATAAATAAAACAGATGTTTCATATTTTCGTTCCACTAAGTTATATTTAGTTCTAAATAATTGTTTTGTGGAATCATCAAATTCTTCCAATCCAATATACGGCGGATTTCCAATCACCACATCAAAGCCCACAAAATCCCCATTATCATTCAGCACATCAGGAAATTCAAAACGCCATTCAAAGGCATTTTCGTAAATCTTGTTGCTTTTTATTTCTTCAATTTCGGTGTCCAGTATTTTTAATTCGGTGCCCAGCACGTTTACTTTTTTGTTCCACTCGGTTTGTTCTTTCTTGCTTCTTTCAAAAAGTCCTACTTGTTGGGTGTAATTAAAAAGTTCGCCTTTTAGTTTTTCCAGTTTAAGTTTCTTGGGATCGTTGATGCCTATTTCACTCCTGAAATTGCTTTTTATATCGCTTATCAAGCGTTCCATCTCGCGTTTTTGTTCCTTGCTTTCGGCATTGCGGTACGTAGCAACGGCCAGTTTGTAGCTTTCTATATTCCATTTGCTTTGCTTAAGCGCTTTTTTTAGATCCGTATCCAGTCCAAATCGAGAAATCAGGGAGTTGCCACATTTTATATTAATGTCAATATTAGGTAGGGTTTCTAATTCCCCTCCGTTGGAGGGGTGCCCGTAGGGCGGGGTGGTTTTAACTGCACCTTCGGGAACACGGTAATACGCATTTTTGAGCAGCTCAATCCACAAACGCAAACGGCATATTTTGACGGAGTTTGGGTTAATATCCACACCAAACAAGCAGTTTTCTATGATGGTTTGCTTCTCATGAAACATGGTTTCCTGTATGCGCTGGCTTTCTTTGTTATTAGGATTGTAGGAAAAGGGAATTCCGTCCTCATCCGTGATCATCAATTCATCGTTTACGACTTCTACATCGGTTTTTAATTGCAAACCTTCTTTATCGACTAGGATACCCAGTTCATTTTTTATCGCAATAATTTCATTCAATGCCGAAACCAGAAAGTGACCGGAACCCACCGCCGGATCGCAAATTTTTATTTGGTTGATCACCGCATTAAATTTGGCTTTATCCTCCTTTTTATAATCTTGAATTCAACTAATAAATGCGAAAGTTAGGAATAGTATGGAAAGATGAAATATTTTTTCAGAACAAAGAAAAGAAAATTAATTCTTTTCCCTGTTTGCTGAAATGGGAAAATTTGT
>JAFCUE010000023.1:0-66161 GCA_051990185.1 Flavobacterium sp. DT2-2 | reverse complement strand
AAACTAGAAGCTTTGATACAACATCTTGTACTTGGAAAACAACAGGAACACAGCCTGCTGAACCAACAACAGCATTAGCATGTTGGGAAACTAGAAGCTTTGATACAACATCTTGTACTTGGAAAACAACAGGAACACAGCCTGCTGAACCAACAACGGCATTAGCCTGTTGGGAAACTAGAAGCTTTGATACAACATCTTGTACTTGGAAAACAACAGGAACACAGCCTGCTGAACCAACAACAGCATTAGCATGTTGGGAAACTAGAAGCTTTGATACAACATCTTGTACTTGGAAAACAACAGGAACACAGCCTGCTGAACCAACAACAGCATTAGCATGTTGGGAAACTAGAAGCTTTGATACAACATCTTGTACTTGGAAAACAACAGGAACACAGCCTGCTGAACCAACAACGGCATTAGCCTGTTGGGAAACTAGAAGCTTTGATACAACATCTTGTACTTGGAAAACAACAGGAACACAGCCAGCAGAACCAACAACAGCATTAGCCTGTTGGGAAACTAGAAGCTTTGATACAACATCTTGTACTTGGAAAACAACAGGAACAAAGCCAGCAGAACCAACAACGGCATTAGCCTGTTGGGAAACTAGAAGCTTTGATACAACATCTTGTACTTGGAAAACAACAGGAACAAAGCCAGCAGAACCAACAACGGCATTAGCCTGTTGGGAAACTAGAAGCTTTGATACAACATCTTGTACTTGGAAAACAACAGGAACACAACCTGCGCAACCAGCCACCGCGTGTTATGAAACAGCTACTTTCAATACGACGACTTGTGCTTGGGATGTTACAGGAACACAACCTGTGCAACCAGCCACAGCGTGTTACGAAACAGCTACTTTCAATACGACGACTTGTGCTTGGGATGTTACAGGAACACAACCTGTGCAACCAGCCACAGCGTGTTATGAAACAGCTACTTTCAATACGACGACTTGTGCTTGGGATGTTACAGGAACACAACCTGCGCAACCAGCAACAGCGTGTTATGAAACAGCTACTTTCAATACGACTACTTGTGCTTGGGATGTTACAGGAACACAACCTGCGCAACCAGCCACAGCGTGTTATGAAACAGCTACTTTCAATACGACTACTTGTGCTTGGGATGTTACAGGAACACAACCTGCGCAACCAGCCACAGCGTGTTATGAAACAGCTACTTTCAATACGACGACTTGTGCTTGGGATGTTACAGGAACACAACCTGTGCAACCAGCCACAGCATTAGCATGTTGGGAAACTAGAAGCTTTGATACAACATCTTGTACTTGGAAAACAACAGGAACAAAGCCAGCAGAACCAACAACAGCATTAGCATGTTGGGAAACTAGAAGCTTTGATACAACATCTTGTACTTGGAGAACAACAGGAACAAAGCCTGCTGAACCAACAACGGCATTAGCATGTTGGGAGACTAGAAGCTTTGATACAACATCTTGTACATGGAAAACAACAGGAACACAGCCAGCTGAACCAACCATTGCACAATTACCAGCTGCTTCAACAATAACTTGTAGCTCAACACCAAGTTTTGCACAAGCAACAGCTACTGATACGTGTGGGCCTGTAAACTTGACGTTCGTTGATGTGAAAGTACAAGGAAGTTGTATAGGATCGTACTCTATAACTAGAACATGGACTGCAACTGATTCATCTGGAAATAAAGCAACTGCTTCTCAAGTTATTAATGTTAGTGACACAGTTGGTCCAACTACAAACACGGCTTATTCAGCGATACTTAACGCGAATTGTGATGCAATTCCAGCTAGGCCAGAACTTGTATTTGTGGATAATTGCTCTACTGTCTCTACTCCAATTTTTACAGAGAACATTATAAATAGAACCGACAACTCGTATTCTATTGTTAGAAAATGGTCTGTGTCTGATAGTTGTGGGAATATATCTGAGTTTACACAAGTTGTAAATGTGAATATTGTCAATAGTGTGGTCCAAATAAGTAGCTCGGTTTGTAATGATGGAGAAACTACGACAACTGATTTAAATTCTTTGTTACCTACAGGAACCCCTAATAATGGAACTTGGGTTGATGTAAGTAACTCCGGACGTCTGCAAGGAAGTGTACTTAGCGCAGCCGGACTTTCAGTAAACACTTATATTTTTGAGTATAAAATAAACGATGCAAGTTGTCCACGAACAATCAAAATAACAATGACTGTTGATACAGGTTGTGGAATAGTATTAGCTTGTGGATCGATTGTAGTTCATAATGCATTCTCTCCAAATGGTGATGGAATTAATGAAAAATTTGTAATCGATAATATTGATGATACGGTTTGTTATCCAGATAATTCAATAGAAATTTATAACAGATGGGGAGTATTAGTTTATGAAACTAAAGGATATAATAACACTAGTAATGCATTTGAAGGTATTTCTGCAGGTAGATCTACTATTAAAGAAGCTAACGGCTTACCAATAGGAACTTACTTTTACATCTTAAATTATACTTCTATTGACAACACAGGAAAAACTATTACTAATAAAAAAGATGGATATTTATATTTATCTAAATAATCTAATACCTGAGGATAAAATTCCTCAGGTATTTAAAAAATTATATCTTTAGCACTATTATAAAAAATTATAAACTCAAAAGAAATTTGTCAATTAGCAGGCTAAATATTTTTTAAATTTTCTAGCTAAGACACAAAATAAATATCTCCTATGAAAACAAAAATATTTTCTTTCGTTTTGATGTTTACAGCCTTTATCAATTATGCGCAACAAGATGCTCAGTTTACTCAATATATGTACAACACCATCAATATCAATCCTGCTTATGCCGGATCCAGAGGTGCTATGAGCATATTTGCTATGCACCGTACTCAATGGGTAGGACTTGATGGAGCACCGGTAACCAATGCAGCATCAATAAATACGCCTTTAAACGAAACTAATTTAGGTTTAGGAGTGTCTATTATTAATGATAAAATTGGCCCTACTACTGAAAATACTATTTCAGCAGATTTATCGTATACTGTGCCTACTTCTGAAACTTTTAAGCTCTCTTTTGGAATCAAAGCAACTGCAAACCTTTTCAATCTAGATATAAATCGATTAAATCCAGAAAACGTTGATCCCACGTTACAAAACTTCAATAATAAATTTACTCCTAATGTTGGAGCAGGAATTTATTGGCATTCAGATAAATCGTACCTAGGGTTTTCAATACCTAATTTTATTGAAAGTAGTCGATATGATGACAATGAAGTAGCTATTTTAAAAGAAAAAATAAATTACTATTTCATGGCAGGTCATATATTTGATCTTAATCAATCCATACAGTTTAAACCTGCACTATTATCCAAAATTGTAAAAGGTGCACCGATTCAAGTTGATGTATCTGGAAATTTTATGTTCAGTGAAAAATTTGTTGTAGGAGTAGCCTATCGATGGTCCGCAGCAGTAAGTGCAATGGTTGGTTTTCAAGTTTCTGAAGGAATGTACATTGGTTATGGTTATGACTATGATACTACAAGATTGAGAAATTACAACTCTGGTTCTCATGAAATATTTTTACGATATGAAATATTTAAAAGTGATAGTAAAATTACGACTCCAAGATTCTTCTAAAAACAATTATTATGAAAAAAAATATACTTCTTTATTTAACAATAGTAAGTGTTTTTTCCATCAACATACATGCTCAAACTGCACAATTAGCTTCTGCTAATAAAAAATATGATAAGCAAGCCTACGTAGATGCAATCAAAACTTATGAACGAATTGCAGAGAAAGGTTATACATCAGTAGATTTATTTCAAAAACTAGGAAATGCCTATTACTTTAATGCAGAATTCGATCAAGCTGCTAAATGGTATGGAAAACTATTCGCTATGAATAACCCTAGCGTAGAATCTGAATACTATTATCGATATGCACAATCCTTGAGAGCAATCAATAAAAATGATGAGGCAAATGATATAATGGAATTATTCAGTCAAAAATCAGATAATGATAGTAGAGCTAAACTCTTCAAAAAAAATACCAATTACTTAGAAGCTATAAAAGCGAATTCGGGAAGGTACAAAGTAGAAGATGCAGGTATAAATTCTACTTATTCTGATTATGGCGCTGCGCTATACTCCAATAAATTGATCTTTGCTTCGGCTAGGGATACTGGAAGTGTCGGACAAAGAAAACATAAATGGACTGATCAATATTTTACAGATTTATATAAAGTTGATTTAAATCAGGACATGAGTTTAAATACTACGATATCAAAGAAATTTGATCACGCAATAAATACAAAATTCCATGAATCCACTCCCACATTTAGTGCTGATGGAAAAACAATGTACTTCACAAGAAATAACTATTTAGACGGGAAAAAAGGTAAAGATGGTAATAAAATTACTTTAATTAAACTTTACAAAGCTACTTTAGAAAATGAAAATTGGACAAATGTAATTGAACTTCCATTCAATAGTGATAACTATAGCACTGCTCATCCTACGCTTAGCGCTAATGGTAAAACATTGTATTTTGCTTCCGATATGCCTGGTACTTTGGGACAATCTGATTTATTTAAAGTGAAAATTAATCAGGATGGAAGTTTTGGAACTCCCGAAAATTTAGGTAATACTATTAATACCGAGGGAAGAGAAACCTTCCCATTTATTTCAGATGAAAACGAAATGTACTTCGCATCAGATGGACATCCTGGACTAGGCGGACTAGATGTTTTCATGTCTAAAATAAACAATGGCGGTTCATTTAGTGATGTACAAAATATAGGAGCTGATATTAATTCACCTAAAGATGATTTTGGATATTTAATTGATACTAAATCTCGCAGGGGTTTCTTCTCATCAAATAAAGATGGAGGACAAGGGTTTGATGATATCTATTCGTTTCTAGAAAACAAAAAACTTGTATGTGAGCAAAGTTTATATGGCATAATAACAGATGCTACAACAAACGAAGTATTAGGCAATACTAAAATAACGATATATGATAATCAGTACAATGTAATTAATACTGTGAACTCAGATGAAAAAGGGAATTATAACTTTGCTGTTGAATGCGGAAAAATATATGCTGTAAGAGCGGAGAGAAAAGAGTTTACTACCAAGGAAGTTAAGGTTACTATTAGCGCTATTACTGGAAAAACTTTCTTACCTGTAGCACTAGATAGAGAAATATGTAAAGTTGCTGTAGGAGATGATTTGAGTAAATGTTTTGGTATTAAAATGATTTATTTCGACCTAGATAAGTCAAATATTAAGGAGGTAGCAGCATTAGATCTTGAAAAAATATTAGATGTTCTAAATCAAAATCCGTCCATGAAAATTGACATTCGTTCGCACACTGATAGCCGACAAACATTAAAATACAATCAGACGCTCTCTGAAAAAAGAGCTAAATCTACCATCGACTGGTTAATTCAGAAAGGGGTTGATTCCAATAGACTCACAGGTAAAGGTTACGGAGAAACGCAGTTGATTAATAAATGTAATGATGACACCATTTGCACTGAAGAAGAGCATCAACTTAATAGAAGGAGCGAATTTATTATTATCGATTTGTAATTATTTCAAAAAAAAGCAGAAGGCTTTCATGAAATGACAGCCTTCTGCTTTTTTTGTTCAATCTAAATCCTTAAAACACAACAAAAGTTTATAGAAGTAATTTGAATTAACCGAAAGTAGTTAGCAAAAAAAAATCCAATGGATTCATTAGACTATTTTTAAATAAACTCGATAAAATCTTAAACAAAATATAACAATATTTAAATGGATATAAATGTAAAAGGTTGTCATTTGGGGATATGGCAACCTTTTAGATCAAAAAAAACAAACTCTAACTATATTTTGGCGAAAATATTTGTGTAATATTTTCTTCCGTTTGCTGGATTTTCTTTAATTGCTATTCCAAAATGAGTATGATCTCCTTCTATATTCGCTTTATGACTAGGACTGGCTAGCCAAGCGTTTAATACGGATTCCGGAGTATTAAAATTGTAAGCTATATTTTCACTAACGGTTTTGGCACCTAAAGTTTTAATTATATTTTCTGATCGAGCTACAAAATCATTATGGTTGACTACATTATTAGCAATCATGTAATTATCATGTTCTTCTGATTTAAAAGACATATGATTGATTTTTTCTAAAGGTATTAACCCAACACTAACTCTGTGTTTATTGATTAAATCCATGGTCTTTAATTCTAATGTATTATAAGAATAACTAACTACCTTTTGTGCAGAGGCATCTGCAGCTGTATTTTCAGATTCATCTAAAGAACACGAATTCATGGTGCATGTTACAGTCAATAGCAATAATACACGAAGTAAAGTTGTTTTCATAATATAGTAGATTAAGTTTAAAGTAGATTGTGGGGCAAACTTCTCTAACAAATAAATAACAGGTTTGCTATTCTTTATCAAACATATTCATTTTATCGTTTAAGTACCAAAAATAATCGATAAACTACATTAAAAATATAATTAAATATATATAATTCTTACATTATGGAGAAAGTCGATCTGTTTTCCAAGAAAGCTGATTATAAGTACTGTATTTAATCCTATCGTGTAATCGATTAGGCCTTCCTTGCCAAAATTCTACCTCCAAAGGTGTTACTAGAAAACCTCCCCAGTGCTCAGGTCTTGGGATAGGTACATTATTAAAATCATTCTCCAACTGTTTTAGGTTATTTTCTAAAAACTCACGAGAAGGAATAATTTCACTTTGATTAGAAACAATTGCTCCTAGTTTACTACCATCAGGTCTGGAATCAAAATAACGATCTGAGGTTTCTCCCGTTGTTTTTTTAGCAATACCTTTAATGATTACTTGTCGTTCCATTGTGTGCCAAAAAAACGAAAGACAAATATTGGGATTTTGGGCAATAGCCTTACCCTTTTCTGAATTATAATTAGTGTAAAAAATAAAACCTTCTTCATCAAATTTCTTCAACAAAACTACTCTAGCTTTTGGAAACCCATCTAAACCTATTGTAGAAACTGTCATAGCATTAACTTCGCTTTCTCCACCAAATTCTTCTACTTCATGAAACCATCTGTTAAAAAGGTTAATTGGATCTTCTGGTATAGTTGATTCTAAAAGTTCGCTCTTATCATAAGACTTTCTGTAATTACTTAAATCATTCATTATTATATGTTTTTAAGATTGTTTAATAATAGTATAATTCCATTTCAAATAGATTTAGACAAAAATAAATGGATAGGTAAAAAAATTGATATGTTTAAAATATAAAAATTTTGCCATCATCTGCCAATACAACTTCCGAAAAAATCGAAGCAGCTTCTTCTCTAAAAAAATCAATATTTTCATATCGAGTTGAATAATGTCCCAGAATTAATTGCTTGACATTTGCTTTTAAAGCAATTGTAGCTGCTTCTTTGGATGTGGAATGCAAAGTCTTTTTTGCCAGGCTTTCTTCAGATTGCAAGAAAGTTGCTTCGTGGTACAGAACATCTACATTTTTAATGATAGGAAGTATAGCTTCATGATAAGCAGTATCAGAACAAAACGCATATTTTTTTGGAGCAATAGGATCAAATGTTAACTCTGCATTTTCAATTATTTTTCCATTATCAAGAGTAATGTCTTTGCCGTTTTTAATATTTTGATAATAGCAAACATCAATTTTATGATTTTGAACAGCGTCCATGTTCAATTTTCGCTCTCTATGTTTTTCTTGAAACAAAAACCCATTGGTATACACACGGTGTTTTAACGGAATGGTTTTTACTAAAACTTTTTCGTCTTCAAAAATAACTTCACTTTCGTTAGATTCTAATTCATGGAAAAATAAGCCATAATTTGGCCAAGAATTCGACAACCGCAACTGTAACTTAATGATTTCCTGAATTCCCTTTGGACCATAAATATGTAAATCTGTAGTTCTGTTCAGGAGCGTAAAAGTGGACACTAAACCTATTAATCCAAAAAAATGATCGCCGTGCAAATGAGATATAAAAATATGATTGATTTTGGAAAAACGGATTTTGTTTTTTCGCAATTGCACTTGAGTACCTTCGGCGCAATCAATAAGGAAAATTCTATTTTTTATTTCTAAAATCTGTGAAGTAGGATTCGTAAACGTTCTGGGTGTTGCTGCATAGCAACCTAGTATTGTTAGTTTCAATTTTTAATTTCATTTAAAAGTTAGGGAACAAGTACATAGTGAACAGTAACATTTAGTTTTTTAAAACGTATTTATAAACTATCAAGATTTTTTCCTTGTTGTCATTTTATATTTTTAAAACCTGAGAAATTGCAACTAATAAATTAGCAATTATTCCCCAATAACTATGCAAATCATTCGCTGTAAATAGATTGTACAAATAAAGACACAATAGCATTAAAGCCAATACCATAAAAAAAACCACTAAAATTATGCGCTTTTTTGTTATTAGTATTAAAATTCAAGGTTAGTTTTTTAAAATCCTAAGTCTCTTTCTATTTCTTCCATTTCAATTATGTCATGTGCTTCCAATAAAGACGGGACAACGGTCAGTTTTGCTGGAACAGCATTGTAATCAAACTCAGATATAACAATAACAAATGATTTTTTAGCTTTTTTATGAAGTTTTGATAATGGCATAAATAATTTAATATCATTTGTATTCAAATCTTTGTGCATCAAAAGATCAATAATCAAGTTGTGCTTTTCAAATGTTTTATATTGATGCGTTATCTTCATAAGGAAAGAAGTAAAATCACCTTGAGTATCTCTAATGCTAATTGTGTGTCCTTTTTGATCTACTTTCATCTTTATAAATTTATTGCTCTACTTTTCGTAGATGATTTCACAAATAAATAATTTACATTATTTTCCTTAAACTATTGAATTTTTGAAGCCAAAAGATAAATTACTGCCATTCTAATAGCTACACCGTTTTCGACTTGATTTAAAATAACTGACTGACTGGAATCAGCCACTTCACTAGTGATTTCTACACCTCGATTGATAGGTCCGGGATGCATAATAACAATCTCTTTGCTTAGGGAGTCTAAAATAGTTTTATCGACACCATATTGCTGTGCATATTCCCGAGTTGAAGGAAAAAAATTCACATCCATTCTTTCGTTTTGAACGCGTAACATATTCGCAACATCACACCATTCTAATGCTTTTCTTAAATTAGGTTCTACGGTAACACCCAATGATTCAATATATCTAGGTATAAGCGTTTTTGGTCCGCAAACTTTCACCTTAGCTCCCTGCATTTGCAACGCATAAATATTAGACAAAGCTACTCTGGAATGCAAAACGTCGCCTACTATGACAACTTTCTTTCCGGTTACTTCACCTAGTTTTTCTCGAATAGAATAACTGTCTAACAACGCTTGTGTAGGGTGTTCATGTGCGCCATCTCCTGCGTTTACGATACTGGCTTTTACATTTTTAGAGAGAAAATAAGCAGCACCCGGATTAGCATGTCGCATGACTACCATGTCGACTTTCATCGAAAGGATATTATTAACGGTATCTAGTAGCGTTTCCCCTTTTTTAACAGAAGATTGTGCTGCCGAAAAACTAATAACATCAGCAGATAAACGTTTTTGTGCTAACTCAAAAGAGAGTTTTGTTCTGGTACTATTTTCGAAAAAAATATTGGCAATGGTAATATCTCGTAACGAAGGAACTTTCTTTATTGGTCGATTGATAACTTCTTTAAAATGATCGGCTGTTTCAAAAATGAGGTCAATATCATTCTTATTGATGTATTTAATACCTAATAAATGATTTACGCTTAATTCTTTCATTTTTGTTTACGATTATAATTTTTAATAGCTAGTCTGAATACAAGCTAACTTGTAATTAAATACACACCATCTTCTCCCTCATTTTCTTTCCAACTTACCTTAACTTTTTCATTATTAATTGCATCTACCTGTCGGCCTCTATAATCAGGTTGTATGGGTAAATTGCGACTAAAACGTCTATCAATAAGAACTAGAAGTTCAATTTCTGAAGGTCGTCCAAAAGATTGTATAGCTGTTAAAGCTGATCGAATGCTTCGACCGGTAAATAAAACATCATCTATAAAAATGACTTTTTTGTTTTCGACAATAAAATTAATTTTGGTTTTATTGGCTTCTAGAGGCTTATCCGTTCTTCTAAAATCATCTCTAAAAAAAGTGATATCGAGATAACCGAGCTGAATTTCTGGAGTTTGATATTCTTTTTCTAAAATTTCTTTTAAACGCTCTGCCAAAAAAACACCTCTTGGTTGAATTCCTACTACTATTGTATCGGTAAAATCTAAATGTTTTTCAATCAATTGACAAGCCAAACGATGCAAGATGATAGTAACTTCTTTTGCAGTAAGTAATACTTTTTGACTCATTGTAATTGTGTAATTTCGTTAAACAAATATACAAATTCAATTTTATCATTTGGTAAATAAAAAAGTAGAAAATTTAACATCTACTATTTTAATTAATGACATAATAAGGAAAGTCAATTTTATAACAATCCATAAAAATTATATAACGATCACTTTATTGTATACTGTAATTTTGAAAACTAACATATAATCGTATAAAAAAAACTAAGATCATGCAAACAAAAATAACGAGAATAATATTGCTTTTAATTATATCACTATCATTTACTAGTTGTTCTATTATTGAAGGTATATTCAAAGCGGGAATAGGAGTAGGTATTTTTATTGTAGTAGCTGTATTAGCTATTCTTATTTTTATTATTAAAAAAATATTTACCAGAGGTAATTAAAAAAAATGTGGGACTATTGCTTTTACATTGCACCTATTTAAAATTAAAAACTCCCGTAATTACGGGAGTTTTTGGTTATTTATAGATTAACTAATATTTACAGAGTGTACATTTTAACTCTCAATTCTTGTACTTTGTCATCATCAAGATAATCATCAAAAGTCATGTAACGGTCAATTGCGCCATTTGGTGTTAATTCGATCACTCTATTGGCCACCGTTTGCGAGAATTCATGATCATGCGTTGTAAATATTACGGAACCTTTATAGTTTTTTAACGAATTATTAAAAGCAGTAATAGACTCTAAGTCCAAGTGATTTGTTGGCTCATCTAACATCAGAACATTGGCACGCTCCATCATCATTCGGGATAACATACAACGCACTTTTTCTCCTCCAGATAAAACACGACATGTTTTTAAGGCTTCTTCACCTGAGAAAATCATTTTACCAAGGAAACTTCGAATGTTAACCTCATCACGCTCTTCTTCGGTTTTTACCCATTGACGCAACCAATCTACAAGAGAATAATCGCTTTCAAAAAAAGAATGATTTTCTACTGGTAAATACGCCTGATTAGTAGTAACTCCCCAATCAAAAGTACCAGAATCAGCTGTCTTATTTTCATTTAAAATTTCATAAAAAGCAGTTGTTGCTCTTGAATCTTTGGAAAAAAGCACAATCTTATCTCCTTTTGCCATATTCAGATCTACTCCTTTAAACAGAATCTCTCCATCAATAAAGGCGCTTAAGTTTTGTACATTCAAAATCTGGTCTCCTGCTTCACGTTCTTGATCAAAAATAATCGCTGGATAGCGACGGCTAGATGGTCTTATCTCAGAAATATTTAACTTACTGATCATTTTTTTACGAGAAGTAGCTTGTTTGGACTTGGCCACATTCGCACTAAAACGTCGAATAAATTCTTCAAGTTCTTGTTTTTTCTCCTCTGCTTTTTTATTCTGTTGTGCACGTTGTTTTGCTGCTAATTGGCTTGATTCATACCAAAAAGTATAATTTCCTGAATAATGGTTAATTTTATTATAATCAATATCCGAAATATGCGTACAAACTGAATCTAAAAAGTGTCTGTCGTGAGAAACTACAATTACAGTATTTTCATAATTAGCTAAGAAGTTTTCTAACCACGCAATGGTTTCAAAATCTAAATCATTGGTAGGCTCATCCATTATAAGCAAATCTGGATTCCCGAATAAGGCTTGCGCCAAAAGCACCCTAACTTTTATTTTTCCTTCCAAGTCGCCCATCAAAGTATAATGATGCTCTTCTGTAATTCCAAGATTAGACAACATTGATGCGGCATCAGAATCAGCATTCCAACCATTCATTTCTTCAAATTGTACTTGCAACTCCCCTATTCTATCTGCATTAGAATCATTGTAATCTAAATACAAAGCATCCATTTCTTTTTTGATTGCGTACAAGGTTTTATTCCCCATCATAACAGTCTCTAGAACAGTACTCTCATCAAACATGTTGTGGTTCTGATTTAAAACCGACATCCTTTTTCCTGGCTCTAAATGTATGTGTCCTGAAGTAGGATCCATTTCACCCGCAATTATTTTAAGAAAAGTAGATTTTCCAGCGCCATTGGCTCCGATAACGCCGTAAATATTACCGTGTGTGAAGGTCGTATTTACTTCGTCAAACAAAATTCGTTTGCCAAACTGAACTGATAAATTATTGACTGTTAACATGAATATGTATTTTATTAAATTTTTGCAAAAATACGAAAAAAATACTGATTTATGGAACTCGAAAAAAATACATTTTTAGCATTTTTGTTTCATGAAATCAATCTTTTTCAACTATAAATACAACTATAATTCAGGATTTAAAGGATCCTATTTTATCAATCCAAAGTCAAATTGAAATAGATTCTACTATTTTTTTTAAACTTCCATAAACTGCTAATTCTACATCTGAAGAGCTTCTTTCATTACATTTTTCCAGTAAATCTATCAGAAATTTTGGATTTACTTTCTGTTTTTTTTCCATTAAAAGCAAAAGCTGCTGAGATACATCATTTAAACTTTTTGCTAAAGGTAGTAGCGGTTGTACAAGAGGAGCATTAGCACTCAAAGCAATTAAATCTGAATTCGTAACTATCCATTTCTTAAAAAAATCAGTTACCAAAACTTTATTCTCCTTGCTTTTATCCGCTAAATACGCATTGACTGCAACATTAAAATCAAGCGCTTCCGGAGCATCAGCATTACACGCATCGGCAAATAAGGTCAAGGGGGAATGCATGCGGTATTTCTTGCCACCTCCGTTTCGTTTATAATTTTTTAGCGGTTCACAAAGGTTCGAAAAATCATTCAAAACACGCGTATCTTGATTGTTGCTGATGTTTCTCAAAATCACTTCTTTGTTTCTAATATGAGTAATTCCAAGTTCTTCTAATCGAAAAGAAATCGTTTTCAACCTTTTGCGCAAGCTGTTCATATCATTTACATCGGCGTTTGACCATAATCGCTCAGCTATTGCAGCAGTTCGGGGCCAAATCCTAGAATCTATATTTAACGGTGTTACGAGTTCGCTCCACATGGCAGCTTCTCCTCCTAAAACCCTTGCTTTTTCCTCTGGAGTGAGAATAATCTTTTTAGGCAAGGGATCATTCAAATAATGACTTTCTAAACCTAGCATCAAATCGATGTAAAACCCATTTGACAACACAGTATTGTATCCGCTTTTTGCAGCTTTGATTAATGCTCCACCGGCTTCTTGACCTTCATTTGTTCCTCTCCAAGCATGAATTATGGCGTCTTTAGACATGTTTTCAGTCATTATTTCCTCCCAACCCATTAATTTTTTGCCATGTTTTTTTAGCATTGGAATCAATTTCATGTTAAAATACGTTTGCAAATCATGCTTGTTTTTTATACTATTTTCCCTCATAAATTGCTGAATAGCTGGGTTTGCATTCCATTCCTTGCCATTATTCTCATCACCACCGATATGAAAATAATTACCGGGAAATAGTGGGCATACTTCATCAAAAATAGAATTTAATATCTCATACGTTTTAGGATTAGTAGGATCTAAAGTAGCGTTATAAATACCTGAATTTCTTTGTACTTCATACGAGACTTTGCCATCACTTATTTTACTCCCAATTTCTGGATACGCCGTCAACAGTGCAGAAGCATGTCCAGGAACATCAATTTCGGGAACTATTAAAATTCCACGGTCATCTGCATATTTTACAATATTTTTTATTTCCTCTTGCGTATAAAAATTCCCATCGGAGGCTAATTCTGTTAATTTAGGATGGTTTTTCAATTCAATTCGCCAACCTTGATCATCGGCTAAATGCCAATGAAAAACATTCATTTTCATTGAAGCCATAGCATCAAGATTTCTTTTGATGACATCAACCGGTTGGAAATGTCGAGCTGCATCTATCATCAATCCACGCCAAGTAAATCTTGGAAAATCAGAAATAGTAACATTAGGAAAATAATAGGAAGTACTGTTATTTTGTAGAAATTGCAATAGAGTTTCTAAACCATGCAGCGCACCTAAATCAGTGGTAGCATTAATTGCTATTCTATTGGAGGTAATTGTTAGCCGATAACTTTCATCTTCATTGATTTCTATTTTTCCATTTCGAGTACAATTTATTTGTAAGTCGGCTTCGGGATATTCATTGGTTTTAGTCAAAAAAGCTTGCTCAAAAAACAACCCTGTTCTGCCATCTAATCGTCTTAAAAAGTTAGTTGTGCCGATAAATATTCTTGAATTTGGATTCCCTGTAATATTTATTTTGAAGTTCTTGCTTAAAGCAAAAGTACCCTCGGTCAAATTTACATTTTGAGGCCAAGGCATAAGGTTCAGTTGTTCTTTTTGTATTTGAGCATTTGAAATTATGCCAGTTAATAATAGAATTAAGGTGAATTTCATAAGGGGTTAATATTATAGATTTTTAGAATTTCAATAATAAAATAATTATGTTTAGAGAATAGGTTTTGAAATTTTAGGTTCAAATACACGTCTGCTTTCTTTTAAGATGACACATTCTACTCTATAAGTAAATGATTTATAAAGATACGTTTTTTAAATAATGAGAAAAATCAATTTGACAGTTCCTAAAAAGAAAGTCGTAAAATTATTGTATTCTCGAAATTTAAAACCAAAATTACAAAATAACCTAATAATCGAATTCATTGCCTTTTCTTTAATTGTTTTGGTCCTAGTAAAACTCTAAAAAAAAAAAGCAATCAGATAGAACAAAAAATGTTTATTTAATAATTATATCAACATTTAGCTTGATTTATTTTTTTTTAATTTACTTAACAAATATATTTACAATCTTGCAATCGAATCAAGTTCCATTCAATAATCATTAATCAAATTAAACCTATGAATTCAGAACAAACTAAGTCCAATAATTCCGCGCTTTATACGCTCATAACCGTATTTTTCTTTTGGGGTTTTATTGGAGCATCAAACGGGATTTTCATTCCATTTTGCAAAGCTAAATTTGGCTTAGATCAATTTCAAAGTCAACTTATCGATTTTGCTTTTTATGGTGCTTATTATATCGGAGCTTTATTGCTTTTTATTTTTAGCAGTATCGCCAAAAAAGATATTTTAAACGGTTGGGGATTCAAAAAGGGAATTATTTACGGATTATTGATAAGTACGTTTGGAGCTCTACTTATGATTTTAGCGGTAACACAAGGGAGTTATTTGTTTATTCTTGGTGCATTATTTATTGTAGCACTTGGTTTTTCATTACAACAAACATCTGCACAGCCGTTTGCCGCTTCACTTGGTGAACCACATTCAGCATCAAGCAGGCTGAATCTTGCTGGTGGAATTAATTCATTGGGTACCACAATAGGACCGATAGTGGTTTCTATCGCCTTATTTGGAGTTATTGCTGGTGTAAATATTGAAGAATATGCGCAGAAACCAGATTCATTGGATTCAATGAGAATCCTGTATGTATTTGTTGGAGGACTGTTTTTATTGGCAGCAGCTTTATTCCATTTTTCTAAAAAATTACCGGCTGGAAAAAGTGATTCTACTTTTGAAACCGCGAACAAAGCAATGAAAACCTTGATTGCCATCACTGTAATTTTGGTTGCTATTTTTGCCTATATCTTTTCCCGTTACGAAGAGCCTGAATTTATCACTCGTTTTATAGAGAATAAAGAGAAAGATTACTTAGGATTAGCCTTAACAGTTTCCACACTTTTAGTGGTTGTTATCGGATTATTCTTTGCAAATACAACTGCTCAAAAAAATCCTGAAGGGTGGGGAGCCATGAAATACCCACAATTAGTTTTGGGAATGTTAGCCCTTTTCGCCTACGTAGGTGTCGAAGTAACTATAGGAAGTAACCTTGGTGAATTATTGGTCACCGCTGATTTTGGTTCTATTTCCGGACCAGCTTTAGCACCATACATGTCTATGTATTGGGGAAGTTTAATGATCGGGCGTTGGGCAGGAGCCATTACCGTTTTTAACCCATCATCACAACTAAAGAAAATTTTACTTATTGTAGTTCCTTATATAGCTTTTGGAGTAGTTTTAGCCGCTAACGCTATTTCCGGACAAGATGTAACGCCTTTATATGCGTATGCATTTGTAATTTTATTTCAAATCGCTGGTTTCTTTTTAGGAAAAGACCAACCGTCTAGAACCTTAATGATTTTTGGTTTAATGGGAATGACAGCCATGCTTATTGGTTTATTCACTGCTGGAACAATAGCTATTTTCGCTTTTATGAGCGGTGGATTATTCTTAAGTATAATGTGGCCTTCTATTTTCTCATTGGCAATTGCCGGATTAGGAAAATACACTTCTCAAGGTTCTGCCTTCTTGGTAATGATGATTCTGGGTGGTGGAATTATTCCGCCATTACAAGGAAAACTAGCGGATATAATCGGAATTCATGCTTCTTACTTTATTCCTGTTTTATGTTTTGCATTCATCGCATTCTACGGATGGAAAGTAATTGGAATTTTAGAAAAACAAGGAATTGGAAAAGAAATAGAAGTTGGTGGAGGACACTAATTTTAACACAAACTAACCAAAACCAAACCAACAAAAAATCCCATTCGCCGCGGCGAATGGGATTTTTTATTTAATTCGCTGAGACTAAAAACTGCTCACTAAAAACTTTTTTATTTATTTCCTTTTTCGAAATCAGCCACAAATTGTGCCAACCCTATATCAGTCAAAGGGTGTTTCAACAAACCATATATTGCCGAAAGTGGTCCCGTCATCACATCAGCGCCAATTTTAGCACAGTTTACAATGTGCATTGTGTGACGCACTGAAGCTGCAAGAATTTGAGTTTCATAACCGTAATTATCATAAATTAATCTGATTTCTTCAATCAAAGCCAAGCCGTCTGTAGATACATCATCCAAACGACCAATAAACGGAGAAACATAAGTCGCTCCCGCTTTTGCAGCCAATAAAGCCTGTCCTGCTGAGAATACTAAAGTCACATTTGTTTTAATTCCTTTATCCGAAAAGTATTTAGCAGCCATGACCCCTTCTTTAGTCATAGGCAATTTTACCACGATTTGCTCGTGTAAATCAGCTAACTCTTCACCTTCTTTAATCATTCCGTCGTAATCCAAAGCATTAACTTCGGCACTTACATCACCATCAACAAGATTACAAATGTCAACATAATGCTTCAAAATGCTGTTTTTCCCTGTAATTCCCTCTTTGGCCATTAATGTTGGATTAGTTGTAACACCATCCAAAACGCCCAATGCCTGTGCTTCCTTAATCTGAGCTAAATTAGCCGTGTCAATAAAAAATTTCATATTATATAATTTAATTGTGTGTTTTTAATTCTTTGGGCGTGACCCTCCGTAAAAACTTCGGGTCAGGCTTTCCGCTGTATCCTCGCTAAAAAGCGAGGGATGCCACTTCAATCCTTCACGCAAATTCCGTGCAAAATTACAACTTATAATGGTTCATCAGCATTTTTTCATATACTTTATCAGGAAGTATTCGTTTCAAAACAATCGAAAACTTTTGCATAAAAGCGCCCACTTTATAATGAATTTTAGGTTCGGGAGTTTGGATAATTTGATACACCGCTTCGGCCATTTCATTCGGATTACTACCGCTGTCCACATGTTTATCCATTGTTTTCAATGTATTTCCGTACGGAGTTTCGTAAGCCGAACCTTTTAGAACCGGAGCATGAAAACGTCCCGACGCAATATTTGTCGCAAAATCACCCGGAGCCACATTCGTAATACGAACACCAAAAGACTTCACTTCCATACGCATCGCTTCGGTGATGAGTTCTAATGCTCCTTTTGAAGCGGAATAAACACTTCGATAAGGCAAACCCATATAACCCGCAATGGAAGTCACGTTGATGATTAATCCTGATTTTTGTGCACGCATTTGTGGCAACGCAGCTTTCATTACTTCAATTGGACCAAAAAGATTAGTCTCAAAATTATTCTTTATTTCATGCATCGGAATTTCTTCCAATGGTCCCGTAATCCCAACACCAGCGTTGTTAATGACAACATCCAATCTTCCGGAGATCAAAATCACTTTGGCAACAGCCTCATGAATCGAATCCGCATCCCGAACATCTAAAGCCACTAAAGGAAAAACCGAATTTAAAATTCGTTCCGGATTTCTGCTCGTTCCGTACACAACAAAACCTTTGTGATGCAAAAATTCGCCAATAGATTTTCCAATTCCTGAAGAACCTCCTGTAATTAAAACTACTTTATTCATGATTGTTGATGTTTGCTGTACGAAAGGTCCAAAAATAAAAAAATCCTCCCGAAGGAAGACTACTTTTGTAATAAATAAAAAAAATGGCAAGCGACCTACATCGCACCGCTCAACCACGTACCCTTGCTATGTTCCCATCCTGGGGGAGTCTGCAGGAGCTGGTCGTGTAGGACTTGCCGGTGCAAATATACAATCTTTTTATATTTTTACAAGAGCTTTAATCATTAAAAATAACATTGTATATTGGTACAACAAAAAAACAAATCATGAAAAATTATAACTTCCTATCTGTCATTTTATTAGGAATCACCATAGCAAGTTGCAACGAAACAAAAAAAGGTGTTAACACTTTATTCTCCTTTGATAATTCCAAATTTAAAGAACAATATAAACCACAGGAAGCTCTTTCTTTGGAAATTTTGAATTTCAATTCCAAAACTATAGATAGCGTTGTCTATTATATAAATGACAAAAAAATTGGCTCAAAAAATGGAGTTGACAAATTAACTTTTGAATTGAAAGAGCAAAAATTGGGTTATCAAAACCTAAAAGCTTTAGTTTTTTATGAAGGGCAAAACGCAGAAGCTACCACAAGAGTAGAATTAGTTTCTAATCTTCAGCCAAAATTATTAAAATACACCATCGTAAATACGTACCCACACGATATTCAAGCATACACGCAAGGATTAGAATTTTACCGAGACACGCTGTATGAAGGAACGGGAAACGGTTCAGGTCCATCAGGAAACAGAGGAATCTCCAGCTTAAGAAAAACAAATTATAAAACGGGAGAAGTTTACAAAAAAGTCGAACTGGCTGACAAATATTTTGGTGAAGGAATTACGATTTTGAACAACAAAGTATACCAACTGACTTGGCAAAATAATGAAGGGTACGTTTACAACGCAGATACTTTCAAGAAAGAAAAAACGTTTACCTATTTCAAACCTATTGAAGGTTGGGGTTTGACTAATGACGGTAAATATTTATACCAATCCGATGGAACCGAAAAAATTTGGATTGTTGACCCGACCACATTTAAAGAAGTAGATTACTTAAACGTGTATTCTTTTGAAACAAAAATAAAAGCAGTCAATGAGCTTGAATGGATTGACGAGAAAATTTATGGAAATGTGTACCAAAAAGATGCTATTGCTGTCATCAATCCGAAAAATGGAGCGGTCGAAGCAATTATTAATCTTGCTGATTTGAAGAAAAAAATAACTCAGTTACCAGACACGGATGTTCTAAACGGAATTGCCTACAACCCAAAAACTAAAACCATTTTTGTAACCGGGAAAAATTGGGACAAAATGTTTGAAATCAAAGTTTCTGAATAATTATCATATCTAATGACAACATTAATCATCAATATTAAAGAGCTGCTTCAGGTTCGGGATTCTTCAATTTTGAAAGTATCAGGTGCTGAAATGGCGGTTCTACCCACTATCAAAAATGCCTATTTAGTACTTAAAAATGGACTTATTTCTGATTTTGGCTCTATGGAGGATTTGCCTAACATAAATCCAGAAAAATGCATTGACGCAGATGGAAAAATAGTTTTGCCTTCCTGGTGTGACAGTCATACGCATATTGTGTATGCGGGAAATCGGGAACAGGAATTTGTAGATCGAATCAATGGTTTGACTTATGAAGAAATCGCTAATCGTGGCGGTGGAATCCTAAATTCAGCTAAAAAACTGAACGAAACTTCTGTAGAAGAAATCTACCAACAGTCAAAAGAGCGACTGGAAGAAGTCATGCGTCTGGGAACTGGAGCAGTAGAAATCAAATCAGGATACGGATTGACATTCGAGGGAGAATTAAAAATACTTCGCGTGATTCAGCGATTAGCTCAAAGCTATCCAATCACCATAAAAGCAACTTTTCTGGGTGCTCACGCTTTCCCATCGGAATACGCAACAAACCATAAAGCTTATATCGATTTAATCATCAATGAAATGCTCCCTGAAATTGCAAAAAATAAACTGGCAGATTTCATAGATGTATTTTGTGAAACGGGTTATTTTACTGTTGAAGAAACCCAACAAATTATGGAAGCCGGAATTAAATTTGGCTTAAAGCCAAAGATCCATGTCAATCAGTTCAACTCCATTGGCGGAATTCAAGCTGGAGTAAAATACAATGCGCTTTCCGTAGATCATCTTGAAATTATGAAGCCGGAAGATATTGAAGCGTTGAAAAATACTGAAACAATGCCTGTTGCATTACCTTCTTGTTCTTATTTTTTGAGTATTCCTTACACTCCAGCACGAGAAATGATTGCGGCTGGACTTCCAATTGCGCTCGCAAGCGATTATAACCCTGGTTCTACTCCATCCGGAAACATGAATTTTGTAGTGGCAACTGCATGCATCAAAATGAAAATGACTCCAGAAGAAGCCATAAATGCGGCCACTATAAATGGAGCTTATGCAATGGGAATTTCTGAAACCCACGGAAGTATTACTGTAGGTAAAAAAGCAAATCTAATTATTACGAAACCCATTCATTCCTATTATCAATTACCTTATGCTTTTGGCAGTAATCTGATTGATACTGTATTGATTGAAGGAAAAATTGTTGTATAAAAAAAGAGGAACCTTACGTTCCTCTTTTGATTTCTATTTTTTTCTACTCTTATTTCAAAATAAAACTAGTTTTTGAAACCAATTTATCTTTTTCAAAAATATTTATATAATAAGTTCCTTTTGGAAAATCTTTACCTCGCAAATTCTCTGTTACATCAATAGTTTTATTTTCGTAATTTATGTTAGAAATAAAACTATACGTTAAATTATTGTCTCCAAAATTTTCCGTTTTCTTGTCTCCTAAGACATTATTTTTACTGTCAATAACTTGAACAAAGTATGATTTAGTACCTGATTGTGCAACTTGATTTTCTGCAATCGTGTAACTTATTTTAAGAACATCGGCTCTGCTCGCTTTATCTGTAGACACTTCTTTACCAGAACTTTTCAATTTATATGCTGAACCTCTTGTGTTTAAAACAGTCAATTTAGCAGCCTTTTCTACAACTTTAGATAATTCTTCATTTTGTCCAGTTAGGGCTTCGTTGTATTTTTTAGATTCGCCTAGCACTACAACGGTACTATCACGTTGTGCAGTAAGTGTTGTATTTGCCTTTTTTAACTCATCATTTTCAGCTATTAAAACCTTCATGTTTCCTTGCAAAGAATTGTACTGAGTTCTGTATTTAGCTAAAGATGCAACATCTCCTTTTGACTTATTTAAATCAGACATTAAATTAACTACTTTGTCTCTTTCTTGAATTAATTCATCAGACATCGATGTGTTTTCTGCAATAGCAGCATCGTAAGTCGATTTTAATTCTTCCAGATCCTTCATCACTGTTTCTTTATCGCTTAGTGTAGTATTCAATTCTGTTTTTACGGTTTCGGTATCTGCAGTCAATTTAAAAATATAAACCAAACTCCCCACTAATAAAATAGCTAATATTGCTACGACCGCTTTGAGACTTGAACTGCTTTTTTGATTTTCCATCTTTACTTTTAATTTAATTTATTTTACAAATTTAACAATATATAACCACCTCATAACGTCAGTTAACGTATTTATATTATTTTTGATGAAAAATATTTTTTTTAATGGAAAAAATAATCCCATTTACCATCAATGATCTTGCGAAGATTACGAACCATCGCAGTGGTGAAATCAAATTTGGTGAGAAAATGATAACTGTTCCAAAAGATACAGATTCATTAACGTTTCTTGCAACTTGTGAGGCAAAATACGTGCTGTTTGGTATCCCTGAGGATATAGGCATTAGAGCAAATTTTGGCAGGCCTGGCGCTGCTTCAGCTTGGGATAGTGCCATTAAAAGTATTGCTAACATCCAGCACAATCGATTTTGTAAAGGAAACCAACTTTTTATTTTAGGCCAACTAAATGTTAGTGCTGAAATGAAAGAGGTAGAGCATTTGGATTTTAATGATATTGACGATCGATCTAAACTGAGTCAATTGGTAGAAAAAATTGATAAAGATGTTTCCCATATTATTTTCAACATTATTAAATTAGGTAAAATTCCTATAATAATAGGTGGTGGACACAATAATGCTTACGGAAATATTAAAGGTTCGGCTCTAGCCAAAGGAAAACCAATCAATGCTATAAACTTTGATGCACACTCCGATTTTAGAATTTTAGAGGGACGACACAGCGGGAACGGTTTTTCGTATGCTTTTGAAGAAGGGTTTTTAAAAAAATATTTTATTTTTGGTTTACACGAAAATTACACTTCAAAAAGTGTCTTAGATATTATAAAAAAAATAGAAGATCGTGTACGTTATAACACCTATGACAGCGTAAACATTAGAAAAGAAAAAGAATTCAATCAAGAAATGGCTTTAGCCTCCGAGTTTGTAAGTGATGATTTTTTTGGAATTGAAATTGATTTAGATTCCATTCCAAATATTGCTTGTAGTGCAATGACTTTGAGCGGTTTTTCAGTAGAGCAACTTCGTCAATTCATTTCTTATTTTGCAAAAAATAAAAACGCAACCTACTTGCATATTTGTGAAGGCGCACCTGATCTAGGTGAAGAAAAAAATAATCATTTGATAGGTAAACTCATAGGATACCTTGTCACCGATTTCATGAAATCAAATGCAATTTAATCCGTATTTAAGGTACAGTTTTGTATTTAATTTGTAGTGATTCACCTCCTAAATTCTGTATAAACAATCATCAAAAATAATAATCCTACCTTTGTTGCACTATTTCTGTACTTAATACAGGATAATTAATACCAAAAATATGTTATTCGAAGATTTATCACTCTCTAAAAGTATACAAAAAGCCGTATTTGAGCAAGGCTACCTTAACCCTACTCCCATTCAAGAACAATCAATACCAATTGTATTATCAGGCAGAGATTTAATTGGTTGTGCTCAAACAGGAACAGGAAAAACGGGTGCATTTGCCATACCAATTATTCATCAATTACACCGAATTGTTGGTTCTTCAAAGAAAGCAAAACAAATTCGTGCCTTAGTTGTAACGCCTACCAGAGAATTAGCGGTGCAAATTGGACAAAGTTTTGATACGTATGCAAAATACACCAATCTGACTCAACTTACCATTTTTGGTGGAGTTTCACAAAATCCACAAGTAGATTCCTTAAAAAATGGTGTTGACATTTTAATCGCTACACCTGGTCGATTGCTAGATTTGCACAAACAAGGATTCATCGATTTGGATCACCTACATGCTTTAGTACTCGATGAAGCTGATCAAATGCTGGATATGGGATTTGTAAATGATGTAAAGAAAATTGTAAAGCTTACGCCAAAAAACAGACAGACCTTATTTTTCTCGGCTACAATGCCAATTGCGATCCGAGAATTAGCTGAAATGTTTTTGACCGATCCTGCAACAGTAAGTGTTTCGCCTGTATCATCAACCGCTGAAAATGTAGAACAACGAGTCTATTTTGTTGAAAAGGGTGAAAAAAGGAACTTATTATACCACCTAATTCATACTGAGAAATTAACGGATGTTCTAGTATTTTCGAGAACCAAACATGGTGCTGATAATGTTGTAAAAGCATTGCGTAAAAATAATATCGCTGCAGAAGCCATTCATGGTGACAAATCACAAAATGCAAGACAACGCGTATTAGACGCCTTCAAGAATAAAGAGGTTGGTGTGTTAGTGGCTACTGATATTGCCGCACGAGGAATAGATATTGACCAATTACCCGTTGTTATCAACTTTGATTTACCAAATATACCTGAAACCTATGTGCACCGAATTGGTCGTACTGGACGTGCTGGAAATGGCGGTATTGCAATCTCTTTTTGTAGTAAAGATGAACATACCTACTGGAAAGACATTCAAAAACTTATAAAAGTAGATGTAAAAACGGTTAGTGATCATCCCTATCATTGGCATTCTGGAAGTCCTGAACTGCCAGCAGGTTCGCAGCAAAAAAATTCAAACCGAAGCGGAGGAGCACACAAATCAAGAAAATCTGAAGTTTCTAAACAAAATAAAAAACGTTGGTATTGATCTAGGATACATTATAACAATAAAAACGCCTTTTGTTTTGTTGACAAAAGGCGTTTTTATTTTTAATTTTTGATTGTTTATTTAATGCAACTTGATTTTGTTCTTGGTACTATTTTTTTGATTTAGAAGTTAGTATTTTGATAATTTCAAATAATTTAAAGGAGTCAAATGGTTTTATAATTATGTCATTGATTCCTGCTGAAAGTGCTTCTTCGGTAATTTCTGCTTTATTGAAGGCTGTTAATGCAACAATGGGAATATCGATACCTTTGAGACGAATTAGTTTTGTAGTTTCAAAACCATTAATTAACGGCATGTTTATATCCATTAAAATCACATCGAAATTGTCCTTTTCTAAAATTTCTAAGGCATCATAACCATTGTCTACGACACTACATTTGTAATTATTTTTTTCAATTGTTTTTCGGGTAATAATTTGATTTATTCGATTATCCTCCACTACCAGAACATGTATTATTTGAGCTGAGCTAATTTCTACTTGAATATTATTAATAATTTCAGCCGTTCGTTCCATATTGTGTTCAAACGCAATTACAAATTGGAATTCAGTTCCTTTCCCAACAGAGCTTTCAAGTGAAATATCACTATCAAAAAGCCCCAAGAGTTGCTTAACAATAGAAAGTCCCAAGCCAGTTCCTTGATAATCCGTTTCTTTTCTATTGACTTGAACAAATTTGTCAAAAATCTTTTCTTGATCTAAAGGGTCTATTCCAATTCCATTATCCTGAATCTTAAATTCTAAAAAATAAAACTGGTTCTCCACCTTTACTAAAGTAACATAAATATTTACTTCTCCATTTTTTGTAAACTTTAATGCGTTACTGACTAAATTCATAATGATTTGTGAAAGTCGTAACTTATCTCCAATTAAATACTCTGGTATACGATCATCAATATTCACAATGATCTCGTTGGCATTGGTTTTAGCCATAAAGGAGAGCGAACTTTTAATCATTTCAATTTCATCAGAAATATTAAAAGTTAAACTTTCCAACACAATTCTATTATCTTCAATTTTATTTATTTGCAAGATATCATTCACTAATGATAATAAATAACGCGCTGAAAATTTTAAGGAATTTAAATGTGGACTATTGACTAATTCTTTATGCTCATCCAGCAACATGTTGGTAATTCCAACTACACCATACAAAGGGGTTCGTAACTCATGACTTATTGTAGAAAAAAATTGTGCTTTTAACGCAGATACTTCCTCTATTTTCTCTTTGGCAGCCAAGAGCGCTGTATTGGTTTGAGAAAGTTTTATGTTAGCTTTTTTCTTAAAATTATTATTTTTAAATAAGGTATAAAGTAATAATAATAAAATACAAAAAATCAGAAAAAACAATCCTACAATGATTTTTGATTTGCGCAAACTTTGTTCTTGTGCCAGTTTCTCTAATTCAATTTTATCTATTTCTCTTTTGTAAGCATCTAATTCTAGATTTATACCCACTAAATTAGCTTTTTCAAGCTTTTCTTTGTTGTATAAATCATTAGTGATACTATTGTAAAGGGTAAGATTTTCATACGCCTTTTTATAATCGCTATTTTTCAACAAATGCTTTGAATACTCCAGGTAAGAATACGATAAATCAGACTTCTCATTTGCTTGATTTCCATATTTTATGGCTTTTTCAAAAAAGGAACTTGCTGTATCTTGATTTCCTTTATTTGAATAATACATCCCATTTAACAAATTTACTGCAACAGCTGTACTTTCGTCTCCAAATTTTTTGTTGTATTTATTGATGAACTCTAAACTAGGGAAACCTTTTTCAAAAAAACCACTATCAAAATAAGCCCAAGCAATATTAATTTTAGTTATGAAAACCTGATTATTATCCGCTAATTTTTGGCTGTAAATCAAAGAATTCTTGTAAAAGTTGATTCCTTTTTCATATTGCATTTTCTCAAAACAATAAATATTTCCTAGATTATTAAATATTTTTTTTCTTAAGGTGTCATTATTGGTTTCTTGTGCATAAGAAAGACTCTTGTTGTAGAAAAATATTGCTTTGTCAAACTCAGCCATCTCCGCATAATTTCCAGCAATAATTGTGTAGGAAATGGCTGTAGATCGTAAATCATTACTAATCATGGCGGAACGAAGTGCCAATTTAGAAACGTTTAAAGATTTCTCAAAATCGGCATTCTTTAAGTAGCGGGATGCTTTATCGTTTAATTTAGTGATTTCTTGCTGAGAATATATTTTTGTTTGCGCGAATGAATCTACACCAAAATGATATGAACAAAAGATTAAAATTAAAATAACGCGTAGATACTGCATAAACAAAATATATTTATCAAATATACATTTTATTGATAAAAAATAAAGGAATAATTATAGTGTATGTACAAAAATAAGTTGAATTCCTGTAATTTTTAAAATGGTATTTTATTGAAAAACAATAAGCCAATCGTTTAAATCTTTATAAAAAACCCGTTCAATTGCTTGAACAGGTTCTATATAATATGATTATTTAAATATACTTAATTATTATTGGGCTGGCAAAGCTTCATTTTCATTATCATCACCTTCCCACTGCCCAACAACTGATGTCGCTAAAGCATTTCCTAAAACATTTGTGGCACTGCGGAACATATCACAAAAATGATCAATTGGCAAAATTAATGCTATCCCTTCAATAGGAATATCAAACATTCCACATGTAGCGGCAACTACAACTAAACTTGCTCTTGGAACGCCTGCAATCCCTTTGCTGGTAAGCATCAAAACTAAAAGCATTGTCATTTGTGTTCCTAAATCTAAATCAATTCCATAGGCTTGAGCAATAAAAATACTGGCAAAAGTCATGTACATCATACTCCCATCTAAATTAAATGAATAACCCAATGGCAACATAAAAGAAACTATTTTATCTTTAACACCAAAGCGCTCTAGCTCCTCTGTCAATTTTGGAAAAACGGCTTCACTACTCGTTGTTCCAAAAGCAATAATTAAAGGACTCACAATTCTTTTTAGCAGCACGGTCATTCTACTTTTTAGAAAAATATATCCTACTACTATTAATACCAACCAAAGCGAAGAAATACCCACCAAGAAAGAACCAAAAAACTTAAAATAGGTAATTGCTAATTCTTGAAAATCCCGTACTGCAAATACGCCAGCTATAGCCCCAAAAACTCCAATTGGAGCAAATTTCATGACGTAATTCACCATTTTTAGTACAATGTGAGATGTTTTATCTAAAGCATTGATAACAGGCTTAACATAATCTCCCAATGAAGCAGCAGCTAAACCGAAGAAAATAGAAAAAATTACAATTTGCAAAATTTCATTAGTAGCCAATGCTTCAAAAATACTTTTAGGTACAATATGCTCAATGAAATTTTCAAAAGATATATTTTGAGTTTTCGCTGTTACATCAGCTGCAGTGCCCAAATCTATATTTGATAAATTAAGTCCCACTCCAGGTTTTAATAAATTTACAAACAACATCCCTAACAATAATGAGATAAACGAGGCTGTAAAAAACCAACCCATCGCTTTACCTCCAATTCTTCCTACTGCTTTGATATCTCCTAATTTTGCAATACCTACAACGAGTGTTGTAAATACTAGAGGAGAGATAATCATTTGAACCAACCTAATAAATATTGTTGCTAATATTTTAACTTTTGTACTAAAACCTTGAGCTGCTTCGGCTGATATTGAATTATGGATAACGATGCCAAGAATAGCACCTAGCACCATTGCAATTAAAATTTGTCCTGTTAATCCCGAAAAAAAAGATGGTTTTTTGGTTGTTTTGGTATTCATTAAATTGGTTTTTAGATTAAATTTATTCTAGGGTTCGAACCAAATGCTTGTGAAAGCATGGAATTTAGTTAACAAAATTACCTTTTATTCTTTTTTAGGAAATGGAGGCAAGTAAATTACAAGAAAAACTTAAATATTAATTATAGATAAGTTTTGTTTATCAAATAAAAATCGGCTAATACGATAGCTGCCATCGCTTCAACAATAGGCACTGCGCGAGGCACAACACAAGGATCATGACGTCCTTTTCCGGTCATCTCTGTAATAGCACCTGTATTGTCTAATGATTCTTGTTTTTGCATAATTGTGGCTACGGGCTTAAACGCAACACGAAAATAAATATCCATACCATTGCTAATTCCGCCTTGAATCCCACCTGAAAGATTAGTTTTGGTGCTGCCATTCGCATTAAACAAGTCATTATGTTCACTTCCTTTCATCTGTGATCCTTCAAAACCACTTCCAAATTCAAATCCTTTAACTGCATTAATTGAAAGCATTGCTTTGCCTAGTTCAGCATGAAGTTTATCAAAAACGGGCTCACCAAGTCCTAAAGGTACATTTTGAATTACACAGGTTACAATGCCACCTACTGTATCGCCTTGTTTTCTTATATCCCGAATATAATCCTCCATTACAACTGCAGTTTCTGAATCCGGACAACGAACAGGATTGTTTTCTATATTTGAAAAATCTAGTTCATGATAGGATTTCTCCAGAAAAATTGGTCCTACTGATGAAACATAGGCATTAATTTTAATTTCTGACAGCATTTGTTTGGCTACTGCTCCTGCCACTACTCTACTTGCAGTCTCTCTTGCAGAACTTCTTCCGCCACCGCGATAATCTCTAATACCATATTTTTTTTCATAAACATAATCGGCGTGGCTGGGTCTGTAATTGTCTTTTATATGAGAGTAATCGTCTGATTTCTGATTGGTATTTGGAATAATAAAACCGATAGGCGTTCCTGTGGTTTTACCTTCAAAAATCCCCGAGAGAAATTGAACATCATCTGGTTCTTTTCGCTGGGTAACAATAGCCGATTGTCCAGGTTTTCTTCGTGACATTTCCATTTGAATGGCATCAAAATCTATCGATATTCCGGGAGGACAGCCATCAATTATACCGCCTAACGCCTCTCCATGTGATTCACCAAAAGTTGTTATCCTAAAAAGAGTTCCAAAACTATTTCCTGCCATTATAATACGTTTTGAACAAAAGTACTATTTTACTTCAAAGTTAAAAAGTTTATACCCACATTTTGGAATAAAGTTTCATTCTCTATTAGATATTTATTGTTATAAAATTAACCTTGTGTTGCATTTCTTAACGTACTTTTTGATTTCATTCACTAAAAATTCAATTATTTTGATAAACTTTAAATTCAAAAAACCATTGAAAAAAAGAAAAGTCGAGTTGGTGGTGATTTCTGATGTGCATCTGGGAACTTTTGGCAGTCATGCTAAAGAACTTTACAATTACTTAAATTCCATCAAACCGAAAACGCTTGTATTAAACGGAGACATTATTGATATATGGCAGTTTAGAAAATCGTATTTCCCAAAAGCGCATCTAAAAGTTATTCAAAAAATAATAGGTTTTGCTACAAAAGGAACAAAAATATACTATATAACAGGAAATCACGATGAAATGCTTCGGAAGTTTAGCGATATAAACATGGGCAATTTAGTATTAGTAGATAAATTAATACTAGAGCTTGATGGTAAAAAAGCATGGATATTTCATGGTGATGTTTTTGATTCATCAGTACAGCATTCAAAATGGATTGCTAAACTTGGCGGCTTAGGATATGATTATTTAATACTTTTAAATCGTTTTGTCAATTGGTGTTTGTTTAAAATAGGAAAAGAACCTTACTCGTTTTCTAAGAAAATAAAGGCTAGTGTAAAAAAAGCAGTAAAGCACATCTCTGATTTTGAAGAAACAGCAACGGAACTGGCTATTGAAAAAAAATATGATTACGTTATTTGTGGACATATACATGAACCTAAAATGATTTATAAAGAAAATAGTAACGGTAAGGTATTGTATTTAAATTCAGGTGATTGGATAGAGAATTTAACGGCATTGGAGTACAATAAAAAACGTTGGAAGATTTATAATTATTCTGAAACTGATCCTGTTGAAGAGGAGAATCTTTTTGAAATGGAAACTATTTTAAGCAGTCAAATTATGGCTTCAGCGCTTTTTTCCAAACAAAATATCTTGTAATTGAAGATTTGCTTGGAGCTGTTATTTGTACAAAAAACGTAAATTATATAACTTTTATAGAAAATTTTATAAGATATAATCCCAACTTAATCATACATTTGTACCTATAAAAACAGACTTATGAAAAAAATTATTTTATCGGCAATTATGTTAATTGGATTAGCATTTACCGCACAAGCACAAGACATCTCTAAAAACGCATTAGGTTTACGTTTTGGTAGTAATAATGGTTTTGGTGCTGAACTTTCTTACCAAAGAGCATTAGGAAGCAACAACAGATTAGAACTTGATTTAGGATTGAGAAATAGAAGTAACTATAACAACGATTTTTATGATGATGATGCGATCAAATTAACTGCTTTGTACCAATGGGTATGGAACATAGATGGTGGTTTTAACTGGTATGCTGGTTTAGGTGGTGGTGTAGGTAGCTATGGCAGAACCTATAAAGATGATAGAGTTTACGACAATGAGACTTTTGTATTTGCTGCTGGAAATATCGGTATTGAATATAACTTTGATATTCCGTTATTAATCTCATTAGATTTCAGACCAGAATTTGGTGGAAGTGGATATTACGATGACAATTATGGTTCTGATGTAGCTCTAGCATTAAGATATCAATTCTAGTATTTTAGAAAACATATTAAAACGCCACTAGAAATAGTGGCGTTTTTTTTATTGAAAAATAATATCTTTCTTAGATTTTATTTTGACTACACAAAAAGGATTTGTAAAAGCTTGTGTAACCATACTACCCGGTTCCGGACTAATTTCTTTTATGGTGATAACAATATTTTTATCGGTTTCAACAACATTATCAATCCCTATACTATATCCTCCCGAGGTTTTTTCTCCCATATTTAAAACTAAAAAATTAGAAGTCTGAATATCATTTGGACTAATTTTATTTTTTAAATTTTCATCATTCTGCAACATGGCGATTTGATCCGGCTCCGAAAGAATTTCAAAAAAACGGATGCTAGCTCCTCCATTTGACTGTTGTGTCAAGACTTCATATAAAGAATTTTTATCGGAACTTTTTGTAGCTGTTGCTCCGCAGGAAACTACAGCTAAAGCCACTAATGATAATACTATTTTTTTCATTACAGAATTTTATTGATTAATAGATCAAATTCGAAAGTCTTACTACATTATACTATTGAAAAATATAAAGTCTATGCGTATTTTTCTATGGCTTTTTTATACAAAGCCTCATAAAGTGGCAATATGTTTTTGATGTCAAATTGTTTCGCAACTGCCAGTGCATTTTCTTTAAATTTTTGCAGAATAACTTCATCTTTTAAAATTTTCAAAGCATTTTGTGCCATTTCATCTGTATTTCCCACATCGCTTAGATAACCGGAAATACCGTCAAAATTTACTTCTGGCAACCCTCCTGAATTACTTGAAATTACTGGTACACTCCAAGCCATAGCCTCAAGTGCGGCAAGACCAAAACTTTCTGTTTCTGAGGGTAATAAAAATAAGTCCGTGTAACTCAAAATTTTATCAATCTCGTTACTGTTACCAAAAAAGATGACTTTATCCAAAATTCCTAGTTCCTGACACAAATACTCTGCTTTCTCCTTTTCTGGACCATCTCCTACCATCATTAATTTAGCCGGTATCTCTTTTTGAATGTTATAGAAAATTTTTATTATATCTGGAATTCGTTTTACTTTTCTGAAATTACTAATGTGCGTAATAATTTTCTCTTCTTTAGTAGCCATCAAGGAACGGTTACAAGCAGTGCGCGGATCATTTAAGTTGTTATTTAATTCAATAAAGTTTGGAATAACTTCAATTTCATTTTTGATATTGAATAATTTTAGAGTGTCGTCTTTTAGACTTTGGGAAACTGAAGTAACGAAATCTGATTTATTGATACTGAAAGTAACTGCTGGTTTATAAAAGGGATGATTTCCAACTAAGGTAATATCCGTTCCGTGTAACGTTGTTACCATTGGAATATTAATACCTTCATCTTTCAACATTTGCTTTGCCATATAGCCCGCATAAGCATGTGGAATTGCATAATGCACATGAAGCAACTCAATTTTATATAATTTTACCATGTCTACTAATTTACTCGACAAGGCCAATTCGTAAGGTTGGTATTGAAACAAAGGATACTCCGGAACATTTACCTCATGGTAATGTACATTGGGATTCAAAAGTGCTAAGCGAACCGGTTGACTGTAAGTAATAAAATGGATTTCGTGTCCGCGTCGTGCTAATTCAAGTCCTAATTCTGTTGCGACAACACCACTTCCACCAAAGGTAGGGTAACAAACTATTGCAATTTTCATCTCTCTATTTTAGTGAAACGAAATTACTAAAAATTGGAATTGGTTTTATGGAAATTTAAGTTAAATAAGAACCAAATATAAAATCTGAATCCAAGAATATTCAAATTCTTTAAATAATTACGAGAAACACCAATATTGTTAAATAATAGCTGTTTGCGATTGAAAATCATTTTCTATCGTTTCTCTACTTTTTTATTGATCCATTTATTCACTTTATAGGTAAGATACGCTGATCCAGTACCGATTATCGCGCCAGCAATTACATCACTAGTATAATGAACTCCTAAATGCATACGCGAATAGCCAACGGTACTAGCCCAAATAAAAGAAGGTGCAATAACATACCATTTGGGATAGGCCAAACTAAGCGACGTAGCGGTTGCAAAAGCCAAAGAGGTATGGCCAGAAGGAAAAGATTCTCCTGTAGAAGGTGAAACTTGATCAATATCTGGGTAGGTTTCAAACGGTCGATCCCGTTTTACTGCTTTTTTTAATGCTAAAGTAATAAATCCATTAACTAGGAATGCTTCACCAATAAAAATAGCCTGTTTCTTAATAGTGCTGTCTTTTTTAATTAATCCTAAGGTGTATAAAAAAATAGGAGCTCCAATACTCACAGGAGCCGCACTATTGGTAACAAATTTAAAAGTTGGATCTAAACTTTTATTTCTGCTTATATTGATATCACGAAGCAAATTAATATCAACATTTTGAGCATTGACAAAACTTATGCTAAAAAGTAGTACCAATATTTTTATTTTTGCAAAAGAGGAAATAGTTTTTTTCATTTGGTTATTTTTATTTTTATAAATAGTAATGGGGACTTAATACTGATAACTAAATAAACATTCTTGCAGTACTACACACCAATTAACTAAAACAAAATTAACTTAGTCCATAATTGCTTCATAAATTATTTTTTGAATGTCCTCTCTGATATTTTCTTTTGATAATCTGTTTTCAGTTGCAATTGGAAAAGTTCTATTAGATAAAAACACATAGACAATTTGCGTTTCAGCATCTGCCCAAGCCATCGTACCAGTATAGCCAGTATGCCCAAAGCTAGTCATCGAAGCACAACCGCATGTAGGTCCTTCAGCACCCAATTGTGGTTTATCAAAACCTAGTCCTCGCCTATTTCCAGCTGCACAAAAATAACACGTATTAAAATCATTAAAAGTTTTTTCAGAAAAATACTGTTGATTCCCGTAATTGCCTTTTTGCAGGTACAATTCCATTATTTTAGCCACATCCATAGCGTTTGAAAAAACACCTGCGTGTCCCGAAACACCACCTTCTAATGCAGCGGATAAATCATTGACATAGCCTTGCAATACTTGTTTGCGAAAATACGAATCCATTTCTGTAGGTGGAATTCTATCTATATCAAACTTTTCTAGTGGATTAAAACTAGTATTATTCATTCCGAGCGAGCGATAAAAATTTTCTTGCACTAGAATATCTAATGTTTCACCCGTTGTTTTTTCTAAATAATCTTTTAAAATCATAAAGGTCAAATCGCTGTATTTGTATTCTTTTTTTGTCGAAATTTTACTTTTAACAATAAGGTCCATAATAGTATTGCTAAAATCATTTCTAATAAAAAGACTGTCCGCCAATCGTTTTGAGAAATTTTCTTCCGATACTTTTCTAAAAAAAGCTTCCGGAGGAAATTTCGAATTGTCCATTGTGGCTTTATAAAACGGTATTCCAGCCGCAAGTCCAGCATAATGTGAAAGCAAATCTTTTAAATTGATATTTGATTTATTTGAATCTTTAAATATTGGGGACATTGTTCCTAGAGTAGTTTCTAAATTTATTTTTTGCTGATCGTATTGCAACATCACATTCGGTAACGTAGCTACTATTTTAGTTAAAGACGCAAGATCATATATATCTGAGTCTTTCACTTTAATAGCTTTATCGTAGGTATGAAACCCGTAGGATTTTTGATAAATCACCTTTCCTTTTCGGGCCACTAAAACCTGAATTCCTGGTGTCATTTTGTTATCAATCGCTTTATTAGCAATTGCATCAATATTTGACAATATAGCCCCACTCATACCTACATTTTCTGGAGTCGTAAATCCCAAACGATTTAATTTTTCGGTAGACAAACCATCATTTACTTTGAAACTTGAATGAATAGAAACGGGTAATTTCCCTTTGGCTTCAATAGCACCAAAAATTAATTCTGCAGAAACAGTTTGAGCAATTAAACTATTTTGATAGGAAACGACCAATCCTTCGATATCGTCAAAATTAGTGATAGGCAATAACGAATACGGTTTAGCAAAAACATCCAGAATAACGGTATTGTTTTTGGCAATAAAATTAATTTTAAATAATTCATCTGCTCGTAAATCATCCTTTTTAAAAGCTACATCTGACTTGTGATATCCAATAATTACGGTTGTAAACGGTTGTAGTTTCACTTGTAAACTATCCAAATTAGAATCGGCAATAACGGTAACTTCAGTGTATTTTTGTAACGTTGAAATAAAGGCATCATTAGTATCATCTCCTATTTTTACGTAAGCAATTTTTTGTTTGTCTAAATTTTTAATAGGCAACACAGCATCTTCATTTTTTAGAACCGTTAACGCATTTTCGAACAATTCATACTGTAAAGAATTATTTTCTGATGCGTTTAAATCATTGTAAACAGTAGCTGTTAGTATCGGTTTATAGGAATTTAATCCTGCTTTAAATTTAAATTTTAAAATTTTCTTTACCGATAAAGCTAATCTTTCTTCAGAAAATAAATTTTTTGAATAGGCTAAAACAAACTTTTCTATTGCTGTTGGAACATCTTCTGGAAATAACAGCACGTCATTTCCTGCCATAAAGGCTTCAAAACTGATTTCGCTGGGTAGTTTATTGCCATTTATACTTTTCATATTCAAAGCATCCGTAAAAATAAGTCCCTTAAAACCTAATTCATTTTGAAGTATATCAGTTACCACATTATAGGAAATAGACGAAGGATATTCTGGTCTTGGTTCTAAACTAGGAACGTTTAAATGTGCTACCATAACAGAAGACAGTCCCTCATGAAACATTTTTTTATACGGGTAAAATTCAATCTCCATTAATCTTTCCTTTGAAAAATTTATGGTAGGCAATCCTTTATGAGAATCTATTTCTGTGTCACCATGACCGGGAAAATGTTTACCTGTACAAAAAACACCTTGACTTTGAACTCCTTTCATTACTGCAATAGCACGTTCCGTAACTTTAAATTTATCTTCGCCGAAAGAACGAAAGCCTATAATGGGATTTCTGGGATTTGTATTAATATCTAGAACTGGAGCAAAATTGAATTGCAAACCCAATCGCTTGCTTTGTCTCCCAATTTGAATACCAACACGTTCCAATAATTTCATATCTTGGATGGCCCCTAGTGTCATGTTCCAAGGATATCGATACGTTGAATCCAGCCGCATATTTAATCCCCACTCTGCATCAATACCAATAAATAATGGCATTTTTGACTTTGATTGAAAACGATTAGTTAATTTAATTTGGCGATTTGGCCCGCCTTGAAAAAAAATTAATCCACCAATTTTATATTCTGTAATCAGGCGATCTACAGCTTTTATGTGAACTGAATCCTTATTCGAATAAGCAGCAACCATAAAAAGTTGCCCTATTTTCTCCTGCAAAGTCATTGCATTGTAGACACTATCCACCCACTTTAAACCTTCCGTGGATAAATCAAAAATTTTTGGAGTATTGCTGCGCTTTATACTGTCTAAATTTACAACCAAGGAAGGTGGATTGGTAGTTAAAACTGTTGAATTTTTAACTTTTGTTCCAACACAACTAGTAATTATAAAGAAAAGTATATTTAAAAAAACAATTTTGAAGCCTGTTTTTCTCATTGAAATATTCTATTTAAAAAAACCGACTATGCCAGCTATCGATGGCTGCAACTTCCCAAGATTCATTGTATTCTTCTACATTATTAACCAAGTTATTAAAAACTATGGTATGCTCTGTAACCGCTTTATCCTTAACCATTTTTTTAAAATCAATCAAAGGTTTGTGAGCAATATGTTCACCAAGTTTAAATGTTACATTCATCTTATCTAATAAATCAACATTGTACTTTTGCTCTAGACTTTGGATAAACTCTACTGAAGAATCTATAGAGCAGCCGGTGGCTGGCTGAACATCTTGGTTCACAGCAATGATGATAAAACGATTGTATTTTAATTGATACGATGACTCTAAGCTGGTTCCATGTGCGGACCAACTTTCAAGAAAGGATTGCAAAGCAGTTTCGATATCGGAAAACTCGGCATCCGAAAATTTTCTGTTGGATTGATAAATCCAGATTCTAGATTCTTCGGGTAAATTTTCAAATGGAACGTACATGCGTTTTAGATTTAAGATTCAGGCCAATTAAAATTTTATTGGCGCTGTATATCTGTTAAAATTTTAAAATATTTGAATTCATTTGTTGCTACATCAAAAAGTTCAATCTCGGTATATCCTACCTTAACAGAATCTTTGATTTTAAGTTCATTATTAGTCAATACAGATGCCGTTTCAAAGTAATCCAGCAATAAAAAGCTATACGCTCTACCGTTTTTATCCTTCAACTGTAAGGAAACAAATTGATCTTTTTTAATAGCAGTAACTTGGCCTTCTATAAAAACATCGACTGGTTCATCAACTACGAGATTATCTTCACTTTCTCCGCCAATATCTTTTTGAGTTGATTTGCCTAACTCTAAAATAATTTCTTGACAATCTACTAGCATTTTAAGCGCTACTTTCTCCCCCATTTTTCGCATTCCCTCTTGATCATCAAACTGAATTTTATCCTCTTGCTTGAAATCATTTATGTAGCTGGTGTAACTTTGAATCATACACAACCCTACTTGGGTTTGCAACTCTTTCTTATCTAGTTTTTTCTATCTAATTTTTTAGATCCTAGGTAAGCACAAGTTTCATTACCTATTGTTTCGTACATATCTTAAGAAAAAGAATTTGTACTAAAAATTAAAAAAAGTGCTATAATTATTTTTCTCAACATTACAAGTCTTGAGCGTTAGCAATAAGCTCCGCAATATCCATCACCTTGACATCACTTTCTCTTTCTTTGTTTTTGATACCGTCGGTCATCATGGTATTGCAAAAAGGGCAACCCGCTGCAATTATTTCTGGTTTTGTTTCTAAAGCATCTTCGGTTCTTTCAATATTAATTTCTTTGTTACCGTTTTCAGCATCTTTAAACATTTGTGCTCCACCTGCTCCACAGCATAAACCGTTTGCTTTAGAACGTTTCATTTCAACTAACTCCGCATCTAATTTAAGAATCAAATCTCTTGGTGCTTCATATACATTATTGGCTCTACCTAAGTAACAAGGATCGTGAAACGTGATTCGTTTTCCTTTGAATTGACCACCTTCAATAGTAAGTCTACCCTCATCTAATAAAGATTTTAAAAATTCAGTATGATGAATCACTTCATAAGTTCCTCCTAATTCTGGATACTCATTTTTAAGTGTGTTAAAACAATGTGGACATGCAGTAACAATTTTTTTTGCTTCGTAGGCATTCAAAACCTCGATATTCATCATGGCTTGCATTTGAAACAAAAATTCATTTCCAGCTCTTTTTGCCGGATCTCCAGTACAACTTTCTTCGGTACCTAAAACCGCAAAAGGTACATTTGCACGGTTTAAAATACGCACAAAAGCCTTTGTGATTTTCTTTGCTCTATCGTCAAAACTTCCTGCGCACCCAACCCAAAACAATACTTCTGGTTGTTTTCCCTGAGCTAACATTTCAGCCATTGTTGGCACTATTAAATTTTCTGACATACTATATTAGTTGATTCGGTTATTTGATTCTTTAAATACTCCTAAATTTAATTTTCTTCTTCCTCTTGGAATAAAACAAATTAAAAATTCAAATAGCTATTCGTTTTTCCAATTCAATCGATCTTGTTGATTGTATTGCCATGGTGCTCCATTATTTTCAATATTGGTCATCATGGCATTCAGAGGCATTGGTGCAGCACTTTGTTCCATTACTAAATAGCGTCTCATATCCATAATAATAGACAAAGGACTAATGTTTACCGGGCATTCTTCAACACAAGCATTACAAGATGTACAAGCCCAAAGTTCCTCTGCTGTGATGTAATCGTTTAATAATGTTTTGTTATCGGGAATAAAAAAACCTTTATTGGCATCAATATTTCTTCCAACTTCTTCCAATCGATCTCTAGTATCCATCATGATTTTACGGGGAGACAATTTCTTACCCGTAAGATTAGCAGGACAAGCTGAAGTACAACGACCGCACTCTGTGCATGTGTAAGCATTCAATAGTTGCACCCAATTTAAATCCTGAACATCACTTGCACCAAATTTACTTGGAACTGCATTTTCATCAATTGGTGCTGCCGCAAAAGGATCAGCATTAGGATCCATCATTAACTTTACTTCTTTAGTAACCGATTCTAGATTATCAAACTGCCCTTGTAAATTCAAGTTTGCGAAATAAGTATTAGGAAAAGCTAGCAAAATATGTAGGTGCTTAGAAAAGTATAGATAGTTCATAAATACCAAAATACCAGCTATATGTATCCACCAGAATACCTCAGAAAGCAACATTACTAATTCATTCGACACTCCATTAAAAATTGGTTCGATAAATTGGCTTATAGGAAATGATCCTGCTTTAATGAAATGCGAATATCCTCCAGGAACCATTTGTAAATGCAAATCTGAGGCGTTCATTAATAAAAATAAAGTCATCAATACTACCTCAAAATACAGGATGTAATTGGCGTCACTTTTAGGCCATCCTTTTAAATCAGAACTTACAAATCGCTTTAGTTTGATTGCATTTCTACGACTCCAAAAAGCAAAAACGGCTACTAGAACTAAAAAAGCTAAGATTTCAAACGATGCAATCAAGATGTTGTACGTACTTCCCAAAAAAGCAAAAACACGATGCGTACCAAAAAGACCATCAATGATAATTTCTAGCAATTCGATGTTAATGACCACGAAACCTACATACACTATTATATGAAGTATTCCTGCAATAGGCCTTTTTACCATTTTTGATTGACCTAATGCGATCATGGCCATATTTGTCCATCGCGCTTTGGGATTATCAGAACGATTTACAGCTGTTCCAAGATTAATGTTTCGTCTAATTTTTTTAACACTGTTAAAAAAATATCCAAAACCAACTGCCAATAAAATGGCAAATAAAATATTATCAAGATAACTCATAAGTACTAATTTTTCACAGGAGAAATAGTATCCTTTGCAGGACCTACATAGGGTTTGTTTTTCTTTCCAAAAACAGAAATGTTGACATACCTAGTAGGATAAAGTCTAACATCTTGTAATAATAATTCTAATTCTTTAGTAGAGTTTTTAATATTTTGATAAAAAGCCTCGTCATTGAGTAATTTGCCCATCGAACCTTTGCCTGATGATAAATTAGTCATAATACCATCAACTTTAGCTAAGGTTGCATTCAAGTTTCTTACTGACTTTCCTAAATCTGCCTTATTTAATGAATCTGATATTTTAGAAAAATTTCCCGACAATTTATTTAAATTGGCAACGGTGCCATTTATTTGAGTTTTATTTGAATCCAGTAAAGCATTTACACTTGCAGATACTTTATGAAATTGCTCGATAGTCTTGCTCAATTCTGCTAATGTGAGTTTTAAATCTTGCTGTCCTTTCTGATCCAATACGTTATTTAATCCAGAAATTAATTTTTCTGTACTACCCAATAACTTTTCTAATTTTTCTTGAAGTGGAGCCAATTGATCCCCTACTTTATCCGTAAGACCCAGTTTTACACTACCTTGTAACTTTTGACCGTCTACTGCTAGTGTCTTGTCTTCAAAATTAGGGACAATTGCAATTTGTTTTCCTCCAATAAAACCTGGTTCATAAATAGAAGCCGTGCTTGATCTCGATATAGGAAAATCTGTTTTTAATTGTAATTGCACCAGCAACACTCCTGTTTTTTCATCAATAGTAATACTAGTGACTTTTCCTATTACTAACCCATTTAAGGTCACAGGTGCAGAGGTAGCCAGTCCCTCTACACTTTTGTACTCGACAAAAAATGTCTTGTAGTTCGTAAACAAATCTCTTCCTTTTAAAAAACTGTAGCCCCAAATAAATAATAATATCGATGCAATTACTAAAATAGCAGTTTTAATTTCTCGTGTTATCTTCAAAATTTAAGTATTTTTTACAAATTTAATATAAAATATTTGACTTGTTGTAATTATTTAAGCGCTTCTTGAATAGTAATATTCTTTCCATCTTTAAAAGCTATAATATAAGCTGAAGTATACCCTTTTGATTGTACAACTTTCAGATCCTCCTTGGCAATACTAAAGTCTGATGTAGAGCCATATGCATACCTATACAATTTACCATTGCTTGTTTTCATTGAAACATCTTTTAATCCATTAAAATTGGCCGGATTTAGTTTAATGTTATTTGTTCCTGCAGCAAATTGAACTTTAAAAACCACATTGGTCTTAGCAGCTTTCAAATCATGCTTACTCAAAAATTGTTTTACTTTACTGGTTTTTGAAGTGTCTTTTGCACCATGATCCACTATTTTCTTAGACTTTGTCTCTTCGTAAGTTTCATATGATTCCGAAGCACTATATTCTTTGCGGTAAGAGATAATAGCCGATGCAATAGACTCTGCCATACTATTTTGCCCTTCATCAGAATTTAAATACTGTCCTTCCTCACCATTAGATAAAAAACCCAATTCGATTAACACACTCGGCATATAAGCTGCATCCAAAACCCATAAAGGAGTTTGTTTTATTCCGCGTGATTTTCGGTGTAATTTATTTTTAAAATTACTTTCTATTTTTGAAGCTAAATTAATGCTGCGATCCAAATAATCTTCTTGAAGAATTTTTAGTCCAATTAAGGTCTCAGGTTTTTTAGGATCGAAACCTTTGTAGGTTTGCTTATAGTCTTTCTCTAGCAATATTACCGAGTTTTCTTGTTTCGCAATTTCTAAATTACCATTACTTCGTGCTAATCCCATTACAAAAGTTTCTGTACCAAAAGGAATTGGGTTGTCAACTGAATTGCAGTGTATCGAAACAAAGAGGTTAGCATCAATACTATTTGCTTTTTTAGGTCTATCTTTAAGTTCTATAAAAACATCTGATTTTCTGGTGTAAACAACAACAATATTAGGATCTCTTTTAAGATATTTTTCTAATTTTAAAGTAGTTTTTAATGCAATCTCTTTTTCAACAAAACCATGATACGAATTCCCTGGATCTTTACCTCCATGACCAGCATCTAAAATAACCGTAAACTTTTGATTGGATTGTGAAAAAGAAATATACCCAAAAAATAAAAATAAGGACAAAATTATCTTTTTGAATGCCGTAGTTAGTTTCAAAATTTGTGTTTTTTTTCTAAAATTATAAAACAATTGTATTCTTAATTTATAACATCTTGAATGTTGACTTTCGCTCCATTTTTAAATGCAATTAAAAATGCAGAAGCGTACCCTTTCGCTTTAGCCTCGCTTAAATACTTTTTTGCTTCATTATAATCTGTAGTTTCTCCAAACATGTATTTGTAAACTCCGCCTTCATAAGTAACAGAAACATTATTAAGACTCTTAAAATTTCTTGGAACTAAATCTACTCGTTTTCGCGTAGCAGAAAGTTGCACTTTAAATAAAGGTAGTGCAACATCTCCCACTTTTTTTGAGTTCTTCGTAACTGTTTCAGGCTGAGGGTTAACTTTTGCTTTATCCGGAGTTATAGTTTCTATTATTGGTTTTTCATTAATTTTTTGTACCGGTCTTTCTTCAAAAATTTCCATTTCTCCGTTACCATAATATTCTTTTTTATAGCTAATTACAGCATCTGCAATTGCTTTTGCTATTTCATCTTGTCCTTCTTCAGAATTCAATTTATTTCCTTCAATGGTATTGGAAATAAAACCCATTTCGATCAGCACTCTTGGCATGTAAGCCTTATGAAGTACCATAAAAGGTGCTTGTTTAACACCTTCACCACGAATTTTTTTTCCTAGATCCTCAAAAGCATCTTCGACTTTGCTGGCAAGTGAAATACTATTGTCTAGGTATTCCTCTTGCATGATTGTCATTCCAATCATTGTCTCTGGAGAATTAGGATCAAATCCTTCATATTTTTGCTTATAATCCTTTTCTAAAGTGATTACAGAATTTTCTTTTTTGGCAGCTTCTAAGTTGGAAGATACCTTACTCAAACCCATTACATAAGTTTCTGTGCCATCAGCAGCAGTATTTCTATTCGCATTACAATGAATGGAAACAAATATATTGGCATTGAATCTATTGGCAATATTGGCTCTTTCAATTAAATCAATAAAAACATCTGTTTTTCGAGTATAGTTGACTTCCATTTGTGGAGTAGCTTCTAATATTTTTCCAACTTTTAAAACTACAGCCAATGCAATATTTTTTTCTATACGCCCTTCATAGACAGCACCAAAATCGTGTGCACCATGCCCGGCGTCTAATGTTACTTTAAAAGTATTAGTTTGGCTGAATCCAACCAAGGAATTAAGTATGAAAATAAAAGTAACAATTATTCTAATTTTACTTGTACTATGCATAAAGCGATAAGTTAATTTAATTAAAATACTAAGTCTATAAATTTATTTATTTGCCTATTTTTGACAAAAAATAATATGTAAATTTGACATGTCAAAAAACAGGCCATAATTTTACAAAAATAGCATTTAAACCTTTGCATACAAACTTATTTAATATCGTTTTATTATCAATTCTCCTATCATTAGGTTCTGGTAAATTATATTCTCAAGATATAACAAAAAAAAAGACGGTTATACCAACTACAAAGAAATCTGATACCCGAAAATCGAAGGATACTGATATCAAAAATTCTGAAATAGCCGCGACAAAACAAACTGACACCATAAAATTAGACAGTATTAAGCCAAAAAAAGGTTTTCTTGATGGAAAGGTTCGTTACAAAGCGGAACAATATGTTAAAATTGATCAAAAGAAAAAAATAATCACGCTGTACGACAAAGCCGAATTATACTATCAAGACGTTGAATTGAAGTCGGGTGTAATTGTAATGGATTATGAAAAAAATGAAGTATATGCCGGACGAATAAAAGATTCTACAGGAGCATACACTCAATTTCCAAATTTCAAGCAAGGTACCAATGTGATTGAACCGGATTCTATTCGTTTTAATTTTAAAACCAAAAAAGCGTTAATATGGAATTCAAGATCAGATCAAGGCGAATTTAAAATAAAAGCAGCGGTTACCAAAAAAGAAAATGATTCTGTTTACTTCTTAAAAGGGGCACGTTTTACTACTTCAAAAGACGTAGACAATCCTGAATACTATTTCCAAACCAATAAGGTTAAATTTATTCCGGGTAAAAAAGTTGTAACAGGATTAACCAATATGGTTATTGCAAATGTACCTACTCCTATTGCTTTACCTTTTGCTTTTTTCCCGATGAGTAAAGAGACCAGTATTTCAGGTTTGATTCTACCCAGCTACAATGACTCCAATAACAGAGGTTTTTCATTACAAAATTTAGGATACTACTTTGCACTCAGTGACAATTATGATTTAACCGTTTTAGGCGATTATTATACAAATGGAAGTTATGGATTGCGTTTTGAATCTAGTTATGCCAAAAGATATAATTTCAGAGGAAACATAAACGTAAGATTCGAAAACTTAATCACCAGCGAAAGAGGATATCCTGATTATTTAAAACAAAACATTTACAACATTCAGTGGTCACATTCCAAAGATTCTAAAGCGAATCCTAATTCTAGTTTTTCAGCATCTGTGAATTTAGGAAGTAGTAAATATTTTAAGCAATCCATTAATCAAATCAATATAGGATCAAATCTTAATAACACATTAAGTTCTTCTGTATCCTATTCTAGAACATTTACTACAGTTCCGCAAGTTCGATTATCATTGACTGCAACTCATTCGCAAAATACTCAAACCGAAGAGATAAATATGACACTGCCTACGCTACAATTAAGTGTAGATAGGATTTATCCTTTTGTAGGTAAAGATGGAGTCAAAAAAGGATTTTTCAAAAATATCAACTTGCAATACAATCTTAATGGAAGAAACAGTATTGTAACCACTGATTCCTTATTTTTTAAACCTCAAATGTTTAGAGATGCAAAAGTTGGTTTTCAGCATAGTATTCCGTTGAGTACTAACTTCAAATTATTTAAATATTTTAGCGCTTCAACATCAATGAATTACGAGGAAATTTGGTATACCAAAACAATCGAAAGAAGTTATGATGTGGACCAAAGCAAAGTAGTTGACAAAACAATAAATGGATTTGATGCTTTTAGAACCTATTCTTTCTCTTCGAGTTTGGGAACAACTATTTACGGAACATTTAACTTTGGTAATGATAAAAAAATAAAATCGATTCGACATGTCATGAGACCCTCTGTTTCGTATGGCTATACTCCGAGTTTTGAAAAATATTACAATACGTATGCCGCTGATGCAACTGGAACCATGACTAAGCAATATTCTAGATTTGAAAATGGTATCTATGGTGCTCCTGGATTAAGTAACGCAAATACTTTAGGTTTTGATTTAAGTAATACGTTTGAAGCCAAAGTCACAGACAAAGACAGTACAAAAGTCGAACCCAAGAAAATCATGCTTTTAAATAACTTGAATCTTTCTACTAGCTATAATCTCGATGCTGATGGTGTAACTTCTCTTGCATTCGCTCCTGTTCGAATAAGTGGAGGTACTACCTTGTTAGACAACAAAATGAATGTGAATTTTGGAGCCACATTAGATCCATATGCCATTGATAATTCTGGAACACGTATCAACGTGTTTAATATTGATAATGGTGGCAGTCTTTTTAGAATGACAAGTTCCAATATGACTTTAAACTATTCGATTTCAAGTCAAGGTAAAGACAAAAAAGATAAAGATAAAAATGCACAAAGCCAGCGAAATGGCGGTCGTGAAGATGATCTATTTGGAACTAATACAGATCTTGGCGATAGTAGAAGGAGCCAATTCAATGAGGAAGAGGAGGAAGAAGGTGAAGACAAAATTTCAGAATTTTTTAATTCAAAACTACCTTGGGATATGACGTTTGCCTATTCATTGACGTATGGCAATAACAATAGAGAAAATAAAATTATTGGAAATTCCATCATGATTTCTGCCAATGCTGACATAACTCCAAAATGGAAAGCAGGAGTATCAACCGGTTATGACTTTGTACAAAAGGGAGTAACATTTACGCAACTTCGCTTTGAAAGAGATTTACTAAGCTGGAGAATGGATTTTAATTGGTCACCCTTTGGTACCAATGCCAATTGGGGATTTTTTATCGGAATAAAATCGGGTGTTCTTAGTGATATCAAATGGGACAAACGAAGTACGATAAACCGCTAATTCTTTTTAAGAAATAATAAATAATTGTTTTATGAAAAAAATAATCTTTACAGCAAATGCACCTGCTCCTATTGGTCCTTACAATCAAGCCGTTTTAAAAGGAGATACGCTTTATACCTCTGGACAAATTGCCATTGATCCAATATCTGGAGAGCTGGTTATCGGGAGTATTGAAGTAGAAACCGAACAAGTAATGCAAAACATGAAAGCGGTGTTAATAGAAGCTGGAATGACTTTTGAAAATGTCGTAAAAACAACTATTTTCATCATGGATATGAATGATTTTGCAAAAATAAATACCGTTTATGGTTCTTATTTTAGCGAAAAAACCGCTCCAGCGCGAGAGACAGTTCAAGTCGCTTGTTTGCCAAAAAATGTTAATGTAGAAATTTCTATGATTGCAATCTTATAGAATATGTCAAAAAAAAATCCAAATTCCGATTTTAAATATTGGAATTTGGATTTTATAAATTTGAGAATTGTGCCTTCTATTTATTAGCGATATGATAGGCTATCAAACCGTCAATAGGTCTTCTTAAAACATTCCCTAATTGTAATTCGTATTTTTCGAATGTTTCTTGTAGTTCTTCTTTTAGATAAAAAGCAATAGAGCCTACAAAATGTACAGGAACCTCTTTACAATTATCGTATTGTTTGATATAATTTTTTACAAAAGATTTCATTCCTTTGAAAATAATTTTTCTGCAAAACTCTGTTTCTTTATGTTGAATCAAGAACTTGGCAAAAGTTGCCAAATAAGCATTTGGATTTGGTTCTTTATACAATTTGCTTTTAATAGCATCCGGATCTAAATCGTATTGTTTTTCAAATTCAACGGCCAGTTCTTTTGGCATTTTATTAAAATAATACTTCCTGATTAATTCTTTTCCAAAAACATTTCCACTGCAATCATCCATGGCGATGTAACCTAAAGATTGTACTTTTTGGTGCAACTCTTTTCCATCAAAATAGCTACAGTTTGATCCTGTTCCTAAAATGGATACAATTGCTTTCTCTCCTTTTGGAGTTGTTGCATAAACCGCTGCATACGTATCTTCTTTCACGTCAATAATAGCATTTGGGAAATATTTTTGAAATATTTGTGAAAGAGATATCTTCATTTTATCTGTCCCACAACCAGCGCCATAAAAAAATAAATGAGTCGTATTTTTTTTGTTTTGTAAAATATCAAAGCGATCATTGAGTCGATCAATAATTTCATCATTCTCCAAAACTTCTGGATTTAATCCAAGAGTTTGTGTTGTAAACAATACTTTTCCATCTTCATCTATCGCAATCCAATCGGCTTTGGTAGAACCACTATCAACTATTAATCTCATTTCTTTTGGTTTTATTTTTGGTTTTTAGGTATACTTTTCAATATGCAAAAATTCTATTTTTTGAAAAGCGAACAAAAAACAAAATCCCGTCACAAGTAAATATAACGGAATTTTGTAACTATAAATAATTATTTTAAACCTGCTATGTGTACAGATAAATCAATTAATTTACTTGAATATCCGTACTCATTATCGTACCAAGATATAATTTTAAAGAAAGTAGAATTCAGTCCAATTCCTGCATTAGCATCAATAATCGAAGTTCTAGAATCAGAAACAAAATCCTGAGAAACTACTAAATCTTCAGTATATCCTAAAACGCCTTTCATCGTAGTTTCTGAAGCTAATTTTAAAACAGCCATAATCTCTGCGTAAGAAGTTTCTTTTGCAACTTTTACAGTTAAATCTACTACAGAAACATCTGTGGTAGGAACACGCATTGACATTCCTGTTAATTTTCCGTCAAGTTCTGGAATTACTTTACCTACTGCTTTTGCAGCACCAGTTGAAGAAGGAATAATGTTTACTGATGCTGCACGTCCGCCTCTCCAGTCTTTTCTAGAAGGGCCATCTGTAGTCATTTGTGTAGAAGTTGTTGCGTGAACTGTAGTCATTAATGCCTCTACAATTCCAAAGTTATCATTAATTACTTTGGCTAGTGGAGCCAAGCAGTTTGTTGTGCAAGATGCATTAGAGACTACCCTATCTGTTGCCAGTGCTTTTTCATGATTAACTCCCATTACAAACATTGGAGCATCAGCAGAAGGTGCTGAAATAATTACTTTTTTAGCACCGCCTTTAATATGTTCACTTGCAGTCTCGATGGTTGTAAAAAAACCGGTACATTCAGCAACTACATCAACATCAACTTCATTCCACTTTAAATCAGCAGGGTTTCTCTCAGCTGTAATGCGAATATTTTTACCGTTTACAAAAAGTTTTCCATCTACAACTTCAACAGTTCCATTGAAACGTCCGTGAACGGAATCATATTTTAATAAGTAAGCCAAGTGATCAACATCAAGTAAATCATTGATCGCTACTACCTCTACATTATCTCTATTGTAAGATTCTCTGAAAACAATTCTTCCAATTCTTCCAAAACCGTTTATTCCTAATTTTACTTTTGACATTTACTTTAATTTTTTTGTTTATTTATATTAACTCAACCTAAAGCTTAATTTTCTTACAATAAACTTTAACCATTTATGTAGACATAATGTCTGAAACTCTTAATAATTCTCTATCAATCATAGTTTTGCCTTTAATTGCTTGTTCTAAGGGCGTCAATGCTACTTTATCATTTTGCAAACCAACCATATAACTTGATTTTCCTTCTAGCAATGACTCTACGGCTTTTACACCTAATCTACTGGCTAGAACGCGATCAAAACAGGAAGGTGAACCACCGCGCTGCATGTGTCCTAAAACCGAAACTCTAACATCATACTCTGGCAAATTGGCTTCAACATAATCTTTTAATTCAAATACGTTTTTGCCAATTTTATCGCCCTCTGCAATAACCACTATACTAGATGATTTACCTGATGCTTTACTTTTTTGTAGCGATTCTAAAAGGCGATCTAATCCTAAATCTTCTTCAGGAATTAATATTTCCTCTGCTCCTGCACCAATACCTGCATTCAAGGCAATATGACCCGCATCTCTACCCATTACTTCTACAAAGAACAATCGGTTGTGAGAACTTGCTGTGTCTCTAATTTTATCAATTACCTCTACAACAGTATTCAGAGCTGTATCGTAGCCAAGGGTGTGACTAGTTCCAGAAATGTCATTATCTATTGTTCCCGGAATTCCCATTACTGGAAAATTGAATTCGGAATTAAATAATAAGCCTCCAGTAAAAGTTCCGTCTCCTCCAATAACTACCAAAGCGTCAATACCCGCTTTGGTGAGGTTTTCGTGTGCTTTTTTTCTTCCCTCAGGCGTTTTGAACTCTAAAGATCGAGCCGATTTAAGAATCGTCCCTCCTTTATTAACGATGTTGTTTACGCTTCGAGGTCCCATTTCTTTGAAGTCTCCTTCAATCATTCCTTGATACCCTCTATAAATTCCTACACATTCTATATTGTGGTACGCACATGTACGAACAACCGATCGGATAGCGGCATTCATTCCAGGGGAGTCGCCCCCCGAAGTTAGAACACCAACTTTTTTTATTGTTTTTGGCATTATTTAAGTTTAAAGTGTAAAACTAGCAAACATCCGGCACTTTTTATAGCCGTGTTTTTAATTAATTAGCAAAGCATTCTAAATTCAAACGTTTTCGTTGATAAGTTTTTAAAAAAAATAAAATAAGACCATTTTTTATTAACAAAACTTAAAAATAATGGATTTTTATTTGATAATTAACAATTAGTTTGTTTTTTTGAGAAATCGATACCAAATAATAAGTACAAGCTTCTAAATGTAAAATAAAAAAAACAGATAGCTATAATTGTAATTTAATGAAGAAATAGCGTTGCTATTGCTTACTCTAAGTGGGAGACAAAATGATAAAGAGATAAAGAGATACTATTTTTTAAAATTTTTTATAATTTTAAAAGATCGCTATTCGTTTTCTTTGGGAAGTAGACCTTCTTGATTTTTTTTGACCTTCTTTTTGTTAGATTTTGTTGGTGCAGAAAAATTTATATAATCTGGAGACATGTCTGAATCTTGATCTTCAGCAACTGGAACTGGCGCTCTGTCTATTTTTAAATTTTTAAAAAATTTATTTACGAACTCTTTAAAAGTATCAAAATCGACCTCGTAAGAAACTCCTAAACCTTGTGTATACCCTATTCCTTGTCCGATATAATTGATATCATTTTCTTTATTAAAAAGTCGTAAATTAAGTGTTCCATCTTCATTTACTCGATACAGTACTTCAATATCTCCCACAATTGCAGATTCATTTATCCCTCCAAAAGGAACACCTAGTTTTCCATTGATGGTTATTCTTTCATTTATTTTAGACGAAATTGTTGCAACAAATCTACCATCTGTTTCCTTCCCTATTCTTCTGTCAGCGCCAATGAAATTCAATCCGACTTTAAATTTTTCATCGTCCGATTGTATGATACCCCCCAATATACTGGAGGCCGTTTCAAATAAACTTCCCGAAATATCAGATCGACTCGCTCCTTCCGGACTTAAAAATCCACCGGATGATAATAAATACAAGGCTTGAGTCTGTCTTACATCCTTATCATTTAATTTATATTGAATTTCTGATTTCAAAACATTACTTACTGTTGGAAATTCAATATTAAAATCGGGCTCCGGACTGGTCAAATCGCCTCGAATACCAATAACTACTTCAACAGGTACTTTAGTGTTAAAAGAGGAGTTATCCAACAATACTGCAGGATTAGCACTCGTTTTATACACTGCTTCAAGGTTTAATTGCGCTCTCATCGGATTCCCTTCCCAAGTAATAGAACCTCCTTTTTTAACTGCAAATTTCTTATCAATCAATCCGCCGTATTTAAAATTATAGGTGCCTTCATACGCCTGGAAATCTCCCCACATATTAAATTTTCCTAAAGTGTTAATTTTAAATAACAAAGATCCAAATCCCTTTCCTCTCATTCCATGACCCGTATTTCGATCTAAAATTACTTCTACTTCGGCATCTGGAGTTATATCAAAATCAAATTCAAGTTCTAGACCATTGTAATTTCTGGCACTTTCAGTAATTCCATTTTTTAAATTGTATTTTTCTTGAGCAGTCACAAAATGCAGAAAAACATTATCACTTACACTTTCAGCATTGTTAATCGGTATTTTTATAGCTGTGCCTTTTTCAGATTTTGCATCTACTTTTATGAACAAAGAATTCGTTTTTCCTTTAATGGTGGCCATTCCATCAATAAAAGCAGTACCGTAATACGCTGCATCTTCACTGTCTTGAGTATCTAAAGCCAAAAGCCTTTTAGAATTAATAGCTAAATCTAGTTTCCAATCAGCAAAATTATTATGTTCAATATTTCCATTCAATTGCCCTGTCGTTCCGTATTTAGTATCGGTTAATGTGTTGTTCCTGAACAAGAATTTTTCGTCGGTTAAATCAATAATAGTATTATCGCTTAATGCGTAATCAACATTTAAATACGGAACCGTCAAACCAGCATCATTCAAAAACAAACGCCCATTGATATTTGGTTTTTTTTGATTGCCTTCAATACTAGCATTACCTGATATAGAACCTCTTATGTTTGACAAAACATCTCCACCAAGGGAGTTAAGAGTTGCAATATTAAACTTTTCGAATTTTAATTTTAAATCTAAAATAGTTTCTTTATTAATAATTTCGAAGCTTCCGTTTGCATTAAACGATTCCACATTTTTATTCTGTAAATTAGAATTTATTACAAACTTTCTAAGACTTTCATCGCCTTCAATTTCAAAATTCAAAGTTCCTAAATCTGTTTTGTTTACATTTAGATTATCTATAATTATAGAAGCCGTAGGCTGGTAAACTGCATTATTTTGCTTGAAATTGACCTCGCCATTAATGTTTCCCCGGGTTATTAACTTATTATTGAGAGGCGTAATTTGATTGAGATCGACATCTTTAAAACTTAGTTTTAAATCCTTCTTGTTTGGTCCGTCAAAAGTTCCCATTAAAGCAATTGACTGATTTTCATGCGACATAATTATATTGTCGATATCAAAAGTTTTGAATGATTTATCAAACACAATTTGATTATTTGGCGCATCATTTTCATTTAAAAACCAAAGATAATCCTTAAATTTAACTTCTGATTTGCTGATTCCTACTACATTATTATTGTCTTTATTGATGGTATGGTATAAATTCAGATTATAGTAATCCTCCCCTTTTAATCCGCCTTTAAACTCCGAACGAAAAAACAAAGTGTCTTTCATAGTGACATTAATAACACTGAAATCTCGAATTTTATAATATTTAGTTTTGATACTATCTAACTCAATAAAAGCATTGTAAAGTGGATTTTTATTATCTACCGCTATTCTGATATTATCGAATGTGGTATTGGCTGCAATAATTTGTGGCGAATTGAAGTTCAGCTTAAATTCTTGATTATCAGAACTGATATTCCCTTTCACAATTGTATTAGCACCAATCACAATGTCAGGATAAAATATTTCGATGATTTTATTATAAATAGAGAAATTGAATTGAAGAAACTGTCCTTTTTTAACCTTACTTGGTTTGAAATTTGTATACAAACTTCCCAAAGAATTTTTTACTAAGTTTTCTAATTGATTGAATTCATATTTACCAACTATTTCTCCCTCTACAATATCTGGAGAATTTACAGTTATAGTTCTAACGTTATTGGAATCAAAACTGGATGCTATTGTAAAATCATCAAAGTCATAAATTCCCTTGCTATTTTGATAGGATGTTTTGTTGATATACACATTTCCTTGAAAATTTTCAATGTTATTGCCAGAGGCTTGCACGACAACATCTCCCTTAAAAAAAGAAATAGGATCTTTTATTAATTTCAACTTGTTTAAGTCGGCATTCTCAACATTGATATGAAAATCATAACGACTGTCTTTTTTGCTTAAATCCAATAAACCATTAAAGGTCATCGTCAAATTAGGGTCGTTTATAGCAATTTGTCCTTTATAATTAGGGCTTTTTAGGGTTCCATTGACAACAATATTTGTATAATTATAATTTTTATATTCTATTTGACTAATGTCGCCAATAATTGCAGTATTAAGGAATTTCCTTTTAAATCCTTTGCCATCAACATCAATATTCAAACTCACGGTACCAAGTTCTTTCTGTTCAAATAAAGTCCCAATATCAAATTTTTCTAAAATTACATTCCCAGTGTATGACGCCTTATCAATTACATCAATATTCTGTATTTCCAGATTACTAGTAACAACACCAAGTGCTGTAACCATATAAAAATCAGCTTCAACAGCAGTAGTCGACACATTAGCAGTTCCCGAGGCGGTAAACCTGCCTAATTTTTTTAAAGAAGTTGGCAATTTAGTTCCTAAAACATTAGGAAGTATAACAATTAAGTCATCATAACTGGATGTTAGCTTATTAAACTTAGCATACATAGAAAATTTTTGCCCTTTTTTAGCAAATAAATTCTTGAAATTAAGATCGCCATTAATTTGGGTTTTGCGATCATCTACCAACTCTAATTTTTTAAATCGCAAATCATTTAGAGTCCCTTTTATATTGGTTTTGGCATAAAAATGTTGATTTTTACCAATTTCTTTATAAAAATAACGAATATCATTAGAAGCGATAGAAGCGGCATTTAATTTAATATCAAATAGAACTTTATCAGTAAAATTAGAAAAATCTTCAATTTTATATTTCAAAACTACCGTTCCTTTAAACGTAGATTCTTTGGTCAATAGATCCAGCTTTTCTAATTTGATGTTCTGCCTTGAGTACGTGAATTTTGAATTTAAATTCTTGACATACAAACCTCGGAAATCCAAAAATGACATTTTATCAATCATGGTAGTTACCTCTGGTCCATATATTTGAAAATCAGTCAGGGATGCATTCAGTTTGGTAAAATCTAAATCTTTGGGATTCTCTCTATTTTCATCGGTTAAAACAAAACGGCCATCAAAAATTTGAGCCGTATTTATTTTTAGTAAAAATTTATTTTTTGATTTTTTTCCGTTTTCAAAAGCTGCAATAAAGACATTAAGATTGGATTTCTTTTCATTTTTGTAAGTTTTAAAATTAAAAAATAACCTATGTAAATTTAAATCATCAAAGATCAAATCTCCATCTAGCATTTTTTTTCCTTCTAAAATAGTTGTAGAAATCCTATTAGAATAAATCAATGTATCATTGTGATGGTCTAGAATTAATACTTTCTTAAATTTTACACCTCCAAAAATTGAAATAGCAACTTCATCAATAGAAATTTTAGTCCCAAAATCCTTATTTATACTGTTGGTGAAGTATCGAGCAATTTTTGTCTGTACTGATGGCATGCTCAACGCAATACCAAGCACTAACAAAAGTAGGATTAGTCCAAGCAAAGAACGAAATACTGTTTTTCTAAATTTTTTGATACCTTTAAACTATTTAATTCTATAATATTTCAATTTGCCCTTAGAAACCGCAGCACTTTCAATAAAAATTCTTTAATTTTGAATGCTACAAATCGATTTATAGAATCGACTTGTCAAATGTAATTCAAAATTTATGCCTTTTTATGCAAAACTCCGAGGTTTTTATTCTAGCGATCGAAAGTTCTTGTGATGATACCGCTGCAGCTATTTTACAAAACGATAAAGTATTGTCTAATGTCGTAGCCAATCAACTAATACACAATCAATATGGCGGCGTTGTTCCTGAGCTAGCCTCACGTGCACACCAACAAAATATTGTTCCGGTAATCGATGCAGCACTGCTAAAAGCAAATATACAAAAAGAACAGTTATCAGCAATTGCCTTCACGCAAGGTCCTGGACTCATGGGTTCATTGTTGGTGGGAAGTTCATTTGCAAAATCTATTGCATTGGCTTTAAAAATCCCATTAATTGCTGTAAACCACATGCAAGGGCATGTTTTAGCTCATTTTATTGATGAGGATGGATATGAAAAACCAACATTCCCTTTTTTGGCGTTGACCATAAGTGGTGGACATACTCAAATTTTAAAAGTTGATGATTTTTTTGACATGACAATAATTGGCGAAACCACAGATGATGCTGTTGGCGAAGCTTTTGATAAAAGTGCTAAAATATTAGGTCTTCCTTATCCAGGTGGCCCTTTGATTGACAAATATGCCCAATTAGGAAACCCTAAAGCTTTTGCTTTTACAAAACCAAAAGTTCCAGGATTGAATTTTAGCTTTTCCGGTTTAAAAACAGCGATTCTCTATTTTATTCAAAAGAAAAAAATAGAAAATCCAAATTTCGTTGATGAAAACTTAAATGACATTTGCGCTTCAATTCAACATACCATTATTGAAATTTTAATGGATAAATTAAAACTGGCAGTCCAAGAAACAGGAATTAAACAAATCGCTATTGGCGGCGGAGTTTCAGCAAATTCTGGAATTCGAAATACCTTAAAAGAAACAGAAAAAAAATACGGTTGGAAAACCTTTATTCCAAAATTTGAATATACGACCGATAATGCTGCTATGATAGGTATTGTGGGGTATCAAAAGTTTTTATCACAACAATTTGAAACTTCCTCTGTTGTTTCTAAAGCTAGAATACAATTATAAATTATGCAATTATTTTACAATCCGAATATTACGGAAACTACAGCAACATTTGCTTTTGATAAAGAAGAAAGCAAACATATTATTAAAGTACTTCGAAAAAAAGATACCGATATTTTACATGTAACAAACGGACTTGGTTTTTTATTTAAAACTGAAATTACATTAGCCTCCGATAGCAAGTGTACTGTAAAAATTATTTCCTTCGAAAAAGCGGCTGCTTCAAAATTTCATTTGCATTTAGCAGTAGCACCTACGAAAATGAATGATCGTTTTGAATGGTTTCTCGAGAAAGCCACAGAAATAGGCGTACACGAAATCACTCCTATTATTTGTGACCATTCAGAGCGAAAAGTAATTAATAACGAGCGACTTGATAAGATTTTATTAGCTGCTATGAAGCAATCTAATGAATTGTATTTGCCTAAATTAAATGATGCCATCACCTTTAAAGAGTTTGTTAAAGGGAATAAAAAAGGTTTAAAACTAATTGCACATTGTGAGGAAACAGAAAAGAAGACAGTAAAATCAATTGTGAAACCCAATGTAGATGTAACCATATTAATAGGGCCCGAAGGTGATTTTTCAGAAAAAGAAATTGCTTTGTCGCTTGAAAATGAATTTGTTGCAGTCACATTAGGAACAACCAGATTAAGAACGGAAACTGCAGCAATTGTAGCTTGTCATAGCGTAGTTTTTATAAATGAAGAAGCATAAAAATTTATTTTATCCATTATGAGGCAACTATTTTATCTACTACTATTACTTTCAATACCATCATTTTCACAAGAAATTGCTTTGGTTAAATACAGTGGTGGTGGTGATTGGTATGCAAATCCTACATCGCTACCTAATTTGATAAAATATTGTAATGTCAACATTAATACTCGAATAAAAACAAAGCCAACAACTGTTGAACCCAGCAGTCCCGATTTATTTTCATATCCATACATTCATATGACTGGACATGGAAATGTAGTTTTTAATGACGCTGACAGCAATAATCTAAAAAATTATTTACTCGCTGGCGGTTTTCTTCATATTGACGATAATTATGGAATGAATCAATATATTAGGAAAGAAATAAAAAAAATATTCCCAAATAACGAATTGGTAGAAATACCTACCACCCACACTATTTTTCAAAAACCATATTCCTTCCCAAATGGATTACCAAAAATTCATGAACACGATGGAAAACGACCACAAGCTTTTGGTATTTTTATAGCAAATAAATTAGTTTTGTTATACACCTATGAATGTGATTTAGGCGATGGATGGGAAGATGCTGAAGTTAACAACGATCCTCTATCAGTACGCGAGAAAGCTCTTAAAATGGGCGCTAATATCCTAAACTACATTTTTAATAATTAAAAGTCTGTAATAGAGATTACGTAATAATGCGAATCATCAATTTTAATATTAATACTATTTCTACATACAATTCTTATGTTCAGATTTTAATTCAAATTAATTTAGATAATTCCAATTACTTCTCATAAAAAATTGAGAAGTTTAATTGTTGATTTTAAACGGAAAAAATAATCTACACATTACAAACCTTTTATGATATTGCTTTACGTAATGACCTAAAATATCATAAATTACTTTTCTTTCTATGAAATAGAGCATTACTTATATGAGTAATTTCTATTTGTATGAAAGCACTTGTAAATAATAAATCGTTAAAAACAAACAAAAGCAGTAAAATCGAATGTTCGCTATTTTTATTTTATTTTTTTAAGTAGAAAAGTTTTTATTATAAAATAATTGTTATACAATTGTGAAATAATTAACCAAATTCATTAATTTATAACAAATTATTTATGAAAAAGATTCTTTTATCTGCAGTTGCATTAGTAATGCTTTTCTCTTGTCAAAATGAAACAACAGAAGGAGCTCCAGAAGCTAGTGCAATTGCAAAACGTGGTTGTGCATCACAAGAAGTTCTTGAAGCGCAATTAAAAGCTGATCCAACTTTAGCATTAAGAATGAATGAAATTGAAGCTTTTACTCAAAAAGCAATGCTAAATGGTCGTTTGGTAAATGGCAAAGTTGAAATTCCTGTTGTAGTAAATGTGCTGTATAGAACTGCTGCAGAAAATATTTCTGATGCTCAAATTCAGTCGCAAATTGATGTACTAAATGCAGACTTTAATGCAACCAATTCAGATTTCAGCAGTACACCTGCTTTATTCTCTGGAGTTGCTGCAAATGTGGGTATTACTTTTGTTCTAGAAACTATAAACAGAAAATCTACTACCAAAACATCCTGGGGAACTAGAGATGCAATGAAAAAAACAAAACAAGGAGGATTGGATCCTACCTCACCTACAACTAAATTGAATATGTGGTCTTGTACTATAGGTGGTGGAATCTTGGGTTACGCCCAATTTCCAGGAGGAGCTACTGCTACAGATGGTGTTGTAATGGATTCTAAATATTTTGGATTATCTGGATCTGGTGCTTATCCTTATAACTTAGGAAGAACTGCTACCCACGAAGTGGGTCACTGGATGAACTTACGTCACATTTGGGGTGATGCTACATGTGGAAGCGATTTAGTTTCTGATACACCTACACACCACACTGCAAATTATGGTGTTCCAGCTTATCCTCATTACAGCACTTGTACTGGAACACCAGTAGAAATGACTATGAACTACATGGATTACACTGATGATAGAGGAATGTATATGTTTTCTAATGGTCAAAAAACAAGAATGGCTGCTATCTTTGTTTCTGGTGGAGCAAGAGCAAGTTTCGGAATATAATATTTTATAATTCATTATAAGAGGTGATTCAATAAATCACCTCTTTTTTTATTTGATTTTTCAAGGTGTTTTTTGAAAATATCAACATTTTTTAACATTTTATTTTTATTGTATTTTCAATTGTTATTTTTTTAATCCAAAAAGTTCGGCTTCTACAATACATTTTTCAATCCAAAATGAACGTAGAAATAGTATTCTGAATTATTTATAAAATAAATGATTGAAAGATTGCTATTTTAAAAAAAAAGTTATAAAATTATTAAATAATTAACCAAACCAATTTATTACCCTAATTATTATGAAAAAAATTTTTTTATCTGCTGTAGCATTAGTGATGCTTTTTTCTTGTCAAAATGACACTACAGAAATGGCACCAACAACTAGTGCAATTGCAAAAAGAGGTTGTGCATCTCAAGATGTTTTATTAGCTCAAATGAAAGCTGATCCAAAATTAGCATTAAGAATGAACGAAATTGAAGCATTCACACAAAAAACAATGGCATCTGCTCGTATTGTAAATGGGAGAATTGAAATTCCTGTTGTAGTTAACGTATTATACAGAACAACTACTGAAAATATTTCATTAGCACAAATTCAATCTCAAATTGATGTTTTAAACAAAGATTTTAATGCTGCTAACTCTGATTTTAATCAAGTTCCTTCTTTGTTTGCAGGTGTAAAAGCAAATGTAGGAATCTCTTTTGTACTTGAAGCTGTTTACAGAAAAGCAACTACTAAAACATCTTGGGGTACAAACGATGCAATGAAAATTGCTTCTCAAGGTGGTATTGCTCCAACCTCTCCAACCACAAAGATGAATCTTTGGGCTTGTACAATTGGTGGTGGAATATTAGGTTATGCTCAATTTCCTGGTGGATCCTCTTCTACTGACGGTGTAGTAATCGATTCTAAATATTTAGGAAATACAGGTACTGCTGTATATCCATTCAACTTAGGAAGAACAGCAACTCATGAAGTAGGACACTGGATGAACTTACGTCATATTTGGGGTGATGCAACTTGTGGTAGTGATTTAGTATCTGATACACCTACTCACAACGCTGCAAATTCTGGAGTTCCAGCTTACCCACATTATAGTACTTGTTCAGGAAATCCTGTTGAAATGACAATGAACTATATGGATTATACTGATGATAGAGGAATGTACATGTTCTCTAACGGACAAAAATCAAGAATGGATGCAGTTTTTGTTTCTGGTGGATCAAGAGCTAGTTTCAGATTATAATTTTTTGTTTTTTTAGATTATAAAACTCGCTACTTGTTAGCGAGTTTTTTTATCTTTATAACCTAAAACAACAATATGATTACACCTAAAACCATTTCAAATGGTATTATCAGAGCATTATTAATCGTTCTTATTGTAGGTTTGATTTTGTTTTTCTTTTACAAAATTCAAGCGGTATTAATTTATCTCGTTGTATCCTTGATACTGACATTGATCGGGAATCCGATTTTAGATTTTTTTAAAAGGAGATTGAAATTCAATCATATTTTTGCAACTATCGTCACTCTAATACTTTTCATATTGATTATATTTGGTTTTATAATGATGTTTGTTCCTTTGATTTTATCACAAGGTCAAAATTTATCACTATTGAATACTTCAAAAATAGAAAGTAATATTGTTCAATTAATAAGCCAAATCAGCGCATATCTAGAAAGTCATCAAATTGATTCTTCTCAAGTTTTAAAAGAGAGCAATCTTACGTCTAAAATCAACTTTAATTTCATTCCTAATTTCTTGAATACAGTAATCAATACTATCAGTAGCCTAGGAGTTGGGTTAGGTTCCGTTTTGTTTATTACTTTTTTCTTTTTAAAGGACCGTTTACTTTTCATAACTGGTTTCAAAAAAATAATTCAGGATAGCCATGAAGATCAGATATTAAACTCATTAGAAAAAATCAACCACTTGCTGTCTCGATATTTTATTGGTTTACTGCTTCAATTATTTATTGTTTTTCTTTTATACTTAATCGTATTATTCCTTTTTGGTGTTCCAAATGCTATTGTTATCGCTTTTTTATGCGCAGTCCTAAACATAATTCCTTATATCGGACCATTGATAGCCTCCATTTTAGCAGCTATTTTAACGATGATGAGTAATTTAGGGAGTGATTTTAGAACCGAAACTTTACCAACAACGATATATGTTTTAATTGGTTTTTGGATAGTTCAAATCATCGATAACAATGCGTCACAACCCATCATTTTTTCTAAAAGTGTTAGTTCACATCCCCTCGAAATTTTCTTAGTAATACTCATTGCAGGTTTTCTTTTTGGAATTTTAGGAATGATAGTGGCGGTTCCTCTTTACACTATAATCAAAGTTATTGGAAAAGAATTTTTTCCAGAAAACAAAATTATTATGTTATTAACCAAAGACATCTAATTGTGGATTTAAAGATTTTAGATGCCAAATTTCAGGCATTTATCAATGAAAATATTGGTAAAAGCATAACAAATTTAGCCCTACAAAAAAATCCTTTTCTAGAAATGAATTGGCACTTCATTTTGAATCAAATAGAAGCTAAAACAAAGGCAAAAGAGAAGTTGCCTACTTGGTTTTTTGCTCAAAATATAATATTTCCTAATAAAATTTCAATAGAACAAACTTCATCAGAAAAAACAGCTCATTACAAAGCTTCCTTAATTACAGGAAAATCAATAATCGATTTAACCGGAGGTTTTGGAGTTGATGATTACTATTTTGCACAAAAAGTTAAAAAAGTAGCTCATTGTGAAATCAATTCAGAGCTTTCTGCTATTGTTCAACACAATTTTAAACAATTAAACATATCAAATATCAACTGTTATTCAGGAGATAGCTTAGTTATTTTATCTGATCTAAATAAAAAATGGGATTGGATTTATATCGATCCTTCGAGACGAAATGAAACCAAAGGCAAAGTATTTATGTTAAAGGATTGCTTGCCTAATGTTCCTGAAAATCTTGATTTTTATTTCTCTCATTCAAATTCTATACTGATAAAGACTGCACCTATACTGGATATTTCAGCAGGTCTATCTGAATTAAAAAACGTCAAAACTATTCATATCTTGGCATTAGAAAATGAAGTAAAAGAGTTGTTATGGGAACTACACAAAGATTATTTTGGTAATATAGAAATCAAGACTGCTAATATAGTTAAGAATAAAATTGAAAAATTTGATTTCATTTTAAAAGAAGATTCTAAAATTCCAAATTACAGTCCTCCCCAAAAGTATTTATACGAACCCAATAGCGCCATCATGAAATCAGGTGGATTCGATGAAGTTGGAACATTTTACAATTTAAATAAAATACAAAAACACTCCCATCTATACACTTCTAATGACTTAATTACATTTCCAGGACGAACCTTTGAAATTTTACATGCAATACCTTACCGTAAATCTGAGATGAAAATTTATTTAGAAAAGAAACAAGCAAATCTGACTACAAGAAATTTTCCAGATAGTGTCGAAACTATTCGGAAAAAATGGAAAATAAAAGAGGGAGGAAATACCTATTGTTTTTTTACAACTGATGAAAACAACCATAAAAAAGTTTTAATTTGCACTAAAATAATATAAAAATGAAATACATAATTATCCTATACTTGTTGTTCATTAACTTCAATAGTGTAGCACAAAAACCATGTGATTATAGTGTCAATGTAAATGATTCTATTGGCACTTATAAATCAACCCGAGACTATATGATTAGTGAGAAAAACTTTGGAGGAAGCTTAAGTTATATTTTTTGTACTTTGTCTTTGACAGATGGATTACCAACTTTGACAGTTCAAAGTATTCAAAAAAGTAAAGATTTTATGAAAGCCAATTGCTTCGATAAAAATTCTAAATTAATCTTACAATTAAATAATGGTAAAATAATTACTTTAATTCATATCGATCAAGAAAATTGTGGTACTATGATTAGGGACGATAAAGGATATGATAATAGAATTAATTCTGGAATTTTCATGTTCATGAAAGAAAGCTTTGAAGACCTAAAAAAATCCCCTGTTTCTTTGATGCGTATAAAATACTTGACAGATACGGAGGACTATGTTTTAAAAAAGGAGTTAAAATCAGAATTAAATAATGAAACATACTATCCCGAAGACTACTTCATTAATTACTTAAAATGTATTGAATAGTATTATTCACACTCCCATTTAGCATTTGATATTTTATCATTTAATCCTGACTTTAAATTATAATGCCACCACTCTGAATCAAATGAGTTGAAACCATTGCTTGTCATAAGTGTTCTGATAAGAATTCTATTTTTTTTTACTTCCATAGATACATCTGGATAATTATGACTCGCTTCAATTCCAAAAAAATCAAAAGAAGTTCCCATGTTTAGCTCTTTCCCTGTGGCATCAACCAAAGTAATGTCTACTGCTCCTCCTCTATTGTGAACTGAACCTTTGACTGGATTTGCAACATATTTTGGATTAGAAACAATATTCCACATTTTTTTTTGAATGTCTAAAGGACGATAACAATCAAAAATTTTAATTCTAAGTCCTTTTTTCATGAATTTTTTATTGACTTTTACTAAAGCAGTTACCGTTTTAAGTCGTAAAAAACATGCTGCACAATCGTATACCTTTGCCTTCAAAAAATTATCTGATGTGGCATATTTCATGTCAAATACAAAGTCTTGGCTATAATCCTTCAAATTTACAAATGTGGAGTCATTAATAACGGAACTATTACTTTTAAGTAAAGCAGAAGCGTTGTTCTGTGATTTACATGAAAAAACACAGAATATAATACAAAGAGGTATTAATAGTTTGAAATAATAAGTCATAAACGCTATTTTTTATAAAAATAGAATAAAATAAAGAAATGTAAGCACTTATTTAAAAAACAAAACTGGGGCATACTTTTATTTTAAGCTTCGAGATCATTCGCTCGAGATATTAAAAGTTTAATACCAAAAAATCATAAACTCCTAATCTATTTCCTCTTTTACTAGATGAAAACATAACCACAAAAAAAATTAAAAACCGAAGTCATAAATTACTTGGACAAATAAATCCAGCGCTAAAAGAAATGATGGTGGTATTACAAATTAGCACACGCATCACATTTTACACTGCACGACATTCATTTGCCACATTTTTAAAATTTGAAAATACACTTATTGATGCTATTAGTGAAATGTTAGGTCACACCGACATTAGAACTACACAGGTTTATTTAAATAAATTACCAAATAAGAAACTTGATAACAAACACTTACGCGACATCAATTAATTTATAACTAGTACCTCTTCCTGCACCTTCTTGCACTAAAATCCCTTTAGATATTAAATCTTGCAAATCCCTTAACGCAGTATCAGTAGAAACTCCAGTTATCTTTGCGTATTTAGAAACGGTCAGTTTTCCAAAAAAAGTATCAAGTAACATTTGAGTAACCTTCTGTTGGCGATTATTAAAATCTACAGAATGATTAATTTCCCAAAATTGAGCACGTTTTAAAGTCATGGCAATAGTTTGGTCTGTTTGCTTCATAGAACGTAACAAACAGTTCAAAAACCAGTCTAACCAATCTGTTATATCCAGATCTCCTTTTTGCGTTTTTTCTAAAATGCTATAATATGTTTTACGCTCAATTTGAATTTGTGCTGACATGGAGTAAAATCGCTTTTTACTTTGATCTGCTCGTGCTAACTGCATATCAGTAATAGCTCGAGTAATACGGCCGTTTCCATCGTCAAAAGGATGTATTGTAACAAACCATAAATGAGCAAAAGCCGCTTTCAATACAGGATCAAGTGATTGCTCAGCATTAAACCAATTAAAAAAGACATCCATTTCATGGGGTACTTTATCCGCTACCGGTGCTTCAAAATGAACTATTTCTCTCCCCATTGCACCCGAAGTTACTTGTATCACACCATCACGCCAGTCTGCTGTTTTGATTTTATACATTCCGCTTCTACCTGTTGGAAAAAGCGCTGCATGCCATGCGAATAAACGCTCCTCGTCTAGCGGTTCTTCATAGCGTTGTGTAGCATCTAACAACATTTCTACAACACCATCTACATTACGATCAGCTGGCACAGCAGCTGCAATCTCAATACCTAGTCGTTTTGCTATCGAAGATCGTACTTGATCATGATTGAGTTGTTCCCCTTCTATTTCGCTTGATTTAATAACATCAAGAGTCAGTGTTTGAAGTACCGTTTCTTCTTGTAGACGAAAGCCAAGACCTTGCATAACACCTAGTATAATGCCCTGCTGATGCCTTACTTTACCAAGTAATGGCGTAATGATAGCTGCATCCCAAGTGAAATTTGGCCACTCTTTCTTTTGATAAACATACATAGTACCGCATTTTTGCGGTAAATATAGTATTTAATTACCGCATGGAAGTAATTTTGCGGTGTAAACAATTTTAATACGACGCAAAAATGCGGTGATTAAGTTAATTAATCACCGAATAAAGGTTAGGAACAACAGTAAATTTGGTAGAAGATCAAGCGTTAGTTTAAGATTAACTAAGCATATCAAATAAAAAACTATTTCAATATTGAGACAAATCCCCAAATCTCTTGTAAATAAATTTTATGCATTTGTCACTTTTCTAATTGGTTTAATATTTCTGTAATTTCTTTGGAAATAGTACCATCCTTAATGAATTTTTCAACATTACTTTTATGGATATCGTTAATAGAAAATTTATTTTTACTCAACTCTTTTGTTACTTCAATAACTCCGCTTTTCTTTAGTATCTTAATAGTTTTATTATAGTCAAGTCTAAGCTTATTGATACCAGGAAATCTAGGTTCGATTACTTTATGTTCCCATTGTCTACCAAGCTTTCCATTAGTAGAAAACAAATGAAAAAAGTCATTTAGAAAAATCTTTAGGTTCTGCTTTAAATTTCTATCCTTAGATTCTACTAGCTTTAGTGAAGTCTCAATATTAGAATCAAATGCACAGTCAATAAAGTTTGATTTATTAACACTTGTTTTACTATCGTTTAATTTGATGCCAAAAATTTCACAATTAATAAATTTAGTATTTTCATTAAAATTACATTTCCAAAATGAGCTAAACGAAATTATTGAAGAATTTGAAATTTCTAATTCAGAAAAATCAAATTTTACATTTTGGTCAGAATTAATATTGATTAAGAATAAACTATCTATTTTGTTTTTACTAGTTCCAAAAAGATTCTTTAAGAGTTCAGTATTTGTTTCAATATTATTATTTTTAAACTTATGGTTTATGTTTGGAAAAACCGGTCAAATTGACCACCCAATTCCAGTGCAAATTGACCACCAGTTTCGGAGCAAACTGACCACCACTTTCCAGTTCAAATTGACCACCTAATTTTGGGGTACAATTGACCATTAAAAACTACTAACTTTTTCATGTTG
>JAFCUE010000022.1:0-71071 GCA_051990185.1 Flavobacterium sp. DT2-2 | reverse complement strand
CATCGAGGAACTAAGTCAATAATTTGTCGAATAACTGGTTTTTTAATATTTTTGTTTCGCCTGAAGAGTCCCATAAAATTATTTTATTTTTCGCAAAACAAAAATAAGGGAATCTCAGGTACTTTTTATTTTAGACTTTCGGATGGTAGTGTTTCATCATAAAAAGAATCAATTCCCCATCTCATAAAATATAATTCCTTGAATATTTTAGTTGGATATTTTTCACTATCTAATAATGATGTCATTAAAACTTCAACTTCTCCACTTGGTAAATCAACCCTAACTAGTCTGACTCTTCGCGGGCTATTTTTGTTGTAATCCTTACCTATAAAAGAATGCTTTTCTTGAGGAAATATTTCTGTTACTATTGCCTTTTCTCCACTATCAACAAAACACTGTACTATTTTACTATGTGAGGTTTTAACTCGAATTAAATAATCTATTTCTGCCTTAATGTGTTCATATTTAAAATCATAGAATGATTATCCTCTGTCATAAATTATTAAGTCATTTTTTTTCCATTGTCTGGAATGTTTTAGTGCCATAATTCTTTCGCCTGTTTCTAACTTATCCAATTCCGAATTTAAAACGTCACATAAAACAGAAATTCTTGCTTGAACAACCCCTGTATTTGTTTGGTTTTTTGATTCCCCAAATTCTTCTTTAAGTTCTTCAGTATTTGGCAATGTTAATTTTGAACCATCAACGCTGAGTATTCTAAATCCATAAAATCGCTTAATTGTTGTGTTGCTTTCCGTGTAAGTATTTTCAATAATAACTTGTGAAAGATATTTGAAAACTGCTGGATTTATTTTCATTCTTTTTTGAACAAAAGCACTTTTGGTAAATTTTTTAACTGATGACAAATTTGATTTAGAATTTAAAAAATTCACAAATGAATCAATTTCGATAACCAAACTTTTTTTTAGAAAATTGACCATAAAAAGCAACATACCACCAAAAGGTTGTTTCCGTTTTCGACTAAAATCTGTTTTGTTCATTCTGTATTCCAAAATTATTTGATCACTAAATACTACCTCTCTTAATGTATCCAAAACAAAAAAAGAGTTTTTTTTACACACATAATACTATAAATTATACAGTATACATATACGAAAATTAATACATATAAAAAATTATAAACTAGCTATTTGCTTGATTTTAAATAACATAACACCTTAACTTAATAACATTGAACGAGCGGTAGCGAACAGGCGAAGCAATTAAAGAATTGAAATACGACTTTGGCTTTGATAGTTTTAATCTAAAAGATTTCTTTCCAACTGAGGCAGCTTTGATATTTGCAATGATAGCCTACAATTTGATGGCGCTTTTTAGAACTTTCCTATTACAAGAAAAAACGCAAAAGACCTTATCGGACATTTGACATTGGTGCATATTTTGAAAAGGTAAATGACAAACTTGTTTTAAAAATAGCCCTAACTAAAAAACGAAGGGCATGGTTCACTGGTCTCTGGAATCACAACAAAACTTTTAATTATCCCTTTGAAATATCTATCGCGTAATTTGGGTTAAACATATTAACAAATATGCTTGTGATTATTTGATTGATTGGTTTGCCAAACTTGGCTCTTCTGCTGGTTTTTCTAATCGGCTTAACCAATTGTCAGAAGCTTTTAGAAGTTTTGTAACTTTATTATTTGAAGAGTTTTTACCTTCTGATTGCTTTTCTAACCAAAGTTTACTAGACTTAATGCCAATAATTACTTGTTCTGGAAAGCGAAATGGAAAAGTGGCAAAAGAATTGACCGACAAAGGATATTGCTCGACCAAAAGCTTGTATTATTATGGAGTGAAGCTACACGCACTGGCTTTTAGACGTTTAGGTAAAATTCATTTTCCGGAAGAAATACAAATAACGCCAGCTTCAGTGAATGATTTGACCGTTTTTAAGCAAGCATGGTCAACTAAAGTAAATAGATGTTTTTTTGGTGATAAAATCTATCAAAACAAAGAATTTTTTGCTGAGTTTGAAAAAGAAAAAAATTCAGTAATGATGACGCCAATTAAAGCTGTAAAAGGAGAATGTCAGGAAATTAGAAATAGGGACAAAGCCTCAAACGACTTATATTCAACGGCTGTTTCTAGGATTACACAACCTATAGAATCATTCTTTAATTGGTTAATTCAAAAAATAGATATACAAAAAGCGAGTAAGGTTAGATCCTCTAAAGGACTATTGGTACAACTGTTTGGTAAAATTGTGGTTGCCTTTATTTACTTAATATTTTAACCCTTGATTCGCATGATTAATTAACAACTATCTGCTTGATTTACTTTGCTTTTTATGGGTGTTTGTTTCCTTTATGTCAAATAAATAGAAATTAAACTCCGACAAAAAACGTATTGCTGAATTAGAGGCTAAAGTTATCCAGTTAGAAACAGTAATTGAAAAATTACTTGATAAAATCGAAGACTTAACGCATCGAAAAAATAGTCGTATTAGTTCCGTTTCGCCTTCTAAAGATATGAATAGGCTTTTGAAAAACCAAAGTCTCCGCACTAAATCTAGCAAAAAAATCGGTGGACAGCCAGGACACGAAGGCAATACGTTAAAAATGGTTGAGAATCCTGATCAAATCATCAATCACAAACCCGATTTTTGTAATTGTTGCGGAAATAATTTATCCGATAAGCCCGAAAAGTTGCTTTTAAAAAGACAAATAATTGATATCCCAGTCATTTTTTCAAAATATAATGAGCATCGAATTTTTAAAAAGATGTGCTCTTGTGGACATCAAAACAAGTCTATTTTTCAAGAAAATGTAAAAGTAACATTAAGTTATGGAGCTACTATTCAAGCGACTATTGCCTATATGCATACTCGTCAATACTTGCCTTTTGAGAGAATGAGCGAATATTTTAAATACGTTTGTAACCCGCCTATTTCACAAGGTACAATTTGCAATTTCTTGAATGGATTTGCTCTAAAAGCAAAACCCGCATATGATTTAATTGCTCAAAAAGTATCGAACAAAAAGTTGTTGGTGCTGATGAAACAGGCATTAGAATAAATGGTAAAAATGGTTGGTTTTGGACTTGGCAAACCAAGTTCGCTACATTTGTAGTGTTTTCAAAAAATAGAGGAACAGTTATTATTGACACTAATTTTTCCACGGTTTTCATAATGAACTTTTGGTTCATGATTGTTGGGCAAGTCATTTTCAAACCCAATGTAAAACGCACCAATTATGCATTGCACATTTATTGCGAGAACTTATATTTTTTGAACAACGCTTTGAGTCCAATTGGGCCAAAAACTTCAAAAGGATATTGTACGAAGCTTTAGAACTTAAGAAAAATTTACACCAAGAAAATTATAACAATCCAATCTTACTAAGGGATAAAATAAGAATCACGTTAGATGCTTTATTGGAAAATCCACTTCCTGAAAATTAAAAGAAACTGCGTGCATTCCATAAACGAATGATAAAGCACAAAGAATATATTCTTACTTTTCTGCATCATTTCCACGTATCTCCTGATAACAATGCATCGCAAAGAGCGATTAGAAATGTGAAAGTTAAACAAAAAGTATCGTGTCAGTTTAAAACTGAGAATGTTGCTCAAGTCTAAGCGTTTATCCGTTCGGTAACCGACACATGTATTAAAAACGGTCAAAACATATTGGGCGCTTTTAAAACTTTTACTATAATACAGGCTGAATAGTTACAAAAATTTTTAGTGTTTTATTATTAATTACAATGATACATTTTAAGCTACCTAAAGCGTAACATTGTTGTTAATAATTTGATTTTTAGTTACTCTTAAAAGCTGCAAGGTTCAATGTAAAATAATTATTGGAATTTACTGGGTTGAGCGCATCATTATGAAGTTTATCGCAAGACTAAAATAATTTCAAACGTAAAACTTAATCTCAACTGCACAATGACGAGCGGAAAAAGACCTCAACTTGAATGAATAAAAATAGGTGTTTTCGATTTCTAAATGGTAGTATGATTGTCGCTACTCAGTCAAGGGCATCGTGAATCTAAATGCCGTTAAAAAAAAGAGGCTGCCTATATTAAATAGGCAACCTCTTTTAGCATTTTTATTGGCAATAATGCGTCAATAAAACATCTAATCAAACCATTATTAAATGCCTCTTGTTAAATTTTAAGAAATTGTTTAAAGTTATTCATTATCCTATTTCTTAGTTTCAATACTCTGGATTACATAAAATTAAATCCTAATGTCAAACCAAAGGATACTGGCTGAATTTTTGCATCTTTGGCAGTGCTATAAAGTCCGTTTGGCTCTCTGTTAGAGATGGAAGTTGGATTATAGCCAACATACGACTCGCTTCTTTCTTGATTCAATATTGATCCATAGCTATTTTCTAAAAACATAGCAGCATACAACGCATTCTTTTCACTAACTTTGAAAGTAAATCCTAATTCAAAAGAACTCATTATAACGCCTTGTGTTTTATATTCTCCCGATGCGGTATAATTAGTTTGGTTGCCAAAACCATATTCTGGCAAATTATTGATAGTCAAATTAACGTCAGGGTAGAAAGCAGAACCTCTTACAGAATTTGCGGATGATTCTATCTTGTAATTAATAGGTAAAAAATATTTAGCCCCAGCTCTAAAGTTAAAATCAACTCCCTTGTTTATATTCTTCTTATACTGTAAAAAAAGCGGAATCTGAATGGCCTGTAACGTTTGATTTTCTCTATAATCTCCAGTCGTAACATTATAAATAAATGCTGAGCCAGTTGCATCAACTTCAAAATTTGATAGAGTTGTTGAGCCTTGATTTAAAAATAATCTTTGTTTATATTGAGCAAACTCTATTCCTGAACCAATTCCTATGTGATTAGTTAAAGAATAAATATACCCTGCTTTCAAAGCTCCGCCAATCATTGTGGAGGCTGAAACTCCTTGCACATCGCTCTTAATATTGGCAATCCCTGATTGTACGCCAACATAAAACTGTGCATTTACAGCTGTTGAGAAAAGAACTACAACAAGTCCTGCAATATATTTAATATTAAATTTCATATCTGTTTACGTTTTTAGTATTAGAATAATCCATCCTCATTGTAGAACAATGAGGATTTCATACCCTTTTATACGCGTTTTGTTTTAGTTTTTAACCAATAGGTTTTTTGTGAAAATTTGGCCATTTGCTAATATCAATTTTACAATATAAACACCTTCGGCACTCGGTGATACCATATTTACGGTGTTCGTAGTAATCACCTGATTACTTATCATAGTTCCCAGTAAATTGAACACCATAACTCGTGCATTCTGAATTTTTGCTGAATTTACATTAGTGTTAATTTGGTATGACGAATTAGTAGTAACAGGATTAGGAGCAATTTTTAAAAACTCTTGTTCCAGTGAAGACGAAAAAGTCAACGGACAAGTAGTTACTAAAGTGCCATCTAATTTAGTCGCAATAGCATAATAGGTTCCGTTTAAAGATGCGCTATCTTTGAAATACTGAGCAGTTTGACCTGATACTAAAACTCCATTTTTATACCAACTATAGCCTTTGAAACTATTAGAGCTATTGTCGAAAAAGATAACATCGTCAAAATGTCTTCTAATAAAGTTAAGTTGACTATTTACAACTGTTACTGTGGCTGTTCCAGAAGAAATATTTCCGCTTCTATCTGTAACTTTCAGTGTTACCGTATTTTCCCCAACATTTGCGCAGTTAAAAGTTGTTTTATCAAGTTCAATTAAACTTATTCCACAGTTGTCTGTTGAACCATTATTGATAGCCGCAACATCTATCGTTGCATTTGACGAAGGATCCAGCTGGATGGTAATGTTTTTAGTCAAAACTATTGGTGCAACTTTATCTTCAACAGTAACTGTTTGAAGAACTTCAACTGCTGCATTACCCAGGTTATCACTCACATTCCACCTAATTGTTGTAATTCCTACAGGATATGAAGTATTTAACCCCAACCCATCACTTCGCACTCCTACTGGTGTACCCACTGCACAATCATCTGTAGCAGTAGCATTTTGCACAACCACCATTGCTCCGCATGATACTGCAGTACTATTTACTTTTACATTTGCAGTAGCAGTAATTACTGGTTTTTGATTTGCTAACACATTTATTGTTCTTGTCACAAATGATTCATTGTTTAGATCATCGGAAACGCGATAAGTAAGTACATACTGACCAACAACATTTATATCAAGAACTCCAGAAGTTAAAACCATCGATGTAATATTCTTGTTTAAATTATCGATCGCTGAAAATCCTGCTTCCACATACGCACAACCACTGGACAAAGAAACTACAGCGTTCCCTAATAAAGTAATTACAGGTTTTGATCTTTCAATAGTAACAGTCCATTTTTGAAATGTTCCATTTTGAGCCATTATATTGTAATCAACAGGAGCGATATAATTGAGTTTCGTTTCCCCGCTATATTGACGATACGTTCCAATGGTAGTTGTAGCATTTTGAGATACCTGAAACACCGGAATTAAGGTGCTTAATGTTGCATTGTTGTTAACCAATACCTTAACTGTTTTCACTACTTCTGAAATAACTGTAGGACTAAATTGATTAGCTACAGCATAACTTAAGAATTTGGCTTCAGTATTATTTGCATCTATAGTCACCATGTAATTTGTTCGAGAAAGCTTATTTTCTGAAATAACGGTAACCAAAATACTATTTGTATAATCAACTTCATTGTTTGCTGGCGTTTGCTTTACATTGTCTATAAAAAGTTCTGCGCCAGGTGAAACTGTAAAATCAGCTCTCAATCGTGATACGTTTGTTCCAAATGGAACAATCGCTGAGGCGTTAGTTCCCGCAATTACTGTTGTTATTTCCTGAGTCAAACCAGGGTTTGCAGCAGTTTTAAAGTTATAGGTAAGTAATTTACTTTCACTTTTTAATCCTACAAGAACTTTTATCGTATAACTCTCAGTGATTCCGGTATTAAATCCAACACCTTCAACAGTAAAAGTGACTGGACTTGTAAAATTATTAGCAGTTACACCACTTACTTGAGTTACTCCGTTGATTTTAGCAATTGAGTTCATTCCTGTGGTAAAATTTGAAACTGCAGCAGTAATATTAGCTCCATCGTTTAATAAAATTGTATAAGTCTTGGAGGCAGCATCATAAGTTGATGATAGCTGGTTTTGTAATTCTAGATTTTGTAAAAGAACCGGAGTATTCCAGAATTTTCCTTCTCCTATTCCGTTAGTATCTGCATTTGTAACCACTGCAGTATTGTCACTTGGTGAGGTATCAAATACAAATTGCTTATTTCCTTCAGCAAATGAATAATACGCTAACAAATTTGGTTCATTTCCTGTATACTTGGTCATAGTGTTCGCTGCAATAGTTGTCTGATCTCTCACGCCAGACCAAATGCGAACTTCATCTATATTTGCATTCAATCCTCTTGCTAAGACAGCATTGTTCCCTATAAAAGCAGGGCTTATAGCATTAGAATTAGCAGCTGCAGCAGTTCCTGTTGCAATAAATGGTGCTACAACTCCATCGATATAAATAGTATAAACATTAGCACCACTAACACTGAGTGCAACATGATGCCATTTGTTTAATTGCATTGAATTTAAACCCGTATTTAACACATAAGATCCTGTAGCAGTTGTTACAGATAATACTAAACTGTTTTCCCGATATATTGGATTATTATTGGTGTGTACAAATAGATTAACTGAACCTTTCTCAAGTATTCTACCAAAGATAGTTGGACTCTTTCTATTTATCCATGTTTCAAATGTATAGTTGTTTGTAAGGTTTAAAGCAGGAGTAACATCAGAAACAATGTAATCATTAATTCCGTCAAAAGTTCCTGTCACGTTTGTACTAGCATTAGGCACATGAGATAACACTATAGATTTTGAATTATTAGTAGCATCGGTATCATTTAATAATTTAGTGTAAACTTCCACCGTGTACTCTCCAGCCAGACCTAAATTTGCTGTAGTTGTAAAAACAAAGTTTGCCGTAGCTCCAGAAGCGATTGATGCTGTAACTGTTTCAACAACTTCAACACCTCCATTTACTTTGTAAGCAATTGGAAAATTTGAGATTGCAACATTCGAAAAATTTCGAATAACGGCACTTACCACTACTGGTCTCTTTCCCGGTTTTAATGGTGCTGTAATTCTTTCCACACTTGCATCAGCAGCTGTAAAAGGAAGAACATTAATTGTATATTCTTCAATTTCAAAATCTTGTCTAGAGGTGGTTAAACCGTCGAATGTAGGTCCAAGATTTACATTAAAAAACTCGTTTGGTGAGCGGAACATGTGAATTACACGCATCAATTTTTCACCCGCGGTTGTTCCAGCAGGAATGGTCAAGCCTCCTGCTAATGATAAAAAACTTCTAAAATTATGAGCACTTGTAGTAGACAAAATGGCTGGTGCCGTTGCCGTATTCAAAGTGTTAACCCAATATGTACCGGCATAAAATTCATCAGTTAAATTTCCATCACCATTTAAATCGATCACTATCATCGAGAATACTCCAGGAGTAGGTGTCACGTCTCTCGGTAAAGGTCTTTCAACTTTAGAAATAGTAAGTTGTGGTTGATATGTAACTCCTGCATATACTGGAATTTTAATACTTTTAAAATTGGAATACGCTGATGTGCCAGAGTTATTAACCACATCATTCCATCGCAATGAGGTTATTGCAAAACCATTGGTGTTAGTATTTGTTGGTAGCGCATTTTTATTGAAAACAGTTTTTTCTAAATCATTATTAAGAAGATTGCCATCAATTTCATTAATTCCTGCCTTGATCGTATACGTTGCGTCTATTGTTGATAAATCCGCAGTTGTTGCAAACGTAAAAGGTACTGATGTAAGAGCAGCTATAGTAGGAACTACATCAACGATTTTAGTTTGACCATTAACTTGGTAATATACTGGAACATTAGTTCGTGCTGTCGACCCTAAATTATTTACAATAATTGTAATTGGATTTGTTGCGGTCTTTTTGCCCAGAGTTTCAGGAGTTACAATCGAAGTGATTCCTGTGTCGTTAACCGTTGGAGGAGTCACACAAGAGATATTGGCGATCCAACCTTTGTCAACAACTTCGGTATCTGAAGTAAATCTAAAAGTAAGTTCTCCACCTGCAGCAGTTGAAGTTAACGACGGAGGTAAAGCATTTCCATCATATCTTCCCAATAACGGAGAAGTTGTCAGAGGTCCATTATAAATAAAAAGAAAATCATAACCTTGTTCTAGTGCAAATTCAGTAAAATCAACTTTAACACTACTGCCAGCCGTTGCAGGTCTAAATGTCATCGTTTGATTAAGATTATTAGCATAGTTACCAAATCTAGTCCCACTATCAGTAAATACCGCACTACAGTTAGTTACGGGAGTAACACCTCCAATTAGAACATCCGTCCCCGTATTTGAAACTGTTCTTGTTATCGAATTATTTGTAGGATCGGCGTCATTAATTGGTGTTATTTTACCAATCACAGTATATAAACCTCCAGCCGAGAAATTTGCAGTTTGTGCAAAAGCATAAGTTACTTCAGTCAAAGGTGCAATTGGACCAGCAATTGTCTCTACAACTTCTGCACCATTATTTATTTTGTATGAAACAGGAATATTGCTAACCGCTGTAGGAGAGAAATTATAAACTCTAGCAGTAACAATCTCAGCGGCAGTAAAACCCGTGTTTGTAGTTAAAGCTGTTAAAGCTAAATCAGTAGCAACTGCTTCATAAATTTCAACATTGTCTACAAAAATTGTGTTGTATAAAGGAGTGGTACCTGTTGTTGCATTGTTGTCCATTACTCCCTCAAATGTGACGCTAAATTTAGTTCCAGCTACACCTGCTAAATTGTATGTTACCACAGTATTTCCTGATAAGACTGTGCCGCCATATACAGCGATATTTGTAGCACTAGTTACAGGAACTCCGTTAACTAATACTCTAAAAAAGTTTCTATTAGCTATGGCTGCGCCGTTATTCCAGGTCAAATTGAATTTTAAGCGTACCGCTCTACCAGCTAAACTAGTTGCATCAACTTCACAAAACGTTAATCTCTTGATGTAATTTGGATTATTTGCGAAAGCATTTGTCGCAGTACTTGCTGTCCAAAGAGGTGAACCTGCCACGGCCGAACCAGACATTTTTACACCATCCAACAGCGAAAGATTTTGAGATTCAAAACCAATGGTTCCAGTATTACTGGCTCTTGACAATGTGTAAGAAGATGGTTTTCTATTGTTAAAATTTTCTATTAATGGAAGATTTACTGCTGTAAGCACTGGACTTGCAATAGGCTCAACATTTATGGCTCTCGCCCTTTCAGATACTAAATTAGTTGCAATATCGATAGCACGAACGGTAAACCAGTTGTTATCGCTTACAGTTAGATTCGTGAATGTAAAAGTTGGATTATTTACTGTAGCAACCACATCAAATTTAAATCCATTTAATTTTAAAACTTCATATTTTGCACCTGTAATTGCATCCCAATCCATTTTATAAGCTGTTCCACCGCAAAGTGCTGGTGCAATTACTAAATTTTTTGGTTCGGTCATGATTGTAAAGTTTTCTTTTGAAACAGAAACTCTACTTCCTGCGCTAATTCGAATTTTAGCAGTAGGCACTATTCCCACTGGCACTCTCCATGCAAAATTTCTTGCTTCTGATGGTACATTGGCCGCTATTGTGGTATAGGTGCTACCACCATCATTAGAATACTCAATATTGAAAGTTCTTACTTCTCCTTCATAATCCCAACGGATGAATTCTGTAACATCAGGATTAAATTTCTCGCCACCTATAGGATAGGTCAATATAAGTTCCGGTGCAACATAATCATAAACCACAGAGAACTCCTGAGAATTCATGGGAACCACAGTTCCTGTTACAATTATTTTATAAGTTCCTGCCGTAGGTTGATCAATAGTAATTTGTTCAATGTTATTCAAATTATCTACTCCTCTTGTTGCATTAGCATTAGGAGTGCTTGGATTTAATATCCAAGGCAAAGTCGTTGTGCCACCGCTAACTAATTTTATATCTAAATCATTAACAGAGATCGCAGCTGCACCTGGCGTTGCTCCAATATCAGTATAAGCAAGCATTACTTTTAAAGTTCTCAGACCAGCTGGAACGACAATGTCTTTTTCAAAAGTAGTTCCATTGCTAACTGAAGCTGTATAAAACATTTTGTTATCTAAAACCTTTACTGCTCTCAAGCCATTCAAATTTCCGAAACCATATTTATAATCTGGTCCAGCATTTCCAACATCTTTTGCCGTATTTGAAACTAGCGCTTTCATTAAAGAAGCTAAAGGCTTTGCCCCGAAAATATTTTTATATCTTTCATAAAGCAATGCTAAAGTACCTGAGGTTCCAGGTGTAGCCATAGAGGTCCCACTTATTGTATAGTAGGAGTTATTGTAATCTAGTGAATATACACTAGAACCAACAGCAGAAATTTGAGGAACTAGACGACCGTCAAGTGTTGGACCAAAGCTGCTATATGTACTAATAACATCATTTGGATCGTTAGCAGCTACGTGTAATGCATTTTTAGAAGCTTTAGTAGAAGTATTAAATCCTCCTAAAAATGCAGCTTGCGCATTTCCGTTTGAATACACATTTAATAGATAAGGATGTTTTACAGTAACATCATCATCTCCTCTATCTGACGCTCCGTATCTTACTACGTTGTATCCACTAGTTAAATTAACACCGTAAGAATTTGAAGTTAACTCCACTCCATCATTCGTAGCGGCGAGGTCTCTTTCTACGTGAACGGGTAAACCATTTGATTGTGTATTAAAATTCCAACCGTATATTTGAACTTCCGGTGCCATTCCTTTTGCTCTTGGATCTAAAATTCCTGCACCACCAATAGTTCCAGAAACATGTGAACCATGAGAATCAGGAACTTCATATTCTCTATTAATTAATCGACCTGTGTGGTCTACGTGCTTTTCAAGATTTCCATCCCAGATACCAATTTTAACTCCTTTTCCAGTTAAATTATAACCCAGTCCTGGAATAGAAGAACCCAAAACATTTGCTTTATGCGAAGTTAGGCCCGGTTTGTTTTCGCTCTCTACAGGCGGAGGAACTAATTCTATATTTTGTACCCAATTGAGTTTTGCAATTTCTCCAAGTTTTTCTATTGAAGCTTGCAAATACAATTGATAAAATGATTCCATATTTCTAACATCTTTTACCCCTATTTGTGCAAGATCATTTGCAATAGTAGATTTATCTGCTCCCTTAAAGTAGCTAACCACAACCTTTACAGAATTGCCGCTTTTTGCGTAATCTGGAATTGCTCCACTAGATATACTTTGATCGATTTTAAAACTTGGATCAAACTCCACAAAAGATCGCACATTTCTTGCTACGCTACTTGAGTTATAAAACTTAGAGTTTATAGAAACGTAATAGGCATTGTTTGATAAATAGTTTAAAAGTGTTATGCCCTGATTTTCTAATTCTTGCTGTTCTAAAACAGTTGGAATTTTCGAAAATTGTAATAGCATGAATCCTGTTGTAATACTGCCTTTTCTTTTTGCAGTATTTCGGAGGACTTCAGCTTGTTGCTTGTAAGTTCCTGCGGCCACTACCTTATTTCCATTAATTAAAATAGAAAAATCATTTTGAATATTATTTTGTGACCAGCTTATGATCGAAAATAACATTAAAATGAGAGTAAGTACTTTTTTCATCATTTTTTAATATTTAAGTTATTTATTAGTAATTCGTCAAAATTATATTAAAAAAAAAACATATCATATCTTTTTAACTAAAATAAACTATAACTATTCATTACTTGCACCAATGCTAAAAAGAGCTTATTTTAGGGTCATCAACCTATTAAATACGAGCTGTGAACTTGCCTAAATTTTTCGAGAAATATCCTGATGAAGTCTCATGCATTGAGTGATTCAAAGCCAAACGGCTTGAAATGGGAGTGGTATGTAAAAAATGTGAACACACCGAACATTACTTTCGTAAAACCGATTTAAAATTTCAATGCAAAAAATGCGGCAGTCATTTCAGTCTTCGTTTAGGTACTTTTGTGGAGAATACTAATTTGCCTTTTCAATATTAGATGCTCTGTATTGAACTTATAACTCTGTTAAAAAAGAATTTTTCGGCATTAGAAATGCAACGTATGTTAGGTCACAAGCGTTATGAACCGATTTGGTTTACGAAGCATAAGATAGGGCGCGTGATGAGTAAGCGTGATGAGAAATATTAATTAAAAGTATTGAATTTGACGAAGGATTCTTATAAAGGTTTGACAACAAAGTTATTATCAAAGAAAATGAAATCGAAAATAGTCAAGAATCTACTCCTAATTAGTTAATCCGTGGAAGTAAAAGACAAGCAAAAGTATTGGTTATGGTTGAATCTGAACCCAGTATCTCTGCACCAAAAAAGGGTAAACCAAACAGAAAAGTTGATTATGTAAAAATGGTAGTTATGAAAGATTTGAAATCTGAAACTACTGATGCGAATCAATGGTTAAAATATTAATGAAAAAAGGTAGCAGCAATTTAATCAAACAGATGTGCAAATAACTCTTTTGTGCATCTAACATTGCTGGCTCTTTTATTATCTGTTTTTTGAATTAACCAATTAAAAAAAGATTCAATAGATTTTCTAACCCTTGAAACAGCAGTTGAATATAGGTCATTTGAGGCTTTGTCTCTGTTTCTAATTTCCTGACATTGTGCTTTACCAGGTGTCAACATTAAAGAGTTTTTTTCTTTTTCGAAATTAAAGAAAAATTCTTTGTTTTGTTTAATATTAGCTCCAAAAAAACATCTATCCTCTTTCATTTACCAAACCTGTATAAAAACGGTTAAATCATTTACAGAAGCTGTAGTTATTTGTATTTCTTCCGGAAAAGGAATTTTGTTATCTCTTCTAAAAACTAAAACGTGAAGTTTAACTCCATAATAAAACATACTTTTTGTAGAGCGACATCCATGGTCTCCTATGTCTTTGGCTACATTCCCAGAATGTTTCCCAGAACAAGCAACAGTAGGCATAGAATCTAACAAATTTTGATTGTACAAACAATCATCTGAGGAATAATCTGTAATTAAATCTGTTACCAATTCCTTAAAAGCTTCTGACAATCTATTCAATCTATTAGAAAAAGCAGAATAGGATCCAAGTTTTGCAAACCAAGAACGCAAATATTCATTAGCAAATCGGTGAATTTGCTTTACAGTAAATGGTTGTTCTTCTTCTATGACAAATAAATAGATCATCATAATTTCTCCATCTGTTAAATCTTGTTTCTCGTTGTTACTGAATCGCTTACGAGAATATTTTAAATCTTTTTCAAATTTTTCACAAATTGTTAAATAAATTTATGCTGATTTTATTTCTTTAGTGTGAACAATCATAGGTTTAAAAATGCTTCAAACATACCTTTAATATACTGATTTTCAACATTTAAACAAGTTATTTAAAAGATATTTCGTTCCTTTTTGATTGTTTTTGCTACTGGTTTTTAACCCTTGATTCGCATTATTATCCAATCTGACACAAATTAATAAAGAACTCACTGTATTATCCCACAAGACATCCCATGATTTAAAATCTCCAATTAATAATATGCTCTCGGTTTTTAATCTTATTGATGTTTCTAAAATCATTGATCCAGAAACATTAGAATTAGTAAACCTACTAAAGTTGACCAGTGAAAATTTAAAAAATACCTTGAATGACTCGATTGACCAATTGATTGAAAATGAAAATATAAATACTCAAATTGAAACCATCAATTTACAAGAATCACTAGATGAAGTTCTAATTTCTATTAACTCGCTGGTTCATGATTCAAAAGCAATTATTAAAGTAGATTTTGACGCTTATAAAGTTATTGACTTTAACAAAGCGTACATGAAGAGTATTTTTTTGAATTTAGTCACTAATTCCATAAAATATTCCAAAACAGATAGTCCACCTATTATCAACATCCAATCAAAAGTAACAGATGGAATTCATCAGCTCATTTTTTCTGATCAAGGTTTAGGTTTTGATTTGGATAAAGTAAAAAATAAAATTTTTGGGTTATATGAGAAGTTTCATGATAATCAAGAAAGCACTGGTATCGGATTGTATTTAGTGTACAATCATATTACCAGTTTGGGAGGTCGCATTGCAGTCGAGAGTAAAATAAATGAAGGTGCTACATTCACGATTTCTTTTAAATATTAAAAAAATAGAACTGTAACACCTTTTATATTGGTATGCTTATTTTATAATTCCATTTTGGTCTATTAAATACATCAAAGAAGCCATAGTTGCTGCTCCCAATTCTAATTCTCTTTTATTAACTGCGTCAAAAGTGTCATTTGCAGCGTGGTGGTAATCAAAATAGCGCTGTGAATCAGGTTGTAACCCAACTTTTACAATAGAATTAGATTTTAAAGGCCCAATATCAACACCAGAGTGTCCTTTTACAAATTTGTGAATTAAGTAGGGTTCAAATAAAGAAGCCCAACTACTAATTTTATTAAAATTTGCTTCGTCAGCCTCAATTGAAAAACCCCTTGGAGAGAAACCACCCGAATCACTTTCTAAAGCAAAAATATGGTTTTCTTTATTTTTGTTAGACTGATTTTCATACTCCTTTCCGCCACGAACCCCGTTTTCTTCGTTCATAAACAACACGACACGTATTGTGTTTTTTGGCTTGTAGCCCATGTTTTTAAAAATATTCAATACTTCCATACTTTGTACACATCCCGTTCCATCGTCATGAGATCCGTCTCCTAAATCCCAAGAATCAAGATGACCACCCACAACCATAATTCGTTCTGGATGCTCGGTTCCTGTTAATTCTCCAACTACATTATATGACAATACATCATCATAGGTTTGACACGATTGTTTCAAATAAAAAGTAGCAGTAGGATTTACTTTTAAACTTTTACTCAAAAGTTCCGCACCGTTTGTACTAATAGCAGCTGCGGGAATTCGTTGATCTATAGCGACATCTCCGTAATTAGTAGCGCCAGTATGTGGCAGATCATCTAAACGCAGATTCATCGACCGTACGATAACGGCCAAAGCACCAAGTTTTCCTGCTTCTTTAGCCCCTGATGATCTTTGATCTACACAACTGCTGTAGGCTTTAAAAGTTTCTACAAATTCTGGATTCATAGGTCTATTAAAAAAAATAATCTTTCCTTTGACTTTTGCTTCGCCTAGCGCCGCTAATTCTTCTAAACTCTTCACTTCAATAACAGTTGTTTTAATACCCGATTTAGGGGTTGCTACTGAACCACCAAGTGCACAAATCGGAAATGTCATTTTTTGTTTTCCCACTTGTAAATACCCAATTTCTTTTTCGCCTCTCACCCACTTTGGCACCATCACTTCCTGCAAATACACTTTATCTAATCCTAGTGTTTCCAATTGTGCTTTAGTATATAAAACTGCTTTTTCAGCTCCAGTTGAACCAGATAATCGAGAACCAATCGTATTAGACAAATACTCCAACCAAGGATAACATTTCGCATTGATTAAGGAAGATTTATAAATTTCTTTTAAGACTAGCTCATCTTTAGTCTGTGCAAAAAGCAGCATTCCATTAAGGAATAGTGCTACAAATAAAATTGATTTTTTCATAATTTAATACAATGATAATTAGAATTTTTAGGCTTTAGTTAAGTTAGCAATTTCGTAATTCTTTGCGAATATTTGATACTCCATTACAAAAAAATTATACTTTTTTTGAATGGATTATCAACTGTTACTATCGTCTACATTCGTTAATAATTCAAAAACCTGATTGGCAATTTCGATTTCTTCATTGGTAGGAATAACCAATATTTTAGTTTTAGAATCCTCGGTATTGATTTCTCGAATAGCCTTAGACCTTATTTCATTTTTGGCCTGATCCAATTTTATTCCGAAATACTCCATGTCTGTACACACTAATTTTCGGATATAAGAAGAATTTTCTCCAATGCCAGCCGTAAAAATAATAGCATCTAATCCATTTAAAACTGCGGTGTAGGATCCAATATATTTCTTTATTTGGTAGGCATTCATGGCCAAAGCCAATTGACAATCGGCATTTCCATTCTCCGCATTGGCTTCAATATCTCTTAAATCGCTGTACCCGGTAAGTCCCAGCATTCCGCTCTGTTTTTGTAACATGGTATTTACTGCCTCCAAGGAATACCCTAAAGAATTCACCAGATAAAAAATCACGGATTGATCTACATCTCCGCATCGGGTTCCCATAATCAATCCGTTCATTGGACCAAAACCCAACGTATGATCGATACTTTTTCCGTCTTTTATCGCAGTCATGCTGCACCCATTTCCTAAATGTATCGTAATAATTTTAGAACCCTCATTATTCGCATTTTGCTTTAAATACTGAATCGCATTTTCCGAAACATATTTGTGACTCGTTCCGTGAAAACCATACACGCGTATTTTATTTTCTGTCAAAAGGTAATTGGGTAGCGCATATTTGTGCGCCACAATTGGTATCGTTTGGTGAAATGCCGTGTCAAAAACTGCCACTTGTTTTGCTGAACTAAAAATACCTTCAGCCACATTTATCCCTTCTAAATTTGCAGGATTATGCAAAGGTGCCAAATCAAAAAGCTGCTTGATTTTATCTTTTACTTCGGTTGTAATACGTACTGTATTCGAAAAAGAGCTTCCACCATGCACCACACGATGCCCAACAGCTTCTATTTCTTCCGTGCTTTTAATCACTCCAACTTTTTCATCAAGTAAGAGTTGGGCGATTTTTTCTAACCCAATTTTATGGTTGGCAATAGGCAAGGTTCCTTCTAATTTAGTCGTAGCCGTTACATAAGTTAGATTTGAAGTTTCCAATCCTATTCTGTCAATCATCCCTGAACAAATCACTTCGTTTGCCGGCATATTGATTAACTGGTATTTTATAGAAGAACTGCCTGAGTTTATAATTACTATTTTCATTTTTTTTTAAAGATGCTAAAGTACTAAGTTGCTAAGTTTTTTTGCTAAAGGCTCAAAGAAGCAAAATTCATAATTAATAATTCACAATTCATAATTGATTTATAATCCTTGTGCTTGAATCGCCGTAATCACGACTGTGTTTATAATATCATCAACGGTACAACCGCGACTTAAATCATTAACAGGCTTGTTTAATCCTTGCAGCATCGGACCAATTGCTAAGGCACCAGTTTCCCTTTGAACCGCTTTGTAGGTATTATTTCCTGTATTTAAATCCGGGAAAATCAAAACACTCGCTTGTCCTGCCACTTCTGAATTGGGTAATTTACTTTTTCCAACAGCCATATCAACCGCAGCATCATATTGAATAGGACCTTCGATTTTTAAATCGGGGCGTTTTTTTCTCACTATTTCAGTAGCAGTTCTAACTTTATCCACTTCATCTCCTTTTCCTGACGAACCTGAGGAATAGGAAAGCATGGCGATTTTTGGCTCAATACCAAAAGCCAAACTAGAATCGGCAGAGGAAATAGCAATCTCTGCCAATTGTTCTGCAGTAGGATTTGGATTAATAGCACAATCTCCAAAAACAGAAACTCTGTCTTCTAAACACATGAAAAATACAGACGAAACAACTGAAGAATTGGGTTTTGTTTTAATGAACTGTAAGGCTGGTAAAATGGTATGTTGTGTAGTGTGAGCAGCGCCAGAAACCATTCCGTCTGCATGTCCTTTATACACCATCATGGTTCCAAAATAGGAAACATCTTCCATCAAATCCTTAGCCATTCCTATGGTTACATTTTTTGCTTTTCGCAACTCATAATAGGTGTTTACATAATCATCATAATGCTCCGATTCTATGGGATTTATGATTTGTATTTTAGAAAAATCTAAAGTAAGTCCCAACTCTGCAACTTTACTTTCTATTTGTTTTTTATTGCCAATGATAGAAATATCTACCACATCCATTTCTAATAAACGGGATGCGGCCATAATAATTCTATCGTCATTCCCTTCTGGCAATACAATGTGTTTCCTGTGTTTTCTAGCTCTTTTAACCAAATTATATTGAAACATTTTTGGCGTCATTCCTTCAGCTTCAAAAGTGATCAGCTTTTCAGCCAAGTTGTCTAAGTCTACATATTTTTCGAAAGTAGTAATCGAAATTTCAATTTTCTGCTTGTTATTAGCGTAAATTTTAGATTTTATGGATCCTATTTTATTGGTAATATAATACGTACCTTCTTCGACGGCAATAATTGGAACTATTGGAGAAAGTCCTTCGATCAATTTCAAAATACTAATTTCCGGTAAAATATTCCCTGTTAGAACAATTCCAGAAATAGTTGGATAATTTAAAGATTCATTGGCTTGCAGTGCTCCCAAAATAATATCGGCTCGATCACCAGGAGTAATCACAAGACTATTCTCTTTTAAATGCAACAAATAATTACACAATTGCATGGCGCCTACGCTAAAATTTCCGGTTTGATTGTTCAAGTGAGCCGATCCAAATAAAACTTTAGCATCTAACTCATTTACAATTTCCTGTACCGTTGGATTGTTCAAATTAGGAATCAAAGGAATGGAATTCACTAATATACTTTTGGGCAAACTTTTCTTTAAACCGTTGGTTACTAATTCTATATTCTCCGGTTGCACTTTATTGGCGATCACGGCCAAAACTTCTACATCTTTTACTTTGAAGGAATCGTAGGCAAGATAAAGACTATCGAGTAATTCCTCTAATGTTTTGCCAACACCTGAACCAACAATAATCGTTGGAATACCCAGATTTTTAGCAATCAGTACATTCATATCTAACTCGATGACTGTTCCTTCTCCTGTAAAACTAGTCCCTTCGACCAAAACAAAATCGAAACGTTCTTCTAATTTCTTATATTTTTCAATAATTAAATCGAGAACCTCTCCTATTTTTCCCTTATTTTTCTTTTTGATTAATTTACTTTTAGTAATGGCATACGCATCTTCAAACTCGATATCCATTCCAAAATGTCCTATAACGGTTTCGATATGATTATCAAATCCCCCTTCTTCAAAATCTTCAACAATAGGTCTAAAATAACCTACTTTGGCCATTTTGCCAATAAGCATACTCATCAATCCCAACGTAATAATCGACTTTCCACTATTTTGTTCGCTTGTTGCAATGTATATGGCCTTGTTCATTTTTTTATTTTTAAATTTAATTCCAAATCAATTGAATATATTCTTTATTACTTTCAAAACCAACGGCGTTTTTTAAAATAAATAATCATTCCAATCACTATTAAAAACATGGCCCCCATAACGGTATGATAGCCATAATGACGTTTGAGTTCCGGCATATATTCAAAATTCATTCCGTACACACCTACAATAAAAGTGAGCGGAATAAATATTGCCGACACAATGGTTAGCGTTTTCATAATCTCATTCATCTTATGGGTTTGAGCCGAAAAAAAGAAATTAGACGCACTTTCTAAGGAACTCATATCAGATTCAATTTGTTCCAACAACTCTAAAGTCTTTTGATGCAAACGCGCAAAAAAACTAAATGTATCAGTTTCCACAGCATTAAAAATACTATCGTCTTTGATGCTTTTGATATCATACAACGAATCCCGCAACGGAATGATAGAACGCTTTAAGAAATTAAAATTATCTCTGTGTTTTTCTATGCGCTCCAAAATAACAGGATCCGGATTTTGCTTCGTAAGATTAATTAATTCCTCTACCTTATCCTCTTCGTTCTCAATCGTAACGTAAAAATTCTCTATGATAGCATCTAGTAGAATGTATAATAAATAATCTGCTTTTTTGGTTCTTACTAGTCCAGAATGCGTTCTGATGCGCTCTCGAATGTGCGTAAAAAAATCGCTTCTTTTTTCCTGAAAAGAAATTAAAACTCCATCTTTCAACAAAAAACTAATTTGTTCTACACTGATGTTATCAGAATGTTCTGTTGGTAACAACGATTTTATGTTGAAAAATAAAAAATCATGAGACTCTTCCAGTTTAGTTCTTCGTGTGGTATTTAAAATATCAGCCAAAATGAAATTATCAATTTTAAAATAATGACCAATTGATTTTAACCAATCCACATTATTTAAACCGTGAATATTAATCCAATTTGTTTTTTGTGCCTCAATGTATTTATCTATATCTGAAACCTTAAAATCTTCATATTCGGCGAGATTCAAATCATCATAAACAAATAATTGCATCTCTGACTCCTTACTTTTATGAACTCCAGTATATTCTAAAGAATAGGGTTGCATTTTTTTCCCTTTCTTGTATTTAATTTTTCTCATCCTAACAGATATATGTAGTAATATTACGAAAAATTTAGAAAAAAATTACTTTCAATTGCTTTTGATGTATTCAAAACCTGTGAAAAACGACAAGATTTCTACTATCTAAAAAAAAGGTACGTGTAAACAATAATTCCTTGACTTATAAAAATCATTAAGACATTGAAACAAAACTACTCAAAATTGTTAAATAGTATTAATTCTGTAAAATTAGACCTCAAAATGACATCAATATGAAATTATATGAATAAATTTGGTCTAAAGTCGTAACGTATCGCAATTACAAACGACAAAGTATTATTATCAAATTATAAACTGAATAAACAAATTAACTAAATGGTAAAAAAAAAATTAACCCTAATTGTTACTTGTTTGCTATTTTGTTTTGCGCAAGGCACATTTGCACAAAGTAAAAAAAAGAGAAGAGCAGACAAAAACGCTCCAGCTAAAGTAGAAACTAAAGCACCCGAATCTAAAGACGGGAAGAAAGAACCTAAACCATACAAAAAAGTTATTGACTCAACCGCAGTAACACAAAAAGGATTAATTGACATTCATAAAATCAATGACAAATATCTTTTTGAAATTCCTGACTCTCTTTTAGGAAGTGAAATAATGACCATTACCCGTTATTCTAAAACTCCAGCAGGAGGAGGAATTTTTGGAGGAGAAGAAATCAACAGACAAGTTGTTCGCTGGGAAAAAGGATTAAGCAACAACATTCTCTTGAGGTCTGTTACTTATGTTATCATGTCGCCAGATACTGATAAACCAATGGCTCAAGCAGTTAAGAATTCTACCTCCGACCCAATTATTGGAAACTATGATATCTTAGCTTTCAAAAAAGATTCAACTGGAAAGAACAATACGGGCTACGTAATCGACTTAACGAGTACTTTCGATGGTGATATTCAGACTTTTTCATTAGATCCAATTAAAAAGCAGTTATTAAACATCGTAGCTTTTCAAAAAGATAAATCATTTCTTTCTAAAATTAGCAGTTATCCTATTAATACTGAAATTAGAAGCGTAAAAACATTTACAACTACACCGCCTCGTATTTCAGTAACACCAACACCACAAATTGGAGTTAATTTACCGTCTGCATTAGATGCTGGCGTGGTAACTGTAGAGTTGAATACCTCCATGATTTTACTGCCAAAAACTCCGATGCGCAAAAGAGAGTTTGATGCACGTGTAGGTTATTTTGCTAATGAATACGGCGTTTTTGAAGAAGAATCTCAAAAATCAGAAACTAAAGTTTTTGCTGTGAGATGGCGTTTGGAGCCTAAATCAATTGAAGATGCTCAAAAACAAAAAAAAGGAGAATTAATTGAACCTTTAAAGCCAATTGTATATTATATCGATCCTGCCACTCCAGATAAATGGAAAAAATTCATCAAACAAGGTATTGATGATTGGCAAATCGCCTTTGAAGCAGCTGGATGGAAAAATGCTATCCGTGGTGAATACTGGCCAGAAAACGACCCAACGATGAGTTTAGAAGATGCCCGTTTCTCTGTATTGAGATATTTTGCAGCTGAAATTCAAAATGCATACGGACCTAATGTTCACGACCCAAGAAGTGGTGAAATTTTAGAAAGCCATATCGGTTGGTACCACAACATCATGAGTCTGTTAAGAAACTGGTACTTGATTCAAACTGCGGCTGTAGATCCTGCTGCGCGTACTAAAAAGTTTGATGATAAACTAATGGGAGAATTGATTCGTTTCGTTTCCTCACATGAAGTAGGACACACTTTGGGACTACGTCATAATATGGGAGCGAGTTCTGCAACACCTGTTGAAAAATTAAGAGACAAAGACTACCAAGCTAAAAATGGACATACTTCCTCTATTATGGATTATGCACGTTTTAATTATGTAGCACAACCAGAGGATGGCGTAACTGCATTATTTCCTAGAATTGGAGATTATGACAAGTGGGCTATCAAATGGGGGTATTCTTATTTTGACGAAGCTAAAACGGAAACGGAAGAAAAAGTAAAGTTGAATGAAATGACCAAAGAAGCGTACAAAAATAATCGCTTGTGGTTTGGTACCGAGTCTAGTCCTTATGATCCGAGATACCAAACAGAAGATATTGGAGATAACGCAATGAGAGCTTCTGAGTACGGAATTAAAAATTTAAAGAGAATTTTACCTAATTTATTGGATTGGACCAAAGAAAATGGAGAAAGCTATGCTGAATTAGATAATCTTTATGGCGCATTGACTGGACAATTCAGAAGATATATGGGACATGTTACAAAAAATGTGGGTGGAATCTATGATTCTCCAAAAACATATGACATGACTGGAAATCAATTTGAGGTAGTTCCAAGAGCGATACAAAAAGATGCTGTTTTATTCTTGAATACTCAATTATTCAATACACCAAAGTGGTTATTAGATCAAAATGTGCTTTCAAAAATAAACCCCGATAATGGAGTTGAAGCTATTAAAGGAATGCAAGATGCAACCTTATCAAGTTTATTAGCTGGAGACCGAATGGTTCGCCTTATTGAAACTTCTTCAATGAATAAAAGCAACTATACTGTCGATGAATTGGTTAGTGATCTTAAAAATGGAATCTTTGCTGAATTAAGTGGAAGTACTTCTATTGATGTATTCCGCAGAAATATCCAAAAGATATATGTTGATAAAATGATTGAATTATTAAAACCTGGCACAACTGTAGTGAGATCAGTTCCTGTAGGTGTAACTTATGGTTTTACAACACGAAGAGTAAATTTAGCACAAACTGACTTGCCTTCTATTGCAAGAGGTCAACTGAATAGCTTAAAAAATGAGATGAAATTAGCCTCATCCAAAATGACAGATCGAATGAGTAAATACCACTTACAAGATTTAATTTCTAGAATTGGTGAAGCTTTAAATCCTAAATAAATACCAAACTAAACTAAATTGTAAAGGGAAAATGTGTAACAACATTTTCCCTTTTTTTTTGGACTTAAACTACGTATAACTTTTAAAAACATACTCTGAATATGCAGGTTTTTAATTCCTACAAATAGTTAAATATCAATATGAATTAAAGCACAATTCGTTTTAGCAAAAGCTTTGTAAATGTGATTCAATCTAAATCTAAGCGCATTGCACTACACTTATTTAATGAACCACAAGTTCACAGATTTATAAGTACATTAATCAAATATTAGGATATTTTCATCAATACATTTAGTTTACATTCCTATTAAAAGTACTAGCAAGACTTTATTGTTTCTATTTGTCACGACAGAAGCAATAAAATAATTATATTTTATAAATTTTGCAACACAAATAGAGCAACATAATAATGGAATCCTTTTATACATAAACACTGCTTCTTACTTTTTTGCACCATTTTAATAAACGCGCTACAGTAATTAAAATCTCTAAAAAATTGTATTTCACTTAAAGACACAAAAAAACCGAACTATCGCTAGTTCGGTTTTAAGTTTTTTATAAAAAAAGAATTAGTCTTTTGAAGATTTCACTGCTAGAGTGTAAATTACTAATCCAAACCCAATTTTGTTAATTGCATCTGCAATGTTGTAAACTACATCAATGTTACCTGATGGAATTAATCCGTTGTACCATCCAGTAGTTCCCATCATGTATCCTAATGGATAAATAGCCCATCCTACAAGTACAAACCAACATAAGATTTTGTGCGCTTTTTGTACTTCTCCACCAGCTGCAGCAGCTAATTTAGAAGCCTCTCCTAACCAAATTTCATAAACGATTAAGAAGTAAGCAGCTCCAGAGATCGCTCCCCATAATGCAGCACTTTCTGGTGCAACTACTTCACCAAAGTAACCTGTAACTAACATGATTACTGAGTAAATAATCATTTTCCATAGTAAAGATTGTTTCGCTCCAGCAACTTTTAGTATTAGGTAAAACTCTAAACACATCAATGGCACTGTTAGTACCCAGTCAACGTAACGAAAGAATGTTGGAGATTCACCAAATGAAGCCCAATAATCTCTCATGTAGAAATAATGTACTGCAGCAATGAAGGTAATTAAACCCGAAACTAAAACTGATGTACGCCACTTTTTATCAAACTGGCTTAATGATAAAAAGAAAAACGCCGATGCGGCCATCATTGCCATACAACCTACAAAAAAAGTAAACCCTACGTAATCGGTTGGAGATAATTTTCCGATTAATCCTGAAATAAACATAAAATTTGTCATAGTTAAAAAATTTTAAATGGTTTTGTTTAATCAAATATAGCAAAAGCTAAACGATAAAAAAATATTTTTGTTTATTTTTTTTTACCTATTTTTAAACAATAATTAAATTTCATGAAAAATTATCCCAATATCGCAATAGTGGCTAGCTTTTTCGGGCTATGGATGGATTCCTTTCTGCCCACTACATTTCAAATCATATCTGGATTTTTCTTAATTTTTACCTTTGGAATCTTGCATGGAGCCAATGATTTACTATTAATAAAAAACATACATCCGAAAAAAAACAATCGTTCATGGATTATGATTTTTGGATACTATGTGGTGATTGTTTTAACGGGAGTACTTTTATTCTATTTAATTCCGCAATTAGCGCTACTATTATTCATTATTGTTAGTAGCTACCACTTTGGAGAACAGCAATGGCAAAATTTAAATCAGACCTTTCCTAAATGGTTGCTGGTATTATTTCAGTTTTTATATGGTTTTGTAGTTTTACTGTTGTTATTTGTGTTTCATACCGATCAAGTTCAACATGTTATCTCAAAAATTGCAAACGTAACGGTTCCTCTGCCCTATTTTTTTGGACTCCTTCAAATTTCAGCTGGGCTGTTTATTAGTTTATGCGGGTATGCCTATTGGAAAACTGAAAAAATAAGAAGTAAACTCCTTTTAGAATGTTTTTATTTAATATTGTTTACGATCCTATTTAAATCATCCAGTTTAATTTGGGGCTTTGCTATATACTTTGTAATCTGGCACAGCATTCCCTCTATAATTGATCAAATTAAATTCTTGAATGGCGCTTTCTCATTTCCAAATTTTATAACCTATTGCAAAAATGCAGGTGTCTACTGGCTAGCTTCTGTTTTAGGAATCGCTATGATATATTTTATCTGTAAAAAAGAAGAGCAACTCTTTAATGCTTTATTTTTCTCTTTTTTAGCAGCGATTACCTTTCCTCATGCGGCCGTGATTACGAGAATGTTTCAAGGTAAAAAAACAACCGAAAAATAAACACGCATAAAAAAACCGAGCCATTGCTGTCTCGGTTTTACTTTTTTAATACCGCTAGAAAGCGGTTAAAGAATTCACATAATTTTGATATACAAAATTAGTTCCTAGCTTATTTTACTTCTTCGAATTCAACGTCTTCAACATTGTCACCTTGGGCAGTCTCACCTTGCGGTTGTTCTCCTTGTGGTTGTTCTCCTTGAGCATACATCGCTTCAGTAGCTGTTTTCCATGCAGCATTGATGTTATCAAGCGCAGTTTGAATTGCTGGAACATCTTGAGACTGGTGAGCCATTCTCAATTCAGTTAATGCATATTCTACCGCTACTTTGTGATCATCAGCTAATTTAGAACCTAATTCTTTCAATTGCGTTTCCGTTTGGAAAATCATAGAATCAGCTTCGTTAATTTTTTCAGCTTTTGCTCTTAAAACTTTATCAGATTCAGCGTTAGCTTCAGCATCTTGTTTCATTCTTTCGATTTCTTCAGAAGTCAATCCGGAAGAAGCTTCAATACGAATATCGTGAGATTTACCTGTTCCTTTATCAGTTGCAGAAACTTTGATTATACCATTAGCATCAATATCAAAAGTTACTTCAATTTGTGGAACTCCTCTAGGTGCTGGTGGAATACCGTCTAGGTTAAAACGACCAATCGTTTTGTTATCAGCAGCCATTGCTCTAGCTCCTTGAAGAACGTGAAGTTCAACAGTTGGTTGAGAATCTGCAGCTGTAGAGAAAACTTGAGATTTTTTAGTTGGAATAGTTGTGTTAGACTCAATTAATGTAGTCATAACACCACCCATAGTTTCGATACCTAAAGATAAAGGTGTAACGTCAAGTAACAATACATCTTTTACATCTCCAGAAAGAACTCCACCTTGAATTGCTGCTCCAATGGCAACAACCTCATCCGGGTTTACTCCTTTAGACGCTTTTTTACCAAAGAATTTTTCAACTTCTTCAGCAATTCTTGGCATACGAGTAGAACCTCCTACTAAAATAACTTCGTCAATATCAGAAACTGATAAACCTGCATCTTTCAACGCTCTAGCCACTGGAGCCATAGAACGTTTTACTAATGTATCCGTTAGTTTTTCGAACTGTGCTCTAGTTAATTTTTTAACTAAGTGCTTTGGTCCTGAAGCTGTAGCTGTTACGTATGGCAAATTGATTTCTGTTTCTGAAGAAGAAGACAATTCAATTTTTGCTTTCTCAGCAGCTTCTTTTAAACGTTGCAAAGACATTGGATCTAGACGCAAGTCAATTCCTTCTTCAGTTTTAAATTCGTCAGCTAACCAGTCAATGATTTCATGATCAAAATCATCTCCACCTAAGTGCGTATCTCCATTTGTAGACAATACTTCAAAAACACCGTCTCCTAATTCAAGAACAGAAATATCAAAAGTACCTCCACCTAAATCGTAAACAGCAATTTTTTGATCTGTACCTTTTTTATCTAAACCGTAAGCAAGTGCAGCTGCTGTAGGTTCGTTAATGATACGCATTACTTTAAGACCTGCAATTTCACCCGCTTCTTTTGTAGCTTGACGTTGTGCATCATTAAAGTAAGCGGGAACAGTAATAACCGCTTCAGTTACAGTTTGACCTAAATAGTCTTCAGCAGTTTTTTTCATTTTTTGAAGAGTCATCGCTGACAATTCTTGTGCAGAGTATAAACGACCATCAATATCAACACGTGGTGTATTGTTGTCCCCTTTTACAATTTTGTATGAAACTCTTTTTGCTTCGGCCGTAACCTCACCAAAACCTTGTCCCATAAAACGTTTGATAGAAGCAATAGTCTTAGTTGGATTAGTTACAGCTTGTCTCTTAGCAGGATCTCCTACTTTAATTTCTCCACCTTCAACAAAAGCGATGATAGATGGTGTTGTTCTTTTTCCTTCTGCATTAGGAATAACAACTGCTTCATTACCTTCCATTACAGAAACACAAGAGTTGGTAGTACCTAAATCAATTCCGATTATTTTACCCATTTTTACTATATTTAATTTTAATGTATGTTCGTTTTTTATGACTCTTACACAATAGTCAATCTTTGTGCCAATACAAAACCCTCTATTAAATTGTCAGTTTATGTTAAAATTGACATCAATCCATCTGACAACATGACATTTTATATTGTCATAATACTTCCTATGACGTTATATTATTGGAGCTATTCCTGATTCTGACACTTTTTTGTCCTTTTAATCATAACCATTTTTGAGATTTACTGTTCTATTACAAAAATCTATTTTTATACAAACTCGCATTTTTAGGATTGATTATTTTACTGAAACATTCTATTCTTGTTTCAAATCTTTTTTTAAAGTAGGGTACTATCACACTATACCCTTTTATACGCAACACTTTAGATTCAAACAGTTAGGAGATGAGATATAAATAATTTAAAAACAAAAATCATGGCACTAATCAATCCTTATATTAATTTTAATGGTAATGCCGAAGTTGCGTTTCATTTTTACAAATTAATTTTTGGCGGAGAGTTCACAATGGTCCTACGTTTTAAAGACATGGCCAATAATAAATTTTCGATACCAGCATATGAACCCAATAAAATAATGCACATTGCTTTACCTATCGGAAAAACATTTTGATGGAGAATTACGTACCCGAAAGTATGGGGCGAGTTAATGAAAATGAAAACAGATCTAAAATTTCTATTACCCCTACCAGTCGTGAAGAAGCAGATCAGTTATTTAAAGGACTCTCAGCTTGCGGAACCATTGAAGGTGCTATTAACGAGCGTCCTTGGAATTCTTATTTTGGTATGCTCAGAGATTAATTTGGAATTATATGGATGTTATATTTTGATCCTAAATACAAAGGCAAAATAGATTAATTAAAAAAGTAACTCACGCTTACCTGTCCTTGCCACTTGGAGTTTAAATTGTCTACCAACCACGGATTCCCTTTTGGATTTTTGAATTGAAAAACCGGTTGTTGATTTTCTATTCGCACAAAATCAAGTAGTGCATAACCCGAATTATTGATGTTAGGAACGTATACTTGTGTACCCAAATTTTTGGAAATTAGATTGCCAATATTAAAAATATCAATAGCAAATTCCAACTTGTTTTTAAAAAATTTAGTGTCAAAAATAACTTTTAAATCTACTTGATGGTTCCAAGGTGTTCGAGCCGCATTTCGCTTAGCATATTCTCCTCGATGTGCATTCAGATAGTCGCTATTATTGATGTAAGTATCCAACTGATTCCATTGTTCAGCTGCCGAAACTAATACTGTATTTTTGCCATCGACAATATTTTGCAATTTAATTTCAGATTGATTTCTTGGAATGTATAAAATATCATTTTTTGCAGATCCATCGCGATTGATATCCCCTTCATAGACAAATGAAAATGGACTTCCAGATCTTCCGTTATAAATTAATCCAAATTTTAAACCACTATTATCTAATTTAATATCATAAAAATGATAGGAAACTATTTTGTGTCGCAAATCAAAATTAGAAGCGGTTAACTCCGGAGAATTAGCAACCAAGGCTTGATTCCACTCAAAATTAGCAGCATGCGAATTTCTGTTCGTGCTCGAAACGTCTTTACTTACGCCATAAGTGTAGCCCAAAAATCCGTTGTAATGATCTTCCGTTTTGGTAAGCCCAAAAGTGAGGTTGTAGCGATATCCTTTTGATGTATTGGTTAATAAAAAAACATTAGTAAAATTGGGATTTATTTTAATGCTTTCGGCGGTGGTGTTATAATATGGTCGGTTGTCAGCACCAGTAAAATTGCTTTTTTGATCTTCTTTTCGGTTAATGGACTGGAATAGTAATCCTTCTAAGGTTTTGGTATATGTAGCTTCAAAATTAAAAGCAAAATTATTCTTTAGGACTACATCTAGCGATAAATTACTTTTCCAGTCACGCGGTAAATTGAAATTATTATCAATTAAATTAACTTCGGTTAATTTACGACTTTGTAACGATTTTAATTGGCTTAAGTCCTCATTTAAGGGTACAACACCCGTAGGCCTATAATCAATATTAAAGTACTTTGTACCTGAAATATAATATTCATAAGCATACCAAACAAAAGGCATTCTTCCTGTAAATAAACCAGATCCCCCTTTTAAAGTATACTTCCCATCTTCATCAATAGTATAATTAAAGCCAATTCGTGGATTAAATATTGGCATGTTGTTGATTTTGTTTTTATATCCCGAAAATTCGGGTGTACTCTTTATTTGGTCAGAAACAGGGAAATCAGTAGGTGTATTTTGCCAATCGACACGAATCCCAGCTAATAGATTAAACTTTTTAGAAAATCGAATCTCATCCTGAAAATAAACACTTGATAATAACACCGAGTAATCAGCAGAAGGTGTTTTCTTATTATATTCAAAATCATTATTCTCAATATTGTAAACTCCACGAACTCTATTTGGCCTATCAGCCAGAAAATTCGCAACAGAACTATACTGCCATCTTCCATTAAAAGCGGTTAGAAATCGGTATTCAATAGAATTAATTTCTGATGAAGTTCCTATTGTAAACTTATGATTGTTATGGTAATACGTAATATTGTCTGTAAATTGAATAGTGTTCAAACTCAATCCATAAACAGAAGCTTCCCGATACGTTCCTGCAAATATTGCATTTGAGGTATTGTCAGTGATTTCTATATGCGGAAAAACAAGACCATTATAACTTCTATCATCATTTACTGTCGATAATGACAAAGTGAGTTTATTAGAAAGTTTGTTTGTAAATTTACTCTTCAATTCTGCTACGATACTATTGGTAGTTGAATTATGTCGGTATCCTTGATTTCCAAAATTAAAAACCGTAGGAGTCCACTCTAAATTATCGGCAAAACCTTTTACAAAGTTGTTTCGCATTGTTAATTTGTGATCATCAGAAATATTATAATCCAATCTCAAAAAAAGTTTAGTATTCTTGCGCTCTAATTGTGCATTTGATGAAATACCTGGATCATAATTGTATTTTGATTTAAGTCTGTCAGCAATTAAATTAACCGTTTCCTGCAAAATATTCGAAGTTGAACTTCCCGGAGCATTTAAAACAGCTTCATTTCTGTCAGCCAATTCAGCATTAAAAAAATAGAATAATTTGTTTTTTACAATCGCACCACCAATACCCAAGCCAAAGGTGTAATCATTAAATGCAGCTGCTTCTTGTTTCAATCCATTGGAATAAGAACCAATCAAATTTCTGTTTTTTGCAAATGTATACACTACACCAGATGTTTTATTGGAACCACTTTTAGTTACGGCATTGATACTAGCTCCCGTAAAATTTCCGAAAGTTACATCAAACGGAGCCGTTTTTACTGACAAAGCACTGATGGCACCAAAACCGATAGGTTGCGTTCCTGCTAAACCTCCCGGCGTTCCTGATGCTGTAGATCCAGCTGCACCGCTCGCGGGCTCTTGAAATCCCAAAACATCATTAGTGGCACTACCATCAATAGATAAATTATTGAATCTGTAATTAGCACCCCCATAAGAATTTAAATTAGCTTCAGGTAGCAAACGCGTGGCATCTTGAATACTTCGGTTTGCGCTAGGAAGACTGGTAATAACATCTATTTTTAGTCGTTTTTCGTTCTCTTTTTTAATAGTGGAATTGCTCATTACTTGAACCCCAGCCAGTTCTTGTACTTTTGAAAAAAGAGCGAAATCTAGTTTGGTGATTTTACCCAATCGAATCTGAATAGCTTCTAAAACTAATGGGCTAAATCCTTCGTAAGTAATACGCGTTTCATAATCATTAGCTGGTTGTAATTGATTAAACTCGTAATAACCATCTGCCTGTGATTGAGTTGTATATTTGATTCCTGTAGATTTTTGTATGATCGAAATTGTAACAAATGGAATGGGGTTGTTTTGTTCATCAAAAATATTTCCTTTCAAAATTCCAGTAGTTTCTTGCGAAAAAATAAGTCCCGTGCATAAAAGCAAAAAAAGTGTAATTTTTAATTTCATTAGTGGTAGAGTTAGATTAACAAACCTACGTAACTAACTGTATTTTGGTTTTAAATATTTATCGTATATTTACGATTAATTTGTGTAAAAATCATCACAAAACATTATAAATTAAGGATTTAATAAAAAACTCTAATTCAAAAATTAAACATTTATTTCATCTATAAAATACGATTAACATGAAAGAAACTATCGATTTTCATTCTTTTGAATTAGAATTATCGCAAATGGCTAAATGTTTGGCACATCCGGCTCGAATTCAAATTATTTCTATATTATCAAAACACAAAGACCGGACATGTAAAGAAATTGTAGCCGAATTACCGTTGTCGCAATCTACAGTATCAAAGCATTTAAAAGATTTACTCAACGAAAATTTGATTTGTAGAAAACTGAGTGGTACCCAATCATTATATACTCTCGAATGGAATAAATTAGAACGGGTTTTTACCATTTTTGACCGTTTTAGTAATAAAACAATGGTGAATAGACCCAAAAGAAATTGCTGTTAAATAGCTATAAACTGATAAAAAAAATAGCGCAAATAATTAAAAAAACCTCATCGAGTTTAAAATTCGTAATTCGATAATCACTAACTGAATTTAAACTAAAGTAGTAGGTTAGGTAGTATTTAGATTTAGAATCCTCAACTATTTAAATAACAACAGTGCATGTAGGAGTTTCGCTATTAGTTTACAACAAACAAAAAATAATGGGGTTTGTAAATAGCGCTGTTATCATTTGAGTGCATTAGAAAACAATAACAATACTAATTTAGCATGTCTTGAGCGAAAATTAAAGATTTTTTTTAAACTAAATTACACCCTTTTATCAAATTCTATTGAATCGAGACTATCAATTTTAAATAAAGGTTCATGAAGCGGAAGCGCAAAAGAAAAGGTAGAACCTACACCCTCTTTACTTTCTACCCATATTTTACCACCATTTTTTTCTACAAATCCTTTGACCAATAATAACCCAATTCCAGCTCCTTTATTGTCTTTTCTTGCTTTAGACAAAGTACTCATTTGAGGTGTAAAAAGTTTATCTTGAACTTCCTGAGACATTCCCATACCAAAATCTTTTATCTGAATAATTACCTTTTCAGCTTCAACAGCAGCCGAGACTACAATTTTTCCTCCAATAAATGAATGCTTAATAGCATTAGAAACAATATTTTGAATAATGGAAATCAACATTTTTTCATCAGCAAAAACACTGATGTTTATTTCAATATCGTTTTGAAGATGAATTTCATTTAACAATACTGATTTTTCAAGGGATTCAAAAACCTTTTGAACGTAATGAAAAGGCGTAATTTTAGTAGGCGAAAAAGCTTCTGAAGCATATTTTATTCGAGCCCATTCTACTAAATTATCCAACATATTTAACTCATCGATAGCTGTTTTGTGCAGCAAATCAAGCATTTCTTTTACCACGTGAGGTTCCAATCGATTTAAATTGGTTTGCAAATATTCTGCAGTACCAATTATCCCAGACAATGGACTTCTTAAATCGTGTGAAACAATAGCCAAAACGTTCTCTTTATGCGCATTAAGATCTTCTAATTCTTTTACATATTTTTTGATAGCATCGTCTGATTTTTTTCGATCTGTCAAATCTCGAAGGATTTTAACGTACCCCAACATCTCCCCTTCCAGTCCAATAAGCGGAAATACCAAACCATGAGCATAAAACGAACTTTGGTCTTTACATATGTGCCAACGATTGTCTGTTGCTCTACCTTCTACTAATGCAGCGTTAATTTCTGTTTGAGGAATACCATTTTGTATGTCTTCTTCTGTGAAAATGATATCAAAATGTTTACCAATAATTTCATCCGATTCATATCCGAATATTCTTGTTGAACCAGAACTCCAGCTATTAATCATAAAATCGTTATCAAGAGTAAAAATGGAATAATCTTGCAAGCTATCTATTATTTGGCTGTAAAACTCTGCAGTTGGAATGTAGTTACTTCTAAGAATTTTAGAATCAATTTTATCGTTTTTCATTAAATTATGTAACTAATATTTGAAATTATGAAAGCTTATTTTCGCTTGAATTGTGTAATCAATGCTTACAAAGGTACACAAAAGAAAATACAATTATTTAAGACTCATAAACTAAAAGTTCTGCAAAACCACACTTAAAAAAACTTCTTACATAAACTGTAAGGAACGAGAAATAGTTTTGCATCCTAGTTCATTGAAAAATTGACCCGTCGAATGAAATACTTTTTATTTATTCAAAAATTATCAATAATTCATTTTACAATGAAGCAGCAAAAGCTTTCCTATTCATTTAAAACTGACTGAAAAAGATTTTAAAAATTAATTATCAAGTTAAATTTTGAGCTATTAATTTTTTGAATTAGGTCACAATGTAAACGTAACTAACTGAAAAGTAATAAATTATATAAGGTTATTTAAAAATTATATAAGTTTATTGTTTCAACAAAACTTAATTTTGAATAAATAAAAGAAATAAATTATTTGCTGATTTCACAAAAAAACGATTTCAGAAGCGATCAACAAACATCAGTTATTCAATAATTTTTGTTTGAAAACTATTAAATCAAGTTTTGTGTAGTGTTATACTTTCAATATTAAATTTAGAAATAACAGATACAATTAATTCTTCTACTGCAAATGTTTTTACAACAGCTTAAAAAACTAATAGTAGATAAGGCTACTGTTTTATTTGCTTTTAAAAAAAATTTGGGATTTGCAGAAATATAATTTTGCTATGACCAAGTACTATTAAATACTAGTATTAATTTTAATTATTAAATTATGAAAAATGAAGTTAAAATTCATGAAGTAAGTTCTGCGACTCTGAAAGGCCGTCGAGAATTTCTTAAAATCAGTGGTTTAGTTGCCGCCAGCACGGGACTGATCTTGATGGGATGTAACGATGATGACGGTCCTGCTACCGATCAAAAATTACCCGGCGTACGTGATGGTAAATTTGATTTAGGTGGAAATGATTTTGGTGTACTGAGTTATGCTTATGCTTTAGAGCAATTAGAAGCTGACTTTTATACTAAAGTAGTCAATGCAACTAATTTTAGAATCACGTTTAATTCTACAGAGCAAACAGTTCTCACAGATTTATACAACCATGAGGTGATTCACAGAGAGTTTTTTAAAGCAGCGTTAACAGGAGCATTACCAAATCCAAGTAGCCAGCTTCTTCCAAATTTAGCTTTCAATTACGGAACCCTAAATTTCAATAGCCGTACTGAAGTTCTAGCAACAGCTAAAGCATTAGAAGATACAGGAGTTGCGGCATATAACGGCGCTGGTAGGCTATTGACTAATCCTGATTATTTGTTACTAGCTGGGAAAATAGTTTCTGTAGAAGCAAGACATGCCTCTGCTATACGAAGCCTGATAAACCCAAATTCAGCTGACTTCGCAGGCGATGATGTGATTAATACTACAACTGGTCTTGATGTTGTAAAAACTCCTTCACAAGTGATTCCTATCGCAGCCGGATTTATTACAACAGCTTTTACAGCAAAATTTTTACCGTAAATAACACTTAAAACGTATCATTATGAATATATTAAAATTTTTAGAGCCGTTTACCAATGAAAATCTAATGAATGGTAAAGCCTCCAGGAGAGATAGTTTCAATTTATTTGGACATTTAGGTAAAAATGCTGCTTTAGCCGCAGTTCCGTTTGGAATTGCTGGTTTGACCTCGTCTAAAGCATTTGCAGCCGACATTAATCCAACTCCTTCTACACCAATAGGCGCCTTGCAACTTGCGCTAGTCTTGGAATATTTAGAGAAAGAATTCTATGTTATGGGATTAGCATCAGGTGTTATTCCAACGGGCGGAAGAGATGAAAAAGTATTTATGCAAATTTCTGCACATGAAACCGATCACGTAACATTCCTAATTGCAGGATTGGGCGGTACAGGAAGTGCTAATTTTGTTGCAAAACCAACCTTTGATTTTACCGTAAATGGTGCATTTGATCCTTTCAACAAAACAGGAATTGGAACTACTGCAGCTTACGCACAATTTCTTGCACTAGCACAAGCTTTTGAAGATACTGGGGTTCGCGCCTACAAAGGACAAGCAGCTAATTTAATTTCTACTCCAGATTTATTAACTGCAGCTTTGCAAATTCATTCAGTAGAAGCACGACATGCTTCAGAAGTGAGAAGATTGCGAGGACTAAAAGGATGGATTACCGGAAACGAAAGAGGTGCGGGAATGCCTGCAGCAACACAGGCTGTTTATAACGGTGAAGAGGTGACCATGCAAGCAGGCTATAATACGGCTACGCTTTTTGGAGCCGCAGCGGGATCTGAAGCTTATGATGAGCCTTTAACAACTTTGCAAGCCGTAAATATTGCAAATTTATTTATTGTGTAAATAGTATTTATTCGGCACAGAGTAAAATTAATTAAAATTAAAATTAATTTTAATTGATTTAATTCCACAAAAAAAGCCTCTCATTACTGAGAGGCTTTTGCTTTCTGGGTGGAAGACGGGGCTCGAACCCGCGACCCTCGGTACCACAAACCGATGCTCTAACCAACTGAGCTACAACCACCATTTGCTTAGCGGTGGCAAAGATACGACATAAGTTCACTTTTGCAAATATTTTTTTTAAAAATAACTTGAAATTTATATCAAATCACCTAAGCTATTGACTGCCAAATATCTTTCTACTGTGAAACCTTCAGCATGATCTACACCCGTGAGCCGTCCTAAATCTTTGGAACGGTAATTTAAGCTTTCCAAGAAGTTTTTACTCGTTATTGGAGACTCAGGTTCCTTAGAGTTGGCGTTATAAAATTGAGAACTATAGGCCAAGATCGCTTCAATTTTTTTATCTGTAAAACCTGTTATATCAACTACAAAATCTGGAACTATATTTTTCCATTGAATGTAATGATATACTAATTTAGGACGCCAAGCCTGCTGCGCATCTCCGTCTAGCTCTGTCTCAACCTTTACTAAACCCGACAAAAAGCAGGCGTCTGATACTAATTTACTTCCTTTTTCATGATCAATATGGCGGTCATCGATAGCATTACACAAGACAATTTCGGGTCGGTATTTGCGAATCATTTTTATGATTTCCAATTGGTGTTTTTCGTCATTAACAAAAAAACCATCTTTCATTTCTAGATTTTCTCGCGCAGAAACACCTAAAATAGCAGCAGCGGTAGTTGCTTCCTGATCTCTAATTTCTGCCGATCCGCGTGTGCCTAATTCCCCTCGTGTCAAATCGATTATTCCTACGGTTTTACCCAAAGAAATTTCTTTTAAAATAGTTCCTGCACAACCTAATTCTACATCATCTGGATGCGCACCAAAGGCTAGTATGTCTAATTTCATTATTTCTTTTTATTATATTTTTAGTAATCTAAAAAATAGTTCCTCTATTATCTACAATACCTTTTTCATCGTCATAGATTTATTAACGCTTTCCTCCCACTCTTTGTCAGGAATACTATCCTTGGTGATTCCGCAACCCATGTATAAATGTACCTTGGTCATTAGGTCAGTATTCTTTGGAGTATGGAATAAAGTACCCCCAATTTGCATGCAACGTAAATTTACAAACAAATCTGAGTTTACAACATTTGGAGTCATGCTACTATTCATTTCTCCCAAATAACCCGTATAAAAACTCCGGTCATATTCCTCATTTTGAATGATAAAAGCTTTAGCTTTGTTTTTAGGTAACCCGCAAACCGCTGGTGTAGGATGTAGCATTTGAATGATTTTTTTTAAACTTTCATCAACATTCAAACGTCCTGAAATATCCGTTTTAATATGCCAGATCTCACCCGCTTTGATGCTGTAAGGTTGGGTTAACAAAACATCTGATGCAACACTGCTTAATTCAGTAACAATGTAATCTGTTACAAATTGCTGTTCTTCCTGTTCTTTTTTATGCCAAGTAATTGCTGAATTGCCGCTGTCTTTTTGTGTTCCTGCTAAAGAAATCGTTTCAAAAACACCAGCACTAACTTTCAATAATTGTTCTGGTGTGGCACCTAACCAAATTCCTATTTTTGGATGATAAAAAAAATAGACAAAAGTAGTAGGATACAGTTGTAATAATTTTTCGAAAGTTGCTATTAAATCAAAATTAGGTACAAGGATAGTTTCTTTTCGTGACAGCACAACTTTCTTGAATTCATTCTTGCTTATAGATTCAATTCCTTTGTTTACCAAAGCTTTAAAATCATTTTTAGTCAATTCGTCAATAGCCGTTTCCTTCTCAGAAAAAATTATATTTTGATTATTTTCAAAAGCAACTCGCATAATTTCTGATTCATTTTCAGGAATCAAAAAGTTGTTTTTTCCATCAAAAGACGAAATAACAAATCCTTTTTCCGTAAAATCATCAACTTGAAAAAGCGATACATCCCGCTGAAAAAAACCAACAACCTCTGGAGAATTGGGTTTGCAATACAGTACAAAAGGTAGTTCTTGCTGCAAGTGCTTTTTTGCTTTCGCTACAAGTGGTTCCATTATTTATCTTCGCTTTTCCTTTTTGGCAAAATCATATTGGTAAGCTTACACAGTGAAATCAAGTTGTTTCTTTCATCGGTAATTCTAATTTCCCACAAGTGAATGCTTCTTCCTTTGTGAACTATTTTAGCTGTTGCCGTAACGATTCCATCGCGCTTGGCTTTCAAATGGTTGGCTGCGATCTCGATCCCGCGTACTTCACTCACTTCTGAATTTACAAAAAGCATCGACGCAGCACTGCCCACACTCTCTGCCAATGCTACCGTAGCTCCCCCATGTAGCAATCCCATAGGTTGATGAACTGCAGAATTCACGGGCATTGTGGCTACTAAAAAATCTTCACCTGCGTCAGTATATTCAATATTAAGGGTTTGCATTAGGGTATTCTTAGAAACATGATTGCAATACTGGAGTATTTTTTCTTTGTCGAATGTCATATTATTTGCTTTAAAAAATGTAAAATTAAAGAAAAGATGACTTACAAAATAGGAATTACAACTGTTATTCTGATTTTGAAAATAGATTTTTCCTATTTTTACAAAAAAAACAATTTGATGCCTCCAAAAATACTTTTACTTTTTATTGGAATAGTACTTGCGCTTTGTTCCTGCCGCTCTGATTTTGAGACCGTAACTAGCACTGGCGATTTAGCTTTTTCTAAAGATACTATTTATCTTGATACCGTTTTTTCGAATATAGGATCGAGCACTTACCGACTGAAAGTATACAACAAAAGTAAAAATGACATCACCATACCAAGTATAAAATTAGGTAAAGGATTGAGTTCCAAATACCGCATGACAATTGATGGAATGCAAGGCACAGCAGGAAAAATTTTTACAAATGTAACTCTTTTAGCAAGAGACAGTTTGTATATATTTATTGAAACTACGGTTAATATAGCTGATGCAAATGCAGCTGATTTTTTGTACACAGATCAAATTCAGTTTGATAGTGGTATCAATCAACAAAATGTTGAATTAGTAACTCTTATTAAAGATGCTGTTTTCCTATATCCACAGCGCTTTGCTGATGGAACGAAAGAAACGCTACCTATTGGCGAACAAAAAATTGAGGGTTTTTATTTGGATGAAAATGATCCTGTAAACGGGAATGAGTTGCAGTTTAACAACGACAAACCGTATGTGATCTATGGCTATGCTGCCATTCCTTCCAATAAAACAGCTACTTTTGAAGCAGGAACAAGAGTCCATTTTCATGCTAATTCTGGTCTTATTGTAGCCAATAAAGCTTCGATTCAAGTGAATGGAGCAACCTCAACTACAAACAAGTTGGAAAATGAAGTTGTTTTTGAAGGCGATCGTTTAGAACCAGATTTCTCAAATGTTCCCGGACAGTGGGGAACTATTTGGCTAACCGATGGAAGTACTAATAACAGATTAAATCATCTTACGATTAAAAATGCTAGTATTGGTTTGCTAATTCAAAACAATGACAATACTACCGTTGCGATAAAAAACACCCAAATTTACAATAGCAGTAACTACGGTATATTGGCGCAGACCGCAAAAATCAATGGAGAAAATATAGTTATCAATAAAGCTGGACTGGCGAGTTTAGCATGCTCTTATGGTGGTACTTATTTATTTACCCACTGTACTTTCAATAATAATTGGAACAGTTCGCAACAAGTAGCAGTTGAAATAAGCAACTTTATTACTGGAGCTACTCCAGAAGTAAAGGATTTGAGTGCTGCAACCTTCAATAACTGTATCATTTATGGTTCGTACGCCAATGAAATGAATTTAAATAAAAAAACAGGAGCCTCATTTGAATACCAATTCAATAATTGTTTGATTAAATTTGACAATATTTCGAATCAATTTGCTACAAATCCACTGTATCAATTTAGTACCGATACAGCACATTACAAAGCAATCATTCTGAATAAAGACCCCAAATATTTTAATCAATCTCAGAATACATTTATTATTGATGAAACTTCTGCCGCTTTCGCAAAAGGGAATTCGATGTATTTAATTCCATTAGACATTTTAGGAAAGACAAGAACTGTACCCCCAGATTTGGGAGCATACCAAAATAAGGCTTTTCCTAAATAATCCACTAGAACAGAGTGTGTACTGAATTGAAATTCAAAAATCAAGCTTGATTTAATTAAACATTTAGTAACTTGATGTAGAAAAATAAATAGTAGTTTTACAAAAATTTAACACCTAAAACAAAATTTATTTTAAGCTAATTCTTCCTACTATCAAATTATGAAACAAATTTACTCCTTGCTCTTTTTATTGCTTTTCACAGTAGCTTTTGGTCAAGCACCAGCAGGCTACTACACAACCGCTACTGGTTCGGGATATACCTTAAAAACACAACTTTACAATATTATTAAAGGAAATACAACTCTTAGTTATGTTGACTTGTATGTTATGCGAATCAAGTGTTAAAAAATTAAGCTAATAAAAGCGGCTGCAATTTTTCCAAATAGATGGATTAGCAAACCTTTGGTAGATCTAACTTTGCTTGCTTTTTGAATATCCGTTTTAACAATCAACCAATTAAATAGCGATTCTATGGGTTGTCTAACCCTTGATACTGCTGTTGAAAACAAATCATTGGCGGCTTTATCCCAGTTTTTTATTTCCTGACATTGTCCTTTGATTCCTTTAATTGGGGTCATCATAATTGAATTTTTTTCTTGCTCTAATTCAGAAAAAAAATCCTCACTAGTGTATATTTTGTCTCCAAAGAAATTTCTATTTATTTTCTCTGACCACGCTTCTTTAAAAACAGTTAAATCATTTACTGAGGCAGGAGTTATTTGAATTTCTTCTGGAAAAGGAATTTTACCTAAACGTCTAAAAGCCAGTGCGTGTAGCTTCACTCCATAATAATACAAGCTTTTGGTCGAGCAATATCCTTTGTCGGTCAATTCTTTTGCCACTTTTCCATTTCGCTTTCCAGAACAAGTAATTATTGGCATTGAGTCCAGTAAACTTTGGTTAGAAAAGCAATCAGAAGGTAAAAATTCTTCAAATAATGAAGTTGCAAAACTTCTAAAAGCTTCTGACAATTGGTTAAGCCGGTTAGAAAAACCAGCATACGAGCCAAGTTTGGCAAACCAATCAATCAAATAATCACAAGCATATTTGTGGATATGTTTAACACTGAATCGTTGCTCTTCTTGAACTGAAAATAGATAAATAGTCATAATTTCCTGGTCGGTTAAACCTTGTTTATCGTTATTGCTGAAACGTTCACAAGTATATTTTAAATCTTTTTCAAATCTATCACAGATTATAGAGTATATTTTTACTAATTTTAGGGCTTTAGTCTGATTAATCATGTATTTAAAAGTGCGTTGAATACACCTTAAATATACTGATTTTCAGACCATTAAATTATTTATTTGAAAGTTATTTCTTTCTTTTTTATATTTTTTTTAACTCTTGATTCGCATAAAAAACTAATTGTAAACTAATACTAAGAAGTTCTTCACTCAAAGCGGCAATTTATGCCGCTTTTTTTTCTCTCATATTAAATAAGAAGTGCAATAGTTGTAGTTTAAAATAGCAGTAAAAGGAACACTCTTAATTTTAAAAGGTATTTCTTTCTATTTAAGTAAGACTTCGCTTATGATAGCTGAAATGTTAATGTTTTTGTTAAAAAAATCATAAATACCTTTACAATTTCTTAACACGAAACAGCTTTAAAGTTATAAATTTGTGCGACTTAACTATTTTAAATTTGAGAGTCAAGTTTTTAAATAATGAAGTTAACTACAAAAACCAAAACAACTTTAAACAATGAAAAAAATCTACTCTGCAGTTTTATTACTCTTTGTTACCATTGGTATCGCTCAAATACCAAGCAACTATTACTCGACTTCAACAGGAACGGGTTATACTCTTAAAACACAATTATACAACATCATCAAAGGACATATTGATCCCGGATATGCCGGATTGTATACTACTTATCAAACTTCAGATAGAGATTATTACTATGAAAATGACGCAACGATTTTAGACATGTATTCTGAAAAGCCTACCGGAGTAGATCCTTACAATTATTCTGCAGGAACAACGCAAAGATGCGGTACTTATAGTGTAGAAGGTGATTGTTACAATAGAGAACACATCATTCCGCAATCTACATTTGGGTCTGCTGCACCTATGGTTTCTGATGCGCATTTCATTACACCTACTGACGGAAAAGTAAATGGTGTACGTTCTAATTATCCACATGGGCCAGTAACCACCCCCACTTTTACATCACTAAATGGTAGTAAACTTGGTTCAAGCACAATTGCTGGTTATACGGGACCTATTTTTGAACCTATAAATGAGTTCAAGGGGGATATTGCACGCATGTACTTTTATTTTGCAACACGTTATGAAAATACAGTCGCAGGGTATTCTTACGCCATGTTCAATGGTACGAGCAACCAAGTATTCACCACAGCGTTTTTAAATTTGCTCATAACTTGGCACAATCAAGATCCAGTGAATGCTCGAGAAATTGACCGCAACAATGCTATCTATGCCATTCAAAAAAACAGGAATCCATACATTGATCATCCAGAATATGTGCAAGCAATATGGAACCCTACAGCTGACACACAAGCTCCTACTGCGCCATCAAGTTTAGTGTCAACCGCAAAAACAACAACTTCCATTTCTTTAAGTTGGACAGGATCGACAGACAACACTGCTGTAACTGGATATAATGTATACATGAATAATGTTTTAAAAACAACTGTAACTGGGCTTACAACAAGCATCACGGGATTGACAGCTGGCACCGCTTATTCCTTTTTTATTAAAGCCAAAGATGCTGCTGGAAATATTTCTCTTGCCAGTAATACGATAACTGTTAGTACTTCCGTTAGCACTACTGCATCAGATTTATTATTTTCAGAGTATATAGAAGGTTCTTCCAATAATAAAGCGTTAGAAATTTCAAATGCAACTAGTTTAGCAGTCAACTTATCCATCTACAGCATCAAAAAACAAACCAATGGCGCTGGAGCTTGGAGCACAGGCTTACCTTTGTCTGGAACCTTGAGTTCTGGTGGTAAATTCACTATCGTAAATAGTCTGATGTCTTCTAGCTGTTATGCTACCAGCGCAGCCAATATTTCTACATCTGCTACCGAAATGGCATTTAATGGAAATGATGCCGTGGGTCTTTTCAAAAACGGAATTCTAATTGATCTCATTGGTACATTCAATGGCGGAACTGCAAACTTCTCAATTGATGAAACCATCCGAAGAAAAGTAACTGTAACTGCTCCTACTACTACCTTCAATAAAGCAACACAATGGGATTCATTTGGTTTAGATACTTGTAATAACTTAGGAAGTCGTGTGGCTGCAAAAGAGCCAAAAACTACTCTTGATGTTGCTCTTGATGCCATTGTTATTTATCCAAATCCATCTAATGGAACTTTTAGTATCAATAATTATAACCAAATGTATTCTATCGAAATATACTCGATAATAGGTCAGAAAATTTTCAGTGAAGAAAACAATACCAAATCTGAAATTACAATTCCAAATATTGCTCGAGGAACCTACTTGGTTCGCATCAGTACCGATCAGGATTCAGTCATAAAGAAATTAATAATCAACTAAAAAAAAAGCGGCAAATTGCCGCTTTTTTTTTGCTCAAAATGTAATCAAAATTGATTAAATTTGCATCGCAATACAACAAACTATACAACAATGATTCATTTCTTTGAAAACCAAAGTAAAACCGTTTTTGCAGTACAAACGCAAAACGAAATTTCAGCTCAAGATATTTCAAAACTCAATTGGCTTTTTTCCAACTCCAATAAAATAGAAAAATCCGTATTGACGGATTTTTTTGTTGGCCCTCGAGCCACAATGGTTACCCCATGGAGTACTAATGCAGTTGAAATTACTCAAAACATGGGAATTTCTGGAATCATTAGAATTGAAGAGTTTAAAAAAGTAACAGAAGATTTTACTGATTTTGATCCAATGCTTTCCCAAAAATATGCGGAATTAAATCAAGATATTTTCACGATTGACATTCAACCCGAAGCTATTTTAGAAATTGATGATATTGCCACCTATAACAAATCAGAAGGGTTAGCTTTAAGCGAAGAAGAAGAACAATACTTAGATAACTTGTCTAAAAAACTAGGCAGAAAACTAACTGATTCTGAGATTTTTGCTTTCTCGCAAGCCAATTCAGAGCACTGTCGTCACAAAATTTTTAATGGAACTTTTGTTATTGATGGTATAGAAAAAGAAACGTCTCTTTTTAAATTAATCAAAAAAACATCTCAAGAAAACCCGAACGATATAGTTTCGGCATACAAAGATAATGTGGCTTTTGTAAAAGGGCCTAGAATACAGCAATTTGCTCCAAAAAGTGGTGACAAACCAGATTTTTATGAAATAAAAGAATTTGATTCGGTTATATCTTTGAAAGCAGAAACGCATAATTTCCCAACCACAGTAGAGCCTTTCAACGGTGCCGCAACAGGTGCTGGAGGAGAAATACGTGACCGCTTGGCTGGTGGACAAGGTTCATTACCACTAGCAGGAACAGCTGTGTATATGACTTCGTACTCTCGATTGTCCTTTGATTCCGCTCAAGATGACAAACCTTGGGAAAGTGGAATGGAAGAAAGAAAATGGTTATATCAAACTCCAATGGACATCTTGATAAAAGCTTCAAATGGAGCTTCAGACTTTGGGAATAAATTTGGTCAACCGCTTATTACCGGTTCCATTTTAACTTTCGAACACCAAGAATCCCCTTCAAGTTCGTCCGAGGGAGGAGAATTAAAATCACGCAAAATTGGTTACGATAAAGTAATCATGCAAGCAGGTGGAATAGGATACGGAAAATTAGATCAAGCAATCAAACACAAACCACAGGAAGGCGATAAAATTGTAATACTTGGTGGAGAAAATTATAGAATTGGAATGGGTGGTGCTGCGGTTTCTTCGGCAGATACTGGAGCTTTTGGTTCAGGAATCGAATTAAATGCTATCCAGCGTTCCAATCCAGAAATGCAAAAACGTGCTGCCAATGCTATTCGTGCTATGGTAGAAAGTGACAACAATCCAATCGTTTCTATTCACGATCATGGTGCTGGTGGTCACTTAAACTGTCTTTCGGAATTGGTAGAAGAAACAGGAGGTTTGATCGATTTAGATAAATTACCTGTAGGCGACCCAACACTTTCGGCAAAAGAAATCATCGGTAACGAATCTCAGGAAAGAATGGGGTTGATTATTGGTCAAAAAGACATCGATATTTTACAGCGAATAGCAGATAGAGAGCGTTCTCCAATGTATCAAGTGGGCGACGTAACCAGTGATCACCGTTTTACATTCGAATCAAAAAATACTGGTTTAAAACCGATGGATTATACTTTGGAAGATTTCTTTGGAAGTTCTCCAAAAACAATAATGAATGATAAAACCATTGATTACAATTATCCTGCATTAGAATACGATGTAAAAAAAATAACAACTTACCTAGAGCAGGTATTACAATTGGAAGCTGTGGCTTGTAAAGACTGGCTGACGAATAAAGTAGATCGTTGTGTTGGCGGAAAAGTAGCCAAACAACAATGTGCAGGACCCTTACAATTGCCGTTAAATAACGTTGGTGTAATGGCATTAGATTATGAAGGAAAAGAGGGTGTTGCTACCGCCATTGGGCACGCACCTATTGCATCCTTAATTGATCCTGTTGCCGGAACAAGAACAGCAATTGCTGAATCTTTATCCAATATCGTTTGGGCTCCAATAAAAAACGGAATGAAAGGAATTTCATTATCTGCCAACTGGATGTGGGCTTGTAAAAACGAAGGTGAGGATGCTCGTTTGTATGCAGCTGTTGAAGCGTGTTCTGATTTTGCAATTGAATTGGGTATCAACATTCCAACAGGAAAAGATTCGCTTTCTATGAAACAAAGATATCCAAACGACGAAGTAATAGCGCCAGGAACGGTGATTATTTCTGCAGGTGGAAATTGTATCGACATTCAAAAAGTAGTAGAACCGGTTCTTAGATCCCAAAGCGATGGGATGACAGGTGGCTCTATTTATTATATCAATTTATCTCAAGACGAATTCAAACTTGGAGGTTCATCTTTCGCACAAATTTTGAATGGAATTGGAAACGAAGCGCCAACAATTAAAAGCGCTTCATTTTTCAAAAACGCTTTCAACACCTTGCAGGAATTAATTTTAGACAATCAAATTCTGGCTGGACATGATGTAGGTAGCGGTGGTTTAATTACTACTTTATTAGAAATGTGTTTTGCTGATGTGAATTTGGGGACCAAAATTGATCTTTCGGTTTTTGAGGAAAAAGATTTAATAAAAATTCTTTTTGCTGAAAATATTGGAATTGTGTTCCAGGCTAAAGAAGATGCCGTTTTAGAAAATAAATTAAATGCAAATAAAGTTTCATTCCTTAAAATTGGTTCAGTAACTTCTACTGAGACTTTAGACCTTGGACTTTGGACTTTAGACATACCAAAATATAGAGACATTTGGTTTAGAACATCCTTTTTATTAGACCAGAAACAAGCCAAAAACGGAACAGCAAAAGCGCGTTTTGATAATTATAAAAACCAAGTTTTAACATATACTTTCCCAGCACATTTCACAGGAAAAGCACCAGTTATTGACAATTCAAAACCAAGACCAAAAGCAGCTATTATCCGTGAAAAAGGAAGTAACTCTGAGCGTGAAATGGCAAACGCCATGTTTTTAGCTGGTTTTGATGTAAAAGACGTACACATGACCGATTTAATTTCTGGTCGCGAAACTTTAGAAGAAATTCAGTTCATTGGAGCCGTTGGAGGTTTCTCTAACTCTGATGTTTTGGGCTCTGCCAAAGGGTGGGCTGGAGCATTTAAATATAATGAAAAAGCAAATACAGCTTTGAAAAATTTCTTTAAGAGAGAAGATACGATATCGGTTGGAATTTGTAATGGTTGCCAGCTGTTTATGGAATTGGAATTAATCAATCCAGAACATAAAGTTCATGGGAAAATGTTGCACAACGACAGTCAAAAGCACGAAAGCATTTTTACATCAGTAACGGTTCAAGAAAACAATTCGGTAATGTTATCAACCTTAGCGGGAAGCACTTTAGGTGTTTGGGTTTCGCACGGGGAAGGAAAGTTTAATTTACCTGAGCGAGAAGAAAATTATACTATTGTTTCTAAATATGCTTACAATAATTATCCAGCAAATCCTAATGGTTCTGATTTTAATACAGCTATGCTATGTGACAAAACTGGTCGCCATTTGGTGATGATGCCGCATATTGAGCGTTCTACTTTTCAATGGAACTGGGCGAATTATCCAAAAGATAGGAGTGACGAAGTTTCGCCTTGGCATGAAGCTTTTGTAAATGCTAGAAAATGGGTTGAGAAACATTAATTTAATTATAACATGCAAAGCGCTTTCGAAAGGGAGCGCTTTTTTTATATGATCAAAACAATGGTAAAAAAACCGATACGCTTACGATATTAAAAATTAGTAATCTTCTGACCAATTAAATTTTTCTTTTACAATATTGCTTTTTTCTTTTTTTATATATTCCAATAGTGCACCAGCCGCAGGAGAATGTTTTTTCCCTTTGAGCCATATCAAACTCCAAGTAGTTTTAATTGGCAGACCTTTAAAGGGAATAATTTGTAATTCCTTATTTAAGAGTTCATTTTTTATTCCTATCAATGGCATAATAGAACATCCTAAACCTGCAATAACTGCTTGTTTAACAGCCTCATTTGAAGTTAGCTCCATTTTTTTTCGAATTAAAACGGTATTTCTCTCAATAAAATTTTCCATCATTTGACGCGTTCCAGAACCCTTCTCTCTATAAATAAGTGGTATTTCTGTAAATATGTCTTTTGAATTTTCAAGCCTTTTAGAATCCGTTTTGGTGTTGGCAACCAAAAACAATTTGTTTTGCAATAAATCTAATTTTTCAATATTTAAAGAAGCAGGCAATACCGATACTAGCGCAAAATCAATTTCATTTTTCTCCAAACTACTAATTACACGGCTCTTATTAGTAACATCCATTTGCAATTCAATTCCAGAATTCACCTTCATAAAATCAGCCAGAAAATATGGCATTACATATTTACCAGTTGAAACAATAGATACTTTTAATCGCCCTGTTAATTGCCCCTTATAGGCCATGGTTTTGAAGTTTATAGTCTCAACCTGATCGATTATATTTTGAGCAACCTCAGCAATTTCAATTCCAAACTCAGTTACATACAATCTTCTACCAACCACTTCAGTCAACGGAATATCAAATTGATCCTGAAAATTTTTAAGTTGAATAGAGACAGCTGGTTGCGTTAAGTGAAGTTCCTCAGAGGCCTTAGTGACACTCTGCGTTTTAACAACTTTTAAAAATATCTGAAGTTGATGTAAAGTATAGTTCATAGATTAATTTAATGATTACTATTACAAATGTAAATAAAAAACAACTAAGACGATTAACTATCTTTACTGTTAATTTTTTAAGATTTTAAATAGGTAAAATTAATATTATATAATTTAATTTGTTTATTTAAGTAAATAACTAAAATTAACAGAACTACCGCACAAATTGTGCAATGAAATGAACTCTCTATCATGACGTTTCTAATATTTTGAATTAGTAACCAAATACTAAGACAATGATTTTGCATGGAGAAGTTTATTACATTCGCTTAACTGAAAACTTTATTCAGTTAAGCGAGTAATTCTTTTTTTGTAATTCAAAAAGTAAAGTCAAATCTAGAAATGTTTTTTTTACGTTATTGTCAATCCTCTTCATTAATTTTTTTGTTTGGTATCATGGATTAATTAATTTATTCTAATTGCCCCAAAAAAACCTAAATCCGAATTAATTCCGATGCGTACTTAAAACTTCAACTCCATATTAATTGCGAAATATATATTTAACTATCATCACTTTGTAAAGTTGTATAAACTTCATTTTTAGAAGCCAATAAAAGTTTACTATTTAATCTTTAAATAAAAAAAAAGCTTTTTGAAAATAAATATTACCATAAATAACAAGGAATATAAACATTTAAAAGCGAATTAATATTCACTAATCCGAAGATTTTATAAAAATAGCTGTTTACTTTTCTGTAAAAAAGTAAAAAGTCATCTTGGTAACGAATTTATTGACAATACCTATGAAAATCAAATTCATAGTTTACTATCAACTTTTTACACTTAATTCTAAGAAAACGATTTTGTAAAAAGAATTAATGATTGTTTAATTTTTCATTTAATTTTTAAAATTTAACATTTTTTATTAAATTTTATTTAATTTGCGCGCCAATTCAATTTTCGCACAATGACTTCAATCACCAGACTTTTTGATTTTCCCTATTATCAACAAGATAAATACACTTCAATTCCAGATGCTTTAACAACAAAGCAAAATGGGATTTGGATAAAAACTTCTACACAAGAATACATTGCAAAAGCAAATGCCGTTTCGAGAGCGCTTTTGAAAATGAATGTTCAAAAAGACGATAAAATTGCCATTATTTCTACTAACAATAGAACAGAATGGAATATTATGGATATTGGTGTGTTGCAGACTGGTGCGCAAACCGTTCCCATTTACCCAACAATTTCCGAAGATGATTATCAATATATCCTAAATCACTCTGGTGCAATCTATTGTTTTATATCGGATGCCGAAATTTTAAGGAAGATAAATTTAATTCGTGATAAAATCCCAAATGTAAAAGAAATCTATTCTTTCAACGAAATTGCTGGCTGTAAAAACTGGAACGAATTACTAATTCAAGGTGTTGATACCGGGAATCAAAGTGATGTTGAGGATCGAAAAAACAATGTGCAATCAAAAGATTTGGCCACTATCATATATACTTCTGGCACAACAGGAAGACCAAAAGGAGTGATGCTTTCACATCAAAATATTGTTTCAAACGTATTAGACAGTGCCTCTAGAATTCCTTTTGAAGCTGGAAAAAGCCGTGCATTGAGCTTTCTTCCTGTTTGCCATATCTTTGAAAGAATGATTTTATATTTATACCAATATTATGGAGTTTCGGTATATTTTGGTGAATCAATTGATAAAATTAGTGACAATCTAAAAGAAGTGAGACCAACTGTTATTACAGCTGTTCCAAGACTTTTAGAAAAAGTATATGATAAAATTTACGCTAAAGGAACTGAATTAACAGGCATCAAAAAGAGTCTGTTTTTTTGGGCAATAGATTTAGGATTGCGTTATGAACCTTACGGCAAAAATGGTGCTTGGTATGAGCTCCAACTTAAAATTGCTCGTAAACTTATTTTTAGCAAATGGAAAGAAGGTTTGGGTGGAAATCTTGATTTAATGGTTTCAGGAAGTGCCGCTTTACAACCACGACTGGCTCGAATATTTGCTGCAGCAGAAATTCCAGTAATGGAAGGATACGGTTTAACCGAGACCTCTCCGGTAATATCCGTTAACGATATTCGAAATAATGGTTTCAAGGTAGGCACCGTAGGGAAAGTAATCGATAATGTTGAAGTAGTTATTGCTGAAGATGGGGAAATTCTTTGCAAAGGACCTAATGTAATGATGGGATACTACAAAGACGAAAAATTAACTAGTGAAGTAATTATAAACGGATTCTTCCACACAGGAGACATAGGAGTTTTTGACGATCAAGGCTTCTTGAAGATCACCGATCGTAAAAAAGAAATGTTCAAAACCTCAGGAGGAAAATATATTGCACCGCAATTAATTGAAAATACAATGAAACAATCCCGTTTCATTGAACAAATAATGGTAATAGGTGACGGACAAAAAATGCCGGCAGCCTTTATTCAGCCTAGTTTCGAATTTGTAAAAGAATGGGCAAATATGCACGGAATTGATGTTGGAAAAAGCAATGAAGAAATCGTTTCTAATAAAAAAGTTATTGACCGAATTCAAGAAGAAATTGACGTACTAAATGAAAAATTTGGGAATTGGGAGAAAATAAAACGTTTTGAACTTACACCAGATGTATGGTCTATTGAGGGCGGTCAGCTTACTCCTACCCTCAAACTAAAAAGAAAAATAGTGATGGAGAAATATATTGATTTGTTCCATAAAATCTACAATTAGCAGCTAAACAAAATCCTTTCGTTATGAAATTAAAAGTACTTATTTGTTCGGTGATTAGTGTCTTATTTTTTTCTAATTGTCAAGAAAAAATAAAAGAAAATTACGTAAAAGCAAATTACTTAGATTTCTCGAAAAGAGACGATCAATTGACGGGAGGTATTAAAATGATTCCCGTAAAAACACCAAAAGGTACTTTTAAAGTATGGACTAAACGTGTTGGTAATAATCCTAAAATAAAAGTGCTGCTCTTGCATGGAGGACCAGGTTTAACGCACGAGTTATACGAATCCTTTGATGGATATTTCCCCAACGAAAGTATTGAGTATATATATTACGATCAACTAGGCTCTTATTATAGCGATCAACCCAATGACAACAGCTTATGGACCAATGAGCGCTTTGTGGAGGAAGTCGAGCAAGTACGCATCGCATTAGGCTTAGACAGTTCTAATTTTTACCTAATGGGACAATCTTGGGGCGGAATCCTTGCGATGGAATACGCTCTTAAATACCAAAAAAATCTGAAAGGTTTGATTATCTCAAATATGATGGCGAGTGCACCGGAATATAACGCTTACGCAAAAGATGTTCTGGCACCGCAAATGGATCCTAAAATCCTAAAGCAATTACAGGATATCGAGAATAATAATGATTTTGATAATCCAAAATACAGTGAACTCCTTTTTAAATATTATTACACAGAACATGTTTTGAGAATGCCACTGGAGAAATGGCCAGAATCCATCAACCGCTGTTTCAAGCACATTAATGCTAATGTCTATGTCTACATGCAAGGCCACAGTGAATTTGGCATCACTGGCGAAGCCACACTTAAAAACTGGGATGTAAAAGCCAGACTAAAAACCCTAACAGTTCCTACCTTAAGTATTGGCTCTAAATACGACACGATGGATCCCGAACACATGAAATGGATTGCTAACGAAGTTCAAAATGGACGTTTCTTGTTTTGTCCCAACGGAAGTCACCTTTCACAGTATGATGATCCAAAAACCTATTTTCCGGGCGTAATCAAGTTTTTGAAAGATGTGGACGATGGAAGTTTTAAAAAATCTTAAAAAATAATTTCAATTAAAAACCACGAATAGCCTTCGTGGTTTTTTGATTTTACAAAGAAATTCAAAAACTAAGTAGCAAGAAAAATATGTTGTCGCAATTATTAAAAAAAAGTATTTGCCACTGATTAGAAGGAATAAAAAGATTTTTAAAATTAAATGGTAAATTAATCTGTGAAATCTGTGGTAAAGAAATTTAGTGTTTTACTAAAACAACACATTAAATTTTAGCCATTACTTATATAACGTTTTCTATTATTATCTAAAAAATAGTGATTGCCAAGATTGCCAATCTATTACTACTAATCATAAAAAAAGTCTGTAGTTCAACTCATTTTAGATAACTTCTTCCTTTTTATTAGCGTAAGGGACCGAAGTGGCATCCTTTTATAAAATCCCATTTTTTATGGGATTTTATAAAAGATATAACGGAGCGCCCGACCCGCAGGGATACGCCCAAAGAAATTTACCTCAAAATTTGGTTTAAAGAACTCTATTTCAGTGTGGTTTTTTTATATTTAATATATTTTAACAAAAAAATAGTTGAATATATTATGCGTGCATAGTATTTTTTATTATATTTGAAGTCGATAGGGTACTTATGAAAGATAAAACGATAGATTATATTTTACGTGCCACTTGGCAAGCCGTGGCTCGAATGTATAACGAGGAAGCTTCAAAATACGATGCGAGCATGGCAACTGGATTTGCTTTGCTAAGTATAGACAAGGAAGGTGGAACACCATCGACATCGTTAGGACCAAAGATGGGTATGGAAGCGACCAGCTTAACCAGAACTTTAAAATCAATGGAAGAAAAGGGTCTGATTATTAGAAAAAAAAACCCTGAAGATGGTCGCGGTGTATTGATTTACCTTACTGATTTTGGTAAAGAAAAAAGAGAATTATCTAAAAATACCGTGTTGAAATTTAATGAAACGGTCAAACAGCATATTTCCGAAGAGAAATTGCAACACTTTATAGAAGTGGCAGATACCATCAATGAATTAATTATAGACAAAAATATTTTTAATCCTACAACAAGTGTCAAGGAACTAACAGAGAACGAAATCGCGTAATACAAAGAGTGATGCTTTTAAACGAAATCTTTTCAAATACCAAACAAATATAAAAAGTATGAAACGCACAATTAAAAAAGTTGCAGTGATTGGATCCGGAATTATGGGTTCAGGAATTGCTTGCCATTTTGCCAATATTGGAGTGGAAGTCCTACTACTGGACATTGTTCCAAGAGAATTGACCGATGCAGAAGCTAAAAAAGGTCTTACGCTGGAAAGCAAAGTAGTAAGAAACAGATTAGTGAATGAGCATTTATCAAACTCCTTAAAATCGAAGCCCTCTCCTATTTACAGTCAAAAATTTGCTAGCCGAATTGCTACTGGAAACACTACGGATGATATGGCTAAGATTGCTAATGTAGATTGGATTATAGAAGTAGTTGTGGAGCGTTTGGATATCAAAAAATTGGTTTTTGAACAAATTGAAAAATTTAGAAAGCCAGGAACTTTGGTAACATCCAATACTTCGGGGATTCCAATTCACTTTATGAGCGAAGGACGTAGCGAAGATTTCCAAAAACACTTCTGCGGGACACACTTTTTTAACCCTGCTCGTTACTTAAAATTATTCGAAATCATCCCTGGTCCACAAACTTCAACAGAGGTTTTGGATTTCTTAACAATATACGGAGAAAAATTCTTGGGCAAAACTTCGGTTGTTGCGAAGGATACTCCCGCATTTATTGGTAACCGAATTGGTATTTACGGAATTCAAAGTTTGTTTCACTTAGTAAAAGAACTGGGACTAACGATTGAAGAGGTGGACAAATTAACAGGTCCAGTTATTGGTCGTCCAAAATCGGCTACTTTTAGAACCGTTGATGTAGTTGGATTAGATACTTTGGTACATGTTGCCAATGGAATTTATGAAAATTGCCCAACAGACGAACAACACGAGTTGTTTAAACTTCCAGAATTTGTTAATAAAATGATGGAAAACAAATGGTTGGGTAGCAAAACAAATCAAGGTTTTTACAAAAAAGAAGGAAAAGATATTCTGACTTTAGATTTAGATACTTTAGAATATAGAGCAGCCAAAAGAGCTTCTTTTGCAACTTTAGAGTTAACTAAAACTATTGATAAACCCATCGATAGATTCAAAGTTCTAGTAAAAGGAAAAGACAAAGCAGGAGAATTCTACAGAAAAAGTTTCTCTGGAATGTTTGCTTATGTTTCGAACCGTATTCCTGAAATATCTGATGAATTATACAAAATCGATGATGCTATGAAAGCTGGTTTTGGATGGGAAAATGGACCATTCGAAATTTGGGATGCTATTGGTGTTGAAAAAGGAATTGAAATCATGAAAGCCGAAGGTCTTGAGCCTGCAGCTTGGGTTACTGAAATGATTGCTTCTGGAAGTAAAAATTTTTACACTATTAAAGAAGGAGCTACCTATTTCTACAATATTCCAACTAAATCACAAACTAAAGTTCCTGGTCAAGATTCGTTTATAATCTTGAATAACATTCGCGAAAGCAAAAAAGTATGGAGCAATAGTGGTGCAATTATTCAGGATTTAGGAGATGGAATTTTAAACTTAGAATTTCAATCTAAAATGAATACTATTGGTGGTGATGTACTTCAGGCTATTAATAAAGCAATTGATCTATCCGAAAAAGAATATCAAGGTTTGGTCATTGGAAATCAAGCAGCAAATTTCTCTGTTGGAGCCAATATAGGAATGATATTTATGATGGCAGTGGAGCAAGAATATGATGAGTTGAATATGGCCATCAAAATGTTCCAAGACACGATGATGCGAGTGCGTTATTCTGGAATTCCAGTAGTAGTTGCTCCACACGGAATGACATTTGGTGGTGGTTGCGAAATGAGCTTGCATGCAGATAAAGTAGTTGCTGCAGCCGAAACCTACATGGGATTAGTTGAATTTGGTGTTGGGGTAATTCCTGGCGGCGGAGGTTCGAAAGAATTGGCGATGCGTGCATCTGATTTATTCCGTAAAAATGATGTGGAATTGAATGTTTTACAGGAATATTTCATGACCATTGCAATGGCAAAAGTATCGACTTCGGCATACGAAGCCTTTGATACTGGACTTTTACAACACGGCAAAGATATTGTGGTAGTAAATAAAGACCGTCAGATTGCTGAGGCTAAGAAGCATGCTTTATTAATGGCCGAAGCGGGTTATACGCAACCAATTAGACGAACCGATGTAAAAGTTTTGGGTAAGCAAGCCTTAGGAATGTTTTTAGTGGGAACCAATCAAATGGTTGCTGGTAAATACATCTCAGAACACGATTTGAAAATTGCTAATAAACTAGCTTATGTTATGGCTGGTGGTGATTTATCAGAACACACTTTAGTATCAGAACAATATTTATTGGACATTGAGCGTGAAGCATTCTTGTCACTTTGTACCGAAAGAAAAACACTAGAGCGCATCCAATTTATGTTAACCAAAGGGAAACCACTTCGCAATTAATTTTAAATTATAAATTATGAATTTTAAATGCTTTTGAATTAATTCAGAATTTAAAATTCAAAATTCAAAATAATAGTTATGAAAACAGCATATATCGTAAAAGCATACAGAACGGCCGTAGGTAAAGCACCAAAAGGAGTTTTTAGGTTTAAAAGACCTGATGAATTAGCTGCCGAAACCATCGAATTCATGATGAATGAATTGCCTGATTTTGATAAAACACGTATTGACGATGTTATGGTAGGTAATGCCATGCCAGAAGCAGAACAAGGTTTAAACGTAGGACGATTAATCTCTTTAATGGGATTGAAAGTGGATGATGTACCAGGAGTTACCGTAAACAGATACTGCGCTTCAGGTTTAGAAACTATTGGAATGGCAACTGCAAAAATCCAATCTGGAATGGCACACTGCATCATTGCAGGTGGGGCCGAAAGCATGAGTTTTATTCCAATGGGAGGCTACAAACCAACTCCGGATTATGCTGTCGCAAAAGCTGGAAACGAGGATTACTATTGGGGAATGGGATTAACATCCGAAGCAGTGGCGAAACAATTTAACATCTCGCGTGTAGATCAAGATGAATTTGCCTTTCAATCACATAATAAGGCCTTGAAAGCACAAGCAGAAGGAAAATTTGATAAACAAATTGTTCCTATTACAGTAGAGCAAACTTTTATCAATGAAAATGGTAAAAAAGAAACCAAATCATATGTAGTAAGTAAAGATGAAGGTCCTAGAGCTGGAACTTCACTTGAAGCATTGGCGGGGTTAAGACCAGTTTTTGCTGCTGATGGAAGTGTTACAGCCGGTAACTCCTCACAAATGAGTGATGGAGCCGCATTTGTTCTAGTGATGAGCGAAGAAATGGTAAAAGAATTAAACTTAGCGCCAATAGCACGTTTGGTAAACTTTGCTTCTGCAGGTGTCGAACCAAGAATTATGGGGATTGGTCCTGTAAAAGCAATTCCAAAAGCATTGAAACAAGCTGGTCTGACTTTAAATGATATTGATTTAATTGAATTAAATGAAGCTTTTGCTTCACAAGCGTTAGCAGTAACCCGGGAGTTGAATTTGAATCCAGATATTATCAATGTGAATGGTGGAGCAATCGCATTAGGTCACCCACTAGGTTGTACTGGAGCTAAATTATCCGTGCAGTTATTCGACGAAATGAAACGTCGAGGAAGTAAGTACGGAATCGTTTCTATGTGCGTAGGAACAGGACAAGGAAGTGCTGGAATTTATGAATTGATTTAGTTTAAGAATAAGTAAGAGACAAGAAAAACAAAAAAATAAAAGATATGGAAGATCTATTGACAAAACAGGTTACCCGAGGAGGACAATTCCTTGTAAAAGAAACAAAATGTGAAGATATCTTTACACCAGAAGATTTCACGGAAGAGCAATTAATGATGCGTGACTCTGTAAAGGAGTTTGTAGATAAGGAATTATGGGCGCACAAAGATCGTTTTGAGAAAAAAGATTACGCCTACACGCAAGAAACAATGAAAAAAGCAGGAGATTTAGGTCTGCTTGGAGTTGCAGTTCCAGAAGCTTACGGCGGATTAGGAATGGGATTCGTATCTACAATGTTAGTTTGCGACTATATTTCTGGAGCAACAGGTTCATTCTCGACTGCTTTTGGTGCACACACAGGAATTGGAACTATGCCAATTACTTTATACGGTTCAGAAGAACAAAAACAAAAATATGTTCCAAAACTTGCTTCAGGTGAGTGGTTTGGCGCGTATTGTTTGACAGAGCCAGGTGCTGGGTCTGATGCAAATTCGGGAAAAACAAAAGCCGTTTTATCCGAAGATGGAAAATATTACTCGATAACAGGGCAAAAAATGTGGATTTCGAATGCAGGTTTCTGTAGCGTATTTATCGTTTTTGCTCGTATTGGTGATGATAAAAATATTACCGGTTTTATTGTGGAAAATGCTTCAGACAATGGGATTTCAATGGGTGAAGAAGAGCATAAATTAGGTATTCGCGCTTCCTCTACACGTCAAGTTTTCTTTAATGAAACTAAAGTTCCTGTTGAAAATATGTTATCTGAAAGAGGAAATGGTTTCAAAATTGCCATGAATGCTTTGAACGTAGGTCGTATCAAATTGGCTGCTGCTTGCTTAGATGCACAACGAAGAGTGATCTCTGGATCTGTTCAATATGCAAATGAAAGAATCCAGTTCAACACTCCAATTTCTCAGTTTGGTGCTATTCGTTCCAAATTAGCGGAAATGGCAACGAGCTGTTATGCTGGAGAAAGTGCTTCTTACCGTGCTGCTAAAGATATTGAGGATCGAATTATTGCTCGTGAAGCAGAAGGAATTTCTCATCAAGAAGCAGAATTGAAAGGGGTTGAAGAATATGCTATTGAATGTTCCGTATTGAAAGTAGCTGTATCTGAAGATGTACAAAATTGTGCTGATGAAGGGATTCAAATTTTTGGTGGAATGGGCTTCTCTGAAGATACACCAATGGAAAGCGCTTGGAGAGATGCTAGAATTGCTCGTATCTACGAAGGCACCAATGAAATCAACAGAATGTTATCTGTAGGAATGTTGATCAAAAAAGCAATGAAAGGTCACGTAGATTTACTAGGACCAGCATCAAAAGTTCAAGAAGAATTAATGGGCATTCCATCTTTTGAAACTCCTGATTATTCAGAATTGTTTGCAGAAGAAAAAGAAATGATTGGCAAATTGAAAAAAGCTTTCTTAATGGTAGCAGGTGGAGCGGTTCAAAAATACGGTCCAGATTTAGATGCACACCAACAGTTACTTATGGCTGCCTCCGATATCTTAATTGAAATCTACATGGCAGAAAGCACAATCCTTAGAACTGAAAAAATGGCTAAAAAAGAAGGAGAAGCAAAGGTACAAGAGCAAATTGCAATGGCTAAATTATACTTGTACAAAGCAGTTGACATTGTAACTCAAAAAGGGAAAGAAAGTGTTATCTCTTTTGCTGAAGGAGATGAACAACGCATGATGTTAATGGGTTTACGTCGTTTTACAAAATATACCAATATGCCAAATATTGTAGCGTTGAGAGAAATAATTACAACAAAATTAGTAGCAGAAAATACATACTGTTTCTAATTGTAGAAAATTTTGTTTTTAGTATTTTAGTTGTTAAAAACCGTCAAGTTCAAAAAACGAGACGGTTTTTTTATACATTAAAAACACTTGTATTATAAATTAAAGGGTTGTTAAACTAGTTCCAGATCTAATAGTAATCAACTATAACTAATTGGGAGACTTCAATTTATCACTTTGAGTTAATTTTTTTTCTTTTTTAACCTCGATGACTTCGACCTTTATTGCTACTGCATATCCATTTGGGATTATTTTGTTACCGTGAGCATTAGCATATACTTTAGTGAACTCGGCTCCAAAATATAATATAATCGCTGAGTAGTATACCCAAATTAAAATAATAACTACAGATCCAGCAGCACCATACACAGTTGCCACAGTGGAACTCCCTAGGTAAAAACCGATTCCAAATTTACCAATCATAAAGAAAAATGAGGTGAAACTTGATCCTATAAGCGCATCTCGCCAATCAATATCCCCGTCAGGTAATGTTTTAAAGATAATGGCAAACAAAATTGTAGTAGTTAAAAACAAGATGATTATATTGAAAATATAAAATATATAGACTGTTGTATTGGGAAAATAAAGAAGCAAGCGCGTATTGATGATATCCATTACTGTATTCACCATTAAACTAACCATCAATAAAAAACCAACAGAAGCTATCATAGAAAATGACATTAATCGGTTTTTAATGAACTTCATAATACCTTTATTGGGCTTTGCTTTTAAGCCCCAAATAAAATTAATTGAACTCTGTATTTCAGCAAAGACACCTGAAGCACCTATTAAAAGCATAATTCCCCCAAAAATAGCAGCAAAGGTATTGGTATCACTAAGTTCGATATTCTTAATAGTTTCTTGTATCTGAATCGCCGCTTGATTCCCAACCATACCATTAATTTGCCCAAAAAATCGCCCTGTAACCGCTTCTCTACCGAAGAAAAAACTAAAAATAGAAAGGATAATAATTAATAAAGGTGGAAGCGAAAAGATAGTATAATAGGAAAGTGAAGCACTCAATTTTATGGCATTATCGTCTTCAAATTCGTGATAGGTACGTTTTAAAAGCGTCCAAGTGGTTAAGGCAATTTCTTTATGTTTCATTTTACAAATCTTAGATTTAGGGTAAATATATTAATTTTGATATTCTATTGCTCAAACACAAGATAAAGCTTTATGCACTAATATATAGTTCAACGAATTAAAATTACAAAGTTATGTAATACCAATTTGAAATGTAATTTATATAATTCCTATATTTTGGTATGATTCACAAAAAAATCTAATTACCTACAATCCAAAAAGTCTTATCTTTGAAATAAAACCTACTATGAAAAAATTAGTTGTACTATTCGGAATTGTTTTGGTTGTTTTAATTGGTTGTAAAACCGGTTCTATATTGAACAATGATAAAATTTTAGTTGTTGTTTTCGAACCAAAAAGCAATAGCACCGTTATTGGCACCGCTACCTTTATTGAAAATGATGGTTTCGTAACTATGGTTGCAAAACTTAAAGGATTAACTCCTGGCGTTCACGCTATACACATTCATGAAAAATCTGATTGTTCTGCAGCTGATGGCAGTTCTGCGGGAGGTCATTGGAATCCAACTTTTAAGAAACACGGAAAACTAGGTGAAGGTGAAGCACATAAAGGAGATATTGGTAATTTCACAGCAGATGCTAAAGGGAATGGTTCGATCACATTTACAACAAGTGAATGGGCAATCAACTCTCTAGATGAGACCAAAAATATTATTGGTAAAGGATTAATTGTGCATCAAGGCGCAGATGATTACGTTTCACAACCAGCAGGAAATGCAGGAGCTAGAGTTGCTTGTTCGGCTTTAATTCGATAGCAGTCAAAATACAGTCAAAAAACCATCTCTTCATACTAACGAGATGGTTTTTTAATTTTAAATTAAATGCGAAAAGCATAAAAAAACATAGCTTTGTATCTTTAAATTGAAGTAATGATTAACCCCTCGGCATCAGGTTGGATTGACAAATTTTTTAATGACCAAAAAGTATCAGAACCAACAGTTTCTAAAACTACGGATACATTTTATCAAAAAGTTAGAGAAACTGGATTTATCTATGGACATATCATCTCATTTGATACTGAAACTCCTGTAGAAACTAAAGGTTGGTTCAAAGAAGAAATTTCTAAAGTAGCTTTATTACATACATTATACGGGATTTTTTGCATTACCACTAGGGATTGCAGCGCCGAAAATTTCATTAAGCAAGCCGTTACCTTTTACAACCAAATGAATCCTGAAGGCTTTAGTTTGTTGAAAAAATTTCTTCCAAAAAATTCTATTTCTTTAACGTTAGAAAAAATAATTGACGAGCGCGTTCAAACAAACGATGGTATTATTAGCAAAAATTTTTCCCATTTAGTAACCAATGCGTTACTATTTATAGATGTTTTGGCTTTTCGCCAGTACTTATTACATGGTGCAATACCCGAAAAATATTTAAAAAAAATTGAAGAAACAGTTGTCAATATTGTAACATTGGCTCTAAAAATTAAATCTGAAAAATCACAATACGATGATTTATTGATTAAACTTTTTGAGGCATCCATTCGATACAGTAAATTCTCGAAAATCTCATTACCTAGTTTGGAAACGCTGCAACTCGATTATTTTACGCATAAATTGGAGCACTATTATTTTGTAGATATTGCCGGAATGGCTTTGTGGAGCGATGGGAAAATTGAAAATAATGAAGCTTACTTTTTACATTCACTTGCTGAAATTATTTCAATACCAGATGATTTTGTAAAAGAAAGTATCCTAAATACCGATGAATTTATTGCAAAACATAAAAAAGAAATTCCTTATTTCAATTATTCGAATCCGGTAAAGCATTTTTACGATCACACGACCCAAAGTGTAGCTACACTGGTGAGTCGCAACAAAAATCGCTTACTTAAGGAAATAATGCAAAGCAAACAGTTGATGGTACTTTTGGCCCAGTCTACGCTCAGAGATCTAGACGAAAAAGAAAAGAAAAAAGTCAAAAAACAACTCTTAGAAATTTGTAAAACCATACCCTCACTTACTATTTTTTTGCTTCCAGGTGGCAGTTTATTGCTTCCTATTTTAATCAAATTTATTCCAACTCTACTTCCTTCTGCTTTTAATGAAAATTTAGAAGAATAACATTCCTCTTCAAAACCACAACGAAGCGAATACAGTGCTTCTTCCTAGCATTTAAAAAAGTTCCAACAAAGTGTCTTTTATTTTATGAAGGATTTTATTAATTAAAAGCAACAATTTTATAAACTCGTCTCGCTTTTAATAAAGCAACTCCATTTTTACAAGAAAATGATCTTATGTCCTTTTTTTTTTAGAAATAACTTCTTTTAAACACTCATTGGTTAATACCATTTTCTTGAAAATTTAAAAGTAAAATAAATTTTAAGCTACTTTCTGCTAATTCACATCTGCAGTATCTCTATCATTTTCTAGATTAAAGGAATACTTAAAATCAATCAAAAAAACTGAACTTCAGGTATTTAATTAAAGATATTAGAATAAATTCTTATAATGACTATCTATTTACATTTAATTAATATTTTTTATGTATTTTATTAAAAATATAAATAAAAATTAATTAATTAATAATTCCAAATTTGCACCATCAACTTATAAAACAAAAACATGACTCGAATTACAGTAGCAAAAGGCGACGGAATTGGTCCAGAAATTATGGACGCCACACTTAAAATAATCTTAGCCGCCGGTGCTCAATTGGAAATAGATGAAATAGAAGTTGGTGAAAAAGTCTATTTGTCTGGCAACACATCAGGTATAGCTTCAGAATCTTGGGACATCATTAGAAATAATAAAATTTTTCTAAAAGCACCAATTACAACTCCACAAGGTGGTGGCTACAAAAGTTTGAATGTAACTACCCGAAAATTTCTTGGACTTTATTCTAATGTCAGACCTTGCATGAGTTTACATCCCTTTGTTGAGACTAAACATCCCAAAATGGATATCGTGATTATCCGCGAAAATGAAGAAGACTTGTATGCAGGAATCGAGCACCAACAAACAGACGAAGTAATTCAATGTTTAAAATTGATTAGTAGACCTGGATGCGAAAAAATTGTTCGCTATGCCTTTGAATATGCCAAAGTGTACGGTAGAAAAAAAGTGACTTGTTTTACTAAAGACAACATCATGAAGCAAACGGACGGACTGTTTCACCAAGTTTTTGATGAAATTGCCTTGGAATATCCCGAAATTGAAAATGAACATTGGATTATCGATATCGGCGCTGCAAAAATGGCAGATACTCCAGAGATCTTTGATGTCATTGTTACATTAAATCTATATGGTGATATTCTTTCTGATATTGCGGCACAAATAGCAGGATCCGTTGGATTAGCAGGATCTGCAAATATTGGTGAAGAATGCGCGATGTTTGAGGCCATTCATGGTTCGGCACCTAGGCGTGCAGGTCAAAACTTGGCAAATCCTTCCGGATTATTAGAAGGAGCTGTGATGATGCTAAACCATATCGGACAAACTCACATCGCCGAAAAAGTGCAAAATGCTTGGTTAAAAACTATCGAAGATGGAATTCATACGTACGATATTTATAAAGAAGGAATTAGTAAAGAAAAAGTAGGTACAAAAGAATTTGCTGAAGCTGTTATTGCCAATTTAGGCCATAACCCATCGCTTTTAAAACAAGTCTCGTATGCAAAAGATGCCGTTTTAGATTTACCAAAATATATTAAAAAACCTGCTAAAATGAAAGAATTAGTAGGTGTAGACCTGTTCGTTCATTGGAATAAAACAGATCCAAATGAACTGGCAACGATCATGCAAAGTATCAGCACGAATAAAAGCCATTTAACCATGATTACAAACCGCGGAATCAAAGTGTGGCCTGATGGATTTAATGAAACTTTTTGTACGGACCACTGGCGTTGCAGATTTAAGCCCGCCCAAGGAAAATTATTGGATAAAAATAACATAATAGAATTGTTATCGCTGGCTATGGAAGCGAAAATTGATGTAATTAAAACCGAAAATTTATATGAATTTGATGGTAAGCCAGGTTATTCATTAGGACAAGGACAATAGAATTGCGATGAACAACGAAAACAATTTTAAAATAATTCCGAACAAACGATTGGTTATTTCAGTCGCTATTTCTTTGCTTGCATTGATTCTAACGTTAATCGACAATTCGATTCTGAATAACGGAATTTTAGGGATTTGTGTTTTAAATAGCACTTATAGTATAATGAAACTTGAAAAAAAACAAATATGGAACTAAATCAAAACTTTAAATTAATTGATGGGATATTCAGTGCTGAAGACGCTGAAAAAGTGCTTACAGCTTTATTAAATTATAAAATAGACTATCATAACCGAGAGGATTTTAGCAATCATATTCGATTTAATCAAAGCATAGAACACTCTAAAAAGAGAATTCAAGAACTCATTGCTACAAAAGAAGAAGTGAAACAAATGATTGAGAATTCAAAAAAGGAAGGCTTCAAGCTAGTAGTTAAAAGTACAATTTCCGTCCATTTAGAAAAATAATATGTTCAAAGGAAGGACTCTTTTTATTGCAACTAAACATAAGAAAGAACAAGTCATTGCTCCCATTTTTGAAAAAGAATATGGAGTGATGTGCTACACTTCTGAAATTTTTGATACCGATTTATTGGGTACTTTCTCTGGCGAAATTGAAAGAAAAGAAGATGCGCTGACTACACTTAGAAATAAATGTATAGGCGCCTCTATAGCCACTAATTGCGATTTGGTACTAGCAAGCGAAGGATCTTTTGGTCCTCATCCTTCCCTATTTTTTGCAAATGCTGATGAAGAATTAATTATGCTAAAAGATTTCAAAAACGATTTTGAAATTGTAGCACGAGAAATAAGTTTGGAAACGAACTTTAATGCCAAACTTATCAATACGGAATCGGAATTATTAGCATTTGCAAAGCAAGTATATTTTCCATCGCACAGCATTATTCTGAGACCTGCTGAAAAAGAATATTCAAAAATTTTCAAAGGAATCGAATCTGAATCACTATTACTTCACTATTTTAGGGATTTAAAAAAGGAGTTTTTTTCTGTTTACGCTGAAACCGATATGCGTGCAATGTTCAATCCTTTACGTATGAACGTAATTGAAAAAGCAACTCAAAAACTAGTCGAAATAATAAATCAATTGTGCCCCATGTGCAGCACGCCGGGATTTGATATTGTTTTATCACAAGCCGGCTTGCCTTGTGAAAATTGCTCCATTCCTACCCGATCCACATTAAACCATGTGTACCAATGTAAAAAATGCTTTCATAAAGAAATTAAATTTTACCCACGTGGAATTCAATTTGAAGATCCAATGTATTGTGACAATTGTAATCCTTAAAAAAAATGATACGAATTACGACTGATTTATTTGAAGCTAAAAAAATCTTAGAAAAAGAAGAATTAGTGGCTATACCCACAGAAACCGTTTATGGTTTAGCTGGAAATATTTATAGTGCAAAAGCCATAAAAAAAATATTTCAAACTAAAGAAAGACCATTATTTAATCCACTAATTGTACATATTGCTTCTACAGATAAGCTAAAAGAAATAGTCTCTGAAATACCTGAAAAAGCACAACAACTTGCAGATGCATTTTGGCCTGGTTCCTTAACATTGGTGCTAAAAAAGAATGCTCATATTCCTGATAGCATTACTGCTGGAAAAGATACTGTAGCGGTTCGCGTACCCAACCACGAACTCACTTTAAGATTATTACAAATAATAGACTTTCCTCTGGCAGCGCCAAGTGCAAATCCATTTGGGTCTATAAGTCCTACCACAGCAGAACACGTTGCGGACTATTTCCCTAATGATTTGGAAATGGTTTTACAAGGCGGAAATTGTACCAATGGGATTGAATCTACTATTATTGGTTTCGAAAACAATAACCCTGTTTTATACCGTTTAGGTTCGATTTCGGTAGAAGAAATTGAGGCTGTAATAGGACCTGTCCAGATAAAAAACAAGAAAGAAAGTTCACCTGATGCGCCTGGAATGCTGTCTAGACATTACGCACCAAAGACTACAACAATACTTGTAAACAATGTCGAGGATGAAATACTTAAATATCAGAATGCAAAAGTAGGTCTGCTAGTTTTTCAAAATACTCCTTCAAATGCCAAGGAAATGGTGATAGAGGTACTTTCAAAAAAAGGAGATCTCAAAGAAGCAACTGCAAATTTATATGCGGCGATGCATCGATTAGATAAGCAAAATTTAGATCTAATTATTGCAGAACAATTCCCTAACACTGAACTAGGAAAATCAATTAATGACCGCTTAGAACGCGCTACTAAAAAGTAATTTAAAAAATGAATATAGATTTATTATTAGATAATCTTACCAATCCCGCATTACTATTTTTTCTTTTAGGTGTAATAGCTGTAAAATTAAAAAGCGATTTAGAAATACCCCCAAATTCCTCCAAGTTTATTTCACTTTATCTACTGTTTTCAATAGGTTTTAAAGGAGGACAAGAACTTGCACACAGTCATTTTACACTTGAAATTGTATGGTCTGTGATATTTGGAATTTTCATTGCAACTATTATTCCTGTGTATTGTTTTTTTATCCTACGCAAAAAATTCAATATTTTTGATTCCGGAGCAATAGCGGCGGCGTACGGATCTGTAAGTGCTGTAACATTTGTAACCGCAGCTTCATTTTTAGAAATCCAACACTTAAAATTTAGCGGGCACATGGTGGCCGTAATGGCACTAATGGAAGCGCCAGCTATTATTGTAGGAGTAATTTTAATTCGAATGTTCGACAAAAAACAAGAGTCAAAAACGTCTTTAGGATCCCTGATCCAACATTCTTTTACAAATGGAAGCGTTCTCCTAATTTTGGGTAGTTTGATTATTGGAATGCTTGCAAGTGATGAACAAGCATTAGGAATTAAACCATTTACCAATGATTTGTTCAAAGGTTTTTTATCCATTTTCTTGCTTGATATGGGAATCGTGAGCGGAAGAAAACTTGGTGACTTTGTAAAGAGTGGTTGGTTTGCAGTGATCTTTGCCTTAGTAATTCCTTTACTAAATGGTTGCTTGGTTGCATTAGCAAGCCAGTTGGTTACAAATGACATAGGTAACCGCTTCATATTAGCCATTCTTGCGGCGAGTGCCTCCTACATAGCTGTTCCAGCTGCAATGAAAATTGCCGTTCCTAAAGCAAATCCGGGTTTGTTTCTACCAATGGCTTTAGCAGTAACTTTTCCATTTAATATTACTTTAGGAATGCCAATTTATATTTCTATTATAATGTATTGCTAATTTTAATTAGAGAATTTCAGTCTATACACTTCGTCTAATTCAGTATTTGAACCCATATTTACATCTAAATCAGTTACGTAACCTGAATTTAGACCATAAGTCCAACCGTGAAGCGTAAGATCTTGTCCGTTTCTCCAAGCATTTTGAACAATCGATGTTTTGGCTAAATCGAAAACTTGCTCTTGCGCATTCACCTCAACAAATTTATTAAAACGCTCTTCCTCATCTTCGATAGTATTCAGATATTCTTCGTGTAATCGATAAACATCTTTGATGTGTCTAATCCAATTATCAATTATCCCTATTGATTGATTTCCCATAGCTGCTTTAATACCGCCACAACCATAATGCCCACAAACAATAATATGTTTCACTTTTAATACATTAACCGCATAATCTAATACGCTCAACATGTTCATGTCGGTATGAACGACCATATTTGCAATATTTCTATGTACAAAAACTTCACCAGCCTTAGCGCCAATGATTTCATTTGCAGGAACTCGGCTATCAGAGCATCCAATCCATAATAATGGTGGTTGCTGCCCTTTAGCCAAATCCTTGAAATATTCTTTATCAATTGCCAATTGAGATTCTACCCAAACTTTGTTGTTATCAAGTATTTTTTTATAAAAATCTGAACTCATAATATATTTATTTTTTAATTATCTTTTACTATTATTATTTTCTCTAATTTTCTTTTTAAGGGATTATATACGTGTTCAATTGTGATTGCATTTTGATATCCTTCAGAGTTTTCGATATCGTATGCGTGTTTAAATCCTGATAATGTGACTTTTATATTTAAATCTTTTGCTTTGATTTCTGTAAATTCGATTATTAAATCTAAAACATCATGCGAAATATATACTGTGGAGCTTGCATTTATTTCAACTTTAGAATTTTGAGGAATTTTATTTAATGTGTCTTTTATCGCCGCTTTATTTAAAAAAGAAACTTCCTGTGCAAGATCAATTTTTATAACATCGCCATCACGATAATCTTCGATATTGAAATAATAAGCTCTTTTTGAATTTCCAATTAATATAAAAATAATATTTATAATCATTCCAAGTGCAACACCTTTTAGCAAATCAGTAGCAACTACAGCTATAAAAGTACATATAAATGGTATGAACTGGTAAATTCTATCTTTTTTCCAAAAATGCATGATCGTTTTTGGATTGGCTAATTTATAACCAACTAAAAGCAGCACTGCAGCTAAAGTAGCTAAGGGAATTCGATTTAAAACGGTAGGAATTGCCAATACACTTACCAATAAAAGTACACCATGAATAATAGCAGACATTTTCGATTTGGCACCAGCAGCATTATTAGCTGTTGTTCGTACAACAACAGATGTCATTGGTAATCCGCCCAAAAGTCCACTGATAATATTTCCAATTCCTTGTGCTTTCAGCTCTACATTAGTATTAGTATATCGCTTTAACTCATCCATTCTATCCGATGCTTCTATACACAATAACGTTTCGATAGAGGCAACAATTGCAATTGTAATGGCAATGATCCAAACCTTTGAATCGGTAATGGCCGAAAAATTAGGTACAACAATTATATTTTTAAATTCTTGCAAATTTGTTGGAACGGGTAAACGAACTAAGTGCTCTTTGGTAATTGCTAAATCACTACCTGATTGTATAAAAAATTCATTTAGCAATATACTTACCACTACGGCAATTAGTGCTGGTGGTACCAATTTGATTTTCTTCAAAACCTTCACTTTATTCCAAAAAATCAAAATAATTAATGAAATAACAGCAATCAATATTGAACCTAATTGCACATGATTCACGATGCTGAATATTTCAGAAAACGTATTTTTTCCATCGGGCTGTGTAAATGACAAATCCCCAATAAAATCGGGATCGTAACCAAATGCATGTGGAATTTGTTTCAAAATAATAATGACTCCAATACCTGCCAACATCCCTTCAATTACGTTGTTTGGAAAATAATTGGAAATACTACCCGCTCTTAAAAAACCTAGTGCCAATTGAATTAGACCAGCTATTAAAACGGCTAGCAAAAAAGAATTAAAAGCACCCAACTCGGTAATAGCTGTTAATACAATGGCTGTTAGTCCAGCAGCAGGACCAGAAACACTGATGTGTGATTGGCTTAAATAACCAACTATAATTCCGCCAACAATACCTGAAATCACACCCGCTAATGGTGGCGCACCGCTTGCTAAAGCGATCCCCAGACACAGCGGTAACGCAACTAGAAAAACTACCAAACCCGCAGCAAAATCAGATTTGAGGTGAGCAAAAAGATTAACTTTTTTTGTCATAATACCTAACTAAAAATTGAATACAAAATGTTGCACATACTATTGTACTGGAATTCGTTATAAGAAAATCCAAGAAATTGTATTACAATGCGTTAGGCGGAGGTATGAATATGGATGCAGCTATTTTATCATGCTTGGATAACTTCTCCGAAAGTATGATCGTTGATGACGCTTTTGAGAAAGTATGAACATGCAAAAAATGTTCTAGCGAAACTACTGCAATGATTTCTTTGTGAAAATGTTCTTCCTCAGACATATTGAAAAAAACAGAAATATCCGATCTTTTCTCAATCACTTTAACTATTGTTGGTGTGGCGAGAAAGGCAATAAAAAGAATTAAGAATATTTGTGCAACTGTTTTCATTGTCACAAAAATATATAAAAAGTGTTTAACAAAAATACACGGAAGTGTAAATTTTTTAAATAATTAACAATGCAAGAATACTTTTCACTACCATCCGAAAGTCTAAAATAAAAAGTGCCTGAGATTCCCTTATTTTTGTTTTGCGAAAAATAAAATAATTTTATGGGACTCTTCAGGCGAAACAAAAATATTAAAAAACCAGT
>JAFCUE010000021.1:0-71119 GCA_051990185.1 Flavobacterium sp. DT2-2 | reverse complement strand
AATTAAGAGATTCAAAGAACACCATCAAACAATGGTTACTAGGGGCATTGCTTGCCGATAATGCTTACGAACTATATTTACTCTTTGGACAAAATGCTGTTAATATTAGAATATAGCGGGATTTGCTTATGAACAAGCATCAAAAAAACGATCGATTCCTGCATTAAAACCTTCCTTTTTATTGTAAGTTAAGCATCCATTAATAATTACGACCTTTTGTAAAAAATAGAATGCCCCTAAATGGTAGAAACTATTTAGGAGCATTTTAATAAAAAAATAATTCAAATACAATTATTTACATAAGATTTAATTTGTAACAAAAAACTTAAAAAAATACACAAATTGTTATAGTTTATGAAAGTCGTCTGCAAAAATTAATCTTGACTCTTTAATGCAAATTTATTTTTCTAGACAGCGATTACTCCTATTTTTTTAGTAATAATTGGCGTTTATAAAGGCAAATACTGCTATTTATTGAAATCCACTGATAAAGAGTTAACACAATATCTTTGTCCTGTTTTGGTAGGTCCGTCATCAAATACATGTCCTAGATGACTTCCACAGTTGGCGCAAAGGATTTCAGTACGTTTCATTCCATGCGACACATCAGTTATGTATTGCACTTTACCTGGTATGGATTCATCAAATGAAGGCCAACCACAATGTGCATCAAATTTTGAATTGCTTTCAAATAATGGCTCGCTGCAGGCTCCACAACAATATGTTCCTTTTTCGAAATGTAAATTGTAGGTTCCCTTGTGAGGGTTTTCAGTTCCTTTTTGACGAAGAATTCTGTAACGTTCTTCTCCTAATTGTTCTCTCCATTCTTGTTCCGTTTTTTCGATAGGATATGTCATAATTTTCTATTTTTATTTAATTTAAAATTTTGTTTACAGATTTTGAATGAATTGTACTGTTTTTTCTACAACTTTTTGATTTCCTAAAATTTTTCTGTGCCCCAATCCATCTGTTAAAAATAATGTTCCGTTTTTTAAATAGTTATGAATATGAATCCCAGCCTTTACAGGAACTTCTATGTCGTTGTTGTCGTGAATTACTAAAACGGGAATGGTAGTCACTTTTGCTGCCAAAAAAGCAGAATAATCATTCATTTTTTCTTTGTATTTCTTCTCAAAGTGCAAACTTAAAAGTGTCCCTATTGTTGGTTTTAATTCTAATTTAGCTATAAAATCATCTATAATATCTTGTACAATATCTCCACTTCCAATGACTACAGCATGATTTACTTTTAAACCTTTTTTTATTGCATTTAATACTGACATTCCGCCCAATGAATGTCCAATGGCAGCATCGAAAGGTCCAAATTGCTTTTCAATTTCTAGAATAGAAGCGATAAAATCGACCATGATTGTTGTTTTACCGGGTGATTTACCATGAGCAGGTGCATCAAAACTAATTGTAGAGTACCCTTGTTTTAGGAGTTCATCTGCAATCTTGAACAACTGAGTGCCACGCCCTGACCAACCATGCACTAATAAAATTCTTTTTTCACTTGTGCCATATTTGTAAACAACAACTTCTTTGTTAATTGCTGGAATCTTAATTATTTTTTGAATAGTATTTTGATCCATACCTAATTCTCTTTTTGGAATTTTATGTCTAATAGGGGTTGTAAAGAGTTTAGCGGCAAATAAAGTAATCAGTTTTGGTGATATTAAAGCGATTACTTTACTGGTTAGTACTATAATTTTAGGAATTTTTAATGATTGCGCAGTATTAGAACTTTTTTTTGTCATTACAATAAATTTTCAAACGTGTTATTATAGTATAATTTTTTTAGCTACTTTAGAAAACATAAAAGTAATATAATTTCAGAAGCTTTGTTGTGTGTTAACATAATTGAATATTAATACCTGTACAAGAAGGCAACTTAACGATTAAAATTTCATAAATGGAAATATTACATATCAGCGCAGAATGTTACCCGATTGCAAAAGTAGGCGGTTTAGCTGATGTCGTAGGCGCATTACCCAAATATCAAAAAAATGCAGGACATAAATCTTGTGTTGTTATTCCTTGCTATGATACAAAATTTAGAAAAGAAAACGATTTTGAAATCGTACATCAAGGTCATGTAAAATTAGGTAGTTTTAATTTTCCGTTTAACATTTTAAAAGAAAAGACAGACTGGCTAGGTTTTGAATTATACCTTGTAGAAATTCCAGTATTATTTGATAGAAATGATATTTACGGCTATGAGGATGACATTGAACGTTTTTTATCTTTTCAAATAGCAACGTTGGATTGGATTTTAGCAAGACCAACCGTTCCAGATGTGATTAATTGCCACGATCACCATACGGGTTTAATACCTTTTATGATGCTTTATGGGTACAAATATGACAAGTTAAAAGAAATCCCCTCCATAATTACGATTCATAATGGCTTGTACCAAGGACAATTTGGCTTTGATAAATTGTATTATTTACCTGAATTTGATTTGGCTCATGTAAAAATTTTAGAATGGGACAATTGTATCAATTCATTGGCAACTGCCGTAAAGTGCGCGCAAATTGTAACCACAGTTTCTCCAAGTTATTTAAATGAAATCAACTATTCGGCCAATGGATTGGAAGCACTTTTTAATTTAGTTCGATATAAATCCGTGGGTATTTTGAACGGAATTGATATCGAAGTATGGGATCCCGCTAAAGATGTTATGCTCGAAAGAAATTTTTCAATTAATAATTTTGAAAAAGGAAAACAAGAGAACAAAGCAAAACTGTGTGATCTTTTTAATCTAGATCCCGCTAAGCCTCTTTTTAGTTTTATAGGTCGGTTATTAGAAGAAAAAGGAGGAGATCTATTGCCACAAGCTTCGGCTTTAGCTTTATTAGAAAATTTTCAGCAGATTAATATTTTAATTTTAGGTTCTGGAAATTCAGCTATCGAAAATCAATTAAAAAGTTTACTAGCTGATTATAAAGGAAATTACAACGCTTATATAGGGTACAATGAAGAGTTGGCGCACCTAATTTACGCAGGCTCTGATTTCTTGTTGATGCCATCCAGAGTTGAACCTTGTGGTTTGAACCAAATGTATTCACAACGGTATGGAACAATTCCTATTGTAAGAAGGACAGGAGGTTTACGAGATACAGTAGTTGATTTTGGTGACGATGGAAATGGAATTTGTCACGATCAGGCATCTATAGTCGATATTTGCTATTCGATTAAAAGAGCGATCCATTTATATGAGGACAAACAAGAATTAAACAAAGTTATAAAACGTGGCATGAACGCCGACCATTCCTGGGAGCGTGTTTGTCAAGAATATATAGAGATATACCAACTATTAATCAACAAAAAATGAAAGCTAAAAAGAAAAATGTAATTGCAATTATTTTAGGAGGAGGACAGGGTTCACGGTTGTTTCCATTGACGGAAACGAGATCCAAACCGGCTGTGCCTATAGGTGGCAAGTACCGATTAGTTGATATTCCTATTTCAAATTGTATGAACTCAGATATTTATAGAATGTTTGTTTTAACGCAATTCAATTCGGCCTCTTTGAATGCACACATAAAAAACACGTATAATTTTAGTATTTTTAGTCATGCTTTTGTAGATATTCTTGCCGCTGAGCAAACTCCTGATAATCCAACATGGTTTCAAGGTACTGCTGATGCAGTGAGGCAATGTATGCCCCATTTTTTGAATCATGACTTTGATTATGCTTTAATTCTGTCTGGGGATCAGTTGTATCAAATGGATTTTAACGATATGCTAGAAGAGCATATTAAAAATGAAGCCGATATTTCAATAGCCACTTTACCCGTAAATGCTAAAGATGCGCCTGAATTTGGAATTTTAAAAACAAATGCTGAAAGTTGTATAGAATCTTTTATCGAAAAACCAGCCAAAGAATTACTTCCTGATTGGGAATCAAATGTGAGTGACCAAATGAAAAGTGAAGGTAAAAATTATTTGGCTTCTATGGGAATCTACATTTTTAATAAAAAATTGTTGATTGACATCATGTCTAACAAAGAGACCAAAGATTTTGGTAAAGAAATTATACCGCAGGCTGTAGGGCATAAAAAAATATTGAGTTATCAATACGAAGGGTATTGGACTGACATTGGTAACATTGATTCATTTTTTGAGGCTAATATCGGTTTAACCGAAGATTTGCCAAAATTCAATTTATTTGATAACGAAAATAAAATTTTTACCCGACCTCGATTACTACCGCCATCAAAATTTCAAAAAACAATGGTGGATCGATCTTTAATTTCTGAAGGTTGTATCTTGAATGCTAAAGAAATTAGCAACTCAGTAATAGGAATTCGATCCAGAATAGGTGAGGGTACAGTCATTCAAAATTGCTATGTTATGGGTAATGATTTCTATCAAAATATGGATGACATGAATGAAGATATTAGCAATGACAGGCAATTGGTTGGCATTGGCGAAAGATGTTTTATTAAAAATGCATTAGTTGATAAAAATTGTAGGATAGGCAATGATGTTTATATTAATGGTGGTCCACATCTCGAAGATTTTTCTAATGAAATGTATGCTATAAAAGATGGGATTGTGGTTATAAAAAAAGGTGCAGTAATACCAAATAACTATGTTATAAAATAATTTGCAAGCAGTTTTTTTTAATAATCCTCTATTTTTTATCAAGTAGATAGATACCGTTTTTTTATGAGCAAAGTAATTTCACATTCCCTTTTTACTGATTTTGATATTGACTTATTTAAGTCTGGAAAACATTTTCGACTGTACGAAAAATTGGGTGCTCATCTCGAAACAATTGACGGAGTAGATGGCGTTTATTTTGCAGTTTGGGCTCCTACGGCACAATCTGTTTCTGTGGTAGGTGATTTTAATTTTTGGACACAAGATGAACATCTATTGGAAGTGCGCTGGGATTCTTCTGGTATTTGGGAAGGATTTATTCCGAATATCAAACAAGGATCCACCTACAAATACAAAATACAGTCTACCAATAATGGTATTTTTACAGAAAAAGCAGATCCTTTTGCTTTTTATTGTGAAAAGCCGCCCCACACGGCATCTATAGTTTGGGATTTAGATTTCCGATGGAAAGATACTAACTGGATGGAAACGCGTCAGCATCACAATGGTTTAGACAAGCCTTATTCCGTTTATGAAGTGCATTTAGGTTCATGGAAAAGGCATGTAGAAGAAAATCGTTTTCTGACTTATCTAGAATTTGCTGATGATTTAGTAAAGTATGTCAAAGAAACTGGTTTCACGCATGTTGAATTCATGCCTATTATGGAATATCCGTATGATCCATCTTGGGGTTATCAACTCGTGGGCTATTTTGCTCCAACATCCCGTTTTGGGAATCCACAGGAATTTATGTATTTAATTGATAAATTTCATGAAGCCGAAATTGGAGTAATTCTGGATTGGGTACCCTCTCATTTTCCCGATGATGCGCATGGACTAGGTTTTTTTGACGGATCTAATCTATTTGAACATCCTGATCGCAAAAAAGGCTATCATCCAGACTGGAAAAGTTTGATTTTTAACTATGGGCGCAATGAGGTGCGCTCCTTCTTGATTAGTAATGCGCTGTTTTGGTTGCAACATTATCATGTAGATGGATTGCGCGTTGATGCTGTGGCTTCGATGCTATATTTAGATTATTCAAGAAAGGAAGGAGAATGGGAACCTAATATTTATGGTGGCAGAGAAAATTTAGATACCATCAGTTTCCTGAAAGAATTCAATGAAGCGGTTTATTCAAATTATGAAGGCGTTCAAACCATTGCGGAGGAAAGTACTTCGTTTCCAATGGTTTCAAGACCAACCTCAATGGGTGGTTTGGGTTTTGGAATGAAATGGATGATGGGCTGGATGCATGACACTTTAGAATATTTTCAAAAAGAGACCATGTACAGAAAATACCACCAAAATGACTTGACTTTCTCCATGACATACGCTTTTTCTGAAAATTTTATGTTGCCACTATCACACGATGAAGTGGTTTATGGAAAGAAATCTATTGCAGGAAGAATGCCGGGAGATGAATGGCAGAAGTTTGCCAACCTGCGCTTACTGTATGCATATATGTTTGTACATCCAGGAACAAAATTACTGTTTATGGGTAGCGAATTTGGACAAAGCAATGAATGGAATTTTGAAGGAAGTCTAGATTGGCATTTGTTGCAGTTTCCGTATCATGCAGGTATAAAAAAATTGATTACAGATTTAAATAATTTGTACAAAACACAACCTGCTTTGCATGAAAAACAATTTAGTCCTGAAGGTTTCGAATGGATTAATTATTCAGATCATCAAAATGCTGTAGTGTCATTTATAAGAAAAGGAAATGATTCAAAAAACGATGTGATAATAGTATGCAATTTTACTCCAGTAGTTCGTTTAGATTATCGTATTGGCTTGCCTAAATCAGGACAGTTGATGGAAATTTTTAATAGTGATGCCGCAAATTATGGGGGTAGTGGAGTTTCAAACTCAGATAAAATAGCTATCGAGGCCATGCCTTATGATGGAAGAGATTATTCTATTGCATTACTTTTGCCTCCATTAAGTGTAGTGGCTTTTAAAATTGTATAAATCGAGACTTCGGTTTTTTACCTTAACAAAAACAATGGTTTTCATCACAAATGAAAACCATTGTTGTATCAATAATTCATTAAGAAATTTCACTACAGCGATTTCGGTAATAAAACCAGCATTAATAACCGTTTACAAAGTATTTTTGTAAGTTTGATTTTTGATAAAGAGATTAAATAAATACCATTAAATATGATAACTAATACAGAATTAGAATATAAGGGAGACTTGTATCCCACAAAAATTGTTTCTTTTGAACATGATGTAGATTCTATATATTTCCACACTGATAACAGCGTAATATTGAAGGTTACGGTTTTAAGAGACAGTTTGATTCGTTTTCGGTTTACTACCAAAGGGTATTTTAGTACTGATTTTTCATATGCAATTGATAAAAGTCATTCTCATGGCTATAATTTTCTGGAGGTTTCTGAAAAAGAGGAGTATTACCAAATTAAAACTAGTAAAGTAAAATGTTGCATCCAAAAAATAGATATGAGGTTGTCTATTTTTGATTTACAGGATGCTATTATTTTAGAGGATGAATTGGGTTTTCATTGGGAGGAAAGCTACGAATACGGTGGAAATATCGTTAAAATGAGTAAGGCATCAAAAGATGGAGAATGCTTTTATGGTCTTGGCGATAAAGCCACACAAATGAATTTGAAAGGCAAGCGACTGGAAAATTTTGCAACCGATCAATACGCTTTTCAAAAAGATCAAGAGCCCTTGTACAAAGTTGTTCCTTTTTATATAGGATTACAAAACAAGCAATCGTACGGTATTTTCTTTGACAATACTTTTAGAACTTATTTTGATTTTTGTCACGAAAGAAGAAACGTAACAAGTTATTGGGCAGAAGGTGGCGAAATGAATTACTATTTCATTTACGGACCTCAAATGCAAGATGTAGTTACAACTTACACTGATTTGACAGGTAAGCCTGAATTACCACCACTATGGGCACTTGGCTATCATCAATGCAAGTGGAGTTACTATCCAGAAAGTAATTTTAAGGCTATTGCAGCTAAATTTAGAGAACTAAAAATTCCATGCGACGCTTTGTATTTAGACATTGATTATATGGATGGTTTTAGATGTTTTACTTGGAACAAAGACTATTTTCCAGATCCGAAAAGAATGGTGGCTGAATTAGCTGAAGATGGTTTTAAAACGGTTGTTATTATCGATCCCGGAATAAAAATCGACAAAGAATATTCCGTTTATAAAGAGGCTTTAGAAAAAGATTATTTTTGCAAAAGAGCTGATGGACCTTACATGAAAGGTAAAGTTTGGCCAGGAGAATGTAACTTTCCAGACTATACCAATCCAGCAGTGCGAGAATGGTGGGCCGGATTGTTTAAAGAACTTATTTCAGATATTGGAGTAAAAGGTGTGTGGAATGATATGAATGAACCTGCAGTAATGGAGGTTCCAAATAAAACATTCCCTATGGATGTGCGCCATGATTATGATGGAAATCCTTGCAGCCATCGAAAAGCTCATAATATTTACGGTACGCAAATGGCCAGAGCAACTTATCATGGAGTAAAACGTTTTGCTTATCCTAAAAGACCTTTTGTTATTACGCGATCAGCTTATGCAGGAGCGCAACGCTACTCCTCATCTTGGACAGGAGATAATATAGCGACGTGGGAACATTTATGGATAGCCAATATCCAAATGCAACGTATGTCTATTTCAGGAATGGGTTTTACAGGTTCTGATATTGGAGGTTTTGCAGAACAACCCTCTGGTGAATTGTATGCGCGTTGGATTCAATTGGGTGTTTTTCATCCTTTTTGTAGAACACACTCTTCAGGTGATCATGGAGATCAGGAACCATGGGCTTTTGATGAGGAGGTAATAGATATTACAAGAAAATTTGTCAACTTACGATACCAATTATTACCCTACCTATACACCATGTTTTGGCAATATATTGAGGAAGGAATACCCATGCTAAAACCTTTAGTATATTTCGATCAGGAAGATACCCAAACGCACTATAGAAATGATGAATTTATTTTCGGAAATCAAATCTTAGTGTGTCCTATTTTAGAACCCAATGCAGTAGGCAGAAGAATGTATCTTCCGCGTGGTATTTGGTACAATTACTGGACCAATGAAGAGATAAAAGGAGGCAAAGAAATTTGGGTTGACACTAAATTTGACGAGATTCCTATTTTTGTAAAAGCTGGAGCTGTTATTCCTAAATATCCAGTGCAACAATATGTTGGAGAATTACAGTTTGATGAGCTTACATTAGATGTTTATTACAAGGAAGGAAAAGAAAAATCAGTAGTGTACGAAGATGCTCAAGATGGATACGATTACAAAAAAGGTAGATACAGCTTTTTGTCCTTTCTAACTAATGGTAAGCAAAAGGAATTAAATATTCAATTGCATAAAGAAGGTAAGTATGATACGAATTATTCGAAGTATAAGATCAATTTAATTGGTTTACCCTTTAAAGTCAAAATGATTGAAATAGATAATGTACAGGTATTATTTGACGAGAATACGTTAGAAAATGAAGGTTATCTAATTGTTGAAAAGGAGTTTACGTCTTTATACATATCAGGAGAATAACAAATAAAGTTGATACTTTTACTTTTAATTATATAAATATAAATATTTGTAATCATTGTAATTTTGTTAAACAATTAAAATATAAAATTATGAGAAAACATTTAATAGTAGGGATTATAGCATTAGGTTTAGTGTATTCATGTGCTACTAATCCTGTAACAGGTAAGAAAAATTTCAATATTGTTTCTAATACAGCTTTATTTCCAACTTCCTTTCAACAATATGGCACTTTTTTAAAGGAGAACAAAGTTATTACAGGAACCGCTGATGCCAGAAAAGTAGAAGCGGTGGGAATGCGAATCAAAGCAGCCGCAGAAAAATATTTAACTTATTTGGGGCAATCACAATATTTGCAAGATTATCGTTGGGAATATAAATTAATTGACAATAAAGAAGTGAACGCTTGGTGTATGCCAGGAGGAAAAATCGTTGTGTATTCTGGGATTTTACCTATAACATTAAATGATTCTGGTTTGGCTACCGTAATGGGACATGAAGTGTCTCATGCCTTGGCAAATCACGGTGCGCAAAGAATGAGCGCTTCACAATTGCAACAATTAGGTGCTGTAGGTGTTGCAGTAGCTACAGGTGGTAAAAGTGAACAAACACAACAGATATGGGGTCAAGCCTATGGATTAGGATCTCAGTTTGGTGTAATGCTTCCTTTTAGTAGAAATCATGAAACCGAAGCGGATAAAATTGGACTTACTTTGATGGCCATCGCAGGATACAATCCAGAGGAATCGATTACCTTTTGGTCCAGAATGGCAGCCCAATCAGCAGGACAAGCGCCACCAGAATTTATGAGTACACACCCTTCTGATGCAACAAGGATTGCTAACTTAAAAACATTAATACCTGAAGCGAGATCATTAGCTGCAAAAGTAGGAGTGATTAGATAATTCAGATTTTTGGATAAGAAAAAAATAAGGCTGTCCCGAAAAGGATGGCCTATTTTTTTGCTCTCTTTGGTACTTTACATTTTCTGATCGTAATGATTTCTTAATCTGTAAAATGTTTGTATTTTTTATGGTTCTTAATTAAAAATAAATACATTCGTAATCAAAAAAATAAATCACATGGCTGAATTAGAAAAAGGAAGTAAAAAATTACTAAATGCCTGGGCTTTTTATGACTGGGCAAATTCTGTATACACCTTAACAATTGCTTCTGCAGTATTTCCTATTTTTTATGATGCTTTATTTGCAGATCGCAGTCATTATATTGACGTTTTTGGGCTGCACCTCAAGAACTCAGCTTTAATAAGTTTTGTGACGGCTTTTGCATTCCTTGTTGTGTCTATTCTTTCGCCTTTATTATCTGGAATTGCAGATTATGTTGGAGATAAAAAATCATTTATGAAATTCTTTTGTTATCTGGGAGCCTTGTCATGTATGGGCTTGTATTGGTTTCATTTAGAAAACATCTACATCGGATTGACTTTTTACTTTTTTGGATTGATTGGGTACTGGGGAAGCCTCGTTTTTTATAATTCCTATTTACCTGATATTGCTTATCCAGAACAGCAAGATAGTATTAGTGCAAAAGGTTATTCGTTAGGATACATTGGGAGTGTCATTTTATTAGTGATTAATTTGGGCATGATTATGAAACCTAAACTTTTTGGAATCACAGGAGCTGATGGAGAAGCAGCCATGAAAGCCATGCGTTATTCCTTCGTAATGGTTGGTGTTTGGTGGGTACTTTTCAGTCAGTATTCCTATTATTTCTTACCAAAAGGTAATAGAAATAACGATCGTAAAGTTACTCGTGATGTTGTATTTAATGGATTTAAAGAATTAAAGAAAGTGTGGGTTTTGTTACAAGAGAACAGTGCGTTAAAACGCTATTTAGGAAGTTTTTTTGTGTCTAGTATGGCTGTACAAACGGTGATGTTAGTCGCCACTTATTTTGGTGCACAAGAAATAGCTTGGACTTCAAAAGAGGAAGGAACCATCGGTTTGATAATTTGTATTTTAATCATTCAATTAGTAGCGGTGTTAGGTGCGTTTTTAACCTCAAGAGCTTCAGCTAAATTTGGTAACATTCCTACATTGATTGGTATTAATTGTATTTGGGCAGTTTTTTGTGCACTTGCATTTTTTATCACTTTACCCATACATTTTTATGTAATGGCGTCAATTGCAGGTTTGGTGATGGGAGGAATTCAATCTTTATCGCGATCTACATATTCGAAATTACTACCAGAAACGCAAGATACCGCTTCGTTTTTTAGTTTTTATGATGTAGCAGAAAAAATAGGAATCGTAATAGGAATGGTAGTATATGGCGTTATTGATCAAATCACTGGCAGTCCAAGATTAGCCATTGTATTTCTTGGTGTATTCTTTGTGACTGCTGTTTTTTTATTAAAAAGAGTGCCAAAAAAAGGTGTTTTAAATTAATAAAACACCTTTTAAACCCTACAGGTACTTGCTAATTTATATTTTTGAAATAGTTCCTGAACCACTCACCTTAACATCTTTTTTAGTTGGGTTTCCCTTGTAGTCAATATCTCCTGAGCCTGAAACTCTGGCGTAAAGGGTATCGCTACAATAAATAGTGGTGTCGCCTGAGCCAGATACAGTTGCTTTAGCATTTGTGGCTTTCAGGTTGGCCGCATCAATGTCTCCAGATCCATTTAGATTCGTATCTAAATTTACTGTGGTTCCACTAAGTTGTATGTCGCCAGAACCACTCAAATTAATTTCAATATCATTTGATTCTATTGCCAAATTCATATCACCTGAACCAATTAGTTTGACTGCAAATGTTTTCGATTTAATACTGTTTTTAGTAATCACATCGCCTGACCCCGTTAAGGAAACCTGATTTATACTTTCAAAGGGAACAACAATTACAATTTGCTTTCCTTTGCTAGACGTAAAGTATTTGTTCTTTTCAGTTGAAATTTTCAATACCTGATTGACTACTTCAATTTTTATCAATGGTACTAAATTTTCTTCTCCTTTTACAGTGATATTTCCTTCCTTTCCTGCAACTAATTCTACATCAAAAAATCCCGTAATTACGATTTCATCATAAGAAGCGGTACTTCTATTTTCAGTAATAAATTTTCCGTTTCCTTTTATTTTTTGATTGGATGACCATTGTGCATAAGTCATAGTAGTTAGTAATAGCGAACAACAAAGAAATAATTTAATTGAATTTTTCATGATTATAGTTTTAGAGTTATTGTTTTTTTAGGAGTGTTACATTTCCATATTCAGATACTATAGAAACAGCATTGACTCCTTTTTTCTTGTAAAAACCACTATATTTTTTCAAGTTATTAGAATCCTCTTTTGAATCTATTTCTAATGAATTGTCATGCTTAAAACTAGCATATTTTACAGATACATTAAAATCAAAAGCAAAACTAGCATCAAATCCTATGTTTAACCCAGTATAACCTGCTGTAATATTTACAGAATTGGCTTTGGCGTTGATTGAACCAATAGTTACATTGCTGTATTTGGTAGAAAGTTTTAGATCATTGAACAATTCACCAATTTTGAGCGTTAAATAATTGCCGCTTGCATCTAAGGATTTTACATTCTGAATTTTGATAGTTCCATATTTACTGCTGTATTTGATAACATCGCTTTCTTGAATTTCGATATCAGTATAATCCGAAGTCAAGTCAAGTTTTGTGACTTCTCCAATTTTTAGGTTTGAATATTTTGCAATGATATTGGCATTTTTTAAATATGAAATAGTCGAGTTAGAGCAATATTCTACAAGTACATTATTAGAGTTTCCAGATAATCTACCTAATGCAATTTTACCATAATTACATTTAATTTCTGCCTCAGAAAACAAATCAGCCGTGTAAATGTTTCCGTATTTATTATGCAATTTTACACTTCCATTTTTTGGAATTTTTAGAGTATAATTAATCTGAAAACTATTATTTTTACCATTGCTCTTATAGCTGGAGTTTCCCAAAATTGTTTTTGCAGTAATCAATCCTTTCAGTGCAACGATATCAATATCAATATCGGTTAAGCGTTGATTCACCCAATTTTCGTTGTCACCACTCACTTTTATTACAATATCCAATTCGGTTTTATCTTCCTCCCAAGTAGATACAGAAATAGTACCATAGGAATTATCGATGTATAAGCCCGCATCCGAATTTACGAAATACGTTTTCTTGATTATTTTTTGTTTGGAATGGATGTAATCAGGTTCATTTGAAAACACTAAAAAGGGTATTAAAACCAATAATAGGACTAGTTTAAATTGTTTTTTCATCAGTAATATTTTTTAATTTTTCAGTGTTTTCAATATGTAACAAAACATTTTGTAAAAAAGAAATTCGGGTTTGAAGATTGCTAATCATTGCATAAATAATTTGTTTGCTCTCGCCATTGGTTTCTAATTCCTTAATTATTTTTGCATAATCACTATCTAAAGTTCTCATTTGCTGGAGTGCATCTGCAATTATTCTTTCATTTTCAGGTGATTTCTTTTCTCTAATTTTTTCTAATTCATTTTCTATTAAAATTGTAAAAATAGAATCGGTTTGTTTCGTTTCTTTGGATGCAAACCGCAAGTCTTCCGTTTTTTTAGGTGTAGTATTGAAAATAGAAAGTCCCAGCATGATGATTATGGAAGCCGCGATGCCAATAGAAACAAAGCGTTTCCAATTTGATTTTTCAGGCTTCAATTTTTTAATAAATCGTTCTTCATGACTGGTTTCAAGGGACTCAATATCCCATTCATTTTCAAATTTTTCAAATAATTTGTCTAGTTTTTTATTTTCCTTTTTCATATTTCCTCTAGTTTTTTACGTAAACAATCTTTGGCTCTACTTAATGTGGTTCTACAATTGACATAACTGATATTCAGAATTTCGCTGATTTCTTCTTGATCATATCCTTCAATATAAAACAAGGTCAAAACCATTCTGTAATTGTATTTTAATGTATTAATAGTCTCTAAAATTTGTTTTACTTTGAGTTCATTAAAATTTGAATTTTCTATCGAAGCGGTATCATTTTCTTCAATTTTATAAAGCGTAGTATCAAAATCTTCGGTTTGAAATTGATTATTTTTTTTATAAAAATCAATACTGCAGTTCACGATGATTCTTTTTAACCAAGCCCCGAACACTACTTCTTTCTTGTAATCATTTATTTTCGTAAATGCTTTTAAAAAACCTTCCTGCATTACATCTTCTGCAAAATGTACATCTTTTACAATTCGATACGAAACATTAAACATCGCTTTTGCGTAGCGATTGTAAATCTCACATTGTGCTTTTTGATTTTTTTGCTGGCAAAGCACAATTAATTTTTCTATGGTGTAGTTGGTGAAACTCAAACAGCTTATTTTAGTTTATTATAAGGACTTGTAATTTTCTCGTTTGTTACAGTTTTATAAAACTAAAGTACATTTTTTCTATTGACCTGTTCTAAATTGTTTTATCTGGTTACTGTTTCTAATGCCAAAAAAAGTTATTTTGAATGGGAATTAGCACAAAGTGATTGTGTTTTGGCACAGAGATTGACTCTTTTAAGGTTTTGCAAATTATAAGAACTAAACAATGATTTTATTTAAAAAGAATATTCTGAAACCTTATATTTGCTTAAAAGTTGCAATTTTTAATGACAAAAAGACTTAAATAATACTATGTCAAATCATAAAATACTTACTATTGACAATCTGTCACTTCAAGAATTTGATTCGGAAGCAGATTTAATTCCACTATTAACTCCTGAGGATGAGGAGGAAATGAACAATGAAGCTTTACCAGAATTACTGGCTATTTTACCGTTGCGAAATATGGTTTTATTTCCAGGTGTTGTTATTCCAATCACTGCAGGGCGAGATAAATCAATCAAATTAATTAATGACGCCAATGCCGCTGGAAAAACAATTGGAGTCGTTGCTCAAATCAATGAGGAAGACGAAGACCCAACTAAAAATGATATTCATAAAATAGGTACTGTTGCTCGAATTTTGCGAGTCTTAAAAATGCCTGATGGAAATATTACAGTTATTCTTCAGGGTAAAAAGCGTTTCGAAATTGATACTGTTATTGAGGAATTGCCGTATCTAACAGCAAAAATTAAAGAAGTTCCTGAGAAAAGACCGAAAAAAAATGATACTGAGTTTGTGGCAATTCTGGATTCAGTTAAAGAGTTAGCGATTCAAATTATCAAAGAAAGTCCAAACATTCCTAGTGAAGCGACCTTTGCGATTAAGAATATTGAGAGCCAATCTTTCTTGATTAATTTTGTTACTTCTAACATGAATTTGTCTGTTAAAGAGAAACAAGACTTGTTAGCTATTAATGAGTTAAAAGAACGTGCTTTAGAGACGCTACGGTACATGAATATTGAGTTACAAAAGCTGGAATTGAAAAATGATATTCAGTCTAAAGTACGCTTCGATCTAGACCAGCAGCAACGTGAGTACTTTTTGCATCAGCAAATGAAAACCATTCAGGAAGAACTAGGTGGTGCTTCACAAGAGGAAGAAATGGACGAAATGCTACAAAAGTCTTTAACCAAAAAATGGGACGAAAAAACCAAAAAACATTTTGATAAGGAATTGTCAAAAATGCGTCGCATGAATCCACAAGCACCTGATTTCGGAATTCAAAGAAATTATTTGGAGTTGTTCTTGGAACTCCCGTGGAACGAATATTCTAAAGATAAATTCGATCTAAAAAGAGCACAGAAAATTTTAGACAGAGATCATTTTGGACTGGAAGAAGTAAAGAAAAGAATGATAGAACATCTTGCAGTTTTAAAATTGCGAAATGATATGAAATCGCCAATTATTTGCTTGACAGGACCTCCAGGAGTTGGTAAAACTTCTATTGGGCGTTCTATTGCAGAAGCTTTAGGTAGAGAATATGTACGCATTTCATTAGGCGGTTTACGAGATGAATCAGAGATTCGTGGACACAGAAAAACCTATATTGGTGCGATGCCAGGACGAATTATTCAAAGTTTAAAAAAAGCAGGAACTTCAAATCCAGTTTTTGTTTTGGATGAAATTGATAAATTATCCAATAGCAATCAAGGCGATCCCTCTTCGGCTTTGCTAGAGGTTTTAGATCCAGAACAAAACAATTCGTTTTATGATAATTTCCTAGAAATGGGTTATGATTTATCTAAAGTGATGTTTATTGCTACTTCTAACAATATGGCATCGATACAACCTGCTTTGCGTGACAGAATGGAAATTATCAAAATGTCAGGCTATACAATTGAAGAAAAGGTAGAAATTGCGCGTCAGCATTTATTTCCAAGACAATTGAAAGAACACGGTTTGACAAATAAGGATTTAACGATAGGAAAAAAACAATTAGAGAAAATTGTTGAAGGCTACACGCGAGAATCAGGAGTTCGTGGTTTAGAAGCTAAAATTGCTCAAGTAATTCGTAATGCAGCCAAATCTGTGGCTATGGAAGAAGAGTATAACAAAAAAGTTACGGACGAAGATATTTTAAAAACTCTGGGTGTTCCAAGATTAGAAAGAGACAAATACGAGAACAATGATGTTGCCGGAGTGGTAACTGGTCTAGCTTGGACATCTGTTGGTGGTGATATTTTGTTCATAGAATCGTTATTATCTCCTGGAAAAGGAACCATGACTATTACTGGAAACTTAGGTACGGTCATGAAAGAATCGGCAACTATTGCTTTAGAATATATCAAGGCTAATGCAAAACTTTTAGGATTGGATTCAGAAATACTTTCTAAATATAATATTCACCTGCATGTTCCTGAAGGCGCTACTCCAAAAGACGGACCAAGTGCAGGAATTGCTATGTTAACTTCTTTGGTTTCTTTGTTTACACAAAAACGTGTCAAGAAAAACTTAGCCATGACAGGAGAAATCACGTTGCGTGGAAAAGTGTTGCCAGTAGGCGGAATTAAAGAAAAGATTTTGGCTGCTAAAAGAGCAAATGTTAAAGAAATTATTTTATGTCACGAAAATAAAAGTGATATTGATGAAATAAAACCAGAATATCTGGAAGGACTTTCTTTTCATTATGTGAAAGAAATGAGCGAAGTATTAAAATTTGCTTTAACCGATCAAAAGGTTAAAAATGCAAAAACTTTGTAGGAGAAAATCAAATTCCAACTTCTTAAATTCCAAATTCCAATGCTGATTTTCAAGTTTTGGAATTTGGAATTTCTTTTTTGATTTTTTTAAATTTATAATTTTATCTTCGCATTTGCGTTTTACCTCACACAAATTGCACCTTAAAGCATGTTGAAAAAACTTTTATTATACCTCATAATCTTCATTTGCTCTGTGTCTTACAGTCAAATAGGAGGCAGGTATACCTATCAGTTTTTAAATCTAGTAACATCTCCAAGACAAGCCGCGCTGGGCGGAAAAGTAATTACAATTTATGATAATGATGTCAATCAAGTTCATTTTAATCCAGCGACAATAAATCCTGAAATGGACAACCATTTGGCCTTAAATTATGGAAGTTATTATAAGGAAGTAACTTACGGAACGGCTTCCTACGCCTATACATATGACCGACATTTACAAACGTTTCAAGCCGGAGTGAACTATGTAAATTATGGTAATTTTGAAGGCTACGATGAAAATGGTCAGCCCACATCAGAATTTTCAGGAAGTGAAATAGCGTTGTCCTTTGGTTATGCGTATACTATTCCCAACACTGATATACATGTTGGAGCGAGTGCCAAATTAATTTCATCCACTTTAGAAAGTTATAATTCATTTGGAGGTGCAATAGACATTGGAGCGCTTTTTATCGATGAAAAAAATGATGTAAATTGGGGTTTGGCAATTCGAAATATCGGAACTCAATTTTCTACTTATAATGCTGTTCGTGAAAAATTACCACTAGAGATAATTGCCGGAGTTTCGCAAGAACTGGAAAATGTACCCATTCGTTGGCATCTTACTTTAGAAAATTTACAGCAATGGAATATCGCTTTTTCAAATCCAGTTAGAGCAACCTCTTCATTTAATGGAGAATCAAACCAAGAGAAGGTGTCATTTGTAAACAATGTTTTGCGTCATGTACTAGTAGGAGTAGAGCTTTTTCCTAAAAAAGCATTTAATTTGCGCGTGGGATATAATTTTAGAAGAGCTGAGGAATTACGATTGGAAGAGCAGCGTAATTTTTCGGGGATTTCACTCGGTTTCGGACTTAAATTGAATAAATTGAAATTTAATTATTCATATTCCAGATACACTTTGGCTGGAAACACAAGTCTTTTTGGTTTAACCATTAACTTTCAAGAATGAGAGCTTAAATCAGTCATTTATCAGTCAAGTTGATTAATTATTAAAAATTAAATATATTATTGTGAAAAATATTACCATAGCAATCGACGGATTTTCTTCTACAGGGAAAAGTACGTTAGCCAAACAGCTCGCCAATCAACTGGGATATATTTACGTTGATACTGGAGCAATGTACCGTGCAGTAACTTTATTTGCGATGCAAAACGGATACATAAATGCGGAATCTTTTGATAAACAAACCTTGATTAATAGTTTGCCAAGTGTAAAATTACATTTCAAATTCAATTCTGATTTGGGTTTTGCTGAAATGTATTTAAATGAAGTACGTGTTGAAACAGAAATTAGAACTATTGAAGTTTCTAGTTTTGTGAGTAAAGTAGCTGAAGTTTCTGAAGTTCGTGCCAAATTAGTGGAACAACAGAAAGAAATGGGAAAGAATAAAGGGATTGTAATGGATGGAAGAGATATTGGAACCGTCGTTTTTCCAGATGCTGAACTCAAAATTTTCATGACCGCAAGCGCATCTACAAGAGCGCAAAGACGTTATGATGAACTTGTTATGAAAGGCGATACGGTAACATTTGAGGAAGTGCTCAAAAATGTAGAAGAGCGGGATTACATAGATAGCCACCGCGAAGATTCTCCCTTGATAATGGCTAATGATGCAATAGAAATTGATAATTCACATTTAAATCGGAAAGAGCAATTTGAGCTTGTTTTAGAATTGGTAAATGAAAGTACTAAAACGATATAATTATTTGCAGATTTCATTTTTAATAGTAGATTTACGCCTTGTAAATTTTAAAATTAAAGCACTCACCTTATGGGAATTAAAAATAGATTGGTAATAATGAGCTTTCTTCAGTTTTTTGTTTGGGGAGCTTGGCTGATTACCATAGCAAATTATTGGTTTGGCACCAAGAATTGGGATGGAACTCAATTTGGGTTGGTTTTTGGCACTATGGGAATTGCTTCTTTATTCATGCCGACATTAACAGGAATTATTGCTGATAGATGGATTAACGCCGAAAAATTATACGGAGTATTACACATTTTATATGCGGCAGTTCTGTTTTATATCCCCCAAGTATCCACGCCAGAAAATTTTATTTACATTATGCTTTTGGCAATGTGTTTTTATATGCCTACGATTGCTTTGAGTAATTCTATTTCCTACACGGCACTTAAACTAAACAATAAAGATGTGATCAAGAATTTCCCGCCGATACGGGTTTGGGGAACAATTGGTTTTATTGTTGCAATGTGGATTACCAATTTAACCGGGAATAAAGCAACTGAATATCAGTTTTATATCGCAGGTTTAGCCGCCATAATTTTGGGGATTTATTCTTTTACTTTACCAAAATGTAAACCGCAACGTTTATCGAAGGAGAATGCATCTGTTATGGAAACATTAGGATTAGAGTCTTTCAAGTTGTTTGCCGATTACAAAATGGCTTTGTTTTTTGTTTTTTCTATGTTTTTAGGAGGCGCTTTACAATTGACAAATGCTTACGGAGATGTTTTTTTGGATGAATTTAAACATTTTCCAAAATATGCGGATTCGTTCGTGGTTGAATATTCAACGATTATCATGTCAATTTCTCAAATATCGGAGACTTTATTTATTCTTGCAATTCCTTTCTTTTTAAGACGTTTTGGTATCAAACAGGTTATGTTGATTAGCATGTTGGCTTGGGTATTGCGTTTTGGATTATTTGCGTACGGAAATCCAACAAGCGGATTATGGATGATAATTATGTCTTGTGTGGTTTACGGTATGGCATTTGATTTCTTTAATATTTCGGGATCCTTATTTGTTGAAACCAATACGGATTCTAAAAATCGTTCTTCAGCGCAAGGTTTGTTTATGATGATGACCAATGGTTTTGGAGCGGTTTTGGGAAGTTTTACTTCTGGATGGGCTATTGATAAATATTTTACTAAATCATTTAACAGTACTACTGAGTTAGCTGGTTTTCTGGAAACGGAAACGACAAATTCAAAAATGTTAGAATTTGTTACTGGCCAAGGGAATTCAATTGGAGCTGATGGGTTGTTCAGTAAAGTGATTTTAATGAAAGACTGGCATACGATTTGGCTGGCTTTTGCAATTTACGCCTTGATAATTGCGGTTGCATTTGCAGTTTTGTTTAAACACAAACACAATCCTGAAGATGTTGAAAATGTAAGTCATTAAGACTGGATTTAAATAAATAGAACTCGATATTTTTTATGAGATATCGAGTTTTTTTATGCTGAAAAACCAATTGAAGTTAAATAGCCCCGAGTGAAGCGGCATCCCACGCTTTTGGGCGTGGATACAGCGGAAAGCGGGAGTAATCGTCATAAAAAATTCTAAAAGACTTGCTCCTGATTCTCAAACAATTATCGCTACAGAATAATTTTGCTAATTAAGATAAATGTGTTACTTTTGCAGTCCTTTTGGTGAATAAGAGTTTCCTTTAGGGTTCAATAAATTATACAAACAACTTCTGTTGTTTTCTAGCACAGTAAGAAACTCGAGAGAATACAGAATACAAATTTTTAATCAGCATGTCTGAACAAGTAAAATCACAAGAAGAGTTTTTAGCAAATTTTAACTGGCACAATTTCGAAGAAGGTATTGATGCTGTTGATGAGAAAAACTTATTAGAATTCGAAGAACTAGTTTCAAAAACATTTATCGCTACTGATCAAGAAGAAGTGGTTGATGGTACAGTTGTTAGAATTACAGATAGAGACGTTATCGTTGATATCAACGCAAAATCGGAAGGTGTTATTTCATTGAACGAATTCCGTTACAACCCAGCATTAAAAGTAGGTGATACTGTTGAGGTATTAATTGACATCCGTGAGGATAAAACAGGTCAATTAGTATTATCTCACAGAAAAGCACGAACTATCAAATCTTGGGATAGAGTTATTTCGGCTAACGAAACAGGAGAAATCGTTAATGGTTTTGTAAAATGCAGAACTAAAGGTGGTATGATCGTTGACGTTTTCGGAATTGAAGCTTTCTTACCAGGATCTCAAATTGATGTAAAGCCAATTAGAGACTACGATGTATATGTAAACAAAATGATGGAATTCAAAGTGGTAAAAATCAACCACGAATTCAAAAATGTTGTTGTTTCGCATAAAGCGCTTATTGAAGCGGATATCGAAATCCAGAAAAAAGAAATCATCGGTCAATTACAAAAAGGACAAGTATTAGAAGGTGTTGTTAAAAACATTACTTCTTATGGTGTGTTTATTGATTTAGGTGGTGTTGATGGATTAATTCACATTACTGACCTTTCTTGGAGTCGTATTAACCACCCAAGTGAAGTTCTTGAATTAGACCAAAAATTAAATGTTGTAATCCTTGATTTCGATGATGAGAAAACAAGAATTCAATTAGGATTGAAACAATTAAATGCTCACCCATGGGACGCTTTAGATGCTAACTTAAAAATTGGTGATAAAGTAAAAGGTAAAGTAGTTGTAATCGCTGATTACGGTGCTTTTATCGAAGTTGCCGAAGGTGTTGAAGGTTTAATCCACGTTTCTGAAATGTCTTGGTCTACTCATTTACGTTCTGCTCAAGATTTCGTAAAAGTAGGTGATGTTGTTGAAGCTGTTATCTTAACTTTAGACAGAGATGACCGTAAAATGTCATTAGGTATCAAACAATTGTCTCAAGATCCTTGGACTGATATCACTGCTAAATACCCAATAGGGTCTAAACACTCAGGTATCGTTAGAAACTTTACAAACTTTGGAATTTTTGTAGAATTAGAAGAAGGAATTGATGGATTAATTTACATCTCTGACTTGTCTTGGACTAAAAAAATCAAACACCCATCTGAATTTGTAAACGTTGGTGAAAAACTTGACGTAGTAGTATTAGAATTAGATGTTGAAGGACGTAAATTATCTTTAGGTCATAAACAAACTACTGCTAATCCTTGGGATCAGTATGAAGATTCTTTCGCTGTAGGAACTGTCCACACAGGTGAAATTTCTGAAATCGTTGACAAAGGAGCTACTGTAGAATTCGGAGATGATATCGTTGCTTTCATTCCTACTCGTCACCTTGAAAAAGAAGACGGTAAGAAATTGAAAAAAGGAGAATCAGCTGATTTCAAAGTAATCGAATTCAACAAAGAATTCAAAAGAGTAGTTGCATCTCACACTGCTATCTTCCGTGAAGAAGAGGAGAAAAATGTGAAAGCGGTTACTGAGAACACATCGTCTTCAGCATCTACAAACAATGCTTCGGCATCAACTTTAGGTGATAGTAATGATGTATTAGCAGCATTAAAAGCTAAAATGGAAAAATCAGAGAAAAAATAATTTCTTGATTTTTTGAATATAGAAAGCCTCACAGTAATGTGAGGCTTTTTTTGTGGTTTAGGAATTAGTCCTTAATTTTTAGGAGCACAATGATTTAATTTCAATTTGCGATTCCTCCCGCTTTGCGCTATATCTTCTATAAAGTATCCAGCCATTAAAAGGCTGGATGCTTTATAAAAGGATACCGCTTCAATCGCGGCTATTTGTCGCAAATTTTTTTCAAAAGACTTCAAAAAATACAAGCTTTAATAACATTAAAATCAACACCAAAGTAACTATTTTCAATTCCTTAAAAACCAAAAGTATTTAATATGCGTAAATGCTTTTATATAACTTAAAAAAATAGATTTTATGAAAACTAGAAAATTTTTATCAATTGCATTTATGGTTTTAGTATTTGGAGCAACATCATACGCTCAAAAAACAGTAATGGTGGGCGGAGCAGCAATGTATCCTTCTAAAAACATTGTTGAAAATGCCGTAAATTCTAAAGATCACACTACACTTGTTGCAGCAGTAACTGCAGCTGGTTTAGTAGAAACATTACAAAGTAAAGGACCATTCACCGTTTTTGCCCCAACAAATGCAGCGTTTGATAAATTGCCAGCTGGCACTATAGAAATACTATTAAAACCAGAAAACATAAAAACATTGCAAACCATCCTGACGTACCATGTTGTTGCAGGAAAAATGAATGCTTCAGATATTGCAAAAGCAATCAAAGCTGGAAAAGGTAAAGCAACATTAAAAACAGTAAGTGGCGGAACCTTGATAGCAATGATGCAAGGAAAAGATTTAATTATTACAGATGAGAATGGTGGAATGTCTAAAGTAACAATTGCAGACGTAAACCAATCTAATGGAGTGATTCACGTGGTTGATACAGTTGTATTGCCAAAACAATAAAAGTTGGTTTAAAGTTGATTTTTGGTTAGTTTGAAGAGCCCTGCAATAGTATTGCGGGGCTCTTTTGCATAAAAAATCCCGATTCTACAATTAGAATCGGGAAATATATTTTTGATAATAAAGAACTTATCTCAAAGTTGCTCCAAGTTCTGTTTCAAAATTAGTTTGTAATTTGCTCATGATTTTATCGATTTGCACATCAGTCAGTGTTTTAGCACTGTCTTGGATTGTGAAACTCAATGCGTATGATTTTTTTCCTTCTGGAAGATTATTCCCTTCGTACACATCAAATAAATTGATGTCTTTTAAAAGCGTTTTTTCTGTTTGACGCGCAATTGTATAAATGCTATCATACGTTACGGCTTGATCAATCAGTAGTGCTAAATCTCTTCGAACTTCAGGATATTTTGGAATCTCTGAATATTTTATTTTGGTAGCTATTAATTTTAAAATTAAATTCCACTTAAAATCCGCAAAAAATACTTCTTGTTTAATTCCAAAATGTTTACCAATCGATTTTTTTATTACTCCTAATTCAACCACTATTTCGGTTCCTACACTAATCGCAATCCCTTCAGAAAAAACATCCGAAGTTACGGGCATGTTTTGTGTTTTTTGAATGCCAAGTCTAGAAAGAATCCCATTCACATATCCTTTGAACATAAAAAAATCAGATGGTTTTTGTGCGTTGGTCCAATTTTCCTGAGTTCTGTTACCAGAAAGAAATAAAGTCAAATGTTTTTTTTCTTCATAACCTGCAAGATAATTGTGGTATGTTTTTCCAAATTCAAATAACTTCAAATCGGCATTTTTACGATTGATATTATACGAGATCGCTTCAAGTCCAGAGAATAACATCGATTGACGCATCGTAGCTAAATCAGCACTTAAGGGATTTAACATGGTCACATTGTTTGCTGGATTTAAAACCTCCGAAAGTGCTACATACGAAGCAGATGTTAATGAGTTTGCCATCATTTCATTAAAACCTTGAGAGTTCAATTGTGAGGCAATCACATTCTGTATTTTATAATCTTCATTTCTGGGTGACTTAGAAACAGTAGCATTCAATTTTTTAGAAAAATCAATGTTGTTGTATCCGTATACTCGTAATAATTCTTCAATCACATCAATTTCTCTTTGAACGTCAACGCGATAGGATGGAATAGTTAATCCTAATCCTGCATCAGAAACGCTATTGACTTTAATATCCAGTGAAACTAATATTTTTTTAATTGTATCTTTTGGTAATTCTTGACCAATGATTTTGGCTACTTTACTAAAGTTTAAAAACACGGAAAAGTCTTCGATTTTCTTTGGATATACATTGACCACATCTGACGTTATTTCACCTCCAGCTACTTCTTGAATCAATAAGGCTGCACGTTTCAATGCGTATTCAGTAATGTTGGGATCAATTCCTCTTTCAAAACGGAACGATGCATCGGTATTTAATTGATGTCTTTTGGCAGTTTTACGAATACTTACCGGGTTAAAGTAGGCGCTTTCTAAAAATATAGCATTGGTATTTTCTGAAACTCCCGATTTTTTACCACCAAAAACACCTGCAATACACAACGGTCCTTTTTCATCGCAAATCATTAAATCTTCCTCGTGCAGTGTTCTTTCAATGTCATCAAGCGTGGTAAATTTTGTACCTGTAGGTAGTGTTTGCACTATTATTTTACCATTTATTTTTGAAGCATCAAACGCATGTAGCGGTTGTCCCAATTCGTGTAAAACATAATTTGTTACATCTACAATATTATTTTTCGGATTTAATCCAATGGCTTTAAGCCTGTTTTGCAACCAAGCTGGAGAGGGTTTTACTTCAATTCCTGAGATGGTAACCCCGCAATATCTGGGTGCAAGTTTAGGTTCTTTTAAGTCAATATCTATTTTGAGCGTTCTTTTGTCTACTCTAAAATTACTAACAGAAGGTGTGATTAGCTCCACATTTACCCCCTTTTGTAGCATCCCGGCTCTTAAATCACGGGCAGTTCCTAAATGACTCATTGCATCGGCACGATTGGGTGTTAATCCAATTTCAAAAACTTCATCATTCTCTATTTTGAAAACTGTTGCAGCAGGAGTTCCCGGTGTTAAAGAATCATCTAAAATCATAATTCCGTCATGGCTTTCTCCAAGACCTAATTCATCTTCGGCGCAAATCATTCCGTGACTTTCCTGTCCACGAATTTTTCCTTTTTTTATTGAAAAAGCGACTCCTTCTTTATCATATAATGTAGTTCCAATAGTAGCAACCGGCACCTTTTGTCCAGCAGCGACATTGCTGGCACCACATACAATCTGAACTGGAACGCCATTCCCTAAATCTACTGTAGTTATTTTCAATCTGTCGGCATCGGGATGTTGAATACAGGTAAGTACATGTCCTACAACGATGCCTTCTAATCCGCCTTTCACCGATTGGTATTTTTCAACAATTTCGACTTCCAGACCTAAATCGGTTAGCAATGCTGCTGTTTCTTCGGATTTCCAGTCTATTTTAATGAATTGTTTTAACCAGTTATAAGATATTTTCATCTGTAAATTTTAATGAGAGTACATCGTGAGTTCGACTTTAAGTCTCGGATGCAAATATAATTAATGTTTCTTGAGGTTCAAAGGGAGTAGAGAACAAAGTTTTAAAACCTTTTAAAGTAGAATTAGGCAATTTTAAAGTAATTCTTAGACATGTTTTTTGATGTTCTCAGCAATTTTTTGAGTTGGAAAATCATTTTCATCGCTTCGCAGACGATCTTCAATTTCCTCAGCAATTAATTATAAACTTGTTAAACATAAAAAATAAATACCACAACCGGAACTACATAATAACCCAAACTAAAAGAATATCCAAAAGGAATCGTCATCACAAAGAAGAAGATGAATTTTTTTAGAAAAGCGTTGTAGGAATACGGAATAGGTGTGTTTTTGATTCTTTCGCAAGCACCGCAAATAGCAGTAAATGATTTTACTTCTTCATTTAAAATAATCAGTTGATCGCCAGTTATTTTTTTGGAATCATACAAATCATTAATTTTTTGAAACACCATTTTTGCAACTTGATTGGGTTTGTGTTTATGGTGATCAATTTCTAAATCAACACCTTCAAATAATTGCTGGCTAGTCTCTTCATACTTTAAATGATTGTTCAAAGTGACGGCATAATTCGGGAACATTTTTCTAAAGTACTCTCGATCCTTTTCTTCGGATAAAATCACCGCAAGTGTAAGAGCAAAGTTTCGACTGTTATTAACCAGTGCAACCCAAATTTTGCGTCTTTCCCACCATCTATCATAAGTGGTATTAGTTAAATGCGAGTAGTAGCGAGATCACGAAACCAAGCATTACGTGCAACATTGTAATATTCTTTATATAACTAGTATCGGCTAATTTCCAATATTAAACTTCTAAATAACCAATAACTCCCGAGTAAACTCCCATAGCAAACAGTATTGGCATTAATGTTCTAAAGGAATCTGATTTGTGAAAACTAAAAATAAATATAAACCAATCTTTTGTATTGTATGAAACTATTTAAAATACTTTTTTTAGTAAAAGTAAATTAAAAATTAAGATTTCCAACCAACTCGCGAAGTGCAATTTCAGATAATTTTCCTTGGAATTGTGCATTGCTGTAACTCACTTTTGCATTCACATAATTCAATTGTGCTGTCCTGAATTCTAAAGTTGTTATAGTCCCAATTCTGAATTTATCAAGAGTGATATTTAAATTTTGTTTGGCTATCGCTTCGTTTTTTTCCTCTAAAGCAATCAACTCTAAATTGGTTAAATACGTTTGATAAGAAATTGCCAACTGCGCATTTAAAGCTAAACTTTGCTGGTCTATATTTAGTTTAGAGTTTTCAATTTGAATTTTAGCAATTTTTTCATTTCTATTTTGTGCAAAACCATCAAATAGATTTAATGAAGCACTAAAACCATAGTTCAAACCTCTAGATTGGGATTGTGCCACAAAGCCAAGACTGGATTGACTTTCTGAAAAATTATAACCAGTATTTACCCGAACAGTAGGATAGCGTGCCGCTTTAATTTGTTTGAGTTCTAGTTCAGCTACTCTTTTATTAATAATTTGTGCTTCTAATTGTGGATTTTGTTTCTCGGCCAAAGCTTTTAATTCTGGAAGTAGTAATAATGCATCCACTTCGAGTTCATTAATTACTTTAAAATCTGTAGCTACATCTCTGGCCATTAGCTGATTTAATAAAATCTTACTGTTCGCGTACAATTCTTTTTGTCTTAACAATGCTACCTGATCTGTATTCAAATCTACTTGGGCATTCAAAACTTCTAATTTAGAGGCTTTACCAATAGTAAATCTGTTTTGGGCCAAAGTCAATCGCTGGTTAGAAATAACGATTGTGGTGTCCAAAGCGGCTAATTGTTGTTGCTGTTGTACCAAATCATAATACGCAGCATTCACATCGCTGATTCTTGTGATGACAGTTAATTTTAATTGTGCTTCACCCAGTTTTTGTAATTCTTTCAACTGATCCATTCTGGCAAACATGCGCAGACCATCAAAAATGGTCCAATCTAATCCAACGCCATAATTTAAACTATTGTTTTTGGCATTGTCTAATTCTGTCACGGTCCCGTCTTGCCGCGTTTGAGAGCTATTTTGAATACTGTTATTATCTAGTACAGTTGCAGTAATGGTAGGCAACATTCCTGCATTTCCAATTGCCACATTTGCTTTTTCAATAGATAGCGTATTGGTAGCAATTTTTATTTGGTAATTGTTTTCTAAAGCAATTTTTACAGTATTTTCTAATGTCAAAATTTCTTGAGCATTTGATTGTACAACTCCAAATAAGAGAAACGCAAAAGGCAACAATATTTTTTTAGTATGTTTCATAATTGTATTTATTTGCCTAGAAATATAAAAATGAACTTTTAAAATTCAGCTTCATTTTTGGTATTTATGGCATCAAAGTTTTATTCAAAATTATTTAACTTCTCTTTCGTATTCTTCGATATGATCGAATTCTGGATAATGTTTTCTTGCTTTAGACCACATTAAATACATGGCTGGAATAACAAATAACGTTAAAACTAAAGAGAAGATTGTTCCGCCTACGATGACAACTCCCATTCCAATTCTACTAGTTGAAGCTGCTCCCAGTGACATAGCAATTGGTAAAGCTCCCAATGAAATAGCTAAACTAGTCATTAAAATTGGTCGCAATCGCGCCTCTGATGCTTCTAAAATAGCTTCTAGTTTAGGTTTGCCTTGTTCGCGTAACTGATTTGCAAATTCAACAATTAGAATTCCGTTTTTAGTTACCAAACCAATAAGCATCACGGTACCAATTTGGCTGAAAATATTCCAAGTTTGGTCAAACAACCAAAGGGAGAATAATGCGCCAGCAACTGCCATAGGAACAGTCAAAATAATGATAAAAGGATCGATGAAACTTTCAAATTGTGCTGCAAGAATTAAAAATATTAATACCAAAGCCAACCCAAATGCAAAAGCAGTGTTTGAGCTACTTTCTACAAAATCTCGAGATTCGCCACCTAAATCTGTGGTAAAAGTATCGTCTAAAACTTTAGCCTTTATTTCGTTCATCGCATCAATTCCGTCGCTTATACTTTTGCCTGGAGCGAGACCCGCAGACACTGTAGCGGCCATGTAACGATTGTTGTGGTACAACTGCGGCGGATTACTTTTCTCTTCAATAGTTACTACGTTGTCCATTTGGATTAATTGTCCCATACTATTCTTGACATACATCGAGGTTAAATCCAATGGTTTCGAACGGTCTTTTTGATCAAATTGACCAATAACCTGATATTGCTTTCCATTTTGCATAAAATAACCAAAACGTTGTCCGCTTAATGATAGTTGCAAGGTTTGCGCAATATCAATAACTGAAATTCCTAAACTTTCGGCTTTTTCTCTATCGATAGTAACATTTACCTCTGGTTTATTGAATTTTAAATTCACGTCACTAATGGCAAATGTTTCATTTTTTGAAACTTCATCCATAAAAACTGGAATTTTTTCTTCCAGTTTTTTAAAATTAGGTGCCTGAATAATATATTGGATCGGTAAACCACCACGTCTGTTCACAGCGATAGTAGGTTGCTCAATTACGGAGGTTTTGGCATCGGGGTATTGTTTGGTCCATTTGGTCAATTTCTCTGCAATTTCCTTTTGAGATTCTTTTCTCTCATTGGGTTGTACCAAAGAAACTCGAATGAATCCGCTGTTTACAGAGGAAGATCCAAAACCAGGAGAAGTAATAACCAAAGCAACTTTCTTGCCCGGAATGGAGTCATCGACTAATTGTGATACTTCCTGCATAAACCGATCGGTGTATTCATAAGAAGAACCTTCGGGTGTAGACATTCGCAACACAAAACCACTACGATCATCATAGGGTGCCGTTTCTTTTTGTAAAAGATTGAAAAATAAATATATTAACCCAAAACAAGCTATTAAAATAGGGAAACTCAACCATTTCTTTTTCATAAAATTACTTAGTGCACTAGCATATCCACTATTTAATTTTTGAAAATAAGGTTCTGTTCGAATGTAAAATTTGGATTTTTTTTGTTCGCCACCTTTCATCAAATAGGCATTTAACATTGGGGTTAATGTCAACGATACAAAAGCCGAAATTAATACCGCAGCGCCAATGACGACGCCAAATTCCCTAAACAATCGCCCTACAAATCCTTCAAGGAATATCACGGGCAAAAACACCGCTGCTAAGGTTATTGAAATCGAAATTACCGCAAAGAATATTTCGTTAGATCCTTTGATGGCTGCCTCGATAGGCGTCATCCCTTCTTCTACTTTTTTGAAAATATTTTCGGTGACCACAATTCCATCATCAACAACCAATCCTGTTGCCAAAACGATTGCTAATAAAGTCAATACATTGATGGAAAAACCAAAAAGCCACATTATAAAGAATGTAGCAATTAAGGACACAGGAATATCAATTAACGGTCTAAATGCAATGGCCCAATCCCTAAAGAATAAGTAAATAATTAAAATTACCAAAATAATCGAAATCCCCAGTGTTTCTGCTACTTCAATTACTGATTTTTTAACAAAAATAGTATTGTCTATGGCTATATTCAGTTTAATGTCCTTTGGTAAATCCTTTTTTAAACGGGCAAACTCTTTATAAAAAGCGGTAGAAATATCTAAATAATTAGCTCCAGGAAGCGGTACAATTGCAACACCCACTAATGGAGTTCCAGATTGTGTCATTTTGGTTTCGGTGTTTTCTGGTCCAAGACTCGCGTTTCCAACATCGCTAAAGCGTACTACTTTTTCTCCTTCGGTACGAATAATGATGTTGTTGAATTCTTCGGCAGTAGTTAAGTTACCTACTGTTTTCACCGTTAACTCGGTATTGTTTCCTGTTAGTTTACCAGATGGCAATTCAACATTTTGCTTGTTCAAGGCATCTCTAACTTCAGAAACGGTGCAACCGTACGAAGCCAATTTTACAGGATCAATCCACAAACGCATGGCATATCGTTTTTGTCCCCAAATTTGGACTCCACTAACTCCCGGAATAGTTTCTAATCGTTGGGAAATTACATTTTCGGCATAATCACTCAATTCTAATGCGTTTCTAGTATCACTTTGAACCGTCATTGAAATAATAGCTTCACCGTTAGCATCTGCCTTCGAAACAACAGGTGGTGAATCAATATCTTGCGGAAGGTTTCGAACGGCTTGTGAAACCTTATCACGCACATCATTTGCAGCTTCCTCTAAATCTTTATCCAGGTTAAACTCGATAGTGATGTTGCTACTTCCTTGTGCACTTGATGAAGTAACGTTTCGTATACCATCGATAGAGTTGATTGCTTTTTCTAAAGGTTCTGTGATTTGGGATTCAATGATATCTGAATTTGCGCCGGCATATCGTGTGCTTATAGACACCTGAGCAGGATCAATAGAAGGAAATTCTCTTACACCCAGAAAACTGTACCCAATTAATCCAAACAATACAATCGATAAATTGATTACAATGGTAAATACGGGTCTTCTAATACTTGTTGTGGATAAACTCATTTAGATTTTAGATTTTTGATTGCTGATTTTAGATTTTTGATGTTTTCGAACAAATCTAATCTCTCAAGCTATTTAATTTTAACAGTAACCGGAGTTTCATTTTTTAAAGACATTACACCACTAGTAATAATGGTATCACCAGCTTTTAAACCTGAAAGCACTAATATTGAAGCATCTGTTCGGGTTGCGGTTTCTATCATCACTTCTTTGGCTTGACCGTTACTAGAAATAAAAACTTTTTTACCATTTTGTACCGGAATAATAGCTTCTGTAGGAACAACAATGGCATCTTTTATGATGTCTAACGGTAATTCTACATCAGCAAATGTACCTGGTAACAATTTTCCGTTTTTGTTATCAGTAATGGCACGAACTTGTAATGTTCTGGTAGCTACAGCCACTTCAGGCTCGATAGCATATACTTTGGCGGTAAATTTTTCAGTAGATCCAGAAATGGTAAAAGTGATATTGGTATTTGTTTTTACCTGAGTGGCATATTTTTCTGGAATTGAAAAAGTGATTTTCAATTTTCCTGTATTTACTAGTTTTGCCACTAAAATCGCAGGTGTAATGTAGGTGCCCGGTGAAATAGAACGCAAACCTATTCTTCCTGAAAATGGAGCTCTAACAGCCGTTTTAGCAATTTGTGCTCTAATCAGCTGGCTTTGGGCTTGCGCCGATTTTAAATCAGCTCGTGCCAAATCATATTCTTCCTGACTGATTGCTTCTTTTTGTAATAATAATTTGGCTCTTCTTTCGTTTTCCGATGCCAATCCTTCTCTGGTGGAAGTTTGTCGCAATTGTGCCCTTAATTCTAAATCATTTACTTTAAAAAGTACCTGTCCTTTGCTCACATTACTGCCTTCTTGAAAATAAATAGCTTCTACAATTCCAGATACTTCACTGCGAATTTCAACTTGCTCATTGGCTTCAATAGATCCCGAAAGCGATAAATTATTATCAAATGTTTGTGGAGTTGCAATAATTCCAGTCACATTAATCGATTTTCCTTTTCCTTTTGGATCTTTTGAATCGGTATTTGCACTCTTGTTTTCGGTAATTCTGTAGCCAATAAATCCAATAATTGCAATGGCTAACAAGGCGTAAACTACGTGTTTAATTTTCATAAGTATAAGGTAAAGTAAGTTTAGGTTTCAAAATTTTAAGTTAAAACAAATTTAGGTTATACAAACGGAATTTAAGATTATGTTAATCTATATTTAACCTTTGTACATACAAATATCAATAATTATAAGAACTTAGACCTTAGCAAACACAAAAGGTTTAACCATGAATTAAAAAAATAAAATAAATTTTAACAACGCATATTTAAAAAACTAAAAAGTCTAATGTTGTTAAAGTTTATTTTGCATATGTATTAAAAATATCCAACAGTAAATTCTAACTAATATAATTCCAAATATTTTTTTTCTTTGTCATTTCTATAAAAATAGAACGCAAAACGGTATGTTCTGGTTTTTGCATTCCTGCGTCATCCTTTAATAATTTCAAAGCATAGTTTCTGGCTAATGCCAAAGTATCTCTGTCCCGAACCAAATCGGCAATTTGGAGATTAAGCACCCCGCTTTGTTGGGTTCCCATAAGATCACCGGGACCACGTAGTTTTAAATCTACTTCGGCAATTTCAAAACCATCATTCGTTTGAACCATGGTTTCCATTCGGGTTTTACTATCAGCACTCAATTTATGACTCGTCATCAATATGCAATAACTTTGCTCCGCACCACGTCCCACGCGACCGCGAAGTTGATGCAACTGTGACAACCCAAAACGCTCCGCACTTTCAATAATCATTACACTGGCATTTGGAACATTGACACCTACTTCAATAACGGTTGTAGCGACCATGATATTAGTTTTTCCTTCTGAAAAGCGTTTCATTTCGGCATCTTTATCAGCAGGTTTCATCTTACCGTGAAGTATAGAAATGGAATACTGAGGCAGCGGAAAATCTCTTGAAATGCTTTCGTAACCGTCCATTAAATCCTTAAAATCCATTTTTTCTGATTCTTGGATAAGCGGATAAACAATATAGATTTGGCGACCCAAAGCGATTTCATCCCGGAGGAATTTCCAAACCTTCAGTCGGTTACTGTCAAAACGATGTACGGTCTGAATGGGTTTTCGTCCCGGAGGCAATTCATCAATGACTGAAATGTCTAGATCGCCATACAAACTCATTGCCAAAGTTCTAGGAATAGGGGTGGCGGTCATGACTAAAACGTGTGGCGGTATCACATTTTTCTTCCACAATTTAGAGCGTTGTTCTACTCCAAAACGGTGTTGTTCATCAATTACGGCCAGTCCTAAATTCGTAAATTTCACTTTATCTTCCAGTAAAGCATGCGTTCCGATAAGGATATGTAACGTTCCGTTTTCCAGTTCTTCATGGATAATTCGGCGTTGTGCTATTTTGGTAGAACCCGTTAGGATTCTGATATTTATATTTAAAGTTTGAGCCAATTCAGACAATCCAATAAAATGCTGATTGGCGAGGATTTCCGTTGGGGCCATCAAGCAGGCTTGGAAGCCGTTATCCAATGCTAAAAGCATGCTCATAAAAGCCACAATTGTTTTCCCAGAACCTACATCTCCTTGCAGCAGACGGTTCATTTGGGCATTGCTTCCCAGGTCAGTTCGGATTTCTTTGATCACTCTTTTTTGAGCATTAGTCAATTGAAAAGGCAAATGATGCTGATAAAAAGCATTGAAATATTCGCCCACAGTTCCAAACGGATGTCCCTTTATTTTGTGTTTCCGAATCCTGTTTTTTGTGATTAATTGCAACTGAATAAAGAACAATTCTTCGAATATTAGTCGGGATTTGGCTTTTGCCAAAACTTCAGCACTCGTAGGAAAATGAATGTTGAATAACGCTACTTTCTTGGGAATCAACTTTAATTCATGGAGTAAATAATCTGGCAGAGTTTCGGTGAACAACGCGTGCGTTTCAAGAAACAATTGTTGCATCAATTTATTAATCAATCGGTTTGAAATCCCACGATTCGTTAAGGTTTCAGTCGAAGGATAGACCGGTTGCATCGCTGAGCGAAGGCTTTGTTCGTGCTCGCTCATCAGTTCAATTTCAGGATGTGCCATATTGAAAGTACTTCCAAAGGAGGTGCATTTTCCAAAAATTACACACATTTCATTCAGTTTTAAACTCTCCCGAATCCATTTGTGACCTTGAAACCAAACGAGTTCCATTTGTCCCGTATCATCTACAAACGTAGCTACTAATCGTTTTTGGTTTCTGCCAAATTCAACTGTTTTAATGTTGATGATTTTACCGATAATCTGAACTTCGGCAGTATTGTTTTGCAGTTCATTAATCTTGTAATATCGGGTGCGGTCAATGTATCTGTTTGGAAAAAAATTAACCAAATCCACATACTTATAAATCCCCAGTTCCTTACGCAGCAATTCGCCCCGATTGGGACCAACACCTTTTAAGTATTCGATGGGAGTGAGTAGGAGGTTTTGTTGCATAGTGCGAATATAGTTTTTTGTTGGGAAATTATAAAACTGTAGTTGATTCTAAAATACTTTATAATAAATGTAAAGTTAAAACTTAAGTTAATAATGAAATTACTATTTAACGCAATACCTTCGTATAAAAATAAACAATGACAACTCATCTCGCATTACTCCGTGGTATTAATGTTTCCGGTCACAGTATGATAAAAATGGACGCCCTAAAAACGACTTTGGAAGCCATTGGTTTTCAAAATGTACAAACGTATATTCAATCCGGGAATGTTTTTGTGGATACGCAGGAGGATATTTCTGCGGCTGTTGGATTCAAAATTAAGCAGGAAATTTTTAAGGTTTTTGGTCATGAAGTACCTGTTGTAGTTATTACCAAAATGGATCTCGAAGCCTGTTTTAAAAATAATCCTTTCCTTAATGATAAGGATGTCGATACTAAGAAGTTATATGTGGCTTTTATTTCTACTACACTTCAAAGCACCAGTATGAATGATTTGAAAATTAGCCAATTCAAGCCAGACGAAGCTTGTATCGACGGCAATAAAATCTTTATAAAATACGCTGTTGGTGCCGGAAAAACTCGATTTGATCAGAAATACATCGAGAAAAAATTGAATGTAACAGCAACTATTCGAAATTGGAATACAGTGACGCAGTTGCTAAAAATGTATCAGGAATGATATTATTAAATCATACATTTATTTACAGAGAAGGCGCACATTTGTAAAAGAGGACAGAAGTTTCAAAGCTTTTGAGACTCTTTTCCTTTTTTAAACCAATCAAAGAAATTGTTTAGACATAAAAAACTCTTTTTATTTTGTTGTAAAAAAAATTATATTCACATACCAATTAATAATACCAGAATCTTGTAAAAACCTAATATTTAATGCTATGAATTTAAAACTTTCTTTTGTTTTTACGGTGTTTTTTGTTTGTGTTTCAATGGCGCAAAACGGAAATCCAAACGATTATTTATCGGCTCAATTTCATAAAGAGCGAAGAGAGGCATTGCGTGCCAAATTACCTCAAAATAGTGTAGCAGTATTTTTCAGCAATCCCATTCATAATCGAGCTAATGATGTAGACTTTATTTTTCACCAAGATCCAGATTTTTATTATTTGACAGGATACAAAGAACCAAATGCAGTTTTAGTAGTCTTTTCGAACAATCAGCAAACAAAAGATGAAAAGTCTTATCACGAATTATTATACGTTCAGGAGAAAAATCCAAGAGCGGAGCAATGGACGGGAGTGCGTTTAGGAACGGAAGGTGCAAAAAAAGAGCTTGGTTTTGAAAAGGCATTTAACGGATCAGCGTTTTTAAATTCGGGGATTGATTATGCCAGTTTTGACACTATTTTCTTTAAGGAATTTGAAGAGGATACCCGAAATTCAAAAAATGAAAAAGCTGATTTATACAAGTTAATTGAAGCATTTAAATCCCAAATCGGCTACAACGAAAAAGTAAAGTCGCAAATGGATTCGAATGTGCAAAAAGAAGTTAATGCTAAAAAAAGCTTCACTTCAAAAAAAGCAACAATAAATACCAAATCGATTTTGACGTATATGGCGAGTTTGCGTGAGAAAAAATCCAAAGAAGAGTTAGTTTTACTGACTAAAGCGGTTCGGATTTCGGCAATGGGACAACGAGAAATCATGAAAGCGATGCATCCCGGAATGTCCGAAACAGAAATACAGGGAATTCATGAATTCGTATACAAAAAGTACGGCAGTGAGTTTGAAGGATATCCGTCAATCGTAGGTGCCGGGAACAACGGTTGTGTCTTACATTATATTGAAAACAGCAAAATGAAAGTCGAAAATGATTTGGTTCTAATGGATTTAGGAGCTGAATATCATGGGTATACTGCTGATGTGACCCGAACCATTCCTGCTAACGGCACGTTTACTACTGAACAAAAACTTATTTATGATTTGGTTTACGAAGCTCAAGAAGCGGGAATTGCAGCTGTAAAAATTGGTAATAGTTTCAATGCACCAGATGCCGTTGCACGAAAAATAATTAGTGTTGGTTTGGTAAAACTAGGAATTGTAAAAAATGAAAATGAATCTCGAAAATATTTTCCACATGGTACCTCTCACCACATCGGTTTAGATGTTCATGATCCCGGATTGTACAATTCCTTTGAAGCCGATATGGTTGTAACAGTTGAGCCAGGAATTTACATACCAATTGGTAGTGATTGTGATAAAAAATGGTGGGGAATTGCCGTACGAATCGAAGATGATATTTTAATTACTACAAACGGCCCCGTAAATTTATCTGCAGAAGCACCCAGAAAATCAGATGTGATTGAACAGCTTATGCGAGAAAAAAGTATGTTGGATGGATTTACGCTACCTTCTTTAGACAAGTAGGTAGAGTTATTTTTGTGCATGAATAGTATTAAACGCTTTTTTTATATTGCTAATAATAATTTTAATTATGATAGTATTGTTTGTTGATTGACAAAATAATAATGAAAGCTACCGCTCTTTTATTAAATTTTCCATAAAATCAAAAGCGTGCAAAATTTATGGATTCTAAAATTTGTACTATTGTAATGTTATTTTCTTTTCGCATTTTAAATAAGCGAGCATTAGCTATGGTGCAGTACAGAAAATATCTAAAATTAAATTTTCAGAAATAAAGCATAAAAATACCCCAAAATGATCAAACCTGAAAAATTCCTAAAAGAGGAAGAAAGATTAAATCTGCTTGAATCGTATGCAATTTTGGATACTTTGCCGGAGCAGGAGTACGATAATTTGACGATGATAGCTTCACAAATATGCAACACTCCCATCGCTTTTATTAGTTTTATAGACAATGAAAGGCAATGGTTTAAATCCTTGAGGGGCTTAAATATGAAGGAACTAGAACGTGATTTATCGATTTGTGGTCACGCCATAAATGATCCTTCCAATGTTATGGTTATACCAAATACCAGAAATGACGTTCGGTTTTTTGACAATCCGGCAGTTACCGGTGAAGCAAACGTGGTTTTTTATGCAGGTGTACCACTAGTAAACGATAAGGGGATTCCGCTAGGAACGTTATGCGTAATAGATAACAAGCCCAAAACATTGACAGATGTCCAAATAGCCTCCTTAAAAGCATTGTCTCAACAAACGATGAAGTTATTAGAATTGCGACTGAATAAATTACAACTAGAAAAAACTTTAGTAACGTTAAAAAAAACGAATACAGAGTTGGAACGATTTGCTTATATAGCAGCTCATGATCTCAAATCACCATTGGCAAACATAAGTGGATTAAGTGATCTTTTAATTTCTAGTCATAGTGATGCAATGAATCAAGAAGTTAACGAAATTTTAAATTTAATTAAAAATTCTTCAAACAAGTTAAAAGAAATGATTGATAGTTTGCTTACTTACAGTAAATCAAATACCATCGAAAAAGAAAAAACTAGTGCTATAAATATTGCGGTTTTAGAAAATGAATTGAGACAACTTTTTGCTTTCAATAATGATGTTTCCATTGTTTTCAATTCGAATGTTACTGCGATCATTACCAGCAAAACAGCTATTGAGCAGATGTTAATTAATTTAGTTTCAAACGCAATAAAATACAACGATAAAGAAAAAACTAGTATCCATATTGAAATACTAGATAAAAAGAAATATTATACCATCTCCGTAAGCGATAATGGACCTGGAATATTAAGTGAACACCAAGAGTCTGTTTTTGAGCTATTTGAGGTAATGGCGGCAACAGATAAATTCGGAGATCGCGGAACCGGTATTGGTTTAGCTACTGTCAAAAAGTTAGTTGAAGTGCTTAATGGCACTATCAAAGTTGAGTCGGAAATGGGTATAGGAACAAAATTTGTAATAACCCTTGCACGATAATAATAGTGCGATTATTTTTGCTGTATTCCAGAAATTACAGGTTCAGGAAGTGGTAGCAAATCACAATACCAAAATCCATAATCAAAAGCATCAGTTGCACTAGTATCGCAAGCGGTATCTGAGGAGTCTTCTTTCACGGGTTTTTCATATTTACGGTACACGACTTCTCCTATTTCGAAAGCTATTGGTTTTGAAAAAATAGGGCCATCAAAAGTGAAGGTATGAAATTCGCCGTTTTCGCCACAAACATCAACATTTTCAGGTAAATCATTAATGAAATCTTGATCGATAACGCGACCAACAAAGCTTTTATCTAAAAATCGTTCGTTTACACAAACCACAATGGTTTTAAATCCTAACCTGATAAATTCTTGAATGAGTTCGTGAGTTGGAATTTTCCATAGCGGAAAAATGCCTTCAAAACCGATTTCGGCTAATTTATCTTCGCGATATTTACGTAAATCTTCTAGAAAAATATCCCCGAAAATAGAATGGGTTACACCTTGGTTTTTTAGTTTAGCCAATGTTTCGCTTATTACGGTTTCATAAACTTCCATTGTAGGCATTTCGGGAATTAGCATGATTTCAAGTGGCAATCTAATGCTTTTTGCTTGTTGTTGCAATAATTCCACTCGTACGCCATGCATCGAAATACGCTGATGTTGTTGGTTTACACTGGTCAGTAAACAAGCAATTTCAATTTCTGGATTTTGTAGGGTTTTGTATAATGCAAGAGCCGAATCTTTTCCGCTGCTCCAATTAAATAAGGCTTTCTTTTTCAAAGTAATTATCTTCTGATTTTCTGGTGGTAAACTTACAAAATTAGTCGGATTAGTTTGGGAAACCTTTGTAACTTTGAAAATCATGTTAACCATTTTAAATGCCATTATTTAATAGTAGATATCAAACCGAGTCAAATCGATTGAAAAATTGGGATTATTCCAGTGAAGCAATCTATTTCATTACTTTGGTTGCTCAGAATAGGAAATGTTTTTTTGGTGCCATTGATAACGAAAAAATGATACTAAACGATAATGGAAAAATCATTGAAATGGAATTATTGAAATCCATCACAATTAGGGAACGTTGGTTTTTCCATAATTGGGTTATTATGCCCAACCATATTCATTCGTTGGTTGAAATTGTTTCGTCATCGGTAGAGACGCAAAATTTAGAGACGCACAACCGTAGAGACGCACTGTAGTGCGTCTCTAAAATTTGGCAATCCAATTATAACGATCATATCGTTCGAAATTATAATTCATTTGATACTATATATTATTACATAAAGAATAACCCAAAAAATTGGAATATAGATTCCATAAATTCCAATTTAGAATGAAATACCTATTCTTTTTTATTTCGACGTTCACATTTGCCCAACAAACCCAATTTGTTGATTTTAAATCGGTTCAGGGAAAAATTGCCGTAAATTCAATCGAAAAAACAGTTTCAGGAGATGTTAATTATGATTTTGACGTTTTGAAATCTATTGACACGATTAAAATTGATGCACAGAATATGGAGTTTTCGGATTTGAAATTAAACGGAAAACCAATTAATTATATCAATACACAAAAACAATTGCAAATCATATTTCTGTTTAAAAAAGGAAAAAATAACCTGACTTTTAAGTATTCAGCAAAACCAAAACAAACGATGTATTTCGTAGGTTCAGAAGCAAATGACAATGTTCAAATTTGGACACAAGGTCAAGGAAAATATACCAGTCATTGGTTTCCGAGTTTTGATGATGTGAATGAGAAAGTGGTTTTCAATTTGAATGTAGTATGTAATAAAGACTATCAGGTAATTTCAAATGGAATTTTGAAATTTAAATCAACACTTGATGCACTTTCGGTTTGGCAATACCAAATGCAAAAACCAATGAGTTCGTATTTATTGATGCTCGTTATTGGTAAATTTAAAAAAATCATCCAAAAATCAAATTCAGGAATTTCTTTAGAAATGTATTTGGAACCAAAAGACGTTTCTAAATTTGAACCAACCTATCGCGATTCTAAACTAATGTTTGATTTTTTAGAAAAGGAAATAGGAGTTACGTATCGTTGGGGTATTTACAAACAAGCGCCTGTTCGAGATTTCTTGTATGCCGGGATGGAGAACACATCAGCAACGCTTTTTAATTCGCGTTATGTGGTCGATTCTACCGGTTTTGAGGACAGGAGTTATACCAATGTCAACGCGCATGAATTAGCGCATCAGTGGTTTGGGAATTTAGTCACTGCCGAAAGTAGCAAGCACCATTGGTTGCAGGAAGGTTTCGCTACCTATTATGCGTTGCTGGCCGAAAAGGAAACGTATGGAGAAGATTATTTTTATTCAAAATTATATGAGTCCGCATCACAATTAAAATTCGCTTCCCGAACGGATACCATTCCTGTTTTGAATGCTAAAGCCAGTTCGTTGACTTTTTATCAAAAAGGAGCTTGGGCACTTTTTGTTTTACAGAAAGAAATAGGCGATAAAGCGTTTAAAAAAGCGGTGAAAAACTATTTGAGAAAACATGCATTTCAAAGTGTGAATACAGAGAATTTCTTTGCTGAAATCAAAAAAGTATCGAACTATGATTTGGATAATTTCAGTAAAGTATGGCTTGAATCAAATGTTTTTAATACGCAACAAGCCAATAGGTTATTGATTGAAAACAAATCAACTCAGGTACAGTTTGAAATAGAGAAATTAAAAAACAAACCGTTATTAGAAAAAAAGGATTTTCTTGAAAAAATAATGCAATCTGACGTTTATTTTTCGGTAAAAGAAGCGATTCTGAATCAATTGATAAATGAAAAATGGGAGGATAAAAAGAATCTATTTGTTTTAGCTTTAGAAACTAATAATATTCCAGTTCGTCAAGCGGTTGCCGAATCATTGCGGGAAATTCCGGAGAGTTTTAGATTAGAATATGAAACTTTATTAGAGGATAAATCGTATCAAACACAAGAACTGGCGTTGTCTAATTTATGGAATAATTTTCCCGAAAAACGCATTCAATATTTGGATAAATCAAAAACTTGGGTAGGTTTCAATGATTATAATTTAAGGACTTTGTGGGTGACTTTAGCTCTTTTGACACCAAATTACCCTCTTGACAAGCAAGCTTTAGAAACCGAATTAATACACTATTCATCTATAAATTATGAGGCAAATACCAGACAAAATGCTTTGGAGAAACTACTCGCTTTCAAAATCATTAACGACGCAGTTTTGAAAAATCTCGTAAATGCTACTACGCATCACATGTGGCAATTCACTAAATTTGGTAGAGATAATATTCGAAAACTATTAAAGAACCGGGAAATGAGAGTTTCTTTGGAAAGAATAATTCCTGATTTAAATGAAGCGGAGCAATTTCAATTGAATCGGTTGTTGAATGAATAAGTCAGAAATGAACATTGATTTAAAAACACAAATTCACTAATTTCAAAAGATTATTCTTTTAGAAACTAGTGAATTTGATTATTTTTATTGCTTTACAATGTTTTACCACATTTGACTAACTTCATTTTTGATATAAGCCAAAGCAGCATTGCTAGGGGATTGTTTTTCCATCAAATCACTTAAAACTACTTCACGCAATTTATCTGCATTGTCAACTCGATCACTCATATTCGCTTTTCGAATCATTTGGATTGTTGCATTTTTTGCTGTAACAATAATTGTCCAACATTCATCTGACATGTATATTTGTTGGGTTAAATTGTGTTCAAATTCTTGTTCGACATGCGCAATTATCAGATTTTCATAATCGTTTTTATCGTTAGAAATTGGAGCAATCCGAATTAATAACTTAGTGGGATTAATGCGCTCCAAATACAGAGACATTCGTTCATAAGCCTGTAAACGCAGTGGTAAAGCCTCTTTTTGAACCTCTTTTTGTAACAACCAGCGCCTTGTATTTTGCTGATCTTTGAAATAAGAGTTAAATAAAAAGTAGGCAACGCTGCCAGTAATTATTGAAGGAAGCGTGTAAGCAAGTATTTCTATGATTTTTGTTGAATCCATTTTGATATAAAAATTATAGGAGCAAAAATATACTTTTTTATGTACAAATCAATTTCTATTTTCTAGCAATAAATCAAACCAAATAGTATTTTTGTCCCTTGTAATAGCACTATTTAAAATTGAATACCATAATGGAGACTTATGTTCTAGTTTTACTTTGTTTGGCTGCCTTTGCGGCAGGATTTATTGATGCTATTGTTGGCGGTGGAGGATTGATACAAACTCCCATGGGTTTGATTTTATTGCCAAATCTTCCTGTTTCAACCGTAATTGGCACCTTGAAAGTTCCTGCTTTTAGTGGGACATCTTTTGCAGCATATCAGTATTTGAAAAAGGTAGATATGAACTGGAAACTATTGTCGATTATGATGCTTTTGGCATTTCCATCAGCATTTTTAGGCTCAACTTTGTTAACATATGTGAGCAATGATTTTATGAAACCATTATTACTGGTTGTTCTTTCTTTTTTAGTAATTTATACCTACGCCAAGAAAAATTTTGGACAACATATTGAAAAGGATCATTCCCCAAGAACCCAAATATGGAATGCGATTGCAATCAGTTTCGTTGTTGGATTATATGATGGGTTTATTGGTCCGGGAACTGGCAGTTTTTTAGTAGTGGCCTTTATTGCCATTATGGGATTCGATTTTTTACATGCTTCCGCAAATGCCAAAATGGTAAACTTATCGACTAATTTTGGATCCATCTGCCTTTTTATGTTAAAAGGTAAAATCATATGGGCAATTGCCATTCCAATGGCTGCTAGCAATGCTTTGGGCGGCTGGATTGGAGCCAAACTGGCCATCAATAGAGGAAACAGTTTTATCAGAATTTTCTTTTTGGTTGTAGTTGTGGGGACTATAATCCGTTTTGGATACGATGTCTTTTTTAAAGATTAGCAACTTTGCTAATGTCGTTGTAGCAAGTGAATTTTTGGTTAAATCAGAACTTATTATGATTGTAATTTAAACCTGTTTCTAAATCTTAAATTCTTATTTTTGCATAATAAATTTTAAATTTCTCCATGCATAAATATATCGATCAACTCAACGAAGCCCAGCGAGAACCTGTTCTTCAAAAAGACGGACCAATGATTATCATCGCTGGTGCAGGCTCCGGGAAAACGCGCGTGTTGACTATTAGAATTGCTTATTTGATGAATCAGGGCGTCGATGCCTTTAATATTTTATCGCTTACGTTTACCAATAAAGCGGCACGGGAAATGAAAACCCGAATCTCTCAAATTGTAGGGGCAAGTGAAGCAAAAAATCTTTGGATGGGAACATTTCACTCGGTTTTTGCTAGAATTTTACGTTCCGAAGCCGATCATTTGGGTTATCCTTCGAATTTTACAATTTATGATTCGCAGGATTCTTTGCGTTGTATCTCAGGGATTATCAAAGAAATGCAATTGGACAGGGATGTGTATAAACCAAAACAGGTTTTAAGTAGAATCTCCAGTTATAAAAATAGCTTGATTACGGTAAAAGCCTATTTTAATAATCCTGAATTACAAGAAGCGGATGCAATGGCTAAAAAGCCAAGATTGGGGGAAATTTATCAAAATTATGTTGATAAATGTTTCAAATCTGGCGCCATGGATTTTGATGATTTGTTGTTGAAAACCAATGAGTTATTGACTCGTTTTCCAGAAGTTTTGGCCAAATATCAAAACCGTTTTCGTTACATATTGGTGGATGAGTACCAAGATACGAACCACTCTCAATATTTGATTGTTCGTGCTTTATCAGATAAATTTCAGAATATTTGTGTGGTGGGTGATGATGCGCAAAGTATCTATGCATTTCGTGGTGCTAACATCAATAACATCTTGAATTTTCAAAAAGATTATGATGGTGTAAAAACCTTTAGACTAGAACAAAATTACCGTTCGACAAGAAATATTGTAGAAGCTGCCAATACCATTATCGATAAGAATAAGGTAAAGCTGGATAAAATAGTTTGGACTGCGAATGATTTTGGTCCAAAAATAAAAGTGCACCGCAGCATGACCGATGCTGAAGAAGGGCGTTTTGTGGCCAGTACTATTTTTGAACAAAAAATGCAGAACCAGCTTAGTAACGGTTCTTTTGCCATTTTGTATCGTACCAATGCGCAATCCCGTGCCATGGAAGATGCGCTTAGAAAAAGAGATATTCCGTATCGCATTTATGGTGGTTTATCTTTTTATCAAAGGAAAGAAATTAAGGATGTATTGTGTTACTTGCGATTGGTTATTAATCCAAAAGATGAAGAAGCTTTGGTTCGTGTAATCAATTATCCGGCTCGTGGAATTGGAGATACAACAGTCGAAAAATTGACGATTGCTGCTAATCACTACAAACGTTCCATTTGGGAAGTGATGCAAAATATTGATAAAATTGACTTAAAACTGAATTCTGGGACCAAACAAAAATTACAAGATTTTGTGACTATGATTCAGAGTTTTCAGGTCATTGATCAAAATCAAGATGCGTTTTACATCACTGATCATGTTGCAAAAAAAACAGGATTGGTTCAAGAATTAAAGAAAGATGCTACTCCGGAAGGAATGGCTAAAATCCAGAATATTGAGGAATTATTAAACGGCATCAAGGATTTTACCGAAGGGCAAAAAGAAATCGATGGCGCTCGTGGCGCTTTATCTGAGTTTATGGAGGATGTAGCTTTAGCAACAGATTTAGACAAAGATACTAGTGATGAGGATCGCGTGGCACTTATGACCATTCACTTGGCCAAAGGATTGGAATTCCCTCATGTTTTTGTGGTGGGAATGGAAGAAGATTTGTTTCCGAGTGCAATGAGTATGAGCACGAGAAGTGAACTAGAAGAAGAGCGTCGTTTGTTCTATGTTGCCTTGACCCGTGCCGAGCATCAGGCGTATTTGACTTATGCACAATCGCGTTACCGTTGGGGAAAATTGACTGATAGCGAACCTTCCCGATTTGTGGAAGAAATTGATGCTCAGTATTTAGAATATCTAACGCCAGCAGAGTCCAATTACCGCTTTAAGCCAATGATTGATAGTGATATTTTTGGAGATGTGGACAAATCTAAATTGCGTCTGGCAAAACCGGCCAACGGAACGCCACCGACCAAATATAGTTCGGATAATGACCCTAAAACGGATATAAATATTCGTAAATTGAAACCTGTTAGCAGTAATATATCAGCTAGCGGTAGTGCGAATTTGTTTGATAATAAATTGGTTGCAGGAAATACTGTAATGCACGAACGTTTTGGTAAAGGTGAAGTTTTAAACCTTGAAGGAGTGGGAGCGGATAAAAAAGCTGAAATCAAATTTGAGGTTGGTGGAATCAAAAAATTATTGTTGCGCTTTGCGAAACTGGATATTATTGGATAGTACCAAGTGGTCGGCTTCTCAGTGTTCAATGACAGTTTGAGTAAACTAAAATCAGATTACTGAAGTTTTAAATCAGGAAATCAAAAATCGTTAATCAAAAATCTTAAATCCGATGGCTCAATTTATAAAAATATACGAAGACAAACCCAACGAAGCTGCAATTGCTAAAGTGGTGAAGGTGCTCAAAGAGGGCGGTTTAGTGATTTATCCCACAGATACCGTGTATGGTTTAGGTTGTGATATTACTAATACCAAAGCTTTAGAGCGTATTGCGAAGATAAAAGGGATAAAACTGGAAAAAGCTAATTTTTCCTTTATTTGTCACGATTTGAGCAATTTGTCTGATTATGTTCGACAGATCGATACACCAACATTTAAATTATTAAAAAGAGCGTTACCTGGGCCGTATACCTTTATTTTACCTGGAAATAATAATTTACCAAAGGAATTTAAAAAGAAAACTACGGTGGGAATCAGGGTTCCAGATAATGCGATAGCACTAGAAATTGTAAAGTTGCTAGGGAATCCAATAGTTTCTACTTCCATTCACGATGATGATGATGTGATTGAATACACCACTGATCCTGAACTCATATTTGAGAAATGGCAAAACCTTGTCGATATGGTTATTGATGGCGGTTATGGTGATAATATGGGATCAACGATTATTGATTTGTCTGGCGAAGAGCCAATTGTAGTCAGAGAGGGTAAAGGAAGTCTGGATATTTTGTAAAATTTAAATAATTGGCAAAATATTTGCTTCTATTCTATAAATTTTTATATTTACTTAAAATTTACATTGCATTGATTTTTATAATGATAGCATGTTATTCTTAATTATATTTAATTGGTTGTTAAAGAACAATTGAGGATACATAAAGGCAGGTTTTACGACCTGCTTTTTTTGTTTATATATTGATCGAATTTAAATAGTTGTTTAGTTTAAAAAGAAATACCCATAAAAAACGCCTCAATTTTGAGGCGTTTACTTTTGAATTTAAAGAAAAAATTATGGTCTTTGTTTTTTCATTTCTTTTTCAATCATGTCGTAGAACTGATCGATTTTAGGTAATACGACAATACGAGTTCTTCTATTACGCGCTTTATTTTCAGGGGTATCATTAGCTACTAAAGGAATGTACGAACTTCTTCCTGCTGCAATCAATTGTTCTGGTTTAACACCCAATTGGTTGGTTAGCACACGTATGATAGATGTAGAACGTTTTACACTTAAATCCCAGTTGTCTAATAAAATTCCTGAACCATTATAAGGTACATTATCAGTATGGCCTTCAACCATACATTCAAAATCTGGTTTGTCATTGACTACTTTTGCTACTTTAGCCAAAACTCCTTTTGCTTTATCAGTAACTTCATAACTTCCGCTTTTAAATAATAATTTATCAGCGATTGATATAAATACAACTCCCTTTTCTACATTTATTTCGATATCTGGATCAGAGATGCCTACAGCACTTTTTAAACTCGTCACTACAGCAAGTGTAACACTATCTTTTTTAGTTAAAGCGTCCTGCATTCTACTAATTTTTAAATCTTTCTCTTTGATAGATTCTAACGCTTTTTCAATATTTTCAGCTCCTTTTGTAGATAAAATCGTCATATCTTTAGACGTACTGATCAATCCTTGATTTTGCTCTTTTAATAAAGATGCAGTTGCTGAAAGCGCTGCTTTTTCCTCTAAACAAGAATTTAATTTTACTGTAGCAGTATTTAATAAGTCCTGAGTTTCTTTATTTCTAGCTTCTAGCTCAGTATATTTCTTTTTAGAAACACACGAAGACAATAGCGCTAATACGGATAAGGCGATTACTATTTTTTTCATAAATGGTATTGATTTGAATTAAATGTTAACAACAAATTTACTTTTTTTTATCTATTTTGTTCTAAATAAATCGTTAAAAACAACGATTTGCTTTATAAAATAGATGTAAATGATACTTTTTGTTTGATAGTATTTTTGTTTATGAAATTTCGTTCTTTTTTTATAATGACCTAAAAATAGTTTATAAAAAGAAAAATGAGCTTTCAATATTGCTATAAAATGATTAAATTTTCCTTTCATAAGAAATTGGATTCCAGCAATTCCATCTAGAACCATTCTACCTAAAAGAATTGAATATAATTTGTTTCTAGGAAGGTTTTTTGTCAACATCAATAAGGAGTTTCTGAAATTCAAAAATGTTTTTTTTGGATTTCCTTGCTGTAAAGTTGCTCCGCCCACATGATACACTACTGATTCTGAAATGTATTTTATTTGATACCCTTTATTTAATGCACGCCAACACAAATCAATTTCTTCCTGATGTGCAAAAAAGTCGTCATCAAAGCCTTTTAATTCTTTAAAAATGCTACTTCTAATAAAAAAACAAGCGCCACTTGCCCACAAAATCTCTATGTTATCATTGTATTGCCCAAGGTCTTTTTCGACAGTGTCAAATATACGACCTCGACAATACGGATAACCAAATTGATCTATAAAACCACCTGCAGCGCCAGCGTATTCAAAATATTCTTTGTTTTTAAAATCTAATATTTTAGGCTGAATTATAGCCGTATTGGGTTCGTTTAAAAAAGTTGTCAGTATGGGTTGCAACCAATTCTCTGTCACTTCAATATCAGAGTTTACCAAAGCATAGAGTTCCGTATCGACTTGTTTTAATGCTTCGTTATATCCGCTTGCAAAGCCTAGATTGCATTTGTTTTCAATAATCCTAACGGAAGGAAAATGTGCTTTTACATAAGCAATAGAAGTATCAGTTGAGGCATTATCCGCAACATAAATAACTGCATCTGAGGAATTTTTCACAACAGAAGGTAAAAATTGTTCGAGCAATAAAACTCCATTCCAATTCAGTATCACTACAGCTATTTTCATAACAATTTTTAATTATTCGATTTTATACGTTGGCAATTCATGTAGGAATTGATATTTTTCATTTTCAAAATCCATTTGGCAAAAGTAGTGATTCAAACCATTGGTTACCATCAAAAATTGAGCATTCATCGTCATATTATAACGTGCAATTTGGTCAAAAGTAGCTTGAACAATTTTTACATCGGGCGCTTTGCATTCGATGAGAATAAAAATGGAACCATCGGAATTGAAAACCACGACATCGTACCTTTTGCGTAAGCCATTGACTTTTAAAACCTTCTCTACGTTAATCAATGATTTTGGGTATTTTTTTTCTTCCAATAAAAATTGAACAACATGTTGACGAACCCATTCCTCTGGATTAAGAATGATAAATTTTTTCCTGATTTCATCAAAAATAGAGACTTTATTTTCGCTATTTTTGAATCGAAAAGTATAGGTAGAAAAATTTAATTGCTGCATAAAGCAAAAATATAAAATAGTTTGAAGTTTCAGGTTTAAAGTTTCAAGTTTTATTACATGGAGACGGAGTACTGCAACTAAATACTGAACATTTGAAAAATGGACGAGGTTTTAAAAATTGTAAATGACATTAAAAACGGGAACATCAAACCTATCTATTTTTTGATGGGCGAAGAACCGTATTATATCGATAAATTATCTGATTTTATTGAAGAAAAAGTTTTGACCGAAGAAGAAAAAGGGTTTAATCAAACTGTTTTATACGGAAGAGATGTTTCTATAGAAGATATCATATCGACAGCCAAACGCTACCCGATGATGGCAGAACGTCAAGTGGTCATTGTTAAGGAGGCGCAAGATTTAATCCGAACGATTGACAAATTAGAAACCTATGCCGAAAACCCAATGGCAACTACGGTTTTGGTATTTTGCTATAAATACAAAACGCTTGATAAACGTAAAAAACTAACAAAACTGTTAGCTAAAATTGGCGTGGTTTTCGAAAGTAAAAAACTTTATGATAATCAAGTAGGCGACTGGATTAAGCGCGTTTTGGCAGGCAAGAAATATGAAATTGAACCCAAGGCTAATGCAATGTTGGTTGAATTTCTTGGGACCGATTTGAGTAAAATAAATAATGAACTGGAAAAGCTGCAAATTATTTTGCCGGTAGGAAGTACTATAACTCCCAAACATATTGAGGAAAATATTGGCTTTAGCAAAGATTTTAACGTATTTGAATTGCGAAAAGCACTAGGCGAACGCAACCAGCTAAAGGCTTATACCATTGCGGAGAACTTTGCTCAAAATCCAAAAGATAACCCTATGGTGGTTACTACTAGTTTGGTTTTTGGATTTTTTATCCAATTGTTGAAATACCATGGTTTGAAAGACAAAAATCCTAAAAATGTAGCGGTCGTAATAGGAATAAATCCATTTTTCATGAAGGAATATGACGTAGCTTTAAAAAATTATCCGATGAAAAAAGTAAGCCAAATAGTGGGAGCTTTACGAGATATTGATGTAAAAAGTAAAGGTGTTGGAGCCAATGCCTTGTCTCATTCTGATTTATTAAAAGAAATGCTTTATAAAATATTTAATTAAAGCGTAAAAAATCCCGATATTTGCATTTCGAAAAAAACAAAATACCACAATTATGGGAATGAATAAAAACACTATTTTAGGTTGGGCTACCTTGATAATGATTGTAATGGGATTATTGCTAATTGCATTAGGTGCTTTTAGATATGATGACGTTGCAGGATGGGGATTTGCCGCTGTAGGTGTTGGATTTTTAGCTAATGCATGGGTATTTAGTTCACTTAAAGGAAGACTTTAATAGTTATTTTAAATAAATTTTAAATTAAAAAAGAAAATGGCAGACGATAAGAAAGTGATATTCTCAATGTCAAAATTGAGTAAAACCTATCAGGGAGCAGATAAACCAGTGCTGAAAAATATTTATTTGAGTTTCTTTTATGGAGCAAAAATTGGTATTTTGGGTCTAAATGGTTCTGGAAAATCTTCTTTATTGAAGATTATTGCCGGAGTTGATAAAAATTATCAAGGAGATGTAGTTTTTGCCCCAGGGTACACTGTCGGATATTTGGAGCAAGAACCAATTCTTGATGATAGCAAAACGGTTATCGAAATTGTAAGAGAGGGCGTTGCAGAAACTATGGCAGTTTTAGACGAATTCAATAAAATCAATGATAGTTTTGGTTTACCTGAAGTTTATGAAAATGCGGAAAAAATGGAGCAATTGATGGACCGTCAAGCGCTTTTACAAGACAAAATTGATGCTTTGGGTGCATGGGAAATTGATACTAAACTAGAAATCGCCATGGATGCTTTGCGAACTCCAGAAGGTGATACTCCAATCAAGAATTTATCTGGTGGAGAGCGTCGTCGTGTAGCTTTATGTCGATTGTTATTGCAGCAACCAGATGTACTGTTGTTAGATGAGCCTACGAATCACTTGGATGCAGAAAGCGTTCTTTGGTTAGAACAACATTTAGCACAATATGCTGGAACTGTAATTGCAGTAACGCACGATAGGTACTTTTTGGATAATGTGGCGGGTTGGATTTTAGAATTAGATAGAGGAGAAGGTATTCCTTGGAAAGGGAATTACTCGTCTTGGCTGGATCAAAAATCAAGCCGCATGGCACTGGAAGAAAAAGTAGCTTCTAAACGCAGAAAAAATTTAGAGCGTGAGTTAGATTGGGTTCGCCAAGGAGCCAAAGGACGTCAGACGAAGCAAAAAGCACGTTTGCAGAACTACGATAAATTATTGAACGAAGACCAAAAACAACTGGATGAAAACTTAGAAATCTATATTCCAAATGGTCCTCGTTTGGGAACAAATGTAATTGAAGCTAAAAATGTTGCTAAAGCTTTTGGAGATAAATTACTATATGATAATTTAAATTTCACCTTGCCTCAAGCAGGAATTGTTGGGATTATTGGGCCAAATGGTGCTGGTAAATCAACTATTTTCAAAATGATTATGGGCGAGCAAAAACCAGATTCAGGTGAATTCTCCATTGGTGATACTGTAAAAATCGCTTATGTCGATCAAGCGCATTCCAATATTAATCCAGACAAGTCCATCTGGGAAAACTTTGCTGATGGTCAGGAATTAATCATGATGGGAGGAAAACAAGTAAATTCTAGAGCGTATTTGTCACGATTTAATTTTGGAGGTGGAGAACAAAACAAGAAAGTTTCTATGCTTTCCGGTGGGGAACGCAACCGTTTGCATCTTGCAATGACCTTAAAAGAAGAAGGAAACGTATTGCTTCTTGATGAGCCTACGAATGATTTGGATATCAACACACTTCGTGCCTTAGAGGAAGGTTTAGAAAGTTTTGCAGGTTGTGCGGTAGTTATTTCTCATGACAGGTGGTTTTTAGACAGAATTTGTACACACATTCTAGCTTTTGAAGGTAACTCTGAAGTGTATTGCTTTGAAGGTGGATTCTCTGAATACGAGGAAAATAAGAAAAAACGTTTGGGAGGGGATTTAACACCAAAACGATTAAAATACAAAAAATTAATTAGAAGTTAATATAATTAATTAATAATAGCAAGAGGATGTCCGTTGGTCATCCTTTTTTTTGGTACTATTTTTATATTTTTTTATCGGAGTTCATCATAATTAAAACTGTCGCAATCAGCCCTATGATTACTAAACCGAACACAATGACCATAATAAATGTACCATTGTCTAAAGAGAAAAGTGTTGTGTCTTTCATGATAATTAAAATTTAATATTTGCCAAATATATAATACTCTTAAAATGTAAAGTATGATAATTATCATAATAAGCCGTTTATTGCAAAAATTTAGCTTGAAGCTCTTTGGTAGGTATCAGGCAAGTTTCTTTTTTTCCATACCATTTGTATCTGTTCTTGGCGATGTAATCATAAATGGAATTGTTGAATGCGGTGGGGAATACCGAAAATAAAATACCAAAGTAAAATACTCCACTTAAATCTTTTGCAATCTCTAAAATTGCTTCTGATTTATAATAATAAGCTAAACCCGGCTGATACAGAATAATGCTATCTGTTTTTTGAGTGTCAATTCCCAAGTGTTTGATGATTTTTTGACCTAAATCAGATTGTAAAGCTACAAACCTAAATATATCTTTTGTATCATGCTTAATGATTAATTGAACTGCAGAATCACACAGATTGCATACACCATCAAAGAGGATAATTTTTTTGTCCTTAGGAATATTGAGCATTTTTTTGTTTAGTTTATCATTATAAGAAACGTGCGCCATCGTATTTACTTGCGCAACTTGTATCCTGTTAGTGCGATTGCTTCGTTCCTCGCAATGACTTATGTTAGTCTATATGAGAGTTATTCCGTCATTATATCTTTAATTTCTTCAAATAAATCGTTCCAAGAAGGGTTTATAGAACGAATTAAAGTATTTTTTGTTTCTCTTGAACCTGCTTTTATTTGTTTTTCTCTAGCTATAGCATCACCAATCCATTGAAATTGCTTCTAATAAACTAATACATTCACATTATAACGAGCAGAAAATGAAGTAGGATGTCTTTTTTCTTTGTGCTCCAGAATTCTTTGTGGCAGATTAGAAGTGACGCCTGTATAAACTACGGTTTGGTATTTATTAGTGATGATATAGATAAATCCAGGTTTCATGTTTTTTTATTTGAATTTGTCATTGCGAGGAACGAAGCAATCACATTTCGTATATCTGTTTCAATGATTAGCAAAAGTTACTCTTGTTAGTGGGTTTGCTTCGTTCCTATAGATGACTTGCATAAATGGTATACTGTTTACTTTTTCCCCGCTTCAACAAATTCTAATGCTTCCAGACTCACTTTTGAAGTAAAAACACCATAATTTACTGTTGCTTTATTTTTTTCGATACTGTCAATTGTTCCAACTGCTTTCCCATCAAACATGCGCACACGATCACCAATTTTCAGTACGGGTTTAGGTTTTTCAACTACTAGTTTTACCTTTTTTTCTTTCTTTTCTTGTCTAATTTCCTCCACCTGTACAGATACCTCTTGAATTACCTCTTTTTTCTTCTCAATAAGTGCTTTGGTTTCTTTAGTCGAAGCTTTTTTGCGTTTAGAATTTTCGATTTCAATAATTCTCATGAATTCGCCAAGCAGTTCTTTTTTATTTTTATTATTGAAATATTTCTCTGAAATATCTTCAATTTTTTGACCAATGTAAATTGTTTTCTGATTGCTATCGTATAATTCTTGATAACTCTCCAGTTTTTGCTTAATTTTTACATTAATTGTTTCCAGTTTCTTGCCTTCTTCACGTGCTTTAGTCTCTTCCTCTTTAAGTGTTTGAGACGTTTTTTCCATTTTGGAACGTTCTTTTTGGAGCGTAGCAATGGTTTTATCAAAACGCACTTTACCGACTTCAATTTTCTTTTTCGCTCTGTTAATTAAGCTAAAGGGGATTCCGTTTTTTAAAGCCACCTCAAAGGTGAAAGAACTCCCAGCTTGACCCAAAGCCAATATGTACATGGGTTCTAATGTTTTTTCATCAAAAAGCATATTCGCATTGGTAGCAAAAGGCAATTCGTTAGCCAGAATTTTTAGATTAGAATAATGCGTGGTGATAATTCCAAAAGCTTCTCGATGGTAAAATTCTTCTAGGAAAATTTCAGCTAGCGCACCACCCAATTCAGGATCAGAACCTGTACCAAATTCATCAATTAAGAACATAGTTTTACTATTGCACTTTTTCAAGAAATAGTTCATGTTCTTTAACCGGTAACTGTAGGTACTTAAATGATTTTCAATAGATTGATTATCACCAATATCTGTTAGAATTCTATCAAAAAGAAATGTTTCACTGCGCTCATGAACGGGAATTAACATTCCGGATTGTAGCATTAATTGTAGTAAACCAACCGTTTTAAGCGAAATTGTTTTTCCACCTGCATTAGGACCAGAAATAACTATGATTCTGTTTTCTTGATCCAGCTCAATAGTTTGCGGATGTGTAATTTCGTTTTTTTGTTTGTTGTTCAAATACAAAATAGGATGGTACGCTTCTCTAAAATATAGTCTGCGTTCCTCAGTTATTGTTGGTAAAATCCCATTTATTCTATTAGCATATTTTGCCTTGGCAGCGATAACATCAATGTCGCTTAAGAAATCCTGATATTGAATTAGTAAATTTAAAAATGGCCGAATTTGATTGGATAATAATTTCAATATTCTATTGATCTCTTCTTTTTCTTCATATTCTAAATTGCTTAATTCTCTAGAATATTGCAAAGTGGCTTCGGGTTCGATGTAGGCAATACTTCCAGTTTTAGAGCTACCCATGATAGAACCTTTGACTTTACGGCGGTACATTGCTAAAACTGCCAAAACCCTTCTGTTTTGTACAAAACTCTCTCTAATATCATCTAGATACCCTAATGAATTGTAATGTGTCAATGCGGTTCCAAAGCTCTGATTTACCTTACCTCGAATTGCGTTCATGCCTCTTCGAATGTTCAACAAATCAGGAGATGCGTTGTCTTTTATTTCACCGTATTTATCCACCACATCGTCGACCATAATAATGATGTCCTTAGTAAGTTCTACTTGGTTTGCTCTTAAGTTTAAATTAGGATAATAATCTTCAAATTTTCTCAAGAAAGTCAAAAGGAAATTTACAGTAGAAGAGATTGTAGCTATTTTTCTGAAACTGTTTACTTCTAGAAAACTGTCTTCGATGGCTAGAAATTTTATCTCATGTGTAATGGCATCAAAACCGTGATTGGGAATGGCATTATTATTTTGGAAAGACGAAACATATTCTGAGGTTTGCAATAAAGCGCGCATCAAGGTATCTTTATCTTTAAAAGGAGTTATTGCTAAGGCTTTTTCCTTTCCAATGTCTGTATTACAGATGGTTGAGATGGTTTCGAGTACAGTTGGAAATTGTAAATCTTGTAATGTTTTTTCGGTAATGGATATCATCTAAGTGTAGAATTCATTTTGAAACAAAAATAGTTAATAGTTAAGACTATTTAACAGTTCTTCACAAAGTTTTAAAGAATGTTTATTGTAGTTTTTAGGATATAAAAATTGATTTGAAACGTATATTTGCACTATAAAACGTGTTTATGCAAATTAATCTCATTCCCACTTGGCAAACTATTTTATCGGATGAAATCACAAAACCTTATTTTCAGGAATTGATGGAAACTGTTGATGCGGAATATAAAAATTATACGTGTTACCCTCCGAAAGAATTGATTTTTAATGCGTTGAACTTTTGCAGTTTCAAGGATGTAAATGCTGTTATCATTGGTCAAGATCCTTATCATGGCAAAGGAGAAGCAAATGGTTTGTGTTTCTCTGTGAATGATGGTATTCGAATTCCGCCGTCTTTGCGTAATATTTTTCGGGAAATGAGCGATGATTTAGATGCTATTTTTATGCCTACTTCCGGGAATATTGAAGCTTGGGCTAAACAAGGCGTTTTATTGTTAAATGCCTCGTTAACGGTTAGGGAAGATACTGCTAACAGCCACAAACACTTAAAATGGAATGTTTTTACAGATGCTGTGATTGAGAAAATTTCAGAGGAGAAAGATCGTGTTGTATTTTTGCTGTGGGGAGGTTTTGCTCATAAAAAGGGACTTAAAATCGACCGAAACAAACATTTGGTTTTAGAATCCGGACATCCTTCGCCGTTAAGCGCCAATCAAGGAAAGTGGTTTGGTAATAAACATTTTAGTCAGACCAACGCGTATTTAACACACTATAAAAAGAAAACGATAGACTGGATTTAGTAAATGTAGTAAAGGAAATATTTCTATCTCAAGCGATTTTGCGTGACTGATGGCAGTGGAGCTCTTTTAGGAAAGGCCTTTTGGCCTAAACTAAAAAGCGGGAACGAACAGCAGGACCTGGAGCTTTTGCGGAGGGGCACGCCCAAAAGTGAATTAAAAAAAGTAAATTATATTCTAATACTATATGAATTGGAATATTTATTTTTTAATAATTTCCTCTAAAACGGCTTTATCGGAGTAATTGATGACTTTTAATGTTACTTCTTGATTCTTAATGGTTTTACCGTCAATTATGTATAATTTCCCTTTTTTAAGTTCTTTATTACTGTTGTCAAAATCTACATCACCAAATTGCAGGGTATTTTTTATATCAACAGTATCAATCCATTTTTCAGCTAAAATTATGGAAGCTTTATCGGAGTAATAGAAGGGTTTATTCCTTAAATCATTTAAAACTCTTGCATTGGGGAAATAGTTGCAACGGGTATCTTTACCACTGAAAACTAAGGCTACAAAAAACAAACCGATGACCAAACCTACCAAATAATAGGCAAAACGATGTATGAATTTCATGAATTAAATTTTTTGCAAAGGTAGCAGAAAGTTTTCTTAAAAAACAATTAAATTGATGTCGTTGTTTGGCAAGTCAAACCAATCACCTATGGCGCTGTTAGTCAAAATTCCGTGGTACATGTAGACCCCATTTTTTAATCCTTTATCGCAACGAATTGCACTTTCGATACCACCATCGGCTGCTATTTGCAACAAATAAGGCGTTATGATATTACTGATGGATAAGGAGGCAGTTTTAGAATAGCGAGAGGGAATATTGGGTACACAATAGTGTAAAACATTACTTTTTATAAATGTAGGTTTTTCGTGTGAGGTTATTTCTGAAGTTTCAAAACAACCGCCAGTATCGATGCTTACATCTACAATTACGGCTCCGTTTTTCATGTTTTCAACCATGGTTTCAGTAACAACTACAGGGCAACGATCTTTTCCTCGCATGGCTCCAATCGCCACATCACATCGTCTCAAGGCTTTTAACAACGCTTTTGGTTGAATTGTGGAAGTAAAAATTCGTTGGTTCAAATTATTTTGTAATCGCCGTAATTTTGTAATGGAATTATCGAATACCTTGACATTTGCACCTAAACCAATGGCAGTTTTAGCCGCAAATTCGCCTACTGTTCCTGCTCCAATTATAACAACATCAGTAGGAGGAACTCCTGTTATGTTACCAAATAAAAGTCCTTTACCAAATTCATTTGTAATCATTAACTCTGCTGCAATAAGGATGGACGCAGTTCCTGCAATTTCGGATAAGGACTTTACTGCAGGATAGGTTCCATCTTCATCTTTGATGTATTCGAAAGCAAGAGCGGTAATTTTCTTTTTGGTCAAGGCTTCAAAATAGGTTTTTTTTCTCGTTTTCAATTGTATGGCAGAAAGTACAATGGTTTGCGAGTTCATTAACTCAATTTCGGCTAAAGTCGCGGGCTCGACTTTTAGTATCATCGGGCAACTGAATACTTTTTTAGTATCACTTGTAACTTCGGCACCTGCATCACAATATTCTTTATCGGTATAACTAGAATTAAGACCAGCTCCAGCTTCAATCATTACCCTATGGCCGTGGTAAGTCAGCGAGTTTACAGCATCTGGTGTCAGGCAAATACGGCGTTCTTGATAACTAGTTTCTTTTGGAATACCAATGAAAAGTTCACTTTTTTGTCTTGCAACTTCCAGTTTTTCTTCTTGAGGTAAAAGCTGTTGCTTGGTAAATGGCGTTATAGTAATTGACATTGATGTTGATAAATTAAGGGTACAATTTACGCAAAAAGTTTTAAAAAATTTTGCAACTTTAATTTTGTTGATTTGATTTGAAGTTTATCCAGTTTTACTGGATAGCTCGCTCCATTTTGATATCAGCTCTTTCATATGTTCCGTCTTCCAAGGGAATTTCAACAAAACCAAATTTTTCATATAAATGTATGGCTGATACTAACTTTCTGTTAGAATATAAAATGAGTTTATCCCATTCATTCTCTTGGGCAACAGCTATGCAGTGCAATAGCATTTTTGTTCCAATTCCTAATCCTTGAACACCATCTGTCACGGCCATTTTACTTAATTCAAAGATCGAATCGTCAATTTTTATAAGAGAAACTGTACCAATAATGACATTATTGTGTTTGGCATAAAAAATAAATCCCCCTTTGTCAATAATTTGCCCTTGTGGATCTGAAAGCACAATTTCATCTTTGGGCTCTACTTTGAAATATTTGGTAAGCCATTCCAAGTTTAAGATTTTTATAGGAGCTGCTAATTCAGCTGAAAAAGGAATGATTTTTATGATAGGATCTGCGTTCATGTTCAAATTTTTATTTTAGTGTCAAAAAACGTGTTCCGTCAGGAAGTAATGAGATCGTAATAACCGAATGAACTTCAGGGATTAAATTGGGAATTTTTTCTGCCCATTCTATAAAACACCAATTTCCAGAATACAAATAATCATCAACACCCATATCTAGAGCCTCTTCTTCTTTGTTTAATCTGTAAAAATCAAAATGATAGACTAAAAGATTGTGATTGGCCTCATATTCGTTAACCAAGGAAAATGTCGGACTGCTTGTGGCACCTGTTACTCCCAGAATCATACACAATTGCTTGATTAATGTAGTTTTGCCAACGCCCATTTCTCCATGAAAAAGAATTACTTTATTTGGCTTTTCGGCTATAATTTTTTGTGCAACTTCTTTGATTTGGTCAATAGAAAAAATGATATTCATTATTATAAAATTGTTTAAAGTTAAAAGTTTAGGTTTTTTGCCGTAAACTGAAAACTGAGACTGACTATTTTTTTATTTTGGATTAAAAACTAAAAACGGAATAATCATCTCTTCTAATGATATTCCACCATGCTGATACGTATTTTTATAATAACTCACATAATGATTGTAGTTGTTAACATAGGCTAAAAACAAATCATTTTTTGCAAAAATATAAGAACTACTCATATTAATAGATGGCAAGCCAATATTTTTTGGTTCTTTTATAGCATAAACATCTTTGTGTTCGTACGTTAAACTGCGACCTGTTTTGTACCGTAAATTTAAACTAGTATTTTTATCACCCACGACTTTTGATGGATTTTTTACATTTATGGTTCCGTGATCGGTAGTCAAAATCAATTTGAAACCCATTTTTTGAGCCTGTTGTATTATCTCTAATAAAGGCGAATTCTTGAACCAACTTAACGTTAACGAGCGATAAGCCTTGTCATCAGAGGCTAGTTCTTTCACTACATCCATTTCAGTTTTAGCGTGAGAGAGCATATCTACAAAGTTATAGACAATGGTTACTAAGTCGTTATCTTTTAAGGCTTTGAAGCTTTCAGATAATTTTTTACCACCAGCAAGACTTGTTATTTTAAAATAGTCCTCCTTAAGATCTAATCCCAACCGTTTCAATTGAGCGGTCAAAAACTCTGCTTCAAAAAGGTTTTTACCCCCTTCTTCAGGGTCATTTTTCCAATACTGAGGGAACTGCTTCTCCATTTCCAAGGGTGTTAAACCTGAGAAAATAGCATTTCGTGCATATTGCGTCGCTGTAGGAAGAATAGAGTAGTAGGGAACTTCTTTCTCCAGCTTATAGTAATTTCCCACTACACTTTCAAAAGTTTTCCACTGGTCATAGCGCAGATTGTCAATTACAACAAATAAAATAGGCTTATCCTTTTTCTGGAGTTCAGGAAGCACTAATTCCTTGAATAACGTGTGCGATTGAACCGGTTTATCCGCTTTTGAAGCAAACCAATCTTCATAGTTGCGTTCAATGAATTTTCCAAATTGTGAATTGGCTTCTGTTTTTTGAGATTCTAAAATTTCGACCATACCTTGATCGTCTATATTCTCTAATTCCAATTCCCAAAAAATCAATTTTTTATACAATTCTATCCAGTCTTCATGGGAATTTACCATCGCCATTTCCATGGTGATTTTTCTAAATTCTTTCTGATAATCCAGCGTTGTTTTTTGAGAAATCAATCGGGAATGATCTAAGTTTTTTTTCAAACTTAATAAAATTTGATTTGGATTCACAGGTTTGATTAAATAATCGGCAATTTTTGAACCTATGGCCTCCTCCATAATGTACTCTTCCTCACTTTTGGTGATCATAATCATAGGAACCGAAGATTTTTTCTCCTTCATTTCTGATAGTGTTTCCAAACCGCTCATTCCGGGCATATTTTCATCTAAAAAAACGATGTCAAAATTATTTTCCACAAATATTGTGATGGCATCAAGTCCATTATTACAGGTGGTTACTTCGTAATTTTTCTTTTCCAGAAATAATATGTGTGGTTTCAAAAGGTCGATTTCATCATCTACCCAAAGTATTTTTATTTTACTCATAAGGTGCATTTTCAAGTGTTCAAGTGAACGAAATTAAAGTGCCAAATTACATTTTTTTGCAACTGCTATCTGCTAATATTATGATAATTTTTGACAAAATATAGGAGACTAATGCAAAACTCAAATTTGCTTTTATTATTTTTTTAATACTTCAACGCCTATTTCTAATCTTAGTTCATTTGAAAAATTGAGTTTAAACAAGCAATCAAACTTTAAAAAAAATCAGTTTAAAATAGTCTGTAAAAGGTTTGTGTTAATTTTAAATAATATAAAAAAATAGTAGCTTAACCTCGAATTTGTATGTTAGATAATTAGTTTTTTTAAGATGAAAATTTAGTTTTTTGAGGAAGCCATTATTTAGCCAGAAATTTAAATCTATAAAGTATTTATTATTTTTATAGCTGTAATTAAGAGTATAAAAATTCAGTTGTTTTACGACATTATTATACATAGACCAAAATAAGTGGAATGAATGAAAAAAATACTTTAAAAGAGCTTGCTACCTTATTTTTAAAATTGGGGATAATAGATTTTGGTGTACCCACAGTTCATATTGCGAAGATGCAGAACTTGTTGTTAAAGGCTTATTAACCAGAGCTACCTTAATACATGTCATTACGGTAGGACAATTTACGACGGGACCTGTTTTTTCATCGATCTCTAATATTGGTTATCAATTGAACGGAATTATGGGAGCAATTGTGTCGACAATAGGAATATTTTTGCCTTCATTTTTGTTTGTTGCCTTATTAAATCTGGTGGTAAAAAAAATGAGAAATTCAATTCCGTTTTCTGTATTTCTAGATGCAGTAAATATAGCTTCGGTGGCGTTAATTACTGCCATCTGTTTTCAGATGGGTTAACATGTGATCATGGATTGGCGGACCATATTAATTGTTTTGATCAGTTTTGCGGCAGCTATTAATTATAAAAAAATATTCAGTGCTGTCATAGTATTGGTAGGTTTATTAATGGGCTATTTGTTACCTTTTATTGGCTAGTCAATTAACACAATTAGGAACGTTTCTATTTTTGAAATGTAATTTACTTATATTTGTTGACCTTAAAAAAATAACGTATTGTGAGTCAAATTAATAAGCTAAAAATATTTAATGATCCTATTTACGGGTTTATTACCATTCCAAATGCGTTAATCTACGATTTAATTCAGCATCCTTACTTTCAACGACTGCGCAGAATTTCTCAAATGGGCTTGTCCTATTTAGTGTATCCAGGTGCCAATCATACTCGTTTTCATCACGCTTTAGGGTGCATGCATTTAATGCAAAAAGCAGTTGATGTTTTGCGTTTTAAAGGGATTTTATTGTCTACAGAAGAAGAAAACGCTTTATACATTGCTATATTATTGCATGATATCGGTCATGGTCCTTTTTCACATGCCATGGAAAAAAGCATTGTTGAAGATGTGCACCATGAAGAAATCTCACTATTGTTTATGAACCAATTGAATGTTGAATTTGACGGAAAGTTAAGTTTAGCGATTCAGGTTTTTAAAGGCGAATACAACAGAAAGTTCATGTTGCAATTGATTTCCAGTCAATTAGATATGGATCGAATGGATTATTTGAAACGGGATAGTTTTTACTCGGGTGTGGCAGAAGGTAATGTCAACTCAGAACGACTGATTCAAATGATGAATGTGGTTGATGACTATTTAGTTATTGAAGAAAAGGGAATTTACTCCGTAGAAAAATTCTTAATGTCTCGACGCTTAATGTATTGGCAAGTATATTTACACAAAACGAGTTTAGTGGCAGAGTTAATTTTGATGAAAATTTTAAAACGCGCCAAAGAATTAACATTAAAAGGAATTCCACTTCCGTGCAGTGAACCTTTACTTTTTTTCATGCAAAACAAAATTACCATCGAGACTTTTGATACTGAAACTTTAGATTTATTTGCTCAATTAGATGATTTTGATATTATTGGAGCATTAAAATCTTGGCAAAAACATAATGACTTTATATTGTCATCCTTGAGTAAAATGATTGTTAATCGCGATTTATTAAAAATAAAACTTACCAGCGAAAAAGTGACAATTGAGGAATTACAACCCTTTAAAGAGCGTTTCGCATTAGAAAATAATATTTCATTAGCGGAAACGAACTACTTTATATTTAAAGGAAAAATAAAAAATCAAGCGTATAGTAAAGAAGCGGAACCCATACGAATTTTGAAAAAAGACTGCACGATAGAAGATGTAATAGAATCCTCTGATCAGTTGAATTTAAAATCATTATCCAAATTAGTGACCAAGTATTACATCTGTTTCCCAAAACAACTGTTATAAAAACACCATTTAAAATCTATTTTTTATATTTTTGTCACAATGAAATTTACAGCAGAACAAATAGCAGGTATTTTAGAAGGTGAAGTTATTGGGAATCCCATGGCGGAAGTCTTTAGATTGTCAAAAATTGAAGAAGGTACAGAAGGTTCACTTACTTTTTTATCAAACCCTAAATACTTAAATTACATTTATTCAACAAAAGCTTCAGTAACGATTGTGAATGAGACTTTTGAACCTGAATTGCCTTTGACGACCACCTTGATAAAAGTACAAGATGCTTATACGGCATTTTCTAAAGTATTAGAGTTTTACAATCAAATAAAATTGAATAAAAGCGGAATAGAGCAGCCTTCTTTTCTTTCGCAAAGCGCAAAATATGGAGATAATTTATATCTTGGGAGTTTTAGCTATGTAGGTCATAACGTGATCTTGGGTGAAAATGTAAAAATATACCCAAATTGTTACATTGGCGATAATGTAGTCATTGGCGACAATGCATTGTTGTTTGCTGGAGCAAAAATTTACTCAGAGACTATTATTGGTAACAATTGCACAATTCATTCAGGAGCTATTATAGGTTCAGATGGTTTTGGTTTTGCACCAAATCCTGATGGGACATACACTAAAATTCCTCAAATAGGGAATGTAATTATCGAAGATAATGTTGATATCGGTTCGTGTACGACAATTGATAGAGCAACAATGGGTTCCACGATTATCAGAAAAGGAGTGAAGCTCGACAATCAAATTCAGATTGCTCACAATGTTGAAATTGGAGAAAACACCGTAATTGCAGCTCAAACTGGAGTTGCTGGTTCAACAAAAATTGGTAAAAACGGCTTGATTGGTGGGCAAGTTGGAATTTCTGGACATTTATCCATAGGGAATAATGTTCGAATTCAGGCACAATCTGGTGTGGGACGAAATATAAAAGATAATGAAATATTGCAAGGGAGTCCTACATTTGGATACAACGATTTTAGCAAATCATATGTTCATTTTAAGAATTTGCCTAAAATTGTTGCAGAAATAGAAGAATTAAAAAAACAAATATTAAACCAAAAAAATGGAAACAATGGTTAAACAGAAGACCATCAAAACAGAAACTTCACTTACTGGGGTTGGATTGCATACAGGAAAAGAAGTAAAAATGACTTTTAAACCTGCTCCGGTTAATAATGGTTTTACTTTTGTTCGAGTAGATCTTGAAGGGCAACCCATTATTGAAGCTGATGCAAATTATGTGGTCAACACACAAAGAGGAACCAATTTAGAAAAATTAGGGGTTAAAATTCAAACACCAGAACATGTTTTAGCTGCTCTTATTGGTTGTGATTTAGATAACGTAATCATAGAATTGAATGCTTCTGAACTACCTATTATGGATGGTTCATCCAAATATTTTGTTGAAGCTCTTGAAAAAGCGGAAATCGAAGAACAAAATGCCAAAAGAAATATTTATGTGGTGAAAGAAGTTATTTCATTCACCGATGAAACTTCAGGAAGTGAAATCTTAGTGATGCCAAACGATCATTATTCAGTAACTGCAATGGTAGATTTTGGCACTAAAATTCTAGGTACACAAAATGCAACGATGAAAAGTATTTCTGATTTTAAAACTGAAATATCTGAGTCCAGAACCTTCAGTTTTTTACATGAATTAGAATCATTACTAGAAAATGGTTTGATAAAAGGTGGTGATTTAAACAATGCTATTGTATATGTAGACAAAGAGATATCTGCTGCAACAATGGAGAGTTTAAAAGTAGCTTTTGGAAAAGATGAAATTACCGTAAAACCGAACGGTATTTTAGACAACCTTACTTTACATTATCCAAACGAAGCGGCAAGACACAAATTATTGGATGTTGTAGGTGATCTAGCTTTAATTGGAACAAGAATTCAAGGAAAAGTAATTGCTAATAAACCAGGGCATTTTGTAAATACACAGTTTGCAAAAAAAATGGCTAAAATTATCAAAATAGAACAACGAAATTATGTTCCTGTTTTTGATTTGCATTTAGAGCCGTTGATGGATATTCATAAAATCATGGCCGTTCTTCCACACAGACCGCCGTTTTTATTGATTGACAGAATCATTGAAATGTCAGAAAGTCATGTGGTTGGAATGAAAAATGTGACCATGAATGAGAATTTCTTTGTCGGACATTTTCCTGAGGCTCCAGTAATGCCCGGTGTTTTAATTGTAGAGGCAATGGCACAAACTGGTGGAATTCTTGTATTAAGTACGGTACCAGATCCAGAAAATTATTTAACTTATTTTATGAAAATAGATAATGTTAAGTTCAAACATAAAGTTTTACCAGGAGATACCTTAATTTTTAAATGTGATTTGATTACACCAATAAGACGAGGAATCTGTCACATGCAAGCAAATGCTTACGCCAATGGAAAACTAGTTGCTGAGGCAGAATTAATGGCACAAATTGCAAAAAAACAATAATTTTTTTGTTGATTTGTTTAATCGTTTATTCGGTTAATCGATGATACAGTTAAACGATTAAATAAATTATATGAATCAACCACTAGCCTATGTGCATCCAGGTGCCAAAATTGCTAAAAATGTTGTCATTGAGCCTTTTACAACTATTCATAACAATGTTATCATTGGTGATGGAACATGGATTGGTTCAAATGTAACAATAATGGAAGGCGCAAGAATAGGAAAAAATTGTAATATATTCCCAGGTGCAGTTATTTCTGCAGTTCCTCAGGATTTAAAATTTGGTGGAGAAGATTCTTTGGCAATTATTGGTGACAATTGTACGATACGAGAGTGTGTGACCATCAATAGGGGAACAATTGCCTCGGGTCAAACAACTTTGGGTAAAAATTGCTTGGTAATGGCAACAGCACATATTGCTCACGATTGCCACATTGGTGATAATGCAATAATTGTGAATGGAGTAGCGCTTGCAGGACATGTTACTGTGGGTAAATATGCAGTTATTGGCGGTTTAGCAGCCATTCATCAATTTATTCACATTGGCGATCACGCGATGATTTCTGGTGGATCTTTAGTACGAAAAGATGTTCCACCATTTACAAAAGCAGCGAAAGAGCCTTTGTCATACGTAGGGATAAATTCTGTTGGTTTAAGAAGACGCGGTTTTACAACTGAAAAAATTAGAGAAATTCAGGATATCTATAGAATTTTATACCAAAAAAATTACAATACCACTCAAGCTTTAGGTATCATCGAAGCTGAAATGGAAGCAACACCCGAAAGAGATGAAATCATTGATTTTATTAGAAATTCATCACGTGGAGTTATGAAAGGATATTCTGGGAACTATTAATCCCCACCCCAGCCCTCCCCGAAGGGAAGGGAGTGTAAACGTGACTATATTGTAAAAAAATAAAATGTAGTACAAAATGTAAAATATAATAAAAATAAATAAGTAACTAATTTCCAGTCTTAGCTCCCTCCCCTTTGGGGAGGGTCGGGGTGGGGAAAATAAACAAACATCATAATGGCATCTACATCAGATATTAAAAACGGATTGTGTATTAAATACAACAACGATATTTACAAAATTATTGAATTTCTGCACGTTAAGCCAGGAAAAGGACCTGCTTTTGTTAGAACAAAATTAAGAAGTTTAACCAATGGTAAAGTATTAGACAATACCTTTTCGGCAGGGCACAAAATCGAAGAAGTTAGAGTAGAAAATCATAAATTTCAGTTTTTATATCCAGAAGGGAACGATTTTCATTTTATGAATACCGAGACTTTCGAACAAATAACTTTGAACAAAAACATCTTGGATTCACCAGATCTATTAAAAGAAGGAGAAAATGTAATGGTCAGTATCAATACAGAGACTGATTTACCACTTTCTGTAGATATGCCAGCATCTGTTGTTCTTGAAGTTACTTATGCAGAGCCTGGAATCAAAGGAAATACAGCTACAAACGCTACTAAATCCGCAACTGTTGAAACTGGAGCAACTGTAAATGTACCTTTGTTTATTAACGAAGGTGATAAAATTAAAATTGACACTGCATCAGGTTCCTACATGGAGCGTGTTAAGGAGTAAATTATTTGATAAATAGAAAATGTGTTAATTTAAATAATTATCACATTTTCTAATTTACACATTTTCTTATTTTTCTAGTTATATTTATGAAATTCCAAAAAGCGTACACTTTAAAACAAATTGCAACTATTATCAACTGTGAATATGTTGGTGATGCTGATTTTCCTGTTACTGGAATGAATGAGATTCATGTCGTAGAAACTGGAGATATAGTTTTTGTGGATCATCCCAAATATTACGACAAAGCATTAAACTCAGCCGCAACTATTGTTTTAATCAATAAAAATGTAGCTTGTCCTGATGGGAAGGCATTGTTGATTTCTGAGGATCCTTTTAAAGATTTTAATAAATTGACCAGCTATTTCAAACCATTTCAATTTTCGAATGTCTCAATAGCTACTTCAGCTATAATAGGCGAAGGAACTGTAATACAGCCAAATACATTTATTGGGAATCATGTTGTAATTGGAAAAAATTGTTTGATTCATTCTAACGTTTCTATTTATGATCATACTATTATTGGTGATAATGTGATCATTCATGCTGGAACAATTTTAGGTGCTGATGCCTTTTACTACAAAAAACGCGCTGAAGGATATGATCAATTACTTTCTGGAGGAAGAGTTGTCATCAAAGATAATGTAGGTATCGGAGCTCTTTGTACAATTGACAAAGGTGTTACCGGTGACACAACGATTGGTGAAGGGACTAAAATTGACAATCAAGTACATGTAGGTCATGATACAGTTATTGGAAAAAAATGTTTAATAGCTTCACAAACCGGAATCGCGGGTTGTGTTATTATTGAAGACGAAGTAACAATTTGGGGACAAGTAGGAACAACTAGCGGCATCACAATAGGAGCGAAGGCAGTTATTATGGGTCAAACAGGGGTGACAAAATCAGTAGAAGGTGGAAAGTCTTATTTTGGAACTCCAATTGAAGAATCAAGAGAAAAATTGAAACAACTGGCTAATATCAAGAAAATACCAGAAATTTTAAACAAATTAAAGTAATATGTCTGCAAAAGAAATCGTTCAGAAATTTTACAAATCAGATGCTCTAATTGATAGTGAAATCATTAAGGATTTTTTGCATCCTGAAATAATCGTGGAATGGAATAGTAGTAAAGGATTGATTCAATTGAATTATGATTCTTTGATAAATCTTTCCAATGATTTGAGCAAAGCGTATGTGCGTTCCAAAGTTAGAATAAGTCATATAATTAGTGAAAATGATAGTATTTCTGTACGATATTCTCATTTTGTAAAAACGATTGAGAATCCGAGAGAAGAAATGTTATTGGCTCATTTTATGGTTATTTGGGAAATAAAAGACAACAAACTATTTCGAGGGTATCAAATGAGTCAATTATCCTAATTTAGTATTAAAAAACTGAAAACTGAATACGGATTACTGATTACTATTTTATACTTTTGCAAAACAATTTTAAAAACTACCTAAAAAATATATCATGAGTGTTTTAGTTAATAAAGATTCCAAAATAATTGTTCAAGGTTTTACAGGAAGCGAAGGAACTTTCCATGCTTCTCAAATGATTGAGTACGGAACTAACGTTGTTGGTGGTGTAACTCCAGGAAAAGGGGGAACTACTCACTTAGATAGACCCGTTTTTAATACTGTGAAAGATGCTGTAGAACAAGTCGGAGCTGATACAACTATCATTTTTGTTCCACCAGCTTTTGCTGCGGATGCCATTATGGAAGCTGCAGACGCTGGAATTAAAGTAATTATTGCAATTACTGAAGGAATTCCGGTTGCTGACATGATAAAAGCAAATAGTTATGTTAAAGAAAGAAATGCACGTTTAATAGGTCCAAACTGTCCAGGAATCATTACTCCTGGAGAAGCTAAAGTTGGTATTATGCCAGGTTTTGTTTTCAAAAAAGGAACTGTAGGGATTGTATCTAAATCAGGAACATTAACGTATGAAGCAGCTGATCAAGTGGTGAAACAAGGATTAGGAATAACTACAGCAATTGGTATTGGTGGAGATCCAATCATTGGAACTACTACAAAAGAAGCAGTTGAATTGTTAATGAATGATCCTGAAACGGAATGTATTGTAATGATAGGTGAAATAGGTGGACAATTAGAAGCTGATGCTGCTCATTGGATTAAAGCGGATGGAAACCGTAAGCCAGTTGTAGGTTTCATTGCAGGAGTTACTGCTCCTCCAGGGCGTACTATGGGGCATGCAGGTGCAATCGTTGGTGGATCTGACGACACAGCCGAAGCTAAAAAAGAAATCATGAGAGCATGTGGGATTCACGTAGTAGATTCTCCAGCTGAAATTGGTAAAAAAGTAAAAGAAGTTTTAGGATAATCTAAGCTTTTTCTAAATAGTATTAAAGCCTCACAATTTGTGAGGCTTTTTTATGATAAATAGAATTAAAAAAAATACCTTTGCACTTTATTAAATACAGCTTTTTTTTAGTTGTGATCCTAATAAAACAAATACAAACGAATGGTTTCTTAAGGACCTCACGATTTTGTGGGGTATTTTTTTGTAGAAACCAATTCAAATAAAAATAAAATATTATGTACAAAGAGTTAAAAAAATTCAAAGTTACCAATCAGTTTTCATTTACTACAGAAGATAGTTTAGCAGAAGTTTGCAACGCATCAGAAGGTTCTGGAGTATTTTTAGTATATTCTGTTGGAGATGAAAAAGAGTTAATTATGGTTGGTTCTACTGGAACTGTTCAAAATAATGGAACTTTGAAAATTAAAAATGGTGGACTGAAGGATAAAATTGTAGAGGGACACCAATTTGCAAAAACAGGAAGAAAATATTCTTGGCCAGCACAAATGAAAATCGAAGATATCAGCACGTTAGAAGTAGTTTGGTATGAGACATTCAATGATAAAACTAAAGTAATCCCAACATTTGCAGAAGGACAAGTTTTACAAAATTTCCTTGATGAAAATGGAAGATTGCCAAAATGGAATGTAGCTTTTTAAAAAGTTAACAATTTTTTTCAGGATTTTATATTTAAGCGTTACATTTCTAAGTAATTAGAATAAAATAATGTCGTATTTTATTGTTTATGGGTAATAAAAGTTGTATATTTATCTCATTATGAGATATGTAACACTTAAAAAAGAAGATGTTGAAGTATTGGAATAC
>JAFCUE010000020.1:0-72579 GCA_051990185.1 Flavobacterium sp. DT2-2 | reverse complement strand
TTTTTGGCTTTTTAAAATAGCCAAAAGTTATCTCCGATTTTAACCAAGATAATAGAATATAAAACTAAAAACCTATCTTAAATCGTTGAGATTTCTGTCTGAAAAATGGGTACAGCATACTGTATCATTTTCTATTTTATCCAATATATTTGTTGAATCCTCATTCGTTAAATTCCAAGACTCTTTTGAAATATTAATTAATGGAATTGGAATTGAAATAAATTCATCTAATTCTACATAATTTATTTTTTTACCAGGATGAAATCTATATTCAAATATTTCTTTGTTATTTTTGATTTTCTGAAAACTTGTAATGCAAGTTTTTATTCCAATACCATCAAAAACAGTTACATTTTTAAAATCAACTATTTCTTTTATCCTAGAATTAGTCCCTAAAAATTTCCTTAATTTTTTGGCAAATTCAGCTTCAATCCAATATCTTGAGGTAATATAAGATGAATAACCTCCATCTTTTAATAATTGATGCCCCTTTTGAAAAAAATAATAATAAATATCTGCTTTACCATCGAAAATTTCTGTGTATAAATTTCTGTATAGTTCTTTCGCAGAATTTGAATACATTTTAAAATTTAAATAAGGAGGATTTCCAATAACAATATCAAACCCAACATCATCTTTATTTTCAAAAATATACGGATTAAGAACTTCAGGAAAGTCTAATTTCCAATCGAAATGAATAAAGGATTTGGTTTTGTCTTCTTTAACAACTTTTAATTTATTGATGGTACTATCAAAATTGTAAATTTCATTAAGGATAACTGTATTGTTTTTAAGGTCTTTGGCACTTAAACCTAAACCATTATCTATTTTTACTTCATTTTTATTAGTATAGCTTTCTTTATTATATGACAACTGATTAATTAATAAATCAATTTTTAAATCTCTAATCTCAATAGCTATTTTTTTCTTTGATTTACCTTCCTCATTAAAATATTCTTTCTGTTTTTTAGCAACTTCTTTTAGTAATCGTTGTACGTTTTTTACATAATCATCTGCTTTACCAACGCTGCTGGTCTTATTCCAATCAATTTCAATAATTTCATCTTCAAACTTGCTTAACAAACTGTCACCAACCACAATTTTATAATCAAAATTTGGTAATGCTTTCGGTTTTTCTTCATTTACAATTAAACTTAACCAGAAACGCAAGCGAGCAATATCAACGGCACCTTTTTCTATATCTACACCATAAATACTATTTTGAATAATGTTTTCTTTAACTTCGGCTGGTTTCCAACTACTACCAGTTTCAAAAGCAATTAATTCTTTTATAGCAAAAATCTCTTGTAGTAATCCCATTGGAAAAGCACCTGAACCAATGGCTGGATCACATATTTTAACGGTATTTAACAAATCGCTCATTCGAGTTAATTGTTCGGCTGTAAGACTGCTTATATCTTTGTTCTTAACCATACTTGCAATGGCTTCACGGTCTAGTGCTTTATCACCTAAACTTTCCATCATTTGCAATTGCCCTTGAGCCACTTCGTTGCCAAACAGTTCTACTTGTTGGTTTCCTATTGTTCTGTAAACAGTATATTCTTTGCTTAAATGTGTGGTTAAATATTCAATTAAACTTTCTTGACACATATAATGCACAATCTCTTTAGGAGTATAGAAAGCACCTTTGTCTTTATTATCTTCCAACAAGTTCTCAAAAATATGTCCTAACATTTCAGGGTCAACGGCTACTGTATGATCTTCTGGGCTATCTTCGTGAACAGTGAAGTTAAACGAGTTTAAAAAATTGAGAAACCCTCTATGATTAGGGTCATTCTTCTTCATTAATTTATCAGTCAATGGAGTATCTTCAAAATCAACAGAATGAAATAATGTTGGAATAAAAGTTAGTAATTTATTGTCATAGTCTTCAGGATCAAAAAGACCACCATTTAAAAAGGGTATCTTGACATCAGAACCATCAGGTATTTTAAAAACATCATTTTTTCTTTGCTCATTCAATGTTTTAAAAAAGAGTTGTCCCAACCAATTTGAATAAAAGGTTTCGTTTGCACCGCTTGACTTAAAGAGGTCAAAGATGAAATCTGGATTGCCATCATTATATTCTAAATTAGTTGCTCCTAACCAACCTTTCTTTTGAACAAAATATAAGAACACAATACGGCCTAATAATTTTTTTACAAAATCGCGAATAGGTTTGTTTGCGACATCAATTTCTTTTTGAGTTGCCTTATCGGGATAATCAATGCTAAAAACAGATTTTCTGTAATTTGATCTCTCTATACTTTTTACAAACTTTCTATAATGTAAAGTATATTCATCAAAGAATGCTTTACTCAAAGTTTCAACTGAAAATATATTTACTAAACTAATAGCACTTTTTTCGTTTTCTGATGGATATAGAACAATCCTAGAAGCTTTTTCTAAATCGGCAAAACGATCAGAAATTGTTTTGCATTTTTCAGTTTTACCAACAATGAAAGTGTATCGTTTAGGATTTAGTTTTTTAACGCTAATTCCTTTGTCTGTCAAAACAGTATCGCTGGCAACTAAAGTTAGTCGCCAAGTATGGAGGTTATCGGGATTAATGAAATTGACTAAAACACCTTCGCCAGCAATTAGCATTTTACGCACATATTGTTGAATCCCTACTTTGCTTTGTTCAATACGAACTTTAGGCTGCAAGGTTATTTCATATAGTTTTAACGTGTTGTAATCGTCTAACTCTAAATTACCATAATAAATAACTTTGAGTATTGCTTTTTTTTCGGAGGCTGTTAATTGATTGCTTTCGTTAATATAATTTTCTTCTCTGAAAAGTTTCGCTTTTTCTGATGTGAAAACAGTATTTAGAATTTCTCTTTTAAAGACGTCTAAATCATATATTTTTTGAAATGATTCTTGTATTTGTATTTTACCTGCCATACTAATTGATACTAACGGTTAAAACAATTTTAGGATTGATTATTTGATATTCTTTTTTGGCATTTTTAGCATTTGGATTAAGATTCAAATCATCAATTACTTCTTTAAATAATTTATCGTAAAATGCTTCTTTTTCTTTTACTATCATTCTTTCAAATAACTTAAAAAAATCATTTACTTTTTTTGGAGTGCCTTTACTTGAAAATGTTCCATTCTTAATGTTTTCGATTAGCAAACGCATCGTTTCTGTTTTTTGAGGCGTTGGCGAAAACTTTATAGCATAATTAAGATTAGAAATCGCTTTGTTTTCAGCAGGACTTAACTCTTTCTTATTTACAGAATGAAAATTACTTTGTACCGAATCGCTTTTGAATTGTTGAAAAGCAATTTTTGCTTGTTCAAAGTGATTATCGTGAAACGCTACTCTTTTTTCATCTGGAGTCGCTTGAAATAATTTAACTGCATCTAAAAAACTCAAAATTCTAGTGTTACCAACACCACTAACAAAACAAAACACACCTGGATGATTGTCAGCTTTTAAATAACAAATTGATGAGCTGGAAACATTGTCTGGTAAATCATCACCATCATTAAAAGAAATAGGCTTGAAATGCAGATTATCTTCTTTTCTACCAACACGAGCTTTATTTGGTATTTCACTTATTTTATTGAAATATTCTTTATTTTTCTTTTTGAACTCTCTTAATTCGTTTAGGTATTTTAAAATTTCACTTTCTTCCTGTTGGATTTTATTACCATATAAAGCTCCATCACCAACTTCTTCTAATAAAGAGAATATTTTATTGTCTTCGCCAAAGGCAGTATGAAATGCTTGTAATTTTCTAATAGCCGTTTGTTCTAACCTAATTTGATTGTTACCTTGAACGCTTGGATAAAAATTATAAACAAAGATTTGTTTTGCTCTTGTTCCAATACGATTTACACGGCCAATTCTTTGCATTAACCTTGTACTATTCCAAGGAACATCATAATTTACTATAACATTACTACGGTGCAAGTTTATACCTTCAGCTAATACTTCAGTTGTAATTATTATATCATAATCGTATTGCCATTCAGATTCTTCTAAATTAGCATCAAAGTTGGAACGGATAATTCCATCAGCGTTTTTTCTATTCGAGCTATCAATTGTTAATATTTTTTCAAAACCATCCGCTTCCAATTTTTGTTTTATTTCATTTGCTGTTTCGGTGCTTTCAGTAAAAATCACAATCTTACCACTATGGTTTATTTTTTTTGTAAAGAAAGTGTTTTTAAGATGTTCTAAAAACTCTTCCATTTTAGGGTCAACAGTAATTTTATTCCAACGCTTAATTAAATCAGAGATTTTCTTTTTGTCTTTTTGAAGCAATTCTTTATACTCCTCTTTAAATGCTGATTTTTTAAATTCTCTATTATTACCGCCTTTATTTTCAATAGCAACTAAAATTTCATCATCGGTTAAGCCTTTTTCAATAAGTTCATTTACATTTAAATCAGGTGCAATAAAAACCCTGTCCTTATCCAACATATCAAGCATATTTTGAGTTGCTTTATCTAAACGACCTAATGATTTTTTAAATGCGTGAAAACTACTTTCTAATCGTTTTACCATTAAAGTTTTCATTATTGCCGATAATCTTTCTGAAATAGACTGTACGGTTTGATTTTTCTTTGCGTATAATTTTATGTCTTCAGAATTAACTAAATTTTCAATAGCTCTATATCTATGATAGCCTAAAGCATTATGTAATGGTTTTCCATTTTCATCAAGTCCAGCTATTAAATCTATTGTATCGATAAATAATTTAGAAAGTTCTTCGTCAAGTTGATAGTGTAAAGAAATTGGGTCACCAACTTTTGGGAAAACTATTTTTTGGCTTTTTAAGTCTTCTAGATATTCTTTGTTATTCTCAATATCTTTCCTTGTTCTTCTAATAACCAATGGTTCTACAACATCATTACGAAGTTTGTTGAACATTAATTTTAATTTTGGAATATTAAGTTTTGTTTCAGCTGCTAACTTTTTATATTGCTCATTTATAGGTTTAAAATATTCTTGAAGATTTTTATTTGGTATGTCTAATGTGGAATTTCTTCTATCTTGAAATAAGTAAAGTTGATTTTCTATATCATCAGGTCTATTGTTTAATGGAGTTGCTGAAATTAATATTACTTTTTTTCTTGTATCACCGTTTTCACCTGATTTAACTCTTGGTTTTTTACAGATTTCTTGCAATGCTAAATACATTTCTGTATAATCATTTCTGAATTTGTGAGATTCATCAACAACTATTAAATCATAACGTTCAGCGTTAGGCAAATCAGTATAATCATTATCAATAACTTTATGCAAACTCCCAGTTGTTACATATTCCAAATGATTGTCAATTAAAAAGTCTTGAGCAGTTCTTTGCCAGTTTGGTTTAATTGCTGGAGGTACAACAATTAATACTTTTGAATGACTACCGTTTTCATAAATAAATTTTTTGATAATCATCATTGCAATAATGGTTTTACCAAGACCAACAACATCTGCTAAAATAAAACCATTATGCTTTTGCATAATAGCGTACCCTTGATTAGCAGCATCAGTTTGGTATTTCAATCGCATAAATTTTTCTGGCAGCAATAATTCAATATTATAAGGATCATATTCCACACGATTACCAAAATATTCAATCATCATTTTGATATACATTTCATATGGAGTAAAATCATCTTTTAAATATGATTTCTTTACTATCTCTTCTGCATCAACTGGAAGTATATTTTCCGATTCATTCCAGAGTTTTTCGAACTCATCATATGCAAATTTTACATCTGCATATTCACTTAATTCAACATTAAATTCATAATTATTTTCAATCTTGGAACCTAAACCAGAATCAGTTAAATTACTAGATCCAGTAATAACAGTTCTTTCTGTATTGTAATGGTTATGGATATCTTTATAAAAAATATATACTTTAGCGTGGATAGTTTTTTCTGGATGTGTTCTGACTTCAATTTTCTTGTCAATTAAATCTTGAAAAAATTGCTTTATTCCTTTTTCAGTTTTCTCATCGTAATTTGCATTTTCAATATCAATTAGAATTTCATTAATAAAATCCTCTTTTGCTTTGTCACGATTTGCAAAAAACTCTAGACCTTTGTTATTTGCTTGAGCAATGATTTTGTCTGCACTTATTCCAACCAATAATCTAATTTTAGGAACTTTGTTTAAGAATTCTCTAACCTTAAAATATCCAGAAGACCTTAAATAACCTACTAAAGCATCAAAGTTTTGAATACCTGGATTATGTTCAAAGAAACCCTCAAATTTTTTTATGAGAGTATTTTCGCTATCGTTTGTAAAAAATTTTGTAGACATTAAGAAATAATATGTTAATCTTCAAAAATACTATATTAATACTATTTTTGGTTGCTTTTGTTTTCTTTTAGTTGGACTTAAAATGTACACTATAATTATGTTGTTGCAAATGAGATCTTAAATGATACTATTAAAGAACATTCTTTTCCATTTCCCTTATGATCTCCTTACTTTATGTTTTCAGATCAGTTCGAATAGTAAAGTAAAAAGAAAGGAAATGTTTTCAAAAAGTTGCAATCTATAATTTTACAGAAAAAATACTATTTATGTATTTTAGGAATAATAATCAGTTATCAAGTTTTTACATTCCTTCTCATTAATTTCAAATATCTGGTTGGGATCTACGATACTCCTAAACTTTGTTCTAGAGGAGGTGGATTCTTTGACAAGGCAAACTCCAAATCTATCGTGATAAAATATTCTCTTATCCTTATTTGATTGCATTTCATGCAGTTTATTATTTAATTGTAAAACACTCCTGAAATTGAAGTAAACCTCTGAATTTGATTTAGAAATAGACTCGACATACTCGCTAAAATTTTCATCGTTTGCGCCCAGCTTTTTAAAAATGGTTAAGCAAGCTAAATCCGTAATCTGCGAATGTGTGTTTTCTAAAACATTTCCGTTAATCAAATAATTATAAATAATTATATGTTTTAAAGCAGTTTGAATATACACTTGCATTTTGTTTTCATTGTGTTCATTCTTCGAATAATCTTCTAATTCGTGTGAAAGTATAAACTTTGCAAAAGCAACGATAACGTCTTGCATAATGCTATGGTAACTACTCCTCAGAATTTTTTTCCACTCTTCTGGTGTATATCCCTTGTATTTGTTTTTATCGTTATCAAATGCTAATTCGTAGCTAGTATAATAATGTATTGCTGTAATAATATGAGATACCACTAAAAATTGACAAAGGGAAACCTCATTTATTTTAAGAACTTTATCTGTATTGCTGTTTTGCAAAGCTTTCACAAAGTCCGCAGCTAATTTTTCAGTATTTCTTAATGTTTTAGTTGCAGCTGCATTATCGCTTATTTTTGTTGGCTCACTATCTTCAATCGGTGCTTTTCGATCATTACTTACTGTTATGCTACCTTCTTCTTCTTCATCGTTTAGCGCTTCATTGTTTGACTCATTTTTGTCTAAAAACAAACGAGCAATAGTTTGCCATATTCTAATTGTATTATGTGTTTGAGCGAGCTTAGCATTAGATTCTTGATTTTTTGAGGCCGCTACAGCTTCGCCGTAAGTCATTTCAGAATGGACCTCCGGTACCTTGTCAAAAATTCTACTATTATTTGGGGAAGCGTGATTTTTTGTTTGTGAAGTTTCTCTGGAACTCAAATCATTCATGTAAGTCATTATTTGAAATTCATTAATCTTTCCAATTTCTAATGCACCTATTAACCCCTGAATAGTCCTATTTGCTTTTGAGGGATCTGTATGATATAACTTGTCCAAGTAATTTATAACCTGCTTGTTTGATTTCGTTTCATCATTGCTACTTTTAATGACTACATATGCTGGGTTTAATTTAAGACATTCATTGGTAATTCTGATAGACAATACTTTTTGGTTTTGGTCTATATTGTTTTCTCTAAAAATTTCTATTCCCACATCATTATAAATACGGAGCGAAATTCCTTCTAGATTAATTTCATTCTTTAAGAATAGTTTTAAAGTTAATCCATTTAAATCACAACTGATAAGTCTAAGTTGCCTACCTAATCTTTCTTTTGTATTTCCCTCCAAACTAATTATATTCGTTCTTAAATAACTAGATGGTTCAACGTTTATTTTTGAACCCGTAATACCTAATTTTTTTAAAAAATTTAAATTTTTAGCTTTGTATATGGCACCAAATTCATCATTTGCACCGGGTGAAGTGTCGGATCCAAAAGCAGCAACTGTAGCATTTGCACTTCCAATTAAGCAATATTCAGTTTCTTTGGATTGAAAGTTAAAAATCTTACTGTGAAGTTTTCTAACATAAGAGTCAGCTCCTTTAATTTCCATTTTACCTCTGGTGGTATTTTCCCAAGAGAAAAACGAAATCCTTTTATTTACTGCCATTTTATTTGGAGGCAAACCAAAATCATTTGGAATATACACCTGTAATTTAGCGTTGGGAAATTTTTCTAATAATCTCAAGAGAAGGCTTCCGTCTTCATCAAAATAAGGGCTAACAATAGTAATTAAATCAATATTATGAGGCGGAATTAACTTTAATACTTGGTTCATAATCGATGTTGAATCATTATAAACCAAAGCAATTTCTGTCAGGTCATCGACCTTGTGAAATAAATGAGGATCGAGTTGAGAATTTTTTAATAATTCACAGTTTCTCGGAATAATATTAAAAATCCTATCCTTAGAATATCCTTCAACATCTTTAGCTAAAAATTGTATGTACTTCCAGGTTTCAATTAATAAAGGAAGAAATGGACTCTTGAGTGAATCAGCATAAAATGTTGTAAAAGTTTCGTGATTTTTTCCGTTGCCACCGGCAGTAATATTTCCAGAACCCATTATCATCAACAATTCATTATCTCCTATCAGAAAAGATATTTTTGGATGGAAAGCTCCCTTTGATTTTATTCCATTGATGGAGTAGGTTTGTGTTAACTGAAGTAATCCTCCGGATGATAATCCAATAGTATTATCAAGCATATCGGAATCTACCAAAACGCCAACATTGGTTACCCATTTGTGTTTTAGCGTCTTTAAAACTTGATACTCAAAATGATGAAAGTTAAAAGAGAAACTGGTTAAAATTGCTGAGTGAAATTTATTTCTGCCTCCAGGAATCTCCTGGTATATTTGTTTTTCATCCATATTATAAACTTATAGATTTTAAAAGCTTAGCCCCGTGGTCTGTCAAATTATTTTCATTATCTATAAAAGACAAATCACGCATAAAATTAGATATCGTTTTCAGCCTAGGTGATGTATGTCTTGGAATCATTGTTTGAATATGAGATATGATACCATCCTCAATAATAAATTTCAATAAATTACTTTCACCATTTCCCATCTTACGATATGCTGTATTTATGTGGTCATTCAAAATCTTCTTAATTGATTCTTCAACGAATTCTTTATAGGGCATTCCTAATGATTCGTGGATGTAGATATTAAGATTTTCAGAAACTCTTCCCTTTTTGCCCCAAACTTTATATTTTTTTTCAAACTCTTCGATTTCTTCTTTTCTATATTCAGTAAGATTATAAATGACAAACATCAAATTAAAAGCATCTGTAATTGTTGATTTATTATTAGAGGGGGACTTTACATCAACCTCTAATTTTTCGAGTGCAACAACTAAATTGTTTTCTTTTTTATTGTTAAGTACTTCTATCACCATCTGTTCTGGAGAAGAAACAAATTGATTGATCGAACCCGAAACAATGATATCAGTTATTTCGTTAACAAACTCAATGACAATCTGCTCTTTACCATCTAAATGGATTAGCATAGACCAAAAAATAGTCTCTAAAGCAATGTGAAAGGCTTCGTTTATATAATAGTAATACCATCCAAACGATGCTTCATTGTGTTTTTGTTTTAAATTCAAATTGTATTGTCTGGTTATGAAGCTTCGATCATTATTTTCTTCTACCATATCATTCATGTAATTCAAATATAATACTATCGTTTCCTTTCTTAAAGAAGTCGCAATTCCTTTATCGTCTTTAATTTCAAGACCATCAAAATTGAGTAACATACTTTGGTAATATCTCCACTCTTCAGAACCTACAACAATATTATTGATTGAAAAACCACCTAACACATTTATTTCATCAAGTGTTAAACGACCCGTCTGGATAACTTTAAGAAACTTCTGGAGTTCTAACTCATCAAAACTTGAAGCAAAAGCTTCAGCCAACTTTTGCCCTTCGGGTTGAATTATAAAATACTTTCCTTCAATTCTAATTAAATCAAGAGCACTTAAGGATCCAGCATAGTATTGCCCTAAAGCACCTGAAGGATAATCCCAATATACAGAACCTTTAACAGTATCTTTATTTTTGTCCGCACCAAGTTTAATATCATAGAAACCATAAGCATCAACATTTGATTCTTTTTTATCAGTAAAATCACTACCAATAACACTAAGTTCCTCAGGAAAACTTTTTCGCATGATAAACGCTACAATCAACTCGGCACGTCTAATGAAGCTGTAATGACCTTGTAAATTACTTTCCGTAAGTTCTTTATTGTTTTTGTGATAATCGCTTAGAAGCCATAAGTATAAACCATAGTAACGAAGCCTCAATGTTAAGTTTGTCATACCAGGTAGTAAACGACCATAAGTGGTAATTGAACTATTTTGAACACCAAGAGGATCGCGGCCAGTCATAAAACCACTATTTTCGGCCCAAAAAGGGTTCTTAAATGAATCTTTAGTATACATATTGATTTTATTTATAAAGGAAAATTAATAATATATGAGGATTAGTTATTGAAAAAAAAATACTCTGAAATATATTCAAAAACTATTTTAACTATCTGTGTTATTTTCTTCAGTTGTCAACTATTTTTCGAAGATATAGCGTTAGATAATTAATAATTTACGGAAAGACTTAAGCGCATAACTGATCTGGTTGCACGACTATTATTATAACTATAATAAACCCAATAACCCAACCCAATCATTGCTGGGAAAACCAGAAACGGTAATAGCCATAGGGTAATATTTGTAAGGCAGAGTAGCTAAAATTATTTTGATATTGTTGTTAGTTAATATCAGTTGTATTTATGATATTAGAAAATCATTATTGAATGGTTTTATTATATCAAATTGAGGTAAAGAGTTAGCGTCAAAAAAGTCATCTTGGAGACCTTTTAAATATGACTCACTTATAATATCTTGTTCTAAATATTCCTCAAAGTCAGGATGTATATTCAAAATCACTTCATTTTTAATTTTTAGATTACTTCTAATAATTTTAAAAAATTTAACCTCACTATACTCAATTTTTTCATCCGCTTTAATCGTCTCAATTGCAACTTCAATCAACTTCAATTCGTCTTGTTCGGTCAACGAACTTGATGTTAATTCGATGAAAAAACTCTTTAAAAACTGATGTCCATCTCGATTAATCTCTAAAAGTAAATTGTCTAATTCTTGGTTGATATGGATGTCACCAAATGATTTCTTGTTTTGGTGCATTTTTTTTATTAAAACAATTTCTCTTTTATCAATGTCTCCATCACACGCCATACAAGAAAATGCAGTTTTTAAAAGAAGTTTGTTAAAGCTTATAGTTTCCATATTTACTTGTTTTTAAAACCAATTTTTGGTCGTTCATTACTATTTGATTGTTGCCCTTCCATCTTTGCTTTGATTGCAATGTAACTATGTAGCTCAGAAAGAGAGATTGAAGGTTTATTTGCTAAGATAGTTTCCAAAAGGATTTGTTTACTTATGCGTGATTTATTACGCAAAGCCATTCTCGAAGCTTCATCACATAAGAATTTAATATCACTAGAAACATAATTTTCAGTTGCTTTTGAAAGTTCAGAATAATCTAATCCGATATCTGTTGGCCTTTTCTCCAAATAGAGCTTAAACATCAGTTCTCTTGCTTCATAATCAGGAGGTGGCAAATATATATGCTTATCTAATCTACCTGCTCTTAAAATTGCAGGATCAATTGAATTAGGTCTATTTGTAGCACCAATTATAAAAACACCTTCATCACCGCTGTTATTCATTTGTGCTAAAAATTCATTTACAGCACTTGTATTCATGTGATTAACACTTGAATTATCCCTGTTAGGAACTAATGCGTCTAATTCATCTATAAATATTATACTGGGAGCGTTTTTTCTTGCTTCATCAAAAAGGTTCCTGATATTTTCTTGCGAAGCATTAACCCATTTGCTTTGAATATCAGAGGGTTTGATTTGATAAAATTTAAATCCAATTTCTTCTGCCATTTTTTCGGCAAAGAATGTTTTGCCACAGCCAGGAGGACCATACAAAAGCATTCCGTTAGGAATTGTCAAACCATATTCTGCATACTTTTCCTTTTCGTTCAAAGCGTCAATAACATCTAATTTAATGGTGTCTTTTAAATCTTGCATTCCTGCAATAGATTCAAATCCTTCACCTTTCTTTACTGATTTTAAAGTTTGACTTTGGGTTGCGGATTTTTTAAGAGCAGGGCTTTCAACTTCAATTTCACCATTAACGGCTTTAATAAATTCTTTTAAACTTTTATATCTATTTTCTGCATTGGGTTGTAATGCTTTTGCAATAATATTGAAAGTATTTGCTTCAATTTTAGAATCTGAACTTACAACTTGCAAAGGCTTTTCACGCTCTTTTAAAACGGCATCTTCTAATTTGATTATATCGGATTTGAATTTGGACAACTCCACAAACCAGGGAGGAAGACCAATCAATAAATGGTAATACAATGCACCAACCGAAAAAATATCACTCTGAACAGAAAAGACTTTATTGAAAGTCTCATTTGCGGTATAAAAGGGATTAAGGCCTTCCTTTTGAAAGTCCTTGTTTGATTGGGTTAAAAATCTTGCATAACCAAAATCAATGATTTTTGGAACCGATACCTGCCCCGATAAATCAAGCATCACATTCAAATTTGTGATGTCATTATGGATGATTGGACTTCCCTGCTTGTGCAAGTAATTCAATCCATTTAACACACCTAAAATGATGTCTTTTGCTTCGTAGGGGTGAAAAGTTTGCAGCCTTTTCATTTTGTCAGCCAGGGTTTCGCCACTTATGAAATCCAAAATTGCATAAGCATATTTTTGGTTTTCAATTAATAGATTGCCACTATCTTTAAGTTTGACAATATTGGGATGTTTGAGTGTTTTGAGAATTTCGACTTCAAGCACATCGCCATTCGAGTCAAATTGGGTTCTGTTCAATTTTGAATAGGAGAAGAGCTTCAAAAGTTTGGTTTTCTTCTCCTTGTCTATTACACGGTAGGATTCAGCATAACTTCCTTTTTTTAAGAAGAAAGTTACGGTGTACTTGTCGTCAATGTTCTGACCCTTGGATAATATGTGATCTGAATTACTCATTGATTAACCAACTAAAACTGTATCATCATCACTAGGTCTTTCATCAGGTGGTAATAAATCAATTAATGATATAACAATAGGATGTAATTCATCAACATCCGGATTCTCGCCTATTATATGCAAACCTTGATTCAATAAAGTTCTTGCTGTGTTTTTGTCACGCCATTTGTATGATTCAAAGTGTTGGTTGTGGCCTCTAATAAAACCAATAAGTTGATAAATTAAAGTTAGATTGATAAAAATGCTGCTAATTTCATCCAAAAGAGCATTTCCAAGTTTTATGTCTTTGACTTTGATAACTTCTTCTAACTGTTTTTTAATTTGATTAACCAGCTGAGTAGTTTTTTCGTTACCAAGGTCCTTATTAGCTTTTTCTAATCTATAATATTCCTCTTTCAGTTCTATTTCCAATTTCGGCCATTCTGTTGTTTCGTTGAGTTCGTCAACAGTTTTTAGTACTTTCCTTAGATCGGTTAGTACTTCTTGTTTGCCATCAATATCATTTTTGTTGTTTTCAAAGGATTTTTCAATTTTTTCTATCTCAGATTCTGCTTTTTTAAGTTTGTCGTCATCAGAGTGATTATCGTGTAGTTTTAATTCTTCAAATGCACCTTTCGCCTTTTTAATCTCATTTGACAACCATTTTGTATCTACAGACTGAACTGTGTCGGTTGGCACTTCTATTTCTGAAGTATGATCTAAATATGGAAAATACGCTTGTACAGAAACAAGTTGAGATTTATCAATGCTAATAGTTAAGTCAACATCACTATTCTCAGGTAATAAGGCAGGCAAATCAGAGCCGCTGATAATAATATCATAAACGTGTTCATTGTATATAGCTCTTGTGCCATCTGCTCCGTGTTCACCTTGATAAATAGGGATTTTGATAAAATCGGTATCCATTCCAGGGCGAATTTGTTTTTGGGTTTTTAATCCGTTTTTTGTTCCAGTAGCGGGTAAAGATTTATTCTTTTCTAAGCCGGGAACTTCTTTAAATACGATTTTGCCTGTTGATTTAAGTTTAATTTCAATTCCCCAATTATAAGGGAGAGTTGCATTTCCAAGTTTTGAGCCTTGAATTACATTAAAGGTATTTGGCTCACTTTCCAGCAAGTTACCTGTGTTATCAAAAAGAATTACTTCAAAAACATTGGTTTTTCCTTCGTTTAATTGTACATCTATTACTTCACCAATTGCATTGATTTCAACTTTACCACTTGACCACGCATTGTCACCTCTTTTGATTTCTGCGAATACTTTTTCAGGAATTTCTCCTTCTGTTTTATCTTCTAAAATTTTAAGTGTTACGAACTCTTCGGTTTCTACTGTTGAAGATTCGTGACCAATTTCAAGTTGAATTTTTGTTCTGTCTCGTGTTTGCTCTTTTATCTCTTCCGTCAATTCAACCGTTGAAGCATAAAGAGCAGCTCCATTTGAAACTACAGTCATAGGGTCAACGCTTGTATCAGGTTTGCAAATTTGTTTTTCTAACATTTCTCTCAATGTTGGGGACAATGTAGGACCGCCAACCAAAATTAGAGAATCTAAAGAACTGCCTTTGAGGTTGTTTCTTTTTAAAAGTGTTAAACTACAATCAATTGCTTTTTGAAAGATTGGAGCAAGAACATTTTTAAGTTGCTCTCGTGTTACAGTCAGATCAATTTCAATTTCTTCTCCTTCGTCATCAATTCCACATCTATCTTCTTTATAAAGGTTGTATTCCAGTTTAAAAGATAATTCATTTTTTAATTCTTCTGCATATGATTTTAATGCTTCTCTATAATTTTGCTTCTTATTTTCATGTGACAAAATTTCAGAAATATTAAACTTTTCATTAATGTGAGGTATTAATAGGTCATCAACAATCGCCAAATCTAAATTTTTCCCGCCTAAATAGTTGTTTCCTTCAGTGTCGACTACTTTCATAATCCCATCTTCAACTTTTAATAACGCTGCGTCAAAAGTTCCACCACCAAAATCAAATACTAACCAAAATCCGTTTTTTCTTTTGTTTTCTAGCCCGTAAGCCATTGAAGCAGCTACAGGTTCTTGAAGTACTTCAATGTGACTAAAACCTGCAAGTTTCCCTGCTCGTCTAGTTGCATCTATTTGGTTGTTTTTAAAAGCGGCAGGAACAGTAATTACTACAGATGAGAAATTATCGTCTGTAATAAAGGATTTTAGTGTTTTTAATACTTCTGCCGAAAGTTCTTCGGAACTTAATTCTTTTCCAGCAAAGGAGCTCGGATGCTTTTTATCAGTCCCCATAGTCCTTTTAAATTCAATAAATGTGTTGCTCTCAAAGTCTTCCGAAAGTGCCCTTTCTTTTTCACTTCTATATGCTGCGTGTGCCGGGTCTCCTACTAAGATTCCTTTTTTGTTATATGCCACACAAGATGCCATTGTATCTTTACCTTTATTTGTTTTTTTTATTAATGGTTCACCATTTTCCATTCTGGAAATTGCTGAATTTGTCGTTCCTAAGTCAATACCGTAGTCAATTTTAGTTCTTGCCATTTTTAATTTTTTAATTTTGAGAAACATCAACTTGTGCCCTTTGAATTAAGACTCCATTGTAGTTTATTTGTGGTTTAATAATTGCGTTTATAATTCTTTTTCCTTTTGGAAGAGTCTCTTCAGTTGTAAAATTAATTACATCACAATTAATTCTTTCGTCATAATCTTGATTAAGCAGATTAATCATTTCATAGCCATTTGCCGCAAAATTTGCTTGAATCCTTTCAATTCCTTTTTCTAAGGGTTTAAGTCCTTTAATATTTGAATCCATTTTTGAAATATTTTTATGCATTCGAACAATTTCATCTGCAACTTTAAGTGCAAGGGAATGATCAGATTTTTCAGAAGTTGTTGTAGTTTTATTTTTAATTTCTTCTTGTTGAACCTTCAACTGAGTCTCTAGCACATCAATAAGTTTATTGTCAAGCTTTAGACTCTCTTCTTCCAATGATTTTTTAGTGTTTCTGATTTGAGATTCTACATCAGTTTGACTTAAAGTAATTCTTTTTCCTAATAACCAATAGACTAATCCTCCTAGTAAAATAGTTACTAAAGTCGCAATAATCCAATACAAACGGTTCTTCTGAACATCTCCTCCTAATTGCGACATTTGAGTTTGTGCGTTTTGTCCTGTTTGTCGAATTTTTATTCCAAGTTCATTTGTTGTTTGAGAAATTGCATTGCTGTTTTTTTGCGTTTGACTTTGCAAACTGTCAATGTTTTTCTTGGCTTTTGAAAATTTTGATTCCAAAATTCCAATTTTAGATTTCAGTTTGCTATTCTCTGATTGAAGTATTTTAACTTTTTCCGCTAAGGGCTTTATTTCTTTGTTCAAATCCTCTTTGGTTACTTGTGCAAATGCACTAAGTGAGGAAAATATAAGTATTGAGAGTGTTATTTGTTTTTTCATTTTAGTATTCTGCTTTTTTAATTTTGGATTTAATTTCAGTTATGACTGATTGCTGTTTGATAACTTGCAAACTCTTTTCCGTTTCAGCCCTTTTAATAATATTATTTATTTTTTGCTGTTGATCATTTACTTGCGTTTCTCTATCTGACTGGCTTCTCAAAAATTGCCATTCCTTTACTGTACTCATTTCACTGTGAGCACTTGATAATTCCGATTCTAAATATCGAATGTTTTTGATTTCTTTCAGTTTGTCTTCAGCTTTTTTCAATAAAATCTCTAATTTTTCGGAAGGTGCTAAATCAACAACAAAATCCTTGGAATGTATCATATACTCATCAACATATACTTCAATACGCTGTTTGCCAATACTATATATACATTTATCTGCATTTCCCCAACCTGAAATATTAATTGACTTTGTGTATATATTTAATTTTCGTGTTTCTAAACGAGAATAACCAATAGGAGAGGTCTCTGAGCTGCGTCTTATAGTGCCATCTGGATTAATATATTTTATATAGAAAGTAACTGATTTGTCCTCTGTTACTTGCATTTTAAGATTTAATCCGACATACCGTATGAATTTGGTGTATAATGGTTTATTGTCTGTATTTGTTACGTCTGAAGAAATAATTTTGAAAGGTAACTTAGGAGGTATAGCTTTGTATTTGTTTAAAATTGTTGCTATTGTAGAGCTTTTTAACGAATTGTCTTTTAACCAATTTGCTAACTCTAAAAACTCCCTTTTTTGCTCGTCTTTATTACATTCTTTGATTTTCTTTAAATTATTGTCAGACAATAGATCAACTATCATTTCATTGACCTTCTGCCACTCTATTGAATTTTTGATATTATCTTCGACTGCTTTACGATTTATAGTTTTACGTCTTAATATTATATCAATATCTGTTGATTCCATTAGTTTAATTTGTTCTCTAATGTTTCTTTCATTTTCTAGATATAAATCTTTAATTGATTGCAAAACTATGATCGCTTTTGAAAGTTCTTGGTCTTTCATCTCTTCAAGCGTTGCTATATGGTCTTTTGCTCTATCCTTTGTTAATTTACCAACTGCAATTGAACCTGCTATTTTATTTAATTTCAATGAGTTTTCAAGGTACTCCTCCTCACTATTATTCTCTTTGCTTTCATTAAAATAATCAATGCCACATTGCATAATTTCTTTTGCTAAGTTATCTGCAATCATTTTGTAATTTAAATCATTAACCCCAAGTAATGATTTTAAAAGTTCCAAATCAGATTTAGTGTTTTCGGAAAGTTTTAAACCAAATTTAAAAGCATTTATTTTATTTTGATTTCTTTTCTTTTTTGCATTTTCAATTTGACTTTCAATATTATGTAATGGATCTTCTGTAAATTTATGGGATAAATATTTTTGAGTTATTCCATTGCAATTACTAAATAATTTAAGTGCATCAACATTTGAATACTTGTCTTGAAACTGTTTTAATAAAACATCTATAAATTTTTCAGTTTGTTTCAGCTTCTCAATAGTGAACGTTTTGTCTGCAACGTAATGAACAAAGTCAATAAAGCTTTCCGATTCAATCAATTTAATTTTCACTTCAATACCTTCCTTTAAATCTGCATTTGAATTACTAAGCAGTTTTAATGTACCAATATTATTGAAATAGGAGAAGTTTTTAGATGTTACTTCTTTTCCGTTAGTAACTTTCTCCCATTGTTCGATCGCTTTTTCTCTATCACCGACTATTAAGTGTTTAATGGCTATATCATCAACTGAATTAGCGTTTAGCAACCAAAAGAGCGATTGATTAATTTTGTCTTGATTTTGCTCTATACTTGAAAACGCACTGGTAATGGATCTCTCAGTTCGTTCAACTTTTCCCAAAAAAGTAAAGTCAAAGTCAGAATTTATTTCTCTACCAACTTTAGCATAGGCGGATATTTTACTTTTTCTACTTTGAATTTCTCTAGCCGAAGCATTTGAAAGAATTCCTATAATTCTATATGGGTTGTTTTTGATTATATCCATTTCTAAATCATTGTATAAAGTTCATCTGAAATATTATATTAATTGTATTTTTTTGAGCCTGCTATCTTCTACTGTTTACAATATAAAATTCCCAGGAGTAGGCTTGTTTACTTCTTAATCTTTCGGTTCCTATATATGGAGTTACTCCAGGAGCGGATGCTCTAAAATCATATTCATCAGGATTTATTGAAATATTTTTTGTTTCGTATGGACTAAAGTAAAATAATTGGGCATTCATTTTTAAAGTCAAAGTTTTACTCGTGTTATTGAATATTTTGACTTCAGATTCATATGTGGATGACTCCCCGTTTGGTGTAAAAACACTCTCATTACTTTTACTAACTAGTTTGCCGACTTTCACAAATGATTTATGCACATAGCCTTCTATATCAGTGGCTATATCGATTATATTATAGTAGTCATTTTCTGTTTCAAGAGAAATAATAAAGATTTGTGTCTGGGGTTTTAAGGAGCTAATTATATTAGCAGAACTGCTGGATCCCTGTCTGAAGTTTACCTGCTTTATGATTTTACCCAAGTAGGATTGGCTATAAATCGCATTTGAAATTAAAATAAGAAATAACAGTAGTATTTTTTTTTTCATAATCAATTTATAATTTGCTTGATTGACTTTTAAAGTTTCCCAAACCTACACCCAATAAAAAACTATTCTTTACGGTTTTCCACATTTGAACAAAATAAATATCTTATTCAAAGCTTCTTTGTATTTATTTTAATTCAAGATATAATGCTGTGATTGTTTTAATGTAAATAAACATGGTTCTGAATGATTTTACAATACCCACTTTTAGTGATATTGCTTTAACTAAATATGTAAAAATTAAAGGTTTTTTATAAATCCCGTCAACGGTTCCGTCAACGGTTCCGTCAACGGGGGATTTTCAGTCCGTTGACGGCTTTTTTTTCTACCGTTGACGGAGATTAACGGTTTTACAGTGTAATTTTCTTATATAAAAGTAATTTTTTCGTAGCAAACAAGAATCCCGTTAACGGAGATTTTTTTACCATTAACGGGAATAAGGATTCATTCTTTAAAAATATGGGTATCCTGATTTATACTAACATATGAGAATAGTCTTCAGGTAATTCTGCATCAATATCTCTTAAATATTGTTCAAGCGCTGTCATGGTTGAATGTCCTGTTATAAGCATTAGTCTACTTTTTGTTTCAAAAGGGGAGTAGCTTTTGCGTAGTTCTCGATATAACTTAGTGATAAAAGTGTGTCTAAAGCTATACATGCCATAATCGGTACCTAATTTGAAATGATCTTTAACAACTGTTTTAAATTTTTTTGAAAAATTGTCTCTTCGATTGTTTTCTGTAGCAATCCATTCCGCTCCAATTTCATAAGGCGTGAATAAAAAATGATCTTTATTTAATTTAGACAAATCAGGTAAGTCATTAATAAGGATTTCAGGTATGATTTTGATTTTTACGGCTTTGTTTTTTGCTCTAACGTAAAGTTTTTTGTCTTTTACATCTAAGTCACCAACTTTTAAGCGGCAAACCTCTACTGGTCGGAGGAAATTATAACAAATGAATTTAACGAATAATAGCAAAATGGGGTCATTTGTTTCCAGATAGGAATAAATATTCATTTGCATTTCTGGAGTATACGTCTTGTTTCTTTCAGGTTTAGCCTTCAGAATATTTATTTTCTTAATGAAATTTTCGGGTATTATTTCATCGTTAGTTAAAACTTCAAACAACGAACTTAAATCAATTCTTGAATTATTTCGATTTCTTGGACTCGAATTTTCTAAAATCCCGTTTAGGTATTGGTTCGTAATTTTTCTAGTAATCGATGTTATTGGCTCGTTTTCATCCAAAGATTTTTTGAATCGATTGATTCTTCCCTCATAATTTATATAAGAGACATCATTGAGTGATTTTTTCTTGATTTTTAATGCATATTCAAAAGCTTCTTTGATTGACAAAACGGGTTCGTCCGATATATTGACTACAGGTTCAATAATTGTTACCACTTCGGCGACAGGTTCTGGGACAACTATTGTAGGTGTTGTATTTTTAGCGGGTTTTTTGTCTTCAAGTAAGGTTAAATCGGGATCAGTATAAGGATTTAAGCCTTTTTCTAAAAGATATTCCAAAGAGTCTCTTAATTGATTGAATATAATGAGTCTTTCTTTTTTGGTTTTAAAACGATTAGCACCTCCTTTTATGTTTGGCATTCGTTTTAGTTTGCCAGTTGTCTCATCAATAAATTTATAATAGATGTACCAATCCTTCGAAAGCGCAGTGTTTTGCTCTTCTTTTGATAGTTGATTCCACAAAGTGATGTCAACTCCTCCGGTATAAATTCTAGGCTCTGAATATTTTTTTGGGGTCAAAGTGTGTACTGTTTGGTGTGCGTTTTGGTGTACTCTTTGTAAAAGTAATAAAATACTAGACATAAAAAAAGCGGTTTAGTGTACACTAAACCGCTTATTTAAAGAAAATTACCTTGGTAGCGAGACCGAGATTTGAACTCGGGACCTCAGGGTTATGAATCCTGCGCTCTAACCGACTGAGCTATCTCGCCATTATTCAAGGCCGATTACTACCCCTGATTGCGGGTGCAAATATAAAAATAATATTAATGCTAGCAAACATAATTTTAATAAAAAAAAATATTTTTGAAAACGTTTTTTTTTCGGAGTTAAATTCTATATATTTCGAAAAAATTAAATGTAGCTCATGGAACAAAAAGTACGTTACGAAATCGAGTTTCCCATAAATTCTTCTCCTCAATTATTATATCAATACATATCAACCCCTTCAGGTTTATCTGAGTGGTTTGCTGATAATGTGAATTCTCGAGGTGAATTTTTTACTTTTATTTGGAATGACTCCCAAGAAAAAGCGAGACTTTCCTCAAAGAAAACGGGAGAGAAAGTAAAATTTAAATGGGTTGATGAGCAAAGCAAAGACACAGAATACTTTTTTGAATTGCATATTTTGGTAGATGAGCTTACCAAAGATGTATCTTTAATGGTAGTCGATTTTGCAGATAAAGATGAAGTTGATGAAGCAACATTGTTGTGGGAAAATCAAATTTCTGATCTCAAACATCTAATAGGATCCGTATAGTAAAATCATATTTTATACCTTATATTTGCCCTAAATAAAATTTAGGGCTTTTTTTATGATTAATTTTAATGGAACTATTATATCCGAAGATGCTACCGTATTGACAAAAAACCGAGCTTTTCTGTACGGCGATGCTGTTTTTGAAACAGTTAAAATTATTAACAATAAGATACTTTTTCTAGAAGATCATTATTTTAGGTTAATGTCTGCCATGCGCGTAGTACGAATGGAAATTCCAATGAATTTTACAATGGAATTTCTTGAAGAGCAAATACTTTCGATAGTTGAAAATAATCAAGTAATTGATTCTGCTCGTGCCCGAATTACTGTCTATAGAAATGACGGGGGGTATTATTTGCCTCAAAATAACACAGTTTCGTACCTTATTCATGCAGTTGGTTTAGAAAATAAAGCTTATACAATTGAAAACAAAAGGTATGAAGTAGATTTGTATAAAGATTTTTACATCACAAAGCAACTTCTCTCTTCTGTCAAAACAACCAATAAAATCATAAACATAACCGGAAGCATTTATGCCAATGAAAATGGATTGGATAATTGTTTGTTGTTAAACGATAGTAAAAATGTTGTTGAAGCGTTACAAGGAAATATTTTTATGTTACAAGGAAATAGGCTCATAACACCACCAATTTCCGAAGGATGTTTGAATGGCGTAATGAGGCGACAAATCCTAGGTTTAGCAAAAAAAATCGAGAATATAGAGGTTGTAGAAGGCGTTATTTCTCCTTTTGATCTTCAAAAAGCAGATGAATTGTTCATTACAAATGTTATAAAAGGAATTCAGCCCATAACACAATACCGAAAAAAAGAATTCAGTACCAATATGGCTGTGAGATTAACAACCAAACTTAACGAAATGATAGGTATTTCTTAATTTAAATATGGATTTTCTGGAGCATTAGACCAAATAAGGTACTCTCCACCCAATTCTAAAATTTGCTCTTTCCAAAAATGTGTTGCTGATTTTCCAATAATTTTATTTTCGTAGCTATTTGAGGTAATAATCCAAGAATTGCTTTCCATTTCGTTTTCTAACTGGTTTTCATCCCACCCAGTATAACCAAGAAAGAATCTTATATTGTCATTGCTAATAGCACCCTTGTTAATTAATTCCTTGGTAGATTCAAAATCACCGCCCCAGTAGATTCCGTTTGAGATTTCAATACTGTTGGGGATCAATTCGGGAATGTTATGAATAAAATAAAGATTGTCCTGCTCTACTGGGCCACCATTATATATTTTGAATCGCGCCGCTATATCAGGAATTAAGTCGTGAATGGTATACTTTAAGGGTTTGTTAATTATAAAACCAACGGAACCTTCAGTATTGTAATCCGCTAATAAAATTACCGATCTGTTGAATGATAGATCCCCAATTATGGTAGGCTCTGCAATAAGCAAATTTCCTTTCTTTAGTTTATCTGTAATCATCGGAATGTATTTTTTATTAAATTTAAGTTTTTTATTATAATATAGCAAAATAAAATCGTTTAAAAGCATAAAAAAACCTTCCATATGGAAGGTTTTGATTATATTGGTGTCACTAAAATTAGTTTACCGCACCTTCTAATTCTGCTCCTGCTTTAAATTTTACTACATTTTTTGCAGCAATTTGTATAGTTTTTCCTGTTTGAGGATTTCTACCGTCTCTTGCAGCTCTCGCTGAAACTGACCATGATCCGAAACCTACTAAAGATACTCTTCCACCTTTTTTCAAAGTTTCGCCTACATTACCTAAAAACGACTCTAAAGCTAATTTTGCAGCAGCTTTTGTTATTCCTGCATCAGCAGCGATAGCATCGATTAATTCTGATTTGTTCATAATAATTAGTTATTAATTGTTGGTTAAAAATATTGTTGATACACAAATTTAATGGGAATTACGTTCCTTGCAAGACTTTTGCCCGTTTTTAGCATGTTTTGTTAATAACTTATTTTTTTTGTTAACAAGCTAGTCTGTATTTTTTGTTAAAATCGACGAAGTACCCGTTTTGTTGATGTTAATAAGCTTTAGCTTCCTCTGAAAATGCAATTCCATTAAGCAGTTCTGAAGTACTCATCTTTTTTTTGCCAGGAAATTGCAAGCTTAAAATTTGAACAAATCCATTTTCTACCGCAATCTTCATCTCCTTTTTGGTACAAATTACACTTCCTATGTTGAAATCATGATCTTCTAAAACAATAGAAGCATCATATATCTTAACATTCCATTCTTCGTTTTTATCATGAATGAAACACCAAGCAGCAGGATACGGACTCAAACCTCGAATCAAGTTATTGATTTCTAAAGCCGATTTAGTCCAGTCTATTTTGCAATTCTCTTTGTTTAGCTTGTATGCCGTTTTGATATGGGCAGTATCTGTTTGAATACTTGTAGAAACTGTACCTTTTTCAATCATTTCCAAAGTAGCAATAACAGTTTTGCTACCCAGATCCATCAGTCGGTCATGTAGTTGTCCGGCATTTTCGGTTTCTTCAATAAGAGTTTCGGAACTTAAAATTATAGCACCAGTATCGATTTTATCATCAATAAAAAAAGTAGTTACACCCGTTTTAGTTTCACCATTTATGATTGCCCAATTGATAGGTGCAGCTCCACGATAATTAGGCAGAAGTGAAGCGTGAAGGTTAAAAGTTCCTAAAGATGGCATTTCCCAAACTACTCTTGGTAACATTCTAAATGCAACTACGATTTGTAAAGTAGCGTTCAACGATTTTAATTCCAATAAAAAATCTTCATCTTTTAAATTTGTAGGCTGAAATAATGGTAGGTTATTTAACAGCGCATACTCTTTTACTGCTGAATATTTTAATTTTTGTCCACGACCGGCAGGTTTGTCTGCAGCGGTAATAACGCCCACAACTTCGTAGTTATTTTTTAGTATCGTATCTAATATCCCCACAGCAAACTCGGGTGTTCCCATAAAAACAATTCGTAATTTTTCCATTATGATTTTAAAGTATATTTGTTATTTGGTTTAACCAAAATCGTGTTGTTTTCTAATAAATATTGAAGGACGGCGATAACTTCTTCAGGATTATTTTTAGTCCGGGCCTGAATGTCTCTCGAATTTAAATTTTCAGATTGCAACAAAGCGACGATTGCAGTAGCTAGTAATGTATTGTCTTTTTGCTTATTTTTCTTGGTGATGCAAAAAGAACAAATACCACAATCAAAAGCTGCTTTTTCTCCAAAATAATCCAAGATTAACTTGTTTTTGCAAACCTTTTTATTGGAAATATAATTTAAAACAGATTGAAGTTGTTCCTTTTTTAATCGATTTTGATTCTCTAAATATTTTGAAACCCGACTAATTGTTCTTTCGTCTTCTCGAACTTCATTAAAAATTAATGTAGAATCATTATTTTTTGATTGGTAATCGATAATCTCTTTTGTTTTTAATTTCTGCAAGACTGCTTGTACTTCTGTTTCATTATGATTTGATTTTTTGGCAATTAATGGCAAGTTGAATGCGATTTTCATTTCATAAATTCCAGGATACGTGCGTAATATTGCCAAAATAATTTCCTCATCATGCGGATTTAAACTCATGTACCGAATAACTTCTTTGGAAGGAATAAGAAATTGCATGGAGATTTTTTCAGAAAACTCTTGAGACAAATTAATAATTCCTTGTCTGTCCAGAAATTGCATGGCATTGTAGGTTTTTAAAGTTGGAAACCCATACTTCAAACAAAAATGATGCAAATTGAAGGTAAACTGCTCGTTGATGCCTTCTCCGTATGCAATTTGAAAGTAGTTGCAAAGCTTGACATACATGAGGTTCAAAAACTTTTTGTCAGGAAGAATATTTATAAATTGGTTTTCAGCCTGAATATTATCTGAAGGACTTGTTAATAAAATAGCAAATGCTTTTTCACCATTTCGTCCAGCTCGACCGGCTTCTTGATAGTAATTTTCTAAATTTTCGGGTAGTTGAATGTGAATTACAGTCTTTACATTGGCTTTGTCAATTCCCATTCCGAAAGCATTGGTTGCCACAATAACGGTGGCGACTTCATTCATCCACGATTGCATATTTTTATCTTTTTCTTTAGATGAAAGTCCACCATGATAATAGGTAGCTTTAAATCCAAACGAATTTAATTGCGCCGAAATATCCAGACAGGATTTTCTGTTGCGAACATAAATGATAGAAGATTCGGGGTTTTTCTTTAAAATTTGTTTGATTCTAAAAAGTTTATCTTCTACTTCAAAAACCATGTATGCAATATTTTCTCTTGCAAATGATTTCTCAAAAACCTGCACATCATGCAATCCCAATTCTGTACTAATATCTTCTTTTACTTTTTGAGTCGCAGTTGCGGTTAATGCTAAAAAAGGTATTTTTGGGAAATGTTTTTTTAGTATTGAAATCTTCAAGTAAGCTGGACGAAAATCATGTCCCCATTGCGATACACAATGCGCTTCGTCAATAGTGATTAAGTTGATTGGTAGATTTTTGATACGGTCTAAAATCCAATCTGATTGTAAGCGTTCTGGAGATAAATAAAGGAATTTATAATTTCCGAATTGGCAATTGTCCAATAAATCAATCATTTCCTCAGATCGGATACCACCAGTTAAGGCAATGGCTTTAATGTTTCGCTTTTGCAAATTAGCCACTTGGTCTTTCATTAATGCAACCAAGGGTGAAATTACCAGACAAATACCATCGTTCATGATGGCAGGAATCTGAAAACATATAGATTTCCCACCTCCGGTTGGCATCAAGGCTAATGTATCTTGACCACTTAAAACGGAATCAATAATTTCCTTTTGCAACGACCTGAATTTGTCGTGTTTCCAATATTTTTGAAGAATAGCTAACGCTTCTTGCATAAATTACAGATTTCAATTCGTAGAAAACATCCCAAATTGTAAATTCGAAACTCGAAAATTATTTAGATATTTCATCTAAGATAAAAAGAATTCTGTTATCGAGGGTGTCTTTAGGAACTTCTTTAAGTTCGTAACCGTAGCTTTGATAGGTTTCTATAAGATGATTGTAGATAAGTTTCGCTTGTTCAAAGTTCTCATAACGTTCGTCATCACTGATGTAAATTTCTTCCCAAGGTGGCAAAATGAAGATTTTTGAGTACGTGTATTCCCGACAAGCACGATCAAAAGAAGTGGGATAGCTATCGCCAATGTAGTGCATGTAAGCCAAAACATCTGGAATTCCACGGTCAATAAATACAACTTTATGGGACTCTTTATGTGCGTTTTGAAACTGTTTTTTTCTACCTTCAAGGAGTAATTCACTAAAAAGCAGTGGTTTTTCAAGGAATAATTGCTCAATTCCTTGTTTTTTTGCTTCTAGAGTTACTTCCCGTGAAATTTCAGGATAACAACAATGTCCTTTGGCTAGCAATCCATCAATGATAGTTGTTTTACCTGTTCCTGGACCGCCAATGATAACTATGATTTCTTTCTGCACTTTTAAAAAAATAAGCGGCAAAATTACTTAAACTTATTGGGATTTGAAAAAATGATTACGGTTAAAATAATATTAGATAAAAAATCATAATTCAAAATTCATAATTCACGTATGAAACAGTATATTTGCCTTTATTTTTAAACAGAAAATGGACAAGAATACTCAAGAATTTTATGATAGGTTAAAAGTAGAGTTGGATTTGAGCAATACATGGCCTGCGACGTACTTGTTCAAATTTATTGTGCCTAGCGAAAATGATAATATTGATCGTATTCAATTGGCTTTTGACTCTATGGGAGCGGTAATCAAAACAACAAAATCCAAAACGGGTAAGTTTACCAGTATTTCTATTGATGTCACTATGAAAAGTGCACAAGAAATAGTAGATAAATACCAAGAAGTATCTACCATTAAGGGAATTATATCTCTTTAGTTACTAAACTACATTTTGATGTTTGTACAAACGAATGATTTTATATCTTCGAAATGGTGCTCATTAAAATCAAAAATATACATTCGAATATGAATTCAAAATATATCAAAGAAAACTCGAACGATGTAGTGCATCATTTGGAGTATAATGCTGAACGTTCTCATTTAATTATTCCAGAATATGGACGCCATTTGCAAAAACTAATTGATCAGGCAAGCAAAATTGAAGATGGTGTAGAACGCAACAAAGCGGCAAAATACATTATTCAAGTGATGGGTAGCTTGAACCCACATTTGCGTGATGTTCCAGATTTTCAACACAAATTATGGGATCAGATTTTTATAATGTCTGATTTTAAATTAGTGGCTGATTCACCTTATCCAATTCCCTCTCGTGAAGTGTTGCAATTAAAGCCGGATGTATTAAGTTATCCTCAAAATTTTCCAAAATACAGGTATTATGGGAACAATATCAAATACATGATAGATGTTGCCAATAAGTGGGAGGAGGGTGAAATGAAAAGCGCATTGGTAAAAGTGATTGCCAATCACATGAAGAAATCCTATTTAAGCTGGAACAAAGATACCGTGAAAGATGATGTTATTTTCGAACATTTATATGAATTGTCAGGCGGAAAGTTGAATTTAATTCAAAGTACCGAGGAGCTTTTAAATACCACAGACTTATTACGAACAAACAAACGAGTTTCGAATAAAATAGCACCTGCAGGTCCCCCAAAAATTCAAAGTAATAAGAATACAAAAATGGGTAAACCAAATCCGATTCACAAAAACCAAAATAGAAAACCGCTTTAGGTTAGTTATGAATTAGGAGTTTTAAGTTTTGAATTTTCGACCTAACCTTTAACTCGTATCTTTTAACGCACAATCAATAATTTATAACTCATAACTGTAAAAAGATGGGAATTTTTAAAATAGAAGGCGGCATTAGTCTTAAGGGAGAAATCACGCCACAAGGAGCCAAAAATGAAGCATTACAAATTTTATGTGCTGTTCTTTTAACTCCAGAAAAAGTGATTATCAATAACATTCCTGATATTATTGATATCAATAAACTAATTACACTGCTAGGAAATTTAGGCGTTAAAATCCAAAAAACAGGACTTGGCTCCTATACTTTCCAGGCTGATGAAGTCAACATACAGTATTTAGAAACCGAAGCATTCAAGAAAGAAGGCGGTTCTCTTCGAGGATCCATAATGATTGTTGGACCACTTTTGGCACGATTTGGTAAAGGTTACATTCCAAAACCAGGTGGCGATAAAATAGGACGCCGAAGATTAGATACCCACTTTGAAGGATTTATAAATCTAGGTGCGAAATTCCGTTACAACAGGGAAGATCATTTTTACGGCGTAGAAGCGCCTAAAGGTTTGAAAGGTACCGATATGTTACTCGATGAAGCATCAGTAACAGGAACTGCTAATATTGTTATGGCCGCAGTTTTAGCCAAAGGAAGAACAACAATTTATAATGCAGCTTGCGAACCTTATTTGCAACAACTGTGTAAAATGCTTAACTTCATGGGAGCAAACATCACAGGCATAGGATCTAATCTGTTAACTATTGAAGGAGTTGAAAGTTTAGGCGGTTGTGAGCATAGAATTCTTCCGGATATGATCGAAATTGGAAGTTGGATAGGTCTTGCTGCAATGACAAAATCAGAAATTACAATAAAAGATGTGAGTTGGGATAATCTTGGTGTTATACCAAGCACTTTTAGAAAACTGGGAATCACATTAGAACGTCGTGGTGATGATATATATATTCCTGCTCACGTAGATGGGTATGAAGTAAAAACAGATATTGACGGTTCTATTCTAACCATTGCAGATGCTCCTTGGCCTGGATTTACACCAGATTTATTGAGTATTGTTCTCGTAGTAGCTACGCAAGCAAAAGGAGACGTGCTAATTCACCAAAAAATGTTTGAAAGCAGATTGTTTTTTGTTGATAAATTAATTGATATGGGTGCCAAAATTATGTTGTGTGATCCACATCGTGCCGTTGTGATGGGACATGATTTCAAATCACAATTGAAAGCAACAACAATGTCTTCACCAGATATTCGTGCGGGAATCTCTTTATTAATAGCTGCACTTTCAGCAAAAGGAACAAGCACAATTCAAAACATTGAACAAATTGATAGAGGATATGAGCGTATTGACGAACGATTGAGAGCCATAGGAGCTAGCATTGTGAGAGCATAAAAAAATTAAGAATTTCATAAAATCGTTTTATTAAACAAGTAGAATTTGAATGCAACCATTCAAAACGGTTTACTGAAACGATTTTTGTTTTAGTTCATCTAACAAAGAGAAAAAATGTCAAGCGAACAAACAGCAATTAAAGCCACTTATTTTAGTATAATAGGCAATACGTCTTTGGCTATTATTAAAGGTTTTGCTGGCTTCTTCGGAAACTCCTATGCTTTAATAGCGGATGCAATCGAGTCGACTGCTGATATTTTCGCTTCATTTTTAGTGTTGTTTGGTATCAAATATTCGAATAAACCCGCAGATGAAAATCATCCGTACGGTCACGGTAGGGCAGAACCTCTAATTACCTTTTTGGTTGTGGGTTTTTTAATCACTTCTGCTACTATTATCGCTTATGAAAGTGTCATCAATATTAGAACGCCACATCAACTGCCTAAACCTTGGACATTACTTGTTTTAGGCGCTATTATTATATGGAAAGAGTATTCTTTTCGAGTAGTACTTAAAAGAAGTATTCAAACCAATAGTTCCTCACTTAGAGCCGATGCTTGGCACCATCGCAGCGATGCAATTACGTCAGTCGCAGCGTTTTTGGGAATTTCAATTGCCTTGATCCTTGGCAATGGTTATGAATCAGCAGATGATTGGGCAGCACTTTTTGCATCTGGATTTATATTCTACAACAGTTATCTTATTTTTAGACCTGCATTGGGCGAAATAATGGACGAGCATTTATACGATGATCTGATAGCACAAATCCGACTTGTTTCACTTCAAGTTGAAGGGATTATTGATACTGAAAAGTGTTTTATTCGAAAAGCAGGAATGCAATACCATGTAGATTTACACGCAATTGTAGATTCGAATAGTACCGTAAAAGAGGGGCATGATTTAGCTCACAAACTAAAAGACACATTACGAGAACAAATTCCAGAATTGGGACATGTATTGATTCATGTAGAACCAAATTAATATCGTAATTAAAATTATTTATAAAATTAAAAAAGGCACAAGAAGATTATTTCTCGTGCCTTTTTTTGTTGTTAAACTATTTTTGGCTATTGATTTACTCTAAAATATTCAGAAATTTAAGTCCAAAAACCACACCGTCTCCTTGAAACCCATTCTGGTAGGAACGCACATAATCAATACGCAACAACTTGAATTTACCAAAACCTAAATTATCCAAACCAACAGATAATTCTGTATAGGGTTTATTGCCTGTGGTAGAAAGTGCATGCGCGCCAAGAATTAAAGTTGATTTTAATTTGTTCAAAAGCGGAATTTTATTCATAACATAGCCCTCGTCATTGTATTCTGAATGCGCTTCAAAATAACGGTTGTTTGTGCTGTTGGAATAATAAGGCAATAAATTAAAGACATTAAGATAACGTGCACTTTGTCCTATGTGCGTTTGGTTGCCGTTAAAATGTTTATAATCCATAAAAGCGATATTTTCAGCATTCAAAAATTTTCCAGCTTTTAAGTTCATGCCAAGTGTTCCCTTATTTTCTAATTTTAAATCGTACGATAATTGCGCATTTACATGGTCAAATTCATATTTTTTCTCACTTGCTGCTACTGCTTTTTCATAATTTAAAAATAGAGTAGGATACTTTTCATTTCGAAAGTTGAATTTACCATCAGGACGCGAAGCGTATTTATTTCCAAAATTAATTATTGCATTCAGAGTCATTTTTACCAAATGATGCTTTTCAAAAGCAGAAGTAGTAAAGTCATCTGGTGCCAGTGGATTGTTTGAAGTATACAAATCTTCCTTATTGAAATAGGAGAAATTAGTGGTGTTAAATAATGTTTTGCGTTGTTGATATGATATTTTTCCTCCAAGATTTACCCCATTTGCTATATTTTGGTTGTACCCCATGGCTGCCGATTCTAAATTATACAATTTCATAAAATTGTTCTTGAACGATAGCGAACTAATCGAGTTAATGATTTTACTGATGGGTTCACTCGGGTTAAACTGTTGTACGGAACTACCTCCTGTTGCATAAATAGTGGCGTAATTCTGGTTGTTGAATCGATGTATAATTGTTCCCATTACACGCAAACGATCTTCAGCAAAACCATAATTTAGTTTGGTACTGATTGAAGTATAAATGCCTTTTGTTTCTTGGTTTTTTCTATTGGTGTATCGAAACCCAGTGTCAAAATTATACCCTTGTACGGTATTAAAACTCAAAGAACCTATATTGAATAATCCGTCGTAACTAAAAGTGTTTTTCGATGAACTGTTTTTGTAGGTATAGCCCGTTAATAACTTTATTAGTTTGAATTTGTTCTCTTTTGCATCAATTGAATCCAAATATGTTTTTGAGTTTCTAACTTTATAAATGCTGTCTTTCCTATTATAGTCTGTGCTTTCTTCGATAGTTAAGGGAATGGGTCTGTTGCTATTCCAGAAAGTACTGTCCTTTTTATTTGAATTGATTTCAACGCTTGTGATTTCATTAGAAAAGGTTTTTTTTGCAAAAGCATCTACAAATTCGTAGTTGCTGTACACATAAGTATATTTTCCTGCGAATTTTATGCCAAAAGCGCCAGCGGTAATATCAAGACTTTGCGTGTTTTTAGCCCAGATTTTATTGTTCTTGTTGTAGCCGAAGTTTTGTTTTAAGGTCATTACATCTACAAATTCTTCTTTCATTCGGTAGCCTTTAATATCTAAATCAATAGCATATATGGCCCAGGAATCCTCTACTATATAAATGTACCCTTCAAAAACGGGTTCGCTATCTCTAGTGGCAGTCACTTTTATTTTGTTTATCATTTGATTGTTAGCATCGTAAAAAGTATTTTCGAGTTTGTATTTATAATAATTGAAAGCATTAGAAGCGATAGGAGAAATCATTTGCACGCCAAAATTGACGGTATTGTCATACAAATCATAAAAGGAAGATCGAGCTGTATTGTAACTGTAGCCATTGTCACGTCCGCTAACTTTAGAGGCGGTGACCACTTCTTTTAAATTATTGGGTTTTTCAAAAGTAATTTTAGAAAATGTTTCAGATAATGAAATAATACCTGTTCCAGTAGAATCTAATGAGCCGTTTAAATCTCCAATTTTTTGACCTAATATTTTTTTAGGTGCATTTTTTAGTTTAAAAATACCTCGAGAATAAAAGTCGGCATGGAAGCGAGCTGTTTTTTTAGTATTTTCTTTTCGGCTTGCAATTGCATTTTTTATGATAGCTATTGCAGGATTAATTTTAGGATTAATCACAACTTCGTTCAAAGAAAAGCTTTCTTCGATCATTTTAACATCAAAAGTATAAGGTAATTTATCAATTTGAATCGTTATTTTTTGTGTTTTGAAACCTAAAAACTGAAAGACAACTGTTTGTTTCTCCGTTTTTTTCAGGTTTAATTCGTATTTCCCCATCTCATTGGAGGTCGTTCCATTATACGTATCTTCTTGGAAAACAGTAACAAAAGGCAATGGATTCCCCTTGTCGTCAGTAACGGTTCCTTTTATTTGAGCATAGTTGGTTATAGAAACCAAAAAAATTAAAAGTAAGTAGTATTTTTTCATGAAAGTTTTTTCTCTCACAAAAATAGACGAAGTTTAAAAATAGGGTATTAATTATTTGTTAAACATTAAGCCAAGGTGTTTTTATTTCAATCAAAGGAAAGATTGAAGGGCTAATTCATAACTTTTTAAACCAAAGCCTAGAATAACTCCTTTTGCATGGCCAGAGATATAGGATTGGTGTCTGAAACTTTCGCGTGCGTAGGTGTTCGAAATGTGCACTTCAACAACAGGAGTTGTAATGGCTTTAACAGCATCGCCTATCCCGATGGAGGTGTGTGTATACGCACCGGCATTGAGTATAATGCCATCATACCTAAAACCAAATTCCTGTATTTTATCAATAAGTTCTCCTTCGATATTGCTTTGGAAATAGATTAATTCTAAGTCCATATATTTTATTTGTAATGAGGTAAAATACGTTTCAAAAGTTTGACTGCCGTATATTTCTGGTTCGCGTTTTCCTAATAAATTGAGGTTTGGACCATTAATAATAATAATTTTCATAGTTTTTATTTTTGTAAAAATAAAAAAACCGTTCCAAATTATGAAACGGTTGATTAAAAAATATAGGTTTTATTTAAAATCTAAATCCAGCTGAAACTTGAACTACTGAATTTTTAACTGTTGCATCTCGAGTTGCCTCGGTTAAACCAGCTACATAACGACCTTGTAAAAAGAAATTTTTAGTAATATTGAAACTTAATCCACCAGCTACGCCAAATTCAAATGTCTCAGACTCTCTAAAATTTACATTTTTTCTTTCGCTTAATAGGAAAGATGCTTGAGGACCAAAATCTAAACTTAAAAATTTGTTTAAGCTAACTTTTGCTAAAACAGGGATGGATAAATAACCCAATTCATTTCTAAATTCATCAATTGCATTTTTATAGGTTGCGCCTTGAGTAGAATAAAGCAATTCGGGTTGAATGGCAAAACCGTCAGTCAATTTTACCTCGGCAAGTAAACCTACGTGATAGCTGGTAATAGCTTCACTGTCATAATTAGTACTGTTTACGGTTATATTGCTGCCATTTTGGTTAGCATAGTTTAAACCACCTTTTATTCCAAATTTTACTAATTGTGCTTGCATATCTATCGATGCTGCAAGTAGCACTACTGCGACTAGAATGATTTTTTTCATAATTTTTTTTATTATTATTTATTAAATTTAGGACTATTTCAAAACTATTATTTTTAAATAATATTGTCTAATCCTCATTAAAAACGTTATTTGCAAAAATCAGTCCAATGTGTTCCTGATATGATAGAAATTTTTGTTTTTTACTATTATTTTTTAAAATGTATCCGAATTTAAACATTTAAATGCTAATTATCAAACAGTTACTTTTTTATTATAATTTCAAGTACTATTTCGTTTTAAGAGTTGTTGGTGGTCGTATCACTTTGGTATAAATTTCTACATAAAAAGTATGTTTTTATTTTTAATTGTTTTTAAGGTTTTACCAAATAAAGCTTAAAACAGGTTGAAAATACTCATTTAAATTCCTAATAGGTAAGATACTTAGTAGTGCATTGAAAGACTTTATTATTTAACTATTTAACTATTGTAGAATATTTTATAAGAATAATATTTCAAAATAATTTATTTCGAAACTTTATTTATCTCACTAAATTCAGTTAGAAGACTTTTTTTAATATTCTGAAATATAGTTATTTATGATTTTTTGATCTATAAATATTTAAACGCTGTGAGATTTAATTTATTTTTTTTTATACAAAATTTTATTTTTAGGTATGATTTAATTTACATTTGCGCCATTAAAACAAACAAACAAACAAACAAACAAACAAACAAACAAACAAACATGAAAAAAATTATTTTATCAGTTGCGGCTGTATTTGCTTTTGGATTTGCTAATGCGCAGGAGTCTACAGGTGGGAAAAGATTTGCTAATGGAGATATTTTTATTTCTGGATCTATTGGAATTAATTCAAATAAAACTGGTGATGATAAATTGTCAGGATTTGTAATTGAGCCAAAAGTTGGTTTCTTTGTAACTGACAACATTGTAATTGGTGGAAAACTAGGATATTCTTCTATTAAAGCAGAAAATGCGTTAATAGATATTCTAGATGAATCAAGATTAACTGTTGGTGCTTTTGGTAGGTATTATTTCACTCCATCCTCTGATTTCTCTTTATTTACTGAATTAAGTAATGGCTAAAATGTAATGTCGTATTTTAATAAAGAACTAAATTTCTTTGCCACAGATTTCACAGATTAGCGCCGATTAATTCATTGTTTAATTTTAAAAATCTTTGTAATCCTTCCAATCTGTGGCAAAAACTCTTTTTAATACTTGCGACACTATATCTTTCTTGCTACTTAGGTGTTGATTATAGTACAGTTGATAACAAAATCTCTGATGACAAGGAAAATGAGATTGGTGCTAACCTTGGTTTAGGTTTAAGTTACTTCGTATCTAATAACTTTGCAATTGAGGCTACTTGGGCTGGATTAGGTTATGTTTCAAATGATAATGGAGGAAACGGAGCAGAAAAAACTAATTCTTTTGGTTTAGGTGCGAATTTGGATTCAATCAATATTGGTGTTCTTTACAAATTCTAATATTTTAGATGTTTTATTTAAACCTCCCAAATCGGGAGGTTTTTTTTATTTACTCTGGAATCTAAATATGTTAATAACTTATATCAGGTAAGAAGTATATTACTTTGTATTTATTTATTTTTACGCTCATATTATCAAACAAACAAACAAACAAACAAACAAACAAAATGAAAAAAATTATTTTGACAGCTGTTGCTGTATTTGCTTTTGCTAATGGCTATTCTCAAAAAGAGGGTGGATTTAGAGTTGGGTTAGATTTAGGATATACCGTACCTTCTAATGGAGGTGGAGGAATTTTATTCTCTATTGAACCTAAGTACAACATTAAAGACAATATGAATGTGGGTTTGCGTTTTGGTGCTGCTGCTATGGTGCGTGATATTCAAGGACAAGGGGACACTCAGAGTGCTAAAATTTCGGCTAATGGTTCTTACGTAGGGACTTATGATTACTATTTTAACAAAGCTGGAAAAACTTTTGTTCCTTACATCGGCGGTGGTGCTGGATATTATTCAATTGCAAATGTTGAGGTGAATAGCAATACACCAAATGGTGATGTTGCTTTAGATGCAAGTGGCAAAATGGGTGGATTAGTACGAGGCGGATTTGAATGGGGTAAATTCAGAATGGGATTAGAGTACAACCTAGTGCCAAAATCTACTTTGCAAGATGCTAGCGGAAACAACAAAGGGACTATTTCCAATTCTTATTTAGGAATTCACCTAGGATTTTTTGTTGGTGGAGGAAAATGGGGTAAGTAATCTCATTTCTATTATTTTATAAACCACGTCTATGGCGTGGTTTTTTTATGCTTTAAAATGCTTTACTTTGTACCTATGAACTGGATTTCCTGCATAAAAAATTATCAATCCTATTTGAGAATTGAACGGGGTTTGTCAAAAAATACTATTGAAAATTATACTTTTGATGTGGAACGTTTGCTTCTTTTTTTAAATGAAAATGAAATTATTATTTCGCCTTTAAAAATTGGAGAAGAAACTTTGCAGCAATTCATTTATAGTGTAGCAAAAGAGGTCAATGCCCGATCTCAAGCTAGAATTATTTCAGGACTCAAAAGTTTTTTTAGCTATTTGATTTTTGAAGATTATCGAAAAGACAATCCTTTAGAATTAATTGAAACTCCTAAAACAGGGCGTAAACTTCCAGATACTTTATCGGTTATCGAAATTGATGCACTTGTTGACGCCATTGATTTGTGTACAAATGAAGGGGAGCGCAATCGTGCCATGCTTGAAACTCTTTATGGTTGCGGATTGCGAGTTTCTGAACTAGTGGCTTTAAAAATTTCAGATTTATTCTTTGAAGAAGGATTTATAAAAGTAACAGGGAAGGGGAACAAACAACGTTTTGTTCCAATAAGTGAGGTGACTCAAAATTATATCCAAACCTACAGAGATACTATTCGGGTACATGTTACCATTCAAAAAGGGTATGAAGATACGCTCTTTTTAAACAGAAGGGGAAAGCAACTAACGCGCGCTATGATTTTTACTATTATCAAAGATTTAGCGGTCAAAATCAATTTGCACAAAACCATAAGTCCACATACATTACGGCATTCTTTTGCAACCCATCTTTTAGAAAATGGAGCCGATTTGCGTGCAATACAATTAATGTTGGGTCATGAATCTATCACTACAACCGAAATATACCTTCATCTGGATCGTAAGTTTCTAACAGAGGTTTTACATGCTTATCACCCCAGAAAAAAGTCATTATAGAATTAAATAAATTAATTTCATGAAAAAAGATGTATTGATTTTTACATCAATACATCTTTTCTGTTTATTTTAAAAAGCTGTTTATTTAGCAATATTCACCGCTCTTGTTTCACGAATTACAGTTACTTTAACTTGTCCTGGATAGGTCATTTCTGTTTGGATTTTTTGTGAGATATCAAATGATAAGCTGGCAGCATTTTCATCCGAAACTTTTTCACTTTCTACAATGACACGAAGTTCTCTACCCGCTTGAATCGCGTAAGCATTTTTCACACCACTAAATCCGTAAGCTACTTCTTCAAGATCTTTTAAACGTTGAATGTAAGAATCCAATACTTGTCTTCTTGCTCCTGGTCTTGCTCCTGATATAGCATCACAAACTTGTATAATTGGCGATAATAATGATTTCATTTCTATCTCATCGTGGTGTGCTCCAATGGCATTACAAACCTCTTCTTTTTCACCATATTTCTCTGCCCATTGCATTCCTAATAAAGCGTGTGGTAAATCACTTTCGGCATCTGGAACTTTACCAATATCGTGTAACAAACCAGCTCTTTTAGCCAGTTTTACGTTCAAGCCAAGTTCAGCTGCCATGATTCCACATAGTTTCGAAACTTCACGGGAGTGTTGTAATAAATTCTGTCCGTAAGAAGAACGGTATTTCATTCGTCCTACTACTTTAATCAATTCAGGATGTAATCCGTGAATTCCTAAATCGATAACGGTACGTTTACCAACTTCTATAATTTCATCGTCAATTTGCTTTGCAGTTTTAGCAACTACCTCCTCAATACGAGCTGGGTGAATTCTACCGTCAGTCACCAATTTATGTAACGCTAGACGTGCAATCTCTCTACGTACAGGATCAAAACAAGAAAGAATAATTGCTTCTGGTGTGTCATCTACAATGATTTCAACTCCAGTAGCAGCTTCCAGTGCGCGGATATTTCTACCTTCACGGCCAATGATTCTTCCTTTTACATCATCCGATTCAATGTTGAATACGGATACGCAGTTTTCTACTGCTTCTTCTGTACCTACTCTTTGAATCGTATTGATAATAATTTTTTTAGCTTCTTGTTGGGCCGTTAATTTAGCCTCTTCAATAGTATCTTGAATATGAGACATTGCTTTACTTTTGGCTTCTGCTTTCAATCCTTCCACCAATTGATCTTTCGCTTCTTCAGCTGATAAACCAGATATGACTTCTAATTGTTGCAATTGACTTTTATGCAATTTGTCAACTTCAGTTTGTTTTTTGTCTAGATTTTCAATTTTGGTGGTGTATTCTACAGTTTTAGATTCAAAATCATCATTTACTTTCTTAGCTTTCGATAATTCATTAGAAATTTGAGATTCTTTATCGCGAACTCTTTTTTCTATTTCAGCAACTTTTTTATCACGGGATAAAATAACTTGTTCGTGTTCTGATTTTAATTCAATAAATTTTTCTTTTGCTTGAAGAATTTTATCCTTCTTTATATTTTCAGCTTCAAGATTTGCATCTTTCAGTATGGATGCTGCTTCTTTTTTTGCGTTTTTAATTAAGTTTGAAATATTACTTTTTTCTATCAGTTTTGCAATAATAAAACCTCCTGTAATACCTATAATTCCTGAAATAATGATCGTTACTATGTTGTCCATGTTTGTTAAAATTTATATATAAAAAAGCCTACATTAGAGGGATTGAATAAACTCGAAAAGACAAGTTTTGAGCTAACTCGTTGTTCAAGCTTCCAAACTGAATTGGCTTGCTATAGTAACGATGATTTGCTCATTCTAAATTGTTAGTGTTGAGTTTACCAAATATGAACTAATGTAGGCAGTATCTTAGTTTTTGTAAAGAACGTTTATTTGTCGAGATATTGGTCTAAAATTAAATTGATTTTTTTAATTCTTTCGATGGTTTCTTCTCCGTCAATTGTATTATCAATTTGTTTTTGTTCTGTTTGTGAGGCAAATTGCAAAGCACACATTGCTAGTACATCTTGCTTGTCGCGAACGGCATAATTTTCTTCAAATTGCTTGATCATCTTATCAATTTTTTTAGAAGCGCTTCTAAGGCCTTCTTCCTGAGAGAAATCTACTGTAAGTGGATACACTCTGTCTGCAATTGATATTTTAATTTTAAGCTTTTCGTCCATATCTTATGTTAATCTGATAGCTGAGCTATACAGTAGTCAATTTCGCGAATTAATGAATTTATTTTAAGCTTCGTATCTCTTTTATTATCGTCACTGCCTAGTAATGTGTTGGCAACTTTGAGCGTTTCATATTGCGTTTTCAACGCTTCAATCTCTAATGATTGATTTTGTATTATGGATGCTGTTTTTATTAATTCGTTTTTTAAATCTTGATTACTTCTCTCTAAACTCCTCATTTTCGTAAAAAGTTTTTCAATCTTATCTTCAAGAGTATCAATAAATTCTGCAATTGCACTCATTATATATCCTATTCATTACATAATCATACAAAGTTAGTATTCCTTTTTAATTCTGCAATATTTTATTATTTTTTTTGCATTAAATTAATTAAGTAGCCGTTTTACAAAGGGTTACAATCTATTTTTTTTAACGCTCTTTTGAATACTTTTTTTATCTTAGCAAAAATGTAAATGATGAAATTTCCCTTATTTTTTTTATTTTTAGGTATGTCACTTTTTGCACAAGTGGATTATCCAAAAGATTACTTTAGGTCACCTTTGGATATTCCGATGCAGTTATCCGGAAATTTTGGAGAGTTGAGATCCAATCATTTTCATGCTGGTTTTGATTTAAAAACACAACAAAAAGAAGGTTTGCCTGTTTATGCAGTAGCCTATGGTTACGTATCCAGAATTAAAATATCCACTTTTGGCAACGGGAAAACAATCTACATCAATCATCCAAATGGTTACACTTCGGTTTATGGACATTTGAAAACTGCCAACGGTGTAATCGAACAATTTATTAAAAAGACACACTATAAAGAGCAGTCCTTTGAAATTGAAATGTTTTTTAAGCCTGACGAATTACAGATTAAAAAAGGAGAAGTTATCGCTTTTTCTGGAAATACTGGAGCTTCAGAAGGGCCACATTTGCATTTTGAATTTCGGGATACGAAAACAGAATTTGTAATTAATCCGATGCTTTTTGGATATGATGCATTTGTAAAAGATACTAAAAAACCAATTATTTCTGGTCTTTATGTATATCCTTTAGATTCAAAAACTTCGGTAAATCGTTCTAAAAGACCTTTATTGCTAAATGTTTCCTTGCAAAAAGATGGTACTTATTTGGCAGAAAAAGTAGTTGCTAACGGTTCCATTGGCTTTGGTATTTCGGCTTATGATACTGATGATGTTTCTTTTAATAATAATGGGGTATTTAAAGTACAATCTTTTTACAATGGGAAACCAAATTTTGGCTATGAATTTAAAACCTATTCGTTTGACGATATGCGATACATCAATGCGTTAATTGATTATTCTAGGTATAAAAAAACACAACAAAGGGTGCAGCAATTGTTTATGAAAACACCTTTTGATTTGAGTATCGTCCAAGCTGATGAAAATAAAGGAGTATTACAAGTATCTCCTAACCTCGCATCGCTATATCGCATTGAGGTATCAGATTTTTTTGGAAATAAAAAAATAATATCTATTCCCATTCATTATGATTTGTTACCCACTATAATAGCAACGGATGTACTCCCAACTAAATATTTCGTAAAGGCCAAAACGGATACTAATTTTGCTCTTGCAAATATATCGGTTTTTATACCTGCAGGAACTTTTTATGAAGACTTTAATTTTAATTTTAATGTAAAAAACGACACTCTTTTTTTACATGATGATACGGTTCCAGCTCACACTAATTTTACGATTTCTATTGAAGACTCAAAGTCTACAGAAGCACAAAGAGAAAAAATGTTTATTGGCAGAATTGATGGTAAAAAAATAAATTACAATCCCACTTACAGAAAAGACAGTGTTTTTAGTACTAAGGTTAAAATATTAGGGCAGTATGCTTTGGTCTCAGACACGGTTGCCCCAACCATTAGCACAGTCGTCGCCATTGATGGTAAATGGATTAGCGATCAAAAAACAATTCAGTTATCCATAGCTGATACTTTGTCTGGAATAAAATCATATAATGGCTATTTAAACGGAAAGTGGATATTATTCGAATATGATAACAAAACTAGAAAACTAACGCATTATTTTAGTGACGGTATTGTGGCAGAAGGTGCTAATGATTTAAAAGTTATCGTGGTGGATAACGTAGGAAATTCATCTACCTTTGAAAGTCGCTTTTTTAGAAGTCAAAAATAATTAAATCACACCCTTTGAGTCCGAAACAACGTATAACAGTAGTCTTTTTTTTCTTCATTACTTTAATAACAACGGCGCAAACAGCACGGATAAAAGGTGTTGTATTAGACAAGAATAATCGTCCGGTTGAAAACGTTAATGTTTCGTATTCGAGTAGTGGTGCCCAAACTAATAAAAATGGTTTTTACGATTTAAAAGTTCCTGCAAATCAAAATATCACTATCATTTTTACACACATCTCTTTAAAGAAAATAACAATTATTTTTTCTTTGGATTCTAATGAACAAAAAGAGTTTAATCCCGTGATGAGTGATCAAGCGGAGCAAATGGGTGAAGTGATAGTTACCGCAAATAACAAAAAGTTGGTGCAAGGGATCACGACGATTGAGCCCGAAGTGATTCGTAAAATACCTGGAGCTAACGCCGGAATCGAAAATATTTTAAAAACCTTACCGGGCGTAAACTCTAATAACGAATTGAGTACACAATATACCGTGCGTGGTGGAAATTATGACGAAAATTTGGTCTATGTTAATGAAATCGAAGTGTATCGCCCGTTTTTAGTTCGTTCGGGGCAACAAGAAGGACTGAGTTTTACCAACACCGATTTAGTTCAAAATGTTGATTTCTCTGCAGGAGGTTTTCAATCAAAGTTTGGCGACAAATTAGCATCAGTATTGGATATTACGTATAGAAAGCCAGTTCAATTTGGCGCAAGCCTAGAAGCCAGTTTTCTCGGCGGAAGTCTTTCAATTGATGTCGTTTCTAAAGATAAAAAATGGTCTGCAGTTACTGGAGTTCGATACCGCAACAACAGCCTTTTGGTAAATAGTCAAGAAACACAAACTAATTTTACGCCCTCCTTTGCGGACATTCAAAGCAATATAAATTACCAGGCTTCTGCAAAATGGCAATGGAGTTTTCTAGGTAATATTTCTCAAAATAAATACCAATACCAACCGTTAAGCAGACAGACTAACTTTGGAACCATTGACAATCCTATGGCATTGACTGTTTTTTACGAAGGGCAAGAAAAGGATAAGTACGATACGTATTTTGGTGCTTTAAAAACAACTTTTAACGCCTCCGATAATTTCACATTGAAATTTATTGGTTCGATTTTTCATACTTTAGAACAAGAATATTTTGATATTTTCGCTCAATACCGTTTGGGTGAAGTTGATTCTAATATTGGATCGGAAACTTTTGGCGATGTAGCTTTCACCAGAGGTATTGGATCACAACTGAGTCATGCGAGAAATGATTTAGATGCTTTGATTGTAAACACAGAGATTAAAGGCTTTCATGATTGGAAAGAAAACCAACTAGAATGGGGAGTGAAATACACACGAGAATCCATACGTGACAGAATAATAGAGTGGGAGGTAATTGATTCCGCTGGTTTCTCTTTGAATCCACCAATTATTGATTTGCCAAGAAATGACCAGCCATACAGACCTTACATTGGACCACTGGTTCCGTATCAAAATATTCGTGCGACAAATTTTAACTCCATCAATAGATTTTCAGGTTATGCGCAATGGAGTTTGAAATCGAATATTGGTGCGAGTCAAGTGTGGTATAATGCAGGAATTCGTGCGCACAATTGGGAAGTGATAGGCGCATCTACAGCTACAAAATCTCAAATAACGGTCAGTCCTAGAGTACAGTTTGCTATTAAACCAGACTGGGAAAAGGATATGGTTTTTAGAATTTCAGGTGGTTTGTACCATCAGCCGCCATTTTACAGGGAGTTGAGAGATGCTTTTGGAATGGTACAACCCAATATCAAAGCACAACAATCAGTACATTTTGTTTTGGGAAATGACTACAGTTTCAAAATGTGGAATCGTCCTTTTAAATTAGTTACGGAGTTGTATTATAAATCGCTAACCAATGTAAATACCTATACGATTGATAATGTTCGCATACGCTATGCAGCCAATAATGATGCAACTGCTTACGCACAAGGATTAGATGTGCGCCTAAACGGAGAGTTTGTACCTGGAACTGAATCCTGGATTAGTTTTGGTTATTTGAAAACAGAGGAGAATAGCAAGGAGAGAGGATTTATTGCTAGGCCGACGGATCAACGATTGAAATTTGCCATGTTGTTTCAAGACTATATGCCTAATATTCCCAGTATAAAATTGTATCTAAACCTAGTTTACAATACTGGATTGCCGGGAAGTTCGCCATCGTATGCTGATCCGTATTTGTACCAAAATAGATTGAATGATTACCGCCGCGTTGACGTTGGTTTTTCTAAGGTTTTTATTGATAATACTACTGTTAAAAGAGATTCGGGTTTGTTCAAAGATTTCCAAGAATTGGCAATAGGATTAGAAATTTTCAATCTTTTTGACAACCAAAACGCTATCACCAATACTTGGGTTCGGGACGTTTATTCTAAAAATCAATATGCAATTCCCAATTATATGACCACAAGAGTTTTTAATGTTAAGCTAACTGCAAAGTTATAACCGTTAAGAATCAGTAAAGTTTAACCCAATTTTTATTCGTTAAATCAAGTGGTTAATGCCGTTACCGTTTTTAAAAATGATTACATTTGAATATTAATAGTACAACAAAATGAAAAAACTACATATCACAATCTTAGGAATTGCAATTTTACTTTTAGCCAGTTGCAAAGAGGAAGTTGAAAAACCTAAAGTGACCTACGATGGAACTAGCAAAGCAAGAGGGCTACTCAAGGCAGATTCTACTCAAATACAAATTGCTGATTTACCACTTCAAATGGAAGGAACAGATTATTTAATCCATCCTGTTGGTGATTTAAGTATTCGAGAACGAGGCGTGAAGTCCAGATATGGTTCTTCTAGTGTAAATGATTTGAGTTTTACCATATCAAATTATGGTGAATTTGAAATTACGGGTTTCTTGCAAAATTTAAAATTTCAAAAAGTAAATTCCGATTCTATAAAAAAACTAACGGATAAGCCCGTTTTGATTCAAACAGCTACCTATTTAAAGTCGGTTGCCGATAAAACTTCGAATCAAATTATGGTGTACACGATGGTGGATATGGATACTAATAAAGACGGAAAGTTAGATACTAGTGATATTAAAGCTTTGTATTTAAGTAAGATAAGTGGAGAAAATTTCACCAAAATATCATCTGATTTTCAAGAGTTAATCGATTGGAAATTGATTGAATCTAATAATCGTTTGTACTATAGAACGGTTGAAGATACCAACAAGAACGGACAGTTTGATAAGAAAGACGTAGTCAATTACTATTACATTGATTTGTCTAAAAAGGAATGGAAAATTATAGGTTACGAGCCAGTTTAATAAACCATATTCTAAATCAAAATATCACTTTCCAAGTCTGATTTTTCAATGGTAAAATCAAATCCCAATTGTTTTACTAACTGAATAACCAAATTTTTATACCAGTTTTCTGATTTGGGATGAATGTATATTTTTTCGATTAGGACGTTAATGTCAACATTGATTTTTAACCCTTCGTTGATTTTTACTGCGCTATCGCCAATATCAGTCAGGATGCGTACCTCACCTTCATATTGAAAACTTTTCCGTTTAAATAGAAATGGAAAAAATAAATCGTCAAACGGAATGTGCTCTTTTTTGTAGTCGATATAATTTACTTCTCCGATATATTGATTGAAATTTATTTCTGGTGCCAATGCTTCCTGCAAACGCCCTATTGTCGATTGAATTGCCAAGCCTTCGCTATTTTGTGTAAAGATCTGCCACATGGCAAAAGATTCGTATTCATTGATGTGCCAACTGCTAATGGCTACTTTCTCCCGATGTATTTTATAGTATTTTAAAAAGTCGGGATTGTCAATCGACAGTTTTTTAATCTCCTCAAAAGTAGGTTCGCTAAAAGTACCTTCATACTGATCTTCGAATTTATCGGATCGTGACATGAATAGTTTTTGCGACAGCAATAAATCTAAAAACTTAGACAAATCAAGGTATTTCCAGATTATAGTATCTGGATCAGTAGGAAGTTTGATGATTTGATTATTGATGTACATTTAAATTTTTTATAAAATTGTCGAGACAGCAAGTAAATAAGGAATGTAAAGTTCACCAATTTATTTTTAGAATTATGATTTAAGTACTTGTTTTTATAATGATTTTTTGTCGACCCAGTTTTTCTATTTCATAGTTGTTTTTTTGTAAGATTTTCAATTCTCCACAATAAAAAGCTACATTTATCTTTAAAAACCAGTTGCGGTTAAACCATTTATAGATTTAATTTCTTCTTTCGTTTTTATTGCAATCGCTGAACTTTCAGCATTGTTGTTCTTGTCGACTATAATTATTTTGTTTTACTTAAAAATGAAAGTAAAAGCAATAGTACCAGTAAAGTGTTTTCTTTTATTGATTTGTTTTTTGAGTTTTCAATTTTCGTAGTGTTCTGCCAATGAATATACCGCCAATAATTCCGGGTAAACTCCACGCTAATACATTTGGCAAAAAAGTATTGTTCACAACAATAAATGCGGTAAAGGCAGAAATGTATGCGCCTGTCATGCGACCAATGTGATTTTTTAGTCCGTATAATGTATCGGTTACTTTTCCTGAGTAAGCTTTGTAATCAACATAACATAATAGCATGCTAACACTTCCAAAAAGAAAGTAAATTATCCCAAAAATTTGTTTTGACAATACGTATTTAAATCCAATATAAAAGAAGATAGTACTGGAAATAAGCATTAAAATTGTCAAAAAAGTATCACCTGTTTGAGGTTTTTGACCTAGATGAGCCTTTTTCAAATGAATCATTCTATAGCCTGAAATAGATAGATAAATTGTAAATATGCCTACTATAAAAAGGAATAAGTTAGGATGCGTATAGGAAAGGTAGAAAGCATACAATCCAGTTGAAACCATTGCAAAAGTAAATACTTTGCCAAGTTTTTTATGAATAACATCTCCTTTCTTTCGAATTAAAACAATCGTGCCTACAAGTAAACTGATAAAACCAGAAAGGATGTGAAAGATTAAAATAGTTTTGAAAAGCATAATAATTGGTATTAAATAATAAAGGTTACGTAAATATATCTCTATCTTACATAACCTTTAAAAATTTTATACTGAATTGTCTTAATAGAGTTCTCAGTTGTACAATTTAACTACTCAAGCGATTGCAAGCTAACTAGTTTGTTGTAAACACCTTGAAGCGCAATAAGCTCTTCGTGATTGCCTTGCTCAACGATTTTTCCTTTTTGCATTACCACAATGACATCTGCTTTTTGAATGGTAGACAATCTATGAGCAATAACTATAGACGTTCTATTTTGCATCATGTTCTCCAATGCTACTTGAACGAATTTTTCACTTTCGGTATCCAATGCTGAGGTAGCTTCATCCAGAATCATAATTGGTGGATTTTTCAAAACGGCTCTAGCTATAGATAAACGCTGTTTTTGTCCGCCGGATAATTTGTTTCCGCTGTCGCCAATGTTGGTATAAATGCCTTTTGGCAAATCTTTTACAAATTCAAATGCATTTGCAATTGTTAGCGCTTCAATAATTTCCTCATCTGTTGCATCTGGTTTCCCCAATGAAATATTCGCTTTTATGGTGTCGTTAAACAAGATACTGTCTTGTGTTACCAAGCCCATTAATCCCCGAAGTGACTCTAAATGGAGGTCTTTAATGTTTATTCCATCTATGGTAATCGTTCCTTCATTTACATCATAAAAACGGGTTAGTAAGTTGGCAATGGTACTTTTTCCACTACCAGATTGTCCCACTAGCGCTACTGTTTGACCTTTTTTAACTTGAAGCGAAAAGTCTTTTAAAACGTTTTCATCCTCGTACTTAAAGTTGATGTTTGTAATAGTAATATCTGATTCAAATGAATGTTTTTGAATGGCATTTTCCTTTGATGTAATTTCATTCTCCACTTCTAATACATCAAAAACACGCTCTGCTGCTGCTAATCCGTTTTTTACAGCGTAAGAAGCTTTGGAAATGGCTTTTGCGGGAGTTAGAATATTAAAGGCTAACGTTAAGTAAACTATAAATGCGGACCCTTCTAATGTTCCGTCAATCAAGACTAAACTACCACCATAAAAAAGTAAAATGGCTATGGTAGTTACACCAAGGAATTCACTTAACGGTGTCGCTAGATTATTTCTACTACCAATGCTATTGGTTAAGTTTAATAATCGCGTCACGGAATCGTAAAATCTGCTTTTAAAATTAGTTTCTGCGTTATAGCTTTTTATTACTTTTAATCCTCCTAAAGTTTCATCTACAATTGAGATAAGAAACCCACTTTCTTTCTGTGCCTCGAGTGATTGCGCTCTAAGATTTTTAGCTAATTTCGAAATGATCCAGCCTGAGATAGGCATGAAAATTAAAACAAATAACGTCAGTTTTGTACTGATGATAAACATGGTAACCAAGGCGAAAAGGATAGTTAAGGGTTCTTTTACCACTAGTTCTAAAATAGAGAAAAAAGAGTTTTGGACTTCATTGACATCACCAAGCATACGCGCCATAATATCTCCTTTTCTTTTTTCTGAATAATAGGATATTGGCAGTTCGATAATTTTATCATACATTGATTTTCTCAAATCTCTCAACACCCCATTCTTAAGGTGCATAATGTGATGTGATGCTAAATAATTGAATAAATTTTTAAAGAAAAAAGTCGTTATAACCATGGCAACTACAAACAACAAAGCAACTTGTATGCTGTTGCCATGTGTTAAAGTTGAAATTTGGTAATACATATAATCGGTACCAAATTGTTTGATGTCACCTATTCCTGTATAAATTGGTTTGGTCAGCACGGCTTTTGTTTTGCCAAACAGCACTTCAATTACTGGAAGTAATGTAAGCATAGAAATGGTGCTAAATAAGGCGTACAAAATGTTAAAAACTACATTCCAAACAATATGAGTCTTGTAGGGTTTTGTATAAGGTAATAATTTTAATAAACTTTTATCCATTAGTTCAATTGCATTGCAGTAATTATGTTTTTGATCTTGTTGTCTAGTTCAGCTTCTACTTCGTCAAAATTTTCAACAGCGTTTAATTCTGTATTTACACTAATATAGAATTTTATCTTTGGTTCGGTTCCGCTTGGTCTGGCGCAAATTTTAGATCCCTCTTCGGTGTAATAAATCAACACGTTTGATTTTGGAATAACCATCTCAGATTCGCTTCCGTCTAGCAAATTCTTAGCAATCGCGGATTGGTAATCTTCTACCATAATCACTCTTTCTCCGTTAATTTCTTTCAATGGGTTTTTTCTCATGTCAATCATCATCTGATTGATTTCTTGCAATCCGTCCATTCCTTTTTTGGTCAATGAAACTAAATGCTCTTTGTAAAATCCGTTATCAACATAAAGCTTTAGTAGTTCTTTATAAACGGAGCTTCCTTTAGCTTTGGCTTGAGCCGCTAATTCGCAAATCAATAAGGTAGCCGCGACAGCATCTTTATCACGCACTGCATCACCAACCATGTATCCAAAACTTTCCTCACCACCACCTATAAATTCAAGCTCGGGAAAATCTTTGATCATCTTGGCAATCCATTTAAAACCCGTCAACCCCACTTTGCATTCTACATCATAGTTTGTCGCTAGTTCCATCATCATAGGTGTCGAAACGATTGTCGAACCCACAAATTGTTTGCCATTGATTTTCCCTGCTTTTTTCCATTGTTCCAGTAGAAAAGCAGTCATTAAAATCATAGTTTGATTGCCGTTCAACAAAGTCATTTTGCCATTATTATCTCTAACAGCAACGCCTAAACGGTCACAATCAGGATCGGTTCCTACCACAATATCGGCATTTGTTTTATCTGCTAATGCTAGTGCCATTGTTAAGGCTTCTGGCTCTTCAGGATTCGGAGACTTCACTGTTGGGAAATCACCATTTGGCACTCTTTGCTCTTCCACAATCTGCACTTTACTATATCCAGCCTGAGCTAAAGTATCGGGAACTAGTTTAATTGATGTGCCATGAAGCGAGGTAAAAACGATATTGAGTTCTTTTTTGGCGTCAGCCGGAGTACCAAAACTTGCATTTTCAATAGTCGATTTGATAAAAGCTTCATCAATTGCTGAATCGATATAATGGATCAAGTTTTTATTAGCCGTAAACTTGATCTGATCGTAATTTAAATTCTCAATTACATCGATAATGCCTTTATCCTCTGGTGGTACAATTTGACCACCGTCCTGCCAGTATACTTTATATCCGTTGTATTCCGGTGGATTGTGCGAAGCCGTAAGTACAATACCGCAATGACAACCTAAATGTTTCACAGCAAAAGACAACTCCGGTGTAGGTCTCATATCCGAAAATAAGTATACTTCAATGCCGTTAGCCGAAAAAACATCCGCTACTATCTTCGCTAATGTATCACTATTATGACGGCAATCATAAGCAATTACTGCTTTCAATGGTTGGTTTGGAAAGGCTATTTTCATATAATCAGATAGACCTTGCGTACTTTTTCCAAGCGTATATTTATTAATGCGATTGTTTCCCACACCCATAATACCACGCATTCCACCGGTTCCAAATTCTAGATTCTTATAAAACCGCTCCTCCAAGTCTTTGGGAGAAGTCGTCATGATTTCTTTTATCGCCTCTTGGGTAGCAGTGTCAAATGTTGGGGTGAACCACTCATTAACGGCGTCCAATATGTTTTGTTTGATTTCCATCGTATGTTTTTTTTAATTTTTAGGAGCTTTTTCCTGCTATACGTTGCAATCTTTTATTCGCCGCGGCGAATAAAAGGATTTCCACTACTATCAGGGCTAGTCACGTTAACATTGAAAATCAGTTTTTATAACCAATTTTAGTTTTTTTCTTCGTTATTTTTAGAATTCTAGTTCGATAAAAAATTATTAATCAGCATGCAACAAAAACTTCCGGTTTCGTCTCCCTCTCCTTTGGAGAGGGTTGGGGTGAGGATTTTCCTTTTCACTGCTTAAAACACTGGAAAGCATTGCTATTCCTTGTTCTGTAAAGGCAAAAGGCATGTACCGAACACCACCTCTTTTTGAGGTAACAATTTGTGACCTCAAAGTATTGAACTCAATTTCTGTAAGTTCAAACATAAAATCTACAGGAAATCGAGTAATGTTTCTTCTTATTGCCTGTTTTAATGCTTTATTTTCAACGTTGTATAGCAAGGCTAAATCAAAGTCAAGCATTACTTTTTGACCTCGAATCTCAAATATTTTATTTTGGATAACTTCTATTTCCATTTATTTCTAAATGTTAATTAATAAAAAAAAGTATTCTAAATTAGAGTTTCTAGTTATTACTTGAAAATCAAAGAAAGCTACCTTGAAGCACTTTATTAGGGTATAAGAATTAAGTTTTATAATATTGTAATTTGATTTAATTATTAATTCTAATTAAAATATTTTTGCTTAAGAGGCATTTTTGTATTGAATGGTTTTCACTTTTTTGTTAAAACAAAAAATTTATTTTCAGTAACTCTACAATAATTTATAAAACACTTCTCCATCAATAATTAACTCTTCAATAGCTTTTCTATAGATAAGTATGTGTGTTTGTCTTTGTAGTTCCCATAAAAAAGAAGCTGACTTTTTTGAAAATACTTGACCACTTGACTGTTTTAAAAATTTAATTAAAGTCTCTGTTTCCATAATTAATTATAAGTTTATTTATATTAAACAATTTTATTCAATGATATTAGCAGTATCTGAAATTTTATAACGCTCCTCATTATTTTTGGTTCGTAAAATGATTTCGCCTAGGAATCCAGCTAAAAATAATTGTGTTCCCAAAACCATCGTAGTCAGGGCTATGTAAAACCAAGGATTATTCGTCACCAGACTGTAGCGCATATCATTATACATGTGGTATAATTTTGAAATACCTATATAACCAGCAAGCATAAATCCTATAATGAACATCAAGGATCCCATGGCGCCAAAAAGGTGCATCGGTCTTTTTCCAAAACGAGAAAGGAACCAAATGGTAATTAAATCCAGAAAACCGTTTACAAAACGTTCCATCCCAAATTTAGTTTCACCATATTTTCGGGCTTGATGTTGCACTACTTTTTCTCCAATTTTTCCAAAACCAGCATTCTTAGCCAGTACCGGAATGTAACGGTGCATTTCACCCGAAACTTCAATGTTTTTTACCACAATATTCTTGTAGGCTTTCAAGCCACAATTGAAATCATTCAATTCAACACCCGATGTTTTTCGTGCCGCCCAATTGAATAATTTAGAAGGCAAGTTTTTTGCCACTATGGAGTCGTAGCGTTTCTTTTTCCAACCCGAAACTAAATCGTACTTTCCGTTAACAATCATATCATACAAACCCGGAATTTCCTCGGGACTATCTTGTAAATCAGCATCCATCGTAATAATGACATCGCCCTGTGCTTTGGCAAAACCAGCATGCAAGGCCTGCGATTTTCCAAAATTTTTCATAAAACGAACGCCCTTAACGTTAGAGTTTTGCTGAGCAAATCCTTCGATAATAGCCCATGAATTATCTGTACTTCCATCATCTAGAAAAATGATTTCGTAACTGTAATGATGAGATTGCATCACTTGTATGATCCAATTATAGAGTTCATTAAGTGATTCCTCTTCGTTCAGAAGCGGTATAAGGATAGATAGATTCATTAATTTTTATTCTTGTGTAGATTTACTTTTAAAGAATGCTGCCATTACTAATCCTAATATTGCACAAAAAAAGAGGGCAAAAATGGAACCTTTCAATTGCTCTACAATTGAATAAGGATCGGTTTCTCTTAGCTTAGAAATAGTTTCGTTTAATGAAGATGCAGGAACTCCAAATTTTTCAGAAGTACTAATCAGATATTTGATAGTTAAGTCTAGAAGCGTTTCTTTTACAGATGGATCAATAAAATTAAATAAAATGATTTTGAATGCAACAGAAATAAGTACTCCTATTGTTGCTGCAATAAAATAAGTTGTGAAGGCATCTTTAAAAGAAAAGATTCCATTTAACTCTTTCTTTGTTTTTGAAAGCATTATAATAGGTACAATTATGAAAACTGAAAAACTTAAAAGTGTAGTCCACCAAGCGATGAATAATTCAAGATCTACTGCATACATAAAAGCAGTTATTAATGATAGTATAGCTCCAATTATTACACCGTAGGTTATTCCATTTTTTTTAATAATTTCGTTAATCATTTTGATTGTTTTAGAATTAATCGACAAATATAGCAATTCCCAATATATTCAACGCTAAAAAACGTTTTTTGAGTTCATATAAAAAAAGTGAAACAAAGATTTGTTTATTGAAAAAATAGTGTAAATTTGCACACTCAAAATAAAAGTGTAAAACAAAAAGTTATGAGTAGTTTATACCTTTTCTGTTAGAAGAAAAGCTTCAAAGCCACTTATAATTAACAAATAAAAAAGATCAACAAGATGAAAAAAGGAATTCACCCAGAAAATTACAGATTAGTTGCATTTAAAGACATGTCAAATGACGAAGTTTTTATCACTAAATCTACTGCAGATACAAGAGAAACAGTAACAGTTGATGGTGTTGAATACCCAGTTGTAAAAATGGAGATCTCTAGAACGTCTCACCCTTTTTACACAGGTAAATCTAAACTTATTGATACCGCAGGACGTATTGACAAGTTCAAAACTAAATACGCTAAACACGCTAAATAATTTTAACTTGTTTTCAAATATATCAAAGCCTTCCTTTTTTCGGAAGGCTTTTTTATTTTTATCTATTTGAAAACTTTGTAACTTTGGCACTGCTTAAAAGTACGGACAAGTCGCGACTTGTCCGTACGGATACATTTTTAAAAAAAAATATATGAATTACATACTTTTTGATGGTCCCGCTCGGAACGCATTATTGCCTTTTACTTTCACACGCCCTGTTGCTGATATTTTAATTGGTATTATGACAATTCGTCAAAAATGGGAAATGCGTCTGGGTTCTACCACAACTACGTTAACAGAAGAATATTTGTCAGAGAAATTTCCAATGGTTGAATTAGAGGTCAACGTGATGATCAATGCCTCTTTTTTGCCCAACGCTATTTTGGCCGAAATGGTTAGTAATTTAGAACCCAATCAAGCTATTTTTAAAGGCGAGGAGGTTATTGCTTTTTATACCAATGACCAGCAAGAAGAAGTAGATTTTGATACCTACGAAATTATAGAGTACAACGAGGATTGCTTGACTGTTCAACATATATGGGATATTTTCTCCAATAATGATGCAGCTATTCGCGAGGATTTTGAATACCTCACCGAAGACCGAAGATCGCAACCCATTCCTAAAAGCGTGAATGTTATTGCACCTGAAAATATATTTATTGAAGAAGGCGCCAAGTTAGAATTCGTTACCTTGAATGCTTCAACGGGTCCAATATATATTGGGAAGGATGCTGAAATTATGGAAGGCTCTGTCATTAGAGGTCCATTTGCCTTGTGTGAAAATGCGCAAGTGAAATTGGCTTCAAAAGTGTATGGAGCAACAACAGTGGGGCCACATTCTAGAATTGGCGGCGAAGTAAATAATTCCGTTTTATTTGGCTATTCTAATAAAGGACATGATGGATTTTTAGGAAATTCTGTTCTGGGCGAATGGTGTAATATAGGAGCTGATAGTAACAATTCGAATCTGAAAAACAATTACGAAGAGGTAAAATTGTGGAGTTACGAAACCGAAGGTTTTGCCAAAACTGGACTTCAGTTTTGTGGCTTGATGATGGGAGATCACAGCAAGTGCGGCATCAATACCATGTTTAATACCGGAACGGTAGTAGGAGTGAGTGCTAATATTTTTGGCAGTGGCTTTCCTCGCAATTTTGTACCTAGTTTTTCGTGGGGAGGAGCTTCTGGTTTTACGACCTATATTACCAAAAAAGCTTTTGAAACCGCTCGATTAGTGATGGCGCGCAGAAATGTTGACTTTGACGAAAGAGAAGCAGCGATTTTAGAACATGTTTTTGAGGAAACAAAGAAGTGGAGAAAAGAATAAATGGTTGATTTTTAAAAATTGTATACTATTTAATGAACCGCCAATTCGCAAATTTTATAATCGCGAATTAGCGGTTTTTAGTTTCTGGCATAAAATTAATAATTGCTCAATTCCTTATTTAAGCTATCTTTGCACTTTTTAAAAATCTAGATTGTTTAACAGTCTAATCATCTCAAAATTTAATACGCTACATGATTACAGTTAACGATATTTCCGTACAATTTGGTGGAACAACGCTTTTTAGTGACGTTTCTTTTGCCATAAATGAAAATGATAAAATTGCCCTTATGGGTAAAAATGGAGCAGGAAAATCGACTCTTCTTAAGATAATTGCAGGACAAAGCAAGCCATCAACAGGAAATATTTCTGCACCAAAAGATGCTGTCGTGGCATATCTGCCTCAGCATTTATTAGCTACTGATGGCGCAACGGTTATGGAAGAAACCTCAAAAGCTTTTGGTGAAATCTTTGGTATGAAAGCCGAAATAGACGAAATCAATGAGCAATTAACGATTCGAACCGATTATGAGAGTGATGCATACATGAAATTAATCGAACGCGTTTCGGACTTGAGCGAGAAATTTTATGCGATTGAAGAAGTGAATTACGAAGCCGAAGTAGAGAAAATTCTACTTGGTCTAGGATTTGTTAGGGAAGACTTTAACCGTCAAACTACAGAATTTTCGGGAGGTTGGAGGATGCGAATTGAACTCGCTAAAATCCTGTTACAAAAACCAGATTTAATTTTGCTGGATGAGCCTACCAACCACATGGATATCGAAAGTATTCAATGGTTAGAGGATTTTTTAATCAATCAGGCCAAAGCAGTGGTGGTTATCTCCCACGATAGAGCTTTTGTAGATAATATTACCAATCGTACTATTGAAGTAACAATGGGGCGTATTTATGATTATAAAGCCAAATATTCTCATTATTTAGAATTAAGAAAAGATAGACGCGTGCACCAGCAAAAAGCGTATGACGAGCAGCAACGCATGATTGCAGATAACCGGACTTTTATTGACCGTTTTAAAGGTACATTTTCTAAAACCGATGCCGTGCAATCGCGTGTAAAAATGCTGGAGAAATTAGTTATAGTTCAAGTAGATGAGGTCGATACATCAGCACTAAAATTAAAATTTCCACCAGCAGCACGTTCTGGACAATATCCAGTAATCGTGAAAGACTTGTCTAAATCCTATGGTGATCATGTAGTTTTTGCAGGTGCTAATATGGTTATTGAAAGAGGGGAAAAAGTCGCTTTTGTGGGGAAAAATGGGGAAGGAAAATCTACGATGATCAAAGCCATAATGAAAGAAATCGAAATTAATGGGGGAAGCTTAGAAATAGGTCACAACGCGCAAATTGGTTATTTTGCGCAAAATCAAGCTTCGTTATTAGATGAAAACGCTACTATTTTTGAAACCATAGACGATATTGCTGTTGGTGATGTGCGAACAAAAATCAAAGATATTTTAGGGGCTTTTATGTTTCAAGGCGACGATGTTACGAAGAAGGTAAAAGTACTTTCTGGTGGAGAGAAAACCCGTTTGGCAATGATTAAATTATTGCTCGAGCCAGTTAATGTATTGATTCTAGATGAACCATCGAATCACCTTGATATGAAAACCAAAGACATTATCAAAGATGCTTTACGTGATTTTGATGGAACTTTAATTTTAGTTTCGCACGATAGGGATTTCCTTGACGGATTGGCGACTAAAGTTTTTGAATTTGGAAACAAAAGAGTGGTAGAACATTTTGAAGATATTGCCGGTTTCTTGGCTAATAAAAAAATGGAAAGCATGAAAGAGATTGAAAAGTAATTCTATAAAATTTGTAATAAATAAAAACGGCTGTGTTTTAATGACACAGCCGTTTTTTATAGGCGGATTCCAGGTGGAAGTAATTCTTTGTACACTGGATTTTTCTTAAAAAAGACCACTATTTTAGGCAAAATAGGCACGACTTTTAGTTTTCGTTCCATTGCAATTTCCATTATGTTTTTTAAAAAATCAGATAGGAATTCCTCGTCTTCATAGCCATCGGGGGTGTGTATTTTGGTGAGGAAAATTTTCTTTTCTTGAAAGGAGTATTCCACTGTAACTAAACCATGTGCGGTTGTGGTTTCAAATTGTCTTGAAAAAGTATTGTCTTTAATTTCCATGGGAATCGTGTTGCTACTACTGCATCGGTACTTCGACCAAAAGTATTTTTGATTGGGAATTGATGCCAATGTCAAAGGCATCAAAATTGGTAATTCCCATGGCATCTCTTGCCTTTAAAATTTCATTATTAACCGTTATTTCGCCTTCAATTAAAAATAAATAAACACCATTATTAGGAATTTGAACCCGATACGTTGTGTTGCTATTACCATCAAACATTCCCAAGTAAAAAAAAGTTTTTTGGTAAACCCAAAGTGCGTTACCATCATTTTGATCCTTTGGTGAAACAATATTTACAAAGGTATTGATTTGATTTTCAATATCAAATGATTTCTGGTCGTATCTGGGTGCTACTTCCTCAATATCTGGGAAAACCCATAATTGCAGTGTTTTTGCATGTTCTGTAATACTAGCATTCATTTCAGAATGTTCTACGCCACTTCCGGCACTCATGACTTGCACTTCGCCAAAACGAATGACGCCTTCATTTCCAATACTATCTTTATGCATCAAACCGCCTTCGAGTGGTATGGTAATAATCTCCATATTGGCATGGCCGTGGGTTCCAAAACCAGCTCCAGCTGCAATGGTATCGTCATTTAAAACGCGCAATTTACCGAATTGTAAACGCTCTGGATTGAAATAATTGCCAAAAGAAAAGGAAAAATTGGCTTTAAGCCAGCCGAAATCAGCTGTACCTCTAGTATTGGCTTTGAATAATTGTGTAGTCATAAAGTAGTGCTAATATAAAGTTGATAATAGGCGAAGTTCAGATAAAAAAATTAATTTTATACCAAACAAAATTCACCATTAAAAAGCGTAAAGTTGTTATAAAATCGTTAAAATAGTTATGAGTAAAATTCCCGTTTATTTCATGCCAGGATTGGCAGCCAGCGCTTTGATTTTTGAACGAATTGCACTTCCAAAAGATACATTTGAAATTTATTTATTAGAATGGGAAATTCCGTTGGATAACGAATCCTTGACAAATTATGCCAAGCGAATTACCAAGCAAATCAAACATAAAAATCCAGTCTTAATTGGCGTTTCGTTTGGAGGTATTCTAGTTCAAGAAATGTCAAAACATCTCGAGGTTCGTAAAATACTTATTATTTCGAGCGTCAAAAGCAATGCAGAGTTCCCTCTAAGATTAAAACTTGCCAAAACGACTAAAGCTTATAAACTTATCCCGATGAGTTTGATTTTGAATATGGAGTCTTTGGCTAAATTTTCATTTGGGGAAAAAGTAAACCAACGCCTTAAGTTATATGAAAAGTTTTTGTCTGTTCGGGATATTCGTTATCTCAATTGGGCTGTAGAGCAAGTTGTTTTATGGGACAGAACGGTTATTGACGAAAAGGTAATTCACATTCACGGCGATATGGATGATGTTTTTCCGATTAAAAATATTAAGAATAGTATCGTGGTCAAGGGAGGTACGCACATTATGATTTTAAATAAATACAAATGGTTAAACGAGAATTTACCACGTATAATCAGTAAGGGCAGTGTTTAGTTTAGGATGTTTAATGAGCAGATACTATTTGTACAACTATTTTTCAGTTCATCACTAAGAAAATTACAAGTGATTGTTCATTGTTGGCGTATTGGTTGTTGCATTTCGCCACAAAAGGGAGTTTTTAGGATAGCTTTTTTTTGATAACTGCAATATCGACATTAATAGGAATAGGATTAAGGCTTGTCGATTAAACTTAATTTGGTATTTATGGGTCTAATAATTCCTTCAAAAAGAGTGTAGCTAAAAGCAAATGCCGCATCCTTAGAAATTTTAATTTTATTCTGATTTTTGATTCGGTTGATGTTGACTACTTTTTTATTTTCGTCTATCAAATATGCGGCAGGCATTCCTAATGTGTGTTTTAAAATTGCAACTATTTTAAAGTCATTTCTGTAGGCTTCATTCGCGTAGCAAATCTTAATTTTAGAGTTGAACTGATTGACGGTTTTCTTCAAATTTTCCCGCTTATCCCAAAACACAACAACAATTTGTAAATCATTAGCATAGTTGTTGGCAAGTTCATTCAAAGCTGGAGCATCTCCTTTATTGCGCACGCACCAACTGGCATAGGTGACTAATAAAATTGTTTTTTTTATTTTGTTTAAGACGACTTTTTTAGATTTATATCCTTTTATGGTAAAATCATCAAACCGAGTGCCGTTAAGTTTGTATTGAACTAGTGAATCAAATAAACGCTTTCCCTCATCAAAGTCTTTTTTTTCAAAGGCTGCTGTACTAGCTAAGCGATAAGGTTTAATATTAAGTTTTACAGCATCAGAAAAGTAGACAATGCTGTCTTGTGCATAATTGCTAGTAGTACACAGGAAAAATAGTATTATATGTAATTTTATCTTCATAATTTTTACTATATGGCATAAATGTATCTTAATTTATCAAATAGCATCAATAAAATCGTTATACAACCAAAATAAACGATGAAAAGTAGATTTAATAAAAAAACCACCTACAATTGTAAGTGGTTCAAAACTAATTTGTTGAACGTGTGTTAAATTTTCTTCATTTGCTCTTTCATCATCACGATTTGTTCTTTTAGCATATTCTGTTTATCTAACTTTTTTGCTTCATTCAGTAAGGTGGTTGCTTCAAGCTTTCTACGGCGTGTCATAGCTACACCTGCGAGATTTAATTTGGCTACAGCCAAATCCATATCCATAGATAATCCTAGTTCAATTGCTTTTTTGAAATATTTCTCCGCTTGATTGATGTTGGTTTGTGAAAGCATGATGCCGTGCAGGTAATTGAAATAGCCTTGTTGCTTTTGAACCAAAGCGGTTTCTGGTTTTTTGATGTAAGCCAACCATTTTTTAGCGCCTTCAAAATCTTGTTTTCTAAGTTTTAAGAAAGCCAATAAAATGAATTCATTTTTGAAGTAAAGAAAAATGGGTATGGCACTCAATACTATCAAGAAAATTCCATTACCAATATTACTGTCTGTAAATTGCCAAATGCCAGTAGCGATAATAAGTCCGGCGATAATAAGTTTAATATTTCTGTGAAACATAGCAGGTTTATTTTAAGATCACAAATATAGTAAAATGAATTGAAAATAATTTCACAAAAGGGCTTGTGAGAAAAAAAAGTCTTTGTATATTTGCACTCGGTTTTAGAATAACTGTTATTCAAAATTAAGTAGACATATAAATTAGATTTTAAAGATAAAAAGCAATGAGCAAAAGAACGTTTCAACCATCGAAAAGAAAAAGAAGAAATAAGCACGGATTTATGGATAGAATGGCTTCTGCAAATGGAAGAAAAGTTCTTGCGCGTAGAAGAGCAAAAGGAAGACATAAGTTGACTGTTTCTTGTGAACCAAGACACAAAAAATAATGTTTGTATAAACATAAATAAGGCGTTACTTTTTTTAGTATCGCCTTTTTTTATACCTAGTCGGTAAAAAAAGACAACAGATTTAGAGTTAAAAGAACTGATTGCAGTAACTTTAGTCTTTTCAAAACAACAACTACACAACACACTATAAAATGCCAAAAGATAATTCTATAAAATCCGTTTTGATAATAGGTTCAGGACCTATAGTAATAGGTCAAGCCTGTGAATTTGATTATGCAGGTTCACAATCTGCTCGTTCTATTCGTGAAGAGGGAATAGAGGTGATCTTAATCAACTCGAATCCAGCTACTATTATGACTGATCCCTCTATGGCGGATCACATCTACTTGAAACCATTGACAACCAAATCAATCATCGAAATCTTAAAAGCCCATCCTCAAATTGATTCGGTTTTACCAACAATGGGAGGGCAAACTGCTTTGAACTTGTGTCTTGAAGCTGATGAAAAAGGAATTTGGGCTGATTTTGGTGTAAAAATGATTGGTGTGGATGTTAACGCCATTAACATAACTGAAGACCGAGAGCAGTTTAAGCAATTGCTTAAAAAAATAAATGTACCGTCGGCTCCCGCTGAAATTTGTACGTCCTACCTGAGAGGGAAAGAGATTGCACAGGAATTTGGTTTTCCTTTGGTGATTCGTCCTTCGTTTACATTAGGAGGAACAGGAGCAGCAATTGTATTTAAAAAAGAAGATTTTAATGAGCTTTTGACTCGCGGTTTAGAAGCGTCACCCATTCATGAGGTTTTGATTGACAAAGCTTTGATGGGCTGGAAAGAATACGAATTGGAACTATTGAGAGACAAAAACGACAATGTAGTTATCATTTGCTCTATCGAAAATATGGACCCAATGGGGATTCACACTGGAGATTCTATAACGGTTGCTCCAGCGATGACTTTATCGGATACCACATTCCAAAAAATGCGTGATTATGCTATTTTGATGATGCGCAGCATAGGAAACTTTGCCGGAGGTTGTAACGTGCAGTTTGCCGTTTCGCCGGACGATAAAGAGGATATCGTTGCGATTGAAATCAATCCTCGTGTATCGCGTTCCTCGGCATTAGCATCAAAAGCAACGGGATATCCTATTGCGAAAATTGCTTCTAAACTGGCTTTGGGATACAACTTAGACGAATTACAAAATCAAATTACCAAATCAACTTCGGCCTTGTTCGAGCCCACTTTGGATTATGTGATTGTAAAAATTCCACGTTGGAACTTTGATAAATTCGAAGGAGCTGATAGAACATTAGGATTGCAAATGAAATCCGTAGGTGAGGTGATGGGAATTGGACGTTCGTTCCAGGAAGCCTTGCACAAAGCCACTCAATCATTAGAAATTAAAAGAAATGGTTTAGGAGCTGACGGAAAAGGATACACGAACTATGAACAAATTATAGAGAAACTGACTTTTGCGAGTTGGGATCGTGTTTTTGTGATTTATGATGCCATTGCTCTCGGAATTCCATTGAGCCGCATTCATGAAATTACAAAAATTGATATGTGGTTTTTGAAACAATATGAAGAACTTTATACTTTAGAAAAAGAAATCTCGAACTATAAAGTACAAACGCTACCTAGAGAATTATTGCTGGAAGCGAAACAAAAAGGTTTTGCTGATAGACAAATTGCGCACATGATGGGTTGTCTAGAAAGTCAAGTTCATGCCTTGAGAACAGATATGAACATCAACCGTATTTTTAAATTGGTGGATACTTGTGCAGCCGAATTCAAAGCCAAAACACCATATTACTATTCGACTTTTGAAGCCGAAATTGAAAAAGCAGATGGCACGCGTTACGTAGATAATGAAAGTGTAGTTACGGATAAAAAGAAAATAATTGTCCTTGGCTCAGGGCCAAATAGAATCGGACAAGGAATAGAATTTGATTATTCTTGTGTGCATGGTGTTCTTGCTGCCAAAGAGTGTGGTTATGAAACCATCATGATCAATTGTAATCCTGAAACAGTTTCAACAGATTTTGATACAGCTGATAAATTATATTTTGAGCCTGTTTTCTGGGAGCATATTTATGATATTATTCAGCATGAAAAACCAGAAGGCGTTATTGTACAACTTGGTGGTCAAACTGCTTTGAAACTAGCCGAGAAATTATCGAAATACGGAATCAAAATCATAGGCACTAGTTTTGATGCATTGGATTTGGCCGAAGACAGAGGTCGTTTTTCGGAACTTTTAATAGAGTTGGATATACCGTTTCCGCAGTTTGGAATTGCAGAAACAGCTGATGAAGCTGCTGCTCTAGCAGATACGTTAGACTTCCCATTATTGATTCGACCATCGTATGTATTGGGTGGTCAGGGAATGAAAATAGTGATCAACAAGCAAGAACTGGAGGAACATGTAATCAATTTATTGAAAACGATTCCGGGGAACAAATTGCTTTTAGACCATTATTTAGATGGTGCGATTGAAGCCGAAGCCGATGCCATTTGCGATGGAGAAAACGTGTACATCATAGGAATCATGGAGCACATCGAGCCTTGCGGAGTACACTCTGGAGACAGTAATGCTACTTTACCACCTTTTAACTTGGGCGAGTTTGTCATGCAACAAATAAAAGACCACACTAAGAAAATAGCATTAGCATTGCGAACAGTAGGTTTAATCAACATACAGTTTGCGATCAAAGATGATATAGTTTACATCATTGAAGCGAATCCCAGAGCGTCTCGTACGGTGCCGTTTATTGCAAAAGCTTACGGAGAACCTTATGTGAACTATGCTACTAAAGTCATGTTAGGTCACAATAAAGTAACCGACTTTACTTTTAACCCACAGTTGAAAGGATATGCCATCAAGCAACCGGTTTTCTCTTTCAGTAAGTTCCATAATGTGAATAAAGCATTAGGACCTGAAATGAAATCTACGGGTGAAAGTATCCTGTTTATTGACGACCTTAAAGACGATCAGTTCTACGAATTGTACTCCAGAAGAAAAATGTATTTGAGTAAATAAAGTCTTAAATTTATATGTTGAAAAAGCCCCACACGGGGCTTTTTTTGTTTAATTATGAAAAATACCGAATAGCCATAAATACTTTTCTTAATGGCATAATTTCATTCGATTTTATTTTTTAACGGCGTTTCACGGTTTAAAGAAGTTAGGGATTTCGTAGCACAGAGCTGTCAATATGCACAAAAGTTTGATTGAAAAACAGTAGTTCAATTAACCACTTAACCGCTAATTTTTTATAAATACTTTTGTTTGCTGGCCTTCTTCCTCCGTCTGTTTCATAGAATTGCATTTTACTTTTTTAATGTTTCTGAAAATTTTATTGCTATCGATGTTCCTATTATGAAATTATTGTTTGTTAGTGTTGTCTTGGTTTCAAAAATTTTGTCTTTACTGTTTAACCAACGTCCTTCAAGTCTGCAAATTATATTCTGAGTCGGGGAGTAGTCAAGATTAGCTGAAAGTCCTTTTGTGTTAAAGCCGTTTGGCGTGGTTGTCGGGATGATTATTCCCGTTACATCATTATAATATTCTGCTCTAATGGCTGTTTTCCAAGATTTATTTATGGCATATTGTCCAATAATTACAGGGCTAAGCCATAAGTCACAATCTGAACTTCCTTTTATGCTTTGCTGTATTCCAATGTCAAACCCAGTGGTTAAACCAAATTTTTCTGTCAATTGAAATTGTCCGTATAAATTGTTGAAGTATCTCATTCTTCTTGTTGTGTCGGGGTCGTCTGTGCCAATGAACGTACTCCAATTAAGAGTAACTTTTTCAGTCGGATTGAATTTTATCTGAGTGCCAAAAGAGGGTATTGAATTTCCCTGAAGTCGCTGGATGCGTTGCCAACCGTTTACAATTAGACCTGCTATTTCCCATTTATCGTTTGGGTAATAGGTCAATTTTGCTCCTGATAAAAAATAAGGTGAATTTTCAGCCAACAAGGAACGTGTCATTGTCCAATTGTCACTGGAAATAGCACTTTCAAAACCAATATGTGAAGCAAAAATACCTGCATCTATCCAAAGATTATTTTTCTTATTTAGCGATAAACCAACATTGGCTTCAAAAATATTTTTCAATACACCTGGCTCTGCTGAATAGTTGTCGCTTGCATACGTTCCTGTCTGTAAAGCTAAATTTGCTCGATACTTTGAATGTTCCACGCCAAGTTTTACAAAACCTAAGTTTAAGTTAAACTCGTTGTGGCGGTTGTGGTTAAATAAAAACGGTTGTCTTTCTGTTTTTTGTGGTTGGTTAAAATCATACACATAAAAAACATCCAAAAAGCCCGAAATATTCAATGTTGGCTTTTGTTGCCAAATGCTATCATTTTGAGCAAGAAGAATACTACTTGAAAAACAAGAAATAAATAGGAGTAAACTCCTTACTTGTGTTTTAAAATTCATTTATTTTCAATTATTTGATTTGGTTGGTCACTCGGTTTTTTTAGCTTGCACACAACATTCTAGAACTGCTGGGGATTTGGGACTAAATTAAGCCCTATTTTCGGATTTGCCACCCGAGCGATAGCGAACAGGCCAAGCAAATCATCGCAAATACAAAAATAGTTTTCCTTTAAGCCTATTGTCTAAATCCGCTGTTAAGTGCCGTACAATTAGTTTGCAATTTTATTCTTTATCTCTTGTACACCACCTTTTGTATAATATAATTTGTCAACCATACCTTTTTTGTTAAAAATGAATTCAACTGTTCGGTCATTATTATTTTTGCTAAAAAACTTTGTACTACTTTCTGGAACAAGTTCGTTTTCAATAGTATTAATATAAAGTTTTCCATCTTTACTAATGATATCCATATTTCCATTTTTCCCCAAAATATTTTCATATTTCCCTGTAAATTTATTTAAATCAAATTTACTTGGAGAAATTTCTACGTGTTGATAAGGTAATTGGACCTCTTTTCCAAAAATTATTCCTGCTAAACCATAACTTATAATATGTGATTCGGATTCATTATTGGATAGAACAGCAATAAAAAGATTATCTTTTGGATAACTATCGTAAGTTGTCATTGTTCCATAAAAACCTCCACTATGTGTTAATAAATAATGGTTATGATTATAGTATGGATCAATAAAAATTCCATAACCATATGAATCAAAAAATCCATTATCTGGATAGATTTTATTGTATTGAGTCGTCATAATTGTTTTTGATAAATTTGAAAGAAGTGTTTCTCCATAAAAAGCTCTTTCTAATTTATACAAATCATCAATTGTTGAATAAATTCCATCTAAACCTGTATTTACATTCCAATTAATATAAGGATTGTGTGCGTAACTGTTACCATTTCGGTAGTAAACTTTTGATTTTTTAGAAATAATAGAATCATTAGTGCAAACGCCACTATTCAGCATATTTGCTTTCTTGAAAATATTTTCTTTTAAAAATATTTCATAAGTTTGATTTGATACTTTTTCTATTATTTGTGAAAGCAAAAAATATCCTACGTTACTATATTTACAATTTGTTCCAGGATTAAAAAGGAATGGCCTATTTTTAATATTTGCAATTGCTGAATCTTTAGTTATAATAGCAGAATCTAAATATAATTCTTGCATATCTTCGGGAAGTCCAGCTGTGTGTGTCAGTAGCATATGTATAGTTACTTTTTCACCCTGCGGATAATCTGGAAAAAATTTATTTAGTTTATCATCTAGCGATAGTTGTTTTCTTTCTACCAGTTGCATAATAGCGATTGCTGTAATGTGTTTAGAAATTGAGGCTAATACAAATTTTGTGTCAACCGTATTTTTAACATTCCATTCTAAATCGGCATAGCCATATGCTTTTTTTAAAAGTACAGTATCATTTTTTATGACAATAACTGTTCCCCCAAATTTATTAATATTGTGTTGTGCGTCCATATATTTTTCAATTTTATCAAAATATTTTATCTGGCTGAATGATAAAATTGGTATGAATAGTAACAATATAATTTTCATATTTTATTTAATATTATTGAAGCATTATCTCGCTTTTTGGCGCAATGCAGCTAACGTCAGTTCGTCTAAAAACCTCTAAACGAACTCTAATTATTTAATCAGTGAGTAAATATATATGATTTAAACTACAATTAAAATTCTTTTGGGTAAAAGTCGCTTTATGATTATTAAAACAAAATAATTCATAAAAAGGTTTGAAAATCACTCTTAGCGTTCCAAAATACAAAACCAACTTTCCATTAAGCCAATTGTTCGAATCCATAGTTTTAGCTGTTATTGGGCAGTTATTTTTATTCATCAGGTATTTCGAATTCGTCAAAATCAACAATTTCGGATAATTTGACAAGTCTATTTATCTTTATATTTTTCCATCTTTGATTAAAAACTTTAGCTCCACCTTCAGCTTTTTTATTTAAGTTTAGCTTTTCAAGTTTCTTTTTAGTTAAAAAGTTAATGCTTGTTTCACTCTCAATTACAACACCACCATTGCTTTCGTCATAACCAATTAAATCAAAATCTGAGTTTTGAAATCTGAATGTATATTTCCAAAATCCATATCTACCGTGTCCATAATGAACACATAAGTTGCCTTTTTTTATTTCAACTGATAGTTCTGGAGGAAAATATACACCGCCATCTTCATTTTCTGAGGAAAAGCAATCATAGTTTTTTGAAGCTAATTCGTAGTAGTCTTTTTTGTTGAATAAAACTATAATACCTCTGCGGTTTCGGTCTAATTCGCCACGATATTCATCTTTAATAATTTTACTTTTATCTGTGCCTTTGATAATTAGAATAATATCTTCAATACCATCTTTATTTAATTCTCCACTGACTTTTTCAGAAATCACATATCCTGTAGGCAAAAAATCAGATAAATTTTTTCCTTGTTCAGTTTGTCCTAATAAAGTTACTGTGAAAAATGTTGTTAGAAGTATAAATAATTTGTACATGTTTTGTTTTTATAATTGCCACAACGTCGTCCCGCTACTATAGCGGGTTTGGAACTAAATTAAGCCCATTTTTCGAATTTGCCACCCGAGCGATAGCGAACAGGCGCAGCAAATCATCCCAAATACAAAACTAACTTTCCATTAAGCCCAAACCCGCCATATTTCCAAACGGCGGTTGTGTGCTGGTAGAATTATTTATTGTTTAAAAAATCAATAGTAATTTTAGTTATAAGTTCTGGTTTTTCTTCAAAAACGTCGTGTGAGCAGTTTGGAATTACACAAAATTGACTTTTATTAATTGCATTGTGAATTTCAATACCGTGTTCTAAAGTATACATATCATTATCACCATATGTTATTAATGTTGGTATCTTTATACTTTCTAAATCTGATTTCGGAAAATATTGCTCCTGAAACCACATATCTTTAATTTCAGTAACATATTTTTTCCAATCATTAGTTTTAAAAGCAGTTTTTTTGTAATAATTCACCCAATTTGGCCAATTTTTTTTAATCCAAGTTGTATCAGACCAATTTTTTAATTCTTCTAAGTTTTTTGCACCATTAGATTTATAATTTGCTCCTGAAACTATTAATTTTTTTACTTTATCAGGTCTGTTTTTAGCTAGGATAAGTCCAATAACAGCGCCGTCACTCCAACCCAAAACATAGAGACTGTCTAATTTCAGGGTATTAATAATTTCTGATTGATATTCAGCTAGCAGGTTGTAACTTAATTTGTTTTTTGCATATTCTGAGCGTCCAAGACCTGGTGCGTCTGTTACGATCACTCTATATTTCTTTGATAATAATGGAATTACATTTTGAAAATGTATGATGCCTCCAAAAGCCCCGTGAATTAAAAGTAAAGGTGTCCCTTTGCCGTACTCTTCATAATATACTTTTGTGTCTTTAATTGTTAAATATTTTCCATTATTTGATCCATATTTTATTTGAGCTATTCCACTCAAAGATAAAGTCAATGTAAAAAGCAAAATCTTAAATTTCATATTTTTATACGTTTCGTTTTTTGGATACTAGCACACAACGTCAGTTTGTCTAAAAACCTTTAAACGAACTCAATTTTGTTAATCAGTTAGTAAATGTATGTGATTCGAACTGCAATTAAAATTCTTTTTGGAAAAAAGCATTCTTCATTCTTAAAACAAAACAAGGTGTAAAACGATTTAAAAAGGGCTGTCAGAATTAGAAAAGGTTGAGCCAATCTTTTAGATACTGTTTTAGTAGATTGTGGTCTATTAAATTAAATATTCGGTGCAGGTTGTAGGCAGCTATTTTTATTCTTACAATCATAGCGATGCTTGTGGTCCCACTTCTAGGAAACCACATATAGGAGTAGGAGTTTTAAGATTTTAAAAAGAGAGACTATGAAATAAAAGAGATCAAAATACGTGGCATTATTGAAAAAGTTAGAATAGCTTTTTTAGTCTAAGCCTTATGCGGAGAACAAGTTGTTCCCAACTTTTCCAACAAGCCGCTGGAAATAGCATTTTTTACTTGAAAAATAACCAACATATAACCCTCTCAAAAGTTGTGAATAACTTTATGATGCTTTACATAGGAGTAGCTGGTGGCAGTGGTAACTATTTTTCTTTTGGTAAAGGCACACTTAAAGTATCAATTTGCATTGCATCCGATATAAAAATATCCCTCTTTCTATTTAATCTTTCCTGCTTTCTAATTAGTTCAATTTCAGATGGATTTACAAAGGAATGATATAAATTTCGCATAGCCTGAAATTTCACATCTCTTACATTCATTGGAAAAGTACAAATTTCAGGAGGCTGATTTTTAAAATTTATCCTTATTTTGACACAAGCTCCATCATAAATCTTTTTGTCAATGGAATCATTTTTCGCACTTTTGACCAATGAAATTATACTGTCAATAGAATTCTCATCAATTTCATTAATAAAATAAAAAGGTTTCTCTCTAAAATAGCTGTGATCTGAATATGTTATTGCTTTCCCCGATATATCAATAGAGGAATAAGTTGAACACAAAATATAAAATCCATCTTTAACATTTTTATAATCACCATGTGTCCAACTATAAGTCAAAACTTCAATATTTTCATATTCATTTTTCCGAGAACATCCATTAACTAATACAATTAAAATTAAAATATAAGCTTTCATAGTTTTTTGGTTATTACGGCCAACGTCAGTTTGTCTAAAAACCTTTAAACGAACTCAATTTTGTTAATCAGATAGTAAATATATGTGATTAGAACTACAATTAAAATTCTTTTTTCGAAAAGTCACTTTCTGATCCTTAAAAGAAAATAAGTTGTAAAACGAGTTAAAAAGGGCTGTCAGAACAAGAAAAGGTTGAGCCAATACTTTTAGATTTTGTTTTAGTAGATTTTGGTCTATTAAATTAAATATTCGGTGCAGGTTGTAGGCTGTGAAGACCAATCCAACATCAGCCGAGGCGTGTTTAATGGTTTTCTTGGTCATAATATAATAAAATCCCCATTGTCTTTTAATTACTCCTTAAGGAGTAGCCAAATTTCAAATCTCTGTAAAAGTTAATTTTATGGGTAAGGACACTTGTGACCAAAAGTGAAGGAAAACACGTAAAAACTAAGCAGAAAACACTCCAAAAAAAAAGAGGCTCGCTTGCCTCTTGTAATTCTCTCTAAAATCTTTACGACAACTCCATAATGTTAACGGACGTACAATCGGTTCCGTTCAACACGGCTTTCATTGTTCGTGCTACGCACGCAACGAAAACCTAGCTGTTATACGGCGTTTTTTATCTTTTTATTTAAGAGTTCGAGTAATTTCTCCTGTTTGATATTTAAAAAATCGGTTTGTATAGAATATTGACAGTTAGCTATTGGTTTACTTATTTTATTGAGAAATATATAAAACCAAGTTTTGGTATATTTTTCTGTTGGCTTATTCAGTTCAATAAATATTTGCCTATTTGTCTTAATGCCACGATGATGAGTATTAACTATGAAAAATGATTTTATGTTGTCAATTTGAATGGTTTTAGATGGAGTCAAAACGTTATGAATTATTATTTGACTATTTGTAATTGTTAAAAGAGGCTTTCTTCTTGTCAACAATAAAAAAGACAAAACAATTCCAAACGAAAACAACAAAAAACTGAAAATAAAAATTACACTTTTAAATAGTTTTTCTTCAAAATCAATCATTTTTTCACCTAATACTATTCCCGCAATAACAAATATAGAAGATATTAAAAATAGTAAGAATGATGTTAATTTGTTTGGATAAAAGTGTTCTTCTTTCAATTTAAGTTATTTCTTTTGGTTGCTTGTATTTTTCACGTTTTTTTCTAAAATGCCGTATAACATACCGGCCGCTTGGCGAAGGGAAAAAAGGCCTTGACGGTGTCAAGATTTGGCCTTTTTTTCTTTTGCCAATCGGCCTGTTGGGGGAAGTTACTGATTTTTCAGTAATGGAGTTGGCGGTACTACTCCAATATTTTTCAATTCAATTATTTTAATGAAACTATTATTTATTTCCCTTAGCAAGCCTGCTAGGCGAAGTCAATAATAGGGTTTTTGGGCTCTATTTTTTTAGGATTTAAAGTTTTCAAAAAAAAAGGTATTGACTTTGTCATTTTTTTTAGATAACTTAGTCAAGTCATTACGTTGTCAAACGTTTGAAAGTGAACTTTCTACGATTCTAATCGAAAGACTTGAAGCGAAATTCATTTCCCTTTTAAATCCAAAAAAATATCCCGAAAATTCATTGTGCAAATAACGCGTAGGAATCGCCAATTTCGTCCAACGTTCCCGCGCTACACGCAGGCTGGGATTAAAAATGCGTATTGTTTCGGTTAAGATACATTTCTGCTGATACAAAACTATATTTCCCAAAGCCAAATGCCCAGCTTGCTTGTAGCGTGTGTTGGCAACTGGCTTTTATTTTCGGTTTAAAAATCTTGTGTCATTCATATTCAATCCGTTTTCATAAGTTCCGTTTTTTTTCAAATAATAATATCTTAATCTTCCCGAACACGATTTATAATTTTCATATCCTGTCACAGAATATTTTAGCATTTTTATTGGCTTTAATTCGTTTTTATCAAATTCAAAACCATTTCCAAAATATTCAATTCCGCCATTCGGATAATCTTGATATTCGTTAAACACTTTGTTTATTAATAATCCTGCAACAATTTGATTACCATTTTCCGAGTAAAATAGTGTGTCAATAATAGATTCTTTATACTCAACTTTTTCAGGCAAATCAATTGCCCAATCTCTTTCGATTGTGTCGTTATAAGTTTTTCCATTAAAATATCTCAAAGCTAATTCTGATGGTCTTTCAACTGTTTTAGCTTTTATTAAACTGTCAACTAATTTTTGTATTTTGATTTTGTCACGTTCATAAATTTTTGGCTCAATTTTTACATTATAAACAAACTCTTTGGGCGTTGTTGTTTCAGTTATTTCCAAAGAAAACTCTTTTGTCAAATAAGTCATTGACATAATTGTAAATGGAAAACTTAAAATTAGAAGAAACCAAACACTAATTTTTCGAATGTTTTTTTTGAACGATACTAAAACAAATGCAATTGTTGATAGAGACAGAATTATTGAAGTGAACATCAAAGTGTTAATTACATTTCCTAATCCAGAACCATTTTTGTCATTAAGAATATGAAAAATTGAAATTATAATACCAACTACTAAAATTCCATATAAAATTTTAATTCCCTGTTCTTTCATTTTTTAGTTTCTGTTTTTTTAAGCTTGTTGCCAACGTCAGTTTGTCTAAAAACCTCTAGACTTACACATTTTAGTTAATCAGATAGTAAATATATGTGATTAGAACTACAATTAAAATTCTTTTTTCGAAAAGTCACTTTCTGATCCTTA
>JAFCUE010000019.1:0-74439 GCA_051990185.1 Flavobacterium sp. DT2-2 | reverse complement strand
ATCTAGGATCGATTGTTGCTCAAATGCGGGTAATCCTTCAAATAATACTTTTATTTCTTCTGTAGCTCTCATACTTCGAAGATAATAAAAAATGCTGTATTAAATAGAATTAAGCGCAAGTTATTAAAAAAAGACGCGTCATTATTATGCGTTGCGTGAGGGATGGCAGCGAAAATCCTTTGTGTTTTTTCTTTAAAAACATAAAGATTGCAGCGAACAGCCCGACCAAAAGTTGCCAGGAGGAACGACGAAGCAATTTGCAGGGTCACGCCAAAAAAAAATACTAAATGGTAGTAAAAAAAAATCCGCTTCAAGAGGAGCGGATTTATCAAACTAAAAATCTAAAAAAACTAATAATTACTACTTCTAACTAAACTCTTTATCTGGATTATATCCTAAATACGGCATGGCAATTTCCTTGAAAATAACGCCATAGTCCTCTAATTCTTTTAAAATAGGTTCGTATACCTCTTTGCGAATAGGCAATTGCACTCCAGGAGTCGTGATTTTGCCATTCAAAATCAATAATGTGGCCATCGCTACGGGCAAGCCTACTGTTTTTGCCATTGCGGTATAGGTTTGATCGTCGCCAATGCAAACCATTTTGGAATCTATTTGTTCTTTTTTGCCATGTATTTCGTATCCAAATTTGTGATACATGACAATCATATCTTTATCATCTTCTTCGAGCGTCCAACTGTCGGTTAATATTTTTTCTAAAATTTTAGCCGGTGTAGCATCTTTCAAACCCACTATTTTATTAGGATTGAACAAGTCGAGTTCTAATAACTTGTCCCACATAATGTCATCTTGGTCAATTTTTAAGATTAAACGGGTCTTGATTTCGACAGAATCTGTGGGGTGATACGGCAAAAATGAATTTACAAAATCACGGTAACTCATGTTTTCTGAGTTTTCCATGATGTAACTGTCATCGGTCATTCCTAACTGCACAAACATGGTCCATGCTTTAGAGAAACCTACTCTTCGTATCGTTCCCCTGTACAACGTAAGCACCTTGTCTAATCCGTAGACACTTCTATATTTGAGCGAATCTCTGTTAGAATACGCTTCAAAGCGACCATAACCTTCTACTTGTAAAAACTCGGTTCTGCGAAATAAATTACAATACGGAATGTATTTATAAGTTCCCTCTTGTATAAACTTTGCAGCGCCACCTTGACCGGCAAGCACTACATTGCGCGGCGCCCAAGTAAATTTATAATTCCAAAGATTTGTATCGTATTCAGGAGCAACTAATCCGCCACAAAACGACTCAAAAAGAATCATTTCGCCACCTTTCTCCTTGATGGCATCAATCACTTTCATCGCACTCATGTGATCAATTCCGGGATCGAGTCCAATTTCATTCATGAAAATTAGATTATTTGCTTTAGCAGCCTCGTCTAGTTCCTGCATGGCATCACTGACATAAGAGGCGGTAACTAAGCTTTTTTTGTACGTAATACAATCCCGAGCCACTTCGATATGCAAATGAGCTGGTAACATAGAGATCACAATATCAGCATTTTCAATCGCTTTTTTTCGTTGCTCATTATCGTAAATATCTAAAGCAATTGCAGTTGCGTTTTTATGATCATTGGTTTTACGCTGGGCTAAAGCCAATGATAAATCACCAATAACAAGGTGCAACCTCTCTTTTTCGGATTTGTCTAAAAGATATTGAATCAGAGATGAAGCTGATCTTCCCGCGCCGATGATTAAAATTTGTCTCATTTTAAAATATTTGTAACACAAACATACATAATTGTTGTATTTATAACAAACTAAGAGGATTTTATTTCTTCAATTGTAAAATAAACTGCTAGTTTTTCTTTTTTGGTGTAAAACTTAGTTTGCATTTACTTTTAAATGTATGGGATATAAAATACTTTTGTAACAAAGACTACGCTATGAAATCAAAAATTATAACAACAGCCACTATCTTGGGAATGATCGCCATTATTTTAGGTGCTTTTGGCGCTCATGCCTTAAAAAAATTTCTTTCTATAGAGCAGTTGGCCACTTTTGAAACGGGCGTACGCTACCAAATGTATCATGCATTGTTTTTATTGTTTATCGGTCTATATGATGAATTAACTGATGCTGTTAAAAAAACAATCTATTATTTAGTTTTAAGTGGCGTGATTTTATTTTCTGGTTCGATTTATTTATTGGCTACAAATGACCTTACCACTTTTGATTTTAAGCGCATCGGATTTGTAACACCCATTGGCGGGCTACTATTAATAATGGCTTGGGGAGTTTTATTAGTTACACTGTTAAATAAAAATCACAAAATCAGAAGAATTAAAGACTAACTGAAATATAATTTCTACTTTTGCAATCTATAAAAAAGTAACTATACACAATTAATTTATGGACAATAACACCCTTTTCACGCAATCGATTTCGTTGAAAGATTTAGGAATTGAAAGTGCCAAAATTCACTACCAGTTATCCCCAGAAGAATTACACAACATCACCATACAAACCAACCAAGGAGTAGAAAGCTCAACAGGCGCTTTAGCGGTTAACACAGGTGAATATACAGGTCGTTCTCCTCAAGATCGTTTTATTGTAAAAGATAGTATTAGTGACGATTTAGTGTGGTGGGGAAAAGTAAATATTCCGTTTGAACCTGCTGCTTTTGAAGCTTTGTATAATAAGGTAACCGCTTATTTAGCTGATAAAGAAGTTTTTGTTAGAGATGCCTACGTATGCTCAGACCCAAATTATAGATTAAATGTTCGCGTAATCACTGAAACGCCATGGGCAAATTTATTTTGCTACAATATGTTTCTAAGACCTGAAGCAGCTGAACTTGCACATTTTGCACCAGAATGGACTGTACTTTGCGTACCAAGTTTTATGGCTGATCCTGCAATTGATGGAACGCGTCAAAGCAATTTTGCGATATTAGATTTTACCAAAAAAGTAGTTTTAATAGGTGGAACAGGATATACCGGAGAAATGAAAAAAGGAATTTTCTCTGCTTTGAATTTCATTTTACCTGTTTTCAAAAATACATTACCTATGCACTGTAGTGCCAATGTAGGGAAAGATGGAGACACTGCTATTTTCTTTGGATTATCTGGTACGGGGAAAACAACCTTATCTGCTGATCCAAACCGTAAATTAATAGGTGATGATGAACACGGATGGACCAATGAAAACACCGTTTTTAATTTTGAAGGAGGTTGTTATGCTAAAGTCATCAACCTAACCGAAGAGAACGAACCAGATATTTTTAGAGCGATAAAAAAAGGCGCCATATTAGAAAATGTAGTTTTAGACAAAGCCACTAAAGTAGTTGATTTTGAAGATGTTTCAATCACTCAAAATACTCGTGTTAGTTACCCAATTTATCATATTGATAACATTCAAGAAGGATCTATTGGAGAAAACCCAAAAAATATATTTTTCCTAACGGCTGATTCTTTTGGAATCTTGCCTCCCATTGCAAAACTAACTCCAGGCCAAGCTGCGTACCACTTTATCTCTGGTTACACCGCAAAAGTGGCAGGAACTGAAGCTGGAGTAACAGAACCGCAACCTAATTTTTCCGCTTGTTTTGGAGCACCTTTTATGCCACTACACCCAACAAAATATGCAGAGATGTTGAGTAAAAAAATGAAAGACGCTAATGTAAAAGTGTGGTTGATTAATACGGGCTGGACTGGCGGACCATACGGAATAGGAAGCAGAATGAAGTTGAAATACACACGCGCCATGATTACCGCAGCATTAAACGGAGAATTAGATGACGTGGCTTATGAAAACCACAAAGTATTTGGAATTGCAAAACCACAAAGCTGTCCAAATGTACCAAGTGAAATATTGAATCCGAGAAACACCTGGGAAGACCCAGCATTATACGATATTAAAGCAGCAGAACTAGCCGCAAAATTTAAAGCTAACTTTGTCAAATTTGAAGAATTTGCCAATGCCGAAATCATGGCAGGAGCACCAAACGCTTAAGTTACTATTGATTCAAATCCAGTAGAGCCGTTCATAAAGAGCGGCTCTATTTTTTTATATAAACTATCGTAATCAAAAACAAATCAAGTATTTATACCATGATTCATTTTTTGGCGTTAAATTTGTAAACAATCACCCGAGCTAGAATAGCAAACTAGCGAAGCAATCAAAAAACAATCAATCATGTTTAAATCATTTTTCATCCTTTGTTCTGGCGCTGATAAAGATCTTCTTGACGGCTGCTCCGAAGGCGAACAAACCAAATATGTGGGCATCGGCGCCACTGTTTTTTTTACTGCAGTCATGGCTTTTTTAGCTAGTGCCTATGCGCTCTTTACCGTGTTTGATAGTATCTATCCCGCTATCGCGTTTGGTATCGTATGGAGTTTACTTATTTTTAACTTAGATCGTTTTATTGTTTCTACTATTCGAAAAAGAGACCAGTTTGGCGCTGAATTTTTACAAGCTACTCCCCGAATTATTTTGGCAGTAATCATAGCAATTGTCATTTCGAAACCATTAGAAATTAAAATTTTCGAAAAAGAAATCAATACCGTTTTATTGAAAGAGAAAAATGCGATGGCTTTGAATAACAAAAAAGAAGTGGCCAATTATTTTAAATCAGATTTGGATAAAAACAAAGCTGAAATAACTAGTTTGAAATCGGAAATTACCAAGAAAGAGAAAGAAGTCAATACGCTTTATGAAACCTACATCACCGAAGCCGAAGGAACCGCAGGTACCAAAAAGCTAGGCAAAGGCCCCGTTTTTAAAGAAAAAATAGCCAAACATGATTTAGCAAAACAAGAACTGGACACCTTGCAAAAAACCAACTTGGCTAAAATTGCTGTTATGGAGAAAAACACTAAAACGCTGCAAACCGATTTAGACAAGAAAGTTACCGAAACGCAGCCTATTATTGATGGATTTGACGGTTTAATGGCACGAATCAACGCTTTGGATAAATTACCGTGGCTGCCTTCGTTTTTTATCATGCTGTTATTTTTAGCCATTGAAACTTCTCCTATTATTGCTAAACTTTTATCTCCAAAAGGGGAATACGATTATAAACTCGAAGATCTTGAAACCGCCTTAAAAGCAACTATTGAACAAGATAAATACCAACGCACTCTGCTTGTAAAAACTAGCGCAACCATGCACGACAAGGTCTACGGCGATATAGCTGACGATAAAAAACTGTATGATTTACAGCGAAAGAACGCCACTGATTTACTGGAATTACAATCTAATAATTTTGTGGAAAAGCAAAAAAGAACACTGTAGTCTTCAAGTTAAAAAAGTCAAAAGTCTTAAAGTCAAGAATAACGTTCTAACTTTAAGACTTTTTAACTTTTGACTGAATCACATATAACTCAAAATCTCTTTTTTGAAAGCGTCATATTCGCCTTGTAAAATCAATCCGTTGTCTAATAATTTTTTATAATTCTGGAGTTTTTCAAACAGTTCGTCTTGTGACAAATCGCTCAAGGCTTTATCTCTTGAAGCTCCTTCAACATTTTCGAAATTCTGATTTTCAGCCGTAAAACTAGGATGAATAGCGGGCATTATTTGGGCATAATCAGTTACTTCTTCAGTTTCCATTTCTTCTATAACCTCAACGAAATCATAATGCTCAGCAGGAACATCCTCCACTTTTGTCGCGTTATGTACCGTACCCACTTTCAAAATATCCAATTGTTCTTTGGCATAAGTAAAAATTTTACGCGCCTGAATTTTAGGAATATAATCGATCGAAACTTCCATGTTGGTTTTGGTCGTAAACGAAAATTCAGAACCCAGAATATTTTCTTTAACAAAAGTACCTTCGATTTCATCCCAAGTATAATCAATAAAATTCATCGAAAGTCCTAAATTTTTAGGCTGACAGATTATAATTCTTTTATTGGTCATCACAATACCATCTGGTAAAACCGTTAAAGCCGGTTTTTTTTGCACTGCGATATACCCTATCTCTTCATTTTTCATTAATAAATCACTCAATTTTGCAGCGATTTTCTCGATAGCTTTTGGATCTTGTTCCTCGTTTAAAAACTTCTTAAATTGTTCTTTCATGGGTTATGCTGCATTTATTTTAGTATGTGACTTGAAATTTTATTTTCGATTTAAAACAAAAGTAATGCCTAATTCTTTAATTGCTTCGCCTGTTCGGTAAATTCTTTACCTCGGGTCAATAATTTCGTTTTGTAATTTCTTTGTTAAACTTATGAAAACCAATTCATAGGAATGATCGATCAACTCTTTTACAAATTCATCTGAAACAGACTTATTTAGATTAATTGTATTCCAATGGGTTTTACTCATATGAAAACCAGGCTGAATGTCATCGTATTCGGCTCGTAATTCCTCAGCTCGCTCCGGATCACATTTCAAATTGACTGATGGTTGTCGTTTTTCCCATTGACTTAAAGACGACAATGCAAACATTTTTCCACCCACTTTAAAAACTAAAGTGTCCTTGTCAAAAGGAAAATGTTCTGTTACTGCTTTTTTAGACAAGCAGTATTCATAAAAAGTTTCTAAGTTCATTTTTTGAAATTATTTTCATTCAAAATTTATAATTTATCATTCAAAATAGCGTACAAAACCGGTTTACTAGGACTCGCATCATTCTCAAAAGAGGCAATTTGTAAATTCAGCAAATAAGTACCATCTTTCACTTCATCTGAAACAAAAATCATCTCCGTAATCGTACAGTCCAATCGTGCATCAGCATTTAGACTATTAACATCGGTAACATTCCAAAAGGCTTTGTGCGCCAATAATTCTCCGTCGTCTTTTTCTTTATCAACGCTTGGCAAATCAACTAGTAAATGTTGAATTCCGCTTTCGCGAATAAAACGCGCAGCATCTTCCTCCAGATAAGGCGGATTGGTATTCGAATATTTTAATGATTTTTTTATTTCAAAATTAGGAAGCGTTCTAATAATTAGTGCTTCTTTTGGAACACCCAAATTTAATGTCACATCGAGCGCAGTCGAGATGCTATCCAAAGTAATCACCAAATCTTCCTCTTGTAACTCTGGTTGAACCGAAATTAATTCAGCCATAAAGAAAAACTGTTTCAAACATTGATTGATGCTGTAAAAATCATGCGTGATATGACCCAGACATTCCGTATGCGTTCCGTGTCCGTGTGGATTGAAAAAAATATTGTTGAAATTGGTTGACGATTTTCCTTCCGAAACTTTGCCTATCCAATCCCCAAAAACTACAGGTTCAATGACTGGCTTCTCGATATACCAAGCAATTGGATTTTCATCGGCATTCGTTAACGGAATCGAAATATCAATAGGTTTTGACAAGTCGATTTCAAAGTTGTTGATTTTTGCTTTCATTTATGCTGAATTTATTTCAGCATCTCATCTGGAGATACTTTATAAATTCAAATATAAATCTTTTAATTCAGGATTTGTAAGTTTTGCAATATTCCATTTCCAGTCTTTATGCCAATTTTAAGTTGTTTTTCTCTTAGAAAAGCATCACTCCAAACATCAAACTCTTCAAAATAAATTAAAATTGTAGCATTATATTTTTTCGTGAAAACTGCTCCAGTTCCATTTCTATGACAATCAACTCTATTTTTAAGATTTTTGGTTGCTCCTACATATAAAACAGTGGCATTTTTATTAGTCAAAATATATGTGTATCCTTTTTCCATATAACTCGATTAAAAATTAACAGATCCTGAAACTAGTTCAGGATAAATAAGTCTGATGCAATTCCATCGGTCAAAAACTTTCCTTTTGCGGTAGGTTTTAGGATATTGTTTTCGATAAACACCAAGTCATCCTCCAAGAACTTACGAACTTGTTTGTTCAAATAGTTAAAATATTCAATTCCAAATTCGGTTTCAATTCTATCCAAAGAAACGCCCCAAATGGTTCGTAATCCCGTCATAATATATTCATTGTAACGGTCCGTAATCGAAAGAATTTCTATTTCATTTGGCAATTTATTCTCTTGAATCGATTTTAAATAAAGTGCATTGTTCGACACATTCCAACTTCTTGAAACACCATCATAACTGTGGGCCGAAGGACCAATTCCAAGGTATTTTTTCCCCAACCAATACGCCGAATTATTTTTTGAAAAATAATTGGCTTTGCCAAAATTTGACAATTCATAGTGTATAAAGTCATTGGCTTCGAGCGTTTCGACTAAAACAGCAAAATGTTCTTGCGCAACTTCATCTTTAGGAGCAGTAATTTTTCCCGTTTGAATCAGTTTATTCAACGCCGTTTTGGGCTCTACTGTCAAAGCATAACTCGAAATATGCGGTATTCCAAAAGACAGTGCCGTTTCGATATTTTGTTTCCATTTCTCATTACTCATTCCCGGAATTCCATAGATCAAATCCAGTGAAATGTTATCAAAATATTGGGTCGCTTCTTCTAAACATTTTTTGGCTTCCGCCGAATTATGAGCGCGATTCATCAGTCGCAAATCCTCTTCAAAAAAAGACTGAATCCCAATACTTAACCGATTTATTTTACTTTTAGACAATTCAATTATTCGCTCGCTTGACAAATCATCCGGATTGGCTTCGAGTGTAATTTCGGGATTTTCAATTACTGAATAATGACTGTAAACTGACTCAATCAAGAAATTAATTTCTTCAGAAGTTAAAACACTTGGTGTTCCTCCACCAAAATAAATTGTCTCAATTTTATTGTCACTTCGAGCGCCGTCGAGAAACTCAAACTCGCTCTTACGCATTTGCAATTCTTTGGCAATAGCCATAACCATCTCCTCTTTCTTCTTCATCGAAGTCGAAAAATGAAAATCACAGTAATGACATGCCTGCTTGCAAAAAGGGATATGAATATAGATTCCTGACATAATAAAAGAGCAAGATAAATCTTGCTCTTGAATTAATACGTTAAAAAGTAAAAAAATTAATAGTTTTCGTAAATAGTTTTGAAAGCACCTTCGGTGATAGTTGTGGAGTTACTATTTTTAGATTCTTTTGCAGTGAATACATAAGTCCCTTTAATCACTGTATATTGACTACCTACAATTTTATCGGTGATAACAAGGGTGCCAGTTCCAGCAAAATCTACGTATGAATTCGTTAAAGGATCATATTTAGAAAGCACTACTTTATTTACAGTGGTAGCAGGTGTAAAATTGTATGTTCCTTTTTGAGTGTTGTTGTGATTTATTGTTAAGCCAAAGGCATACGCGTCGTCACTTTGTGCTGTTAACGTAATATCGGAACCCGAAAAGAAACCATCGGTTTGACTTTCTTTAATTGATCTCCAATTCGTTCCATTAATTTTTAATGCCGTTCCTAAACCAGTCACTTCTGGTGCAGGTTGATCGACATACTTAACATAAAAATTACCTTCAACTGAGGAAGAACTAGAACTTAAGTCAAACATATCCTCATAAAGTTTCCCCGAAAAATTAACTTTAACTGTTTTATTTGTCTCGTCTAAAGACACTAATTCAAAATTTAAATAATTAGAACTAAACTCATAAAAGCTATCTCTCCATGGTATAGACGAACTTACAGGACTAGTTGAACCAATTCTTTCAAAATGTCCAAATTTATCAAAAGAAGCGTAAATGCTACTACCATCCGAAGCTATTCCTAAGACTTCGATAAAATTCTCTGTTCTTACTGCTGTCCAACTTACAATAGGAACAGTTAGATTATTCAATTTGTAAGTAAAGGATTCTTTCGGATTCGAACGACCGCTAGACTCATCAGACGAACAAGAATAAAAAATAGAAATAACTAATAAAACGGCAAAGACTCTAATAAACTTCATATTTGTATTTTTTTTAATTTAAAATTCCTACAAACATAATCTATTTTTTAATTCTATTTTCATTATTCTTCACAAAAGCATCCCAACCCGTATAACTTTTTTCGCCAATTACTTTTCCTGAATTGAAAAAATGACAAACTGCTGCTGCCAATCCATCTGTACTATCAAGGTTTTTAGGTAATTCTTTCAGCCCTAAGAGTTGTTGGAGCATTTTGGCCACTTGTTCTTTACTCGCATTTCCGTTTCCAGTGATAGCCATTTTTATTTTCTTGGGTTCGTATTCGGTAATTGGTATGTCTCTAGAAAGTCCAGCCGCCATTGCCACACCTTGAGCACGTCCTAACTTCAGCATCGATTGAACGTTCTTACCAAAAAAAGGGGCTTCAATTGCAATTTCATCCGGATTGTGTGTATCTATTAATTCAATGGTTCGTTCAAAAATGATTTTTAGTTTTTGATAATGATTGTCGTATTTGGACAATTGCAACTCATTTAATTGCAAAAATTCCATTTTTTTGTTGACAATTTTTATCAATCCAAAACCCATAATTGTGGTTCCGGGGTCAATTCCTAATATGATGCGTTCGTTTAACAAAAGATTTGCTTAAAGTTTAAAGTTCGAAGTTCAAAGTTTTCGTTTCTTTGTAACAATGATTTCAATTCCACACAAAACTAAACAATTACTCGTAGTTCTAATCAAACTTTTGATCGTTGGTGGTGCGTTTTATTTTATTTACAATCAATTGGCTAATAACGACAAACTCGACTGGCAAAAATTCATTGTTTTATTTCAAAAAAATCAATCCATTGGTGGGATCGCCTTTATTTTGTTATTGAGTGTTTTAAATCGTTTTTTTGAAATATTGAAATGGCAAAACTTGGTAGCATTTATCCATAAAATATCTTTGGGCGAAGCAACCAAACAAGTTCTCGGAGCATTAACTGCAGGACTTTTTACGCCGAATGGAGTTGGAGAATATGCCGGAAAAGCATTGTTTTTTGACAAATCAAACACTAAAAAAGTAATTTTCCTGAACCTGATTTGCAACGGAATCCAAATGATACTGACCGTTATTTTTGGACTTTTTGGGTTGCTGTATTTTAATGCGCAATACCATGTGATTACGACAAAAACGGCAGTATTGCTTTTTGGGGTGCTATTACTGCTTTCCATTGTTTTATTTTTGGTCAAAAAAATTACAATCAAAGGGTATTCTATCGAAAAACTGCTTCATAAGATTAATGAAATCCCAAAACCCATTCATCAAAAAAATATCTTTTTGGGCATTTGTCGTTATCTCGTTTTTTCCCATCAATACTATTTTTTATTTTTGGCTTTTGATGTTGATTTGCCTTACCTCACGATGATTGCTACAATTTCATCTGTTTATTTTCTGGCGTCTTCGCTGCCTACTTTTCAATTTTTAGACTTTGCTGTAAAAGGGAGTGTTGCTGTTTATTTCTTTGGAATTTTAGGCGTCAACGAATGGATTGTAATTTTTATTTCTACTTTGATGTGGTTTCTCAATGTGGTATTACCCGTTGTAATTGGCAGTTATTTTGTCTTGAATTTTAAACCCAACTCCGTACTAGCGGGAGACAAAACGGTATAAAAAATGATAATTGCAATTGTTTTATTCCTCATCCTAGTCCTTTATTGCGCAGTGATACTGGTCCTAATTTATGGTTTTACAAAAATTAACACTACTGATTTCATTGGCTTAACGCCAAAAACAAAATTCTCCATTATTATTCCTTTTCGAGATGAAAATGAAAATTTGCCGCTTTTATTAGACAGTTTTTCGAGGTTAAATTATCCTATGGAATTATTTGAAGTGGTTCTAGTTGATGACGATTCTAAGGAACAGTTCAAAGTTCAAAATTTCAAGTTTAAAGTTTCAATCTTAACTAACGAACGGGTTTCAAATTCACCCAAAAAAGATGCCATTGTAACCGCTATGCAAATTATAAATACGGACTGGATTATCACCACCGATGCCGATTGTGTAGTTACTGAGAACTGGTTATTGACCTTGGACAATTACATTCAGCTTCATGATGTTGCCATGATTGCCGGAGCGGTAACGTATAATTCTGGCAATTCGTTTTTACATCATTTCCAGCTATTGGATTTAGCGAGTTTACAGGGCGCTACCATTGGGAGTTTTGGAATTAACAAGGGATTTATGTGCAATGGCGCCAACTTTGCGTATACCAAATCCTTTTTTCAGGAACTGAATGGATTTAACGGAAACGATACAATTGCCAGTGGCGATGATGTTTTCCTGTTGCAAAAAGCAATTGCAAAATCCCCTGAAAAAGTGCATTATCTAAAATCTCTAAATAATATTGTCATCACAAAACCATTGGATGATTGGAAATCATTATGCTATCAGCGCGTCCGATGGGCCTCAAAAACAAGTTCGTATCAGAGTCGTTTTGGACAATTTCTGGGTTTACTTGTGTTCTTCGGAAATTTGAGTTGGGTCCTCAATCTTGGGCTCTGGCTATTTGGTTTGGCACCTATACCGATTGTCATTATGATAATCGCATCAAAGTTTACTGTAGACACCATTTTGATTTATAAAACCAATCGTTTTTTAACCAAAAACAAAATCAAGTATTTGATTTTGAGCAGTTTTTTGTATCCTTTTTTTAGTATTAGCGTGGCTCTGTATTCTTTATTTGGAAAATATGAATGGAAAGGGAGAAAATTCTAATGTACACTAAAACCCTAGCCCAGATGGAAACGGCATCCTTTTTCTTTTTCCTTTAAAAAGAAAAAGATACAGTGAACAGCTGGAAATAGCTCCAAAAAAAACTACTCTACTTTTAAAATTACCGGGAGTATAAATTGCGTTTTAACAGGGATTCCACGTTTGATGGCTGGGTTAATTTTGGGGAAATCTACCAAACGTATTTTTAGAATACTGTCGATTTTAGTTTTGTCATAGGCAACCGAATCTTTAGGAAATTGAGGCTCGAATTGCATTGTAGCATTAGGGAAAATAGTGACTTTTACCTCTATCGTGTCCAGTTCAGGATACAGAACCGAAAGGGTATCAACACGTAACTTTTCTTGAATCAGCTGCGTTAAAACTTCGAAAAAGCACTGTTGACGTTGCTTTTTATCTTCTATTTTTTCACAATCAACTAAAGATGGGTATTCATCGACTTCTTTCCAGTTGATGGATTTCAGTTCCTTTTGTAATAATTCCTTTTCCGAAGGGATTTGCTTGTCAAAGTATTGACAGGAATTAAAAATAAGAAAGACGAAAAAGAGGAAATACTGCTTCAAGGTTTTGTTTTTGAATGGAACTACTAGGATCTAAAATTACACTTATTTTTTTTGAGATGTCTTCAAAACTAAATAATCTTCATAGGCTTCAGCAAACCATTTCTTTTTGTTTGCAGCAGCAATTTCTTTTTGATCTGGATTCAATGCTGCCAAACGATCTGAAAAAAAAGCGCATCAAACTCTTTCAAAGAATAATTTAATACTTTTACTCTATTTTCATTGTAAATAGTTTCTTTTAAAGACATATCCTTGTCCATTACTTTTTTTTCTTGAGCATTTAGAGTCCAATACGAACAAGTAAAAAAGAAGACAATCGAAAATGCTATATTAAACTGGACCTGTTTCATGAGTTAACTTCAGTGCTGATTTTGTATTTTCAAAATTACTAAAAATAAATGTATGGATGTACTGCTTTTAGTTCTTGGTTTTATTTGTATGATTTTAGGGATTTTTGGTAGTTTTTTACCCGTTTTGCCTGGGCCAACATTAAGTTGGATTGGATTACTACTTTTGTACTTTACAGTTGCTGTACCAGCCAATTATTGGGTTTTAGGCGCTACATTGCTGATTACAATAATTATTTCCGTTTTAGATTTTGTAATCCCAGCCAAAGGCACTAAAAAATTTGGCGGCAGCTCTTATGGGGTATGGGGAACTACTATTGGATTAATCGTTGGTATTCTTGCTCCAATCCCCTTCGGCTTCCTTATTGGACCTTTTATTGGTGCTTTAATAGGTGAGCTTATTTTTGATCAAAATGATCACAAACGCGCTTTGAAAGCTGCCGTAGGTTCCTTCATAGGCTTTCTAGCGTCAAGCTTTATGAAATTTGTGCTTTGCATCATTTATTTGGGGTTGTTTTTATGGATTGTATGGCAACATAAATCCGAGCTATTTTAGCAAAATTATTTACACCTATTCTTTAAACGAACTTGCTATAAAATCAAAAAAGCTATCCACCAGGGTGGAAAGCTTTTCATTGGTCTAACTACTAAACCCGCTACGAGTTACAAATTCGTAGCAAACAACACAACTAACGTTAAAAACCTTAAAGGGGCAAAAAAGCCTTTCTGTTACGAAAGGCTTTCCCCAATATTGCGGTCTGGACGGGACTCGAACCCGCGACCCCATGCGTGACAGGCATGTATTCTAACCAACTGAACTACCAAACCTCTGCGTTATTGCGGTGGCAAAGATACAATAGATTTCCGTTTACACAAGTGTTTTTTTAAAAAATATTTGATAAAATTTAGATGTTTTACCCAAAGTTTTGTTTTTCAACTAAGTATGTCATTAAAATTTTTTCAAAACTTTCACCAACGCTTACCGGTATGTACTTTATTCTATTTTGCGAGCAGGTTAACGCTAATTTTTTAAAGTAACTTTCCACCTGTTTTTCATATTCTTCTTTGACTGTATCGGCAAAAACAGCTACCTCTTCTCCTGTTTCTACATCGATAAATTTTCTGGGAGCATTATCAAAGTCAAAATTCAACTCCGTTTTGTTATCGACAACGTGAAATAAAACTACTTTATGCTTGTTGTGCTTTAAGTGTTGCAAGGCATTAAACAAGGCTTCTTCTGATCCATCAGCACTAGACTGAAACATATCTGTAAAAAGGATAATCATGGAACGTCGGTGAATTTTTTCAGCAATTTGATGCAAAAAGGTAACCGTATCAGTACTTTTTTTAGCAACTGGCTTTGTCAATAATCCTTCTAGCGCATTCAAAATCATTCGATGGTGGCGATCACTTCCTTTTTCAGGCGCATAGTACTCATACGTGTCTGAAAACACACTTAATCCGATGGCATCCCGTTGTTTCTTTAACAAATTCATTAAAACTGCCGAAGCTAAAACTGAAAACCCAATTTTATTCTCAAAAAATTGCTGGTTCTCTTTCAATTTAGGATAATGCATCGATGACGAATTATCAATAATAATATGGCAACGCAAGTTGGTTTCTTCCTCGAATTGTTTGGCATATAAACGATCAGTCTTGGCGTATAATTTCCAATCAATATGTTTGGTGCTTTCGCCTACATTATAGACTTTATGCTCCGCGAACTCTGCCGAAAATCCATGAAACGGACTTTTATGCATACCCGAAATAAAACCTTCTACGACCTGATTAGCCAGCAACTCTAGATGTTGAAAACTGGAAATTTTCTCTATTTGCGATTCTATCTTCATATCTCAAATGTATTTAAAAAGAATGAAAAATTTAATAATTTAAGGATTGAAAGATTGAAATAATTAATTGAGAAGCTAGATTAAATTTAGCTAAAACAAAAAAGGCTTGACTTGCGCCAAACCTTTTAATTAAATCTTAGTAGATTTTATATCAATACTACTCTATTTTACAACAAAGCATCTAAACTATCCGCATAAGTCTGTTTAGGCGCAACTCCTACTTGTTTTCCTACTACTTCACCATTATGAAATACCAATACTGTTGGAATATTTCTAACTCCGTATTTAGCAGCGAATTCTTGGTTTGCATCAACATCAACTTTTCCTATAACAACTTTTCCTTCGTACTCGTTGCTTAATTCATCAATGATTGGACCTACCATTCTACAAGGTCCACACCATGCTGCCCAAAAATCAACCATTACCGGTTTATCTGATTTCAAAACTACTTCTTCAAAAGTAGCATCTGTTATTGCTAATGCCATAATATTTTATTTAAAGTTTATGGTTTGAATATTTTGATGTTTCAAACCTAATTACAAATTTAGAAATTAAAAACAAATCAAACACTAATCCTAAATTAGTTTTGACTATTAATCTATTATCAATTCCTATTTACTTTTTTAACTTTGTAAATTCATGCTTTTTCTGGAGCAATTTCCTGCTGTTCGCTATATCTTTTCCTTTTTAAAGGAAAAAGGAAAAGGATGCCGCTACCATCAGGGCTAAAAACTCGTGTCCTCAAATCTTATTTTTTTAAAATAAAAAAGGGATGCTTTCACGAACATCCCTTCACTTATAAAAAACTATATTACAAGCTATATTTTAATCCAAGTGTCAAACCTAGACCACTAATACCAACATAAGAACTCAATTCATCCATTGGTTTTGTTGTATCTACCGTATTAAATTGCGCGTTATTAGAATTACTATCCAAGCGATCTGTATAATTAGAATGCACCTGAGAAGTGTTGCGTGTACTCAATCGATCCGTTCCATTAACAGTAAACTCAGTAGTTTCTTTATCTTTTCCATGCACCGTAAAATTGCGGTATTCTAATTCTGCAAAAGCCGAAAGATTTTTAGCTAATTTATAAGAAGTACCTAAAGCCGCTTGAAAACCTACAGTTGGTTTTGGCCTGATTACATCCTTACTAAAAACATTTACTCCCGGAGCAGCAACTGCATTTGTTTTAATCGTTAAATCTCCGTGAACCGGAACAATTACCCCTACTTTAGAATAGGTTTCAAATCCTTTTACTTCTCCCAAGAACAACACAACTGCTGGAGCTAGATCAAAAGCAGTAATTTGACCAACAGATTTTAAAGTGGTTACCCCATCATCAACTCTTTTAACCATTGTTTTATCAATACTGTTATAGTAATTAATTCCCATTTCCAGACCCAAACGATCCGTAAAACGGTATCCAACAGCACCTCCTGCACGAAAACCTTCTCCAAAAGAACCTGTAATGCTTTCTTCAGAAACCAAATCTCCTCCAACATAAACCTTGCTTAAAGCTTCCTGGCCTCCTACGGTAGGAAACTCAGTAGCAGCAGTCTGAACAAAATAGGAGCCTGCTAATTTAAAATACCAACTTTCTTTTTTTTCAGTTTGCCCAATCATCGCGATTGAAAAAATCATAAATCCCACTACAAATAACATCTTTTTCATAACATTTTTTTTAACATTTTTGCAAAAATAGGTCATTTAGACTAAAGATTATTCATTAAACCACTTTTAAAATATGTTAAAACTAATGATTATTTAATAATCAATAAGTTGCGAAATCCACAAAGCAATATTTATTTAAAAGGAAAAATATCGCTATGATTTCCTATAGAAAAAAGAGACGAAAAAAAAACTTATTTAATTCAACTTAAAATTTACTTGCATTTTTTCGAGCTCCAGTAGCAATTCGTTCGAAATTTTAATTTTTAATTTTCTACTCGGCATTGTTAGCTTTGTTATTACTTTTATTTCTTCAACCTCCTCTACTTTTGCTAATACCGTTGTCTCTGAAATTTCGTTACCTTCCATATCAGTATCGTCATTTACTTCTACAAAAGTTTCCTCTTCATTATCCATATTTACTGTTACATTTTCAACAATCCGCTTGATTTTTTCTAATTCCATGATTTCAAATGAAACCGTGTTATCTCCTTTATTGTCTTGAAAAAGATGACTCAATCTATGAATAAAGTCTGCCTCTAAATCGGCAATATTCAAAAGCACAACTAGTTTTCTAGCAAAAGTTTCCAATACATCCTGTAATTGTTTGACCTCAACAAATTGCAACCTTGGCTCCCCTTTTTTACCTGTATCGCGATCTGTCCAACCTTCTTTTACCAACACTTTCATGTAAGTAAAATTATTTTGAATAAAAAAATGACGAAACTTCAAATACTCTTCCCCAAAAATTCGAAACTCATAACTTTCATCATACCCTTCGAGTGAAAACATGCCCCAGCCCTTGCCATTCTTCGCTATTCGATGTTGCACATTATTAATAATTCCTCCAAAAGTCAAATTTTTACTCAAGTGAAGATCCATATTTCTCAACGCTTCTAACTTCGCATTACAAAAATATTTCATTTCAAATTTATAATCGTCTAGCGGATGTCCCGAGATGTAAATCCCAACAACCTCTTTTTCTTTTGCTAATTTCTCCATCGTACTCCAATCCTCACAAGGTGGCACTACAGGCTCGGCAATTTGCACGTCACTAGTGTCTCCAAATAAACTTACTTGAGCCGAATTCTCGTTTTCTTGAAATTTAGACCCATACCGAATCGCTTTTTCGTAGAAGGTAATTCCATCACCATCATCATGAAAATATTGTGCCCGTGTCGTCCCTAAAAAAGAATCAAATCCTCCTGCCAAAGCCAGATTTTCAATCGCTTTTTTGTTAGCAGCACGCAAGTCAATTCGCTTCGCTAAATCAAAAATTGATTTGTACTTTCCATCTTTTCTGTGCTCTACAATCGTTGCTACTGCTCCAGAACCCACTCCTTTTATGGCACCCATTCCAAAACGAACGGCGTAATTATCATTTACAGTGAATTTGTAAAACGATTCATTCACATCTGGCCCTAAAACTTGCAGTCCCATACGCTTGCATTCTTCCATAAAAAAGGAAACCTGCTTGATATCACTCATGTTATTTGACAAAACCGCAGCCATATATTCCGCTGGATAATTCGCTTTTAAATAGGCTGTTTGGTAGGCAATCCAAGCGTAGCAAGTCGAGTGTGATTTATTAAACGCATATTCCGCAAAGGCTTCCCAGTCTTTCCATATTTTCTCCAGTTTATCTTCGGCATGTCCTTTTGCGGCAGCCTGACTGATAAATTTCGGTTTCATTTTATCCAAAACATCTTTTTGCTTTTTCCCCATCGCTTTACGCAAAACATCGGCATCCCCTTTAGAGAAATCGGCTAATTTTTGGGACAAAAGCATTACCTGTTCCTGATAAACGGTGATTCCATAAGTATCTTTTAATAATTCTTCGCAAGCTTCAAGGTCGTAAATAATTTCCTCTTCGCCATTTTTTCGCTTGACGAAACTCGGGATATAAGCAATCGGTCCCGGTCGATACAAGGCATTCATGGCAATTAAATCGGGGAAAACCGTCGGTTTCAATTCCTTCATGTACTTTTGCATTCCTGCGCTCTCGTATTGAAAAATCCCTACCGTTTCTCCACGTTGAAAAAGCTCATACGTCTTTAAATCATCAATAGGAAATGCATCTGGATCGAGATCAATATTACTTCTATATTTTACTAATTTGACCGTATCTTTTATCAAAGTCAATGTTTTCAAACCCAAGAAATCCATCTTCAGTAATCCTGCACTTTCCACCACCGAGTTGTCAAATTGCGTTACATACAAATCCGAATCTTTGGCTGTAGCCACAGGAACAAAATTCGTAATATCGCTAGGCGTGATAATGACACCACAAGCGTGAATACCAGTGTTTCTTAGGTTTCCTTCTAAAACTTTGGCTTGCTGAATGGTTTCTCCACCCAGATCATCTTCATTTGCAAGGCCTATTAATTCTTTTATTTTATCGTATTCCTCTGGACGAACCGCTTTCTTAATTATGTCCTCCTTTTCATTTAGAAAACGAGCCAAATTCCACTTAGAAGGCATCATGCCAGGAATCAACTTCGCAATTTTATCGGCTTCAAACAATGGCAAATCGAGCACACGAGCCGTATCTCTAATCGCTGATTTGGTTGCCATTTTACCATACGTAATAATTTGCGCTACTTGTTTAGAGCCGTATTTTCGAATCACATAATCCATAACACTGCTGCGGCCTTCATCATCAAAATCGATATCAATATCGGGTAGCGACACACGATCCGGATTCAAAAATCGTTCAAAAAGCAGGTTGTACATTAGCGGATCGATATTCGTGATTTTCAAACAATACGCCACTACCGATCCTGCCGCAGAACCCCTTCCCGGCCCTACAGAAACGCCCATACTTCTGGCCTCCGCAATTAAATCCTGTACAATCAAGAAATATCCAGGATAACCTGAATTGGAAATGGTCAATAATTCAAAATCCAATCGCTCCTGAATTTCTTCAGTAATTACTGGATAACGCTTTTTAGCACCCTCGAAAGTAAGATGCCTCAAATACGCATTTTCACCTCGTACTCCGCCATCAACTGCGTCTTCAGGATTATTAAATTCAACTGGAATTTCAAATTTTGGAAGCAATACTTCTCGTGCCAAATCGAAAATTTCAATCTTATCCACAATCTCCGAAATATTCGAAATCGCTTCCGGCAAATTTGCAAAAAGCTGTTTCATTTCGTCTCCCGACTTGAAATAGTATTCCTGATTGGGCAATCCGTAACGATAGCCGCGACCACGACCAATAGGCGTAGTTTGCTTTTCTCCATCACGCACACAAAGCAAAATATCATGTGCATTCGAATTTTCCTTGTCTATATAAAAGGTATTATTTGTAGCAACGATCTTAACATCGTGCTTTCTGGCTAGTGTAATCAAAGAGGCATTCACCCTATTTTCATCTTCCTGATTGTGACGCATCACTTCAATATAGAAATCTTCTTTGAACTCGTTTTTCCACCAAAGCAATGCCTCTTCAGCTTGGTTTTCACCAATGTTTAGAATCTTATTTGGAATTTCACCATACAAGTTTCCAGACAAAACAATAATATCTTCTTTGAATTCCTGAATGACTTTCCTGTCAATTCTAGGTACATAATAAAATCCCTCTGTATATGCAATAGAGGACATTTTAGCCAAATTATGGTATCCTTTTTTGGTCTTCGCCAAAAGGACTATTTGGTATCCATTATCCTTAACCGACTTATTTTTATGGTCTTCACAAACAAAAAATTCGCAACCTACAATAGGTTTCATAAGAACTTCAGTTGGCTCTTCACCATTTTCGATAGCTGCTTTATTTTTGGCTTCAGCCGCCTTATTATGATATAAAATATCACGTACAAAGTGGAAAGCACCCATCAAATTAGCGTGATCTGTCATGGCAACCGCAGGCATTTTTTGTTGCGCAGCTGCTTTTACCAACGCTGCAATACTAATCGTAGATTGCAAAACTGAAAATTGCGTATGATTGTGCAAATGAACAAAAGAGGAGTCAACCAGTGCTTTTTTATTCTCCGAAAGTTCTGCTTTGGAAACAGCCGGAGCTTGCTTGTCGCCAAACTGCTGACGAATTTTATCAGATGCTTCCTTAAGATTAATATGTTTTAATCCAATGAGTTTTACCTCAGTGGGATTTTTGTTTTGAAAATCTTGAAAATAATTGGTTGGAACCTCGAGTTCTTCCTTAGTGAAAATTTCACGTCGAATTAATTCCAAAAAACAGCGTGTGGTTGCCTCGACATCGGCAGTGGCGTTGTGCGCTTCACCAAAAGGTTTATTAAAAAGATACGAGTGCAGTTCCGTAAGCGTTGGTAATTTAAATTTCCCTCCGCGACCACCTGGTAATTTCAATAAGGAAGCAGTAATTTCAGTACACGTATCTAGAATAGGCATCGAGCTCATTTGGCTTTCTACTCTCATTCTATAAAATTCGCAACCCATAATATTGATGTCAAAACCTAAGTTCTGACCTACAATATATTTGGCTTTGCCTAAGGCAATGTTGAATTTCTCTAAAACTTCGGCCAAAGAAATTCCTTCTGCTTCCGCCAATTCAGTAGAAATACCATGAATTCGTTCCGCGTCATACGGAATATTAAAACCTTCGGGCTTCACCAAATAATCTTGATGCTCGATGAGTTTTCCCATATTATCGTGCAACTGCCAAGCAATTTGAATACATCTTGGCCAGTTATCTGTATCAGAAATAGGTGCGCCCCAACGCTTTGGTAATCCTGTAGTTTCAGTATCGAATATTAAGTACATAATTGGAATTGAAGTGATTGTGACTATTAAACCTCACAAAAATTGAATTTCAAATTTAGGGATTTTTTTTTGTGAAATTAGATTCAATTGCCATCTCTTTTATGGTGTTAATAAAAACTGATACAAACTAGACTTTTCAATAAAATTAGCCTGAAATGTTCACCAAATATGAAAAAGGACTGGTTTTAAGAAAAAAATACTTGCAAAAAAAATTTTTACAACTTATTTTTCTTACCATTGTTTAATCTTTTAAACCAAAATAAAAATATTATGAAAAAAACAATTTTTACTACTTCGTAAGTATTACTATTTACTGGGGTTACATTTGCCAATAACAATGTGCAAACTGACAAAAAAATCAACTCCATAATTATTGAGCTTAAAAAGAACGATAAAACCGTGACTATTTAAAATACGATTTTAACAGTAAAAGCTACAGAAAACACAACTTCTGATACAGAAGTGGGAATATGGTATGACATTGAATGCTCGGATGATAGCAGTGCTCACAAAGAATTTGACAGTTATAAAGCTGCTCATGATTGGGCTGTGAAATTTTGTGCTTCTTAATTTTGTATAATTAACCATAAGAAAACCGTTAGATAATTTAAATAACAATTACTTAACGGTTAATATAATACTATGAAAAACTCACTGTTAATACTATCTTTACTTACATACTTTTTTAACTTTGCACAACAAAATGACAAAAAAGGCATTGTTTATTAGAGCCAAATAGAAAGTACTTATATGGGTAGCAAAAACGGAAAAGAGCGTCTTGCAACTTTAATATTCAACAAAAATGAATCTAGTTATGTAAGTCAAAAAGACTCTTTAGATAGATTAATGAATACTTTCCAAAACAATCAGTCTACAACAAATATCTACACTGGTGGACTTCCTGCCACAGAAAATGGAAGTCAAGTTTATACTAGTTTGGTAAAAGACAGTGTTTGGAGCAGTTTTTTAAAGAATGGACTTCAGTATGTTGCCGAAAAAAAATTTATTTTTAAATGGAATCTTCAAAATGAAAGTAAAAAAATTGGAAAATTTACTTGTTATAAAGCAACTACACAATTTAGAGGAAGAGAATATATAGCTTGGTATACTCCCGAAATTCCTTTGCCTTATGGCCCTTGGAAATTACAAGGACTACCCGGTTTAATTCTTGAGGCCTATGACAGCAGTCAAGAAATCTATTACTATTTTAGAAGTGTTGAATACCCTACAACCAATAAAACCCCAATTGATTTTGTGAAAAAATCAGAAAAAAAACCAATAAAATGGTTGGACCGAAAAGGTTATATACAATTTTGTAATTATTATTTACAAAAAATGTATGAAAAAATGTTAATTGCAGATAAAGAATCCCCAAATAATAATCCATCAGAAAAAGGAACAATTGAGAAAAATTTCAAAGAAATTACAGAATAAACTTTGATAGTCTTTTAGAATCAAATGTAGTAATACCTAGCACTATTTAATGAAGTATATTTTGTTTTTTATGTTACTTTCTCTGGCTTGTTTTGCACAAGAAGTAAAAATTTCAGGAGTTGTTAAAGACATGCAAAACAATGTTATTGAAAGTGCTTTGATTGTTGTTCAAAATCAAGATGAAAAAATAATAGGGTATACATATAGTCTTGAGAATGGATCATATAGTACTGTGATTGAAAAAACAGATTATGAAGCAATCCAAATTATTATATCGTGCTTAGGATATAGCTCAAAAAAAATTAAAATTGATCCCCAAAACAAAACTTTTGTTATTGAAAATGTTGTACTAGAAAAAAAAATAGAAAATCTAAAAGAAGTTATTGTTGAGACCAATCAACGAATAAAAATAAACCAAGATACTACCACAATAAAAATATCTGCATTCTCTAACCAAACAGAACAAACTATTGAAGATGTTTTAAAAAAGCTTCCTGGGATTGAAGTTCAAAAAGACGGGACAATAAAAGCACACGGAAAATCAATTGATAAATTACTTATTGAAGGAGAAGATTTATTTGACAGAAACTATAAATTGCTTTCTAAAAACCTAGATGCAAAAGTATTAGATGCTGTACAAATTATTGATTCATTTGAAGACAATCCTATTCTTAAAAAAATGAAAAACTCAGACAAAGTGGCTCTGAATTTGAAATTAAAAAAAGACAAACAAAACATTTGGTTTGGAAACGTTGCAGCCGGAGTAGGAATTGTATCCGAAAACCGATGGAAAGAAGGAATCAATCTAGGTTTGCTAAAAAAGAAAATTAAACTTTTTTATCTAGCCGATTATAACAATTCAGGAAAAAAAGCATCCTCCTTAATTCAGGAGTCCACCATACGTGCTGATTTTTTTGGTCAAGATAGAATCGAAAAAGTAACCAAAAAACAATATACGATAAGCAGTAATGAAAATAGCACCTTTAGTAAATCGCAAAGCATTTTTAATGAAGCTCTTTTCAATTCTTTAAGTTTTACCTCAAAAATAAAACCAACTTTAACAATTAGAGGTGTGGCTTATTTTACAAAAGATAATCAGCTACAAAACTCAATATCAGAAACCATTTATAATATTAATGAAAATCCAATTATAAACTCAGAAGCAAGCAAATATTCAAATAAAAAAACACTTTCTTCTGGAGAAATAGAACTGAAATATCTAGGAAACGAAGATAATTATTTGACCAATTTATTTGTTTACAAAAACAATCCAGACAGAATAAACTCCGACTTATTGTTTAATAGTTCGAAAATAAATCAAGACTCAAAGATTATAAATCAAACTTTTTACAATCATTTTAATCATAGTTACAGTTTGTCTAATAGAACACTATTAAACAATTATATCTATTTTGGGAATGATAATTTGAACGAAAAAAACGATTTAAAATCTCCTTTTTTAAACTCATTTTTGCAAACAAATCCTGATGCTTTGATTATGCAATTTACAGATAATAAAAACCTGTATTACGGCATTAAAAGTAAATTAATTTCTAGATTTAAAAGTCTAGATTACGTTTTAGCTTTTCAACATGAAAACAGCAAAGAATCAATCGTTTCTAATTTTAGCATAAATAACATTCCAGAAGAAACCTATAAAAATAATACGAATTTACGCCAAACTCTTTTTTCATTAGAAAATGGAATTCGGTATAACTTTAATTCGAAAATAGATTTTTCAGCTAATTTAAATTATATTCAAATTCATTTTAACAGAAATGAGTCCGTTGAAAATTATTCTATTTTTAATCCTACTATTTCGTTTAATTTAAAAAAAACCAGCATCGGAAATTTTAAATTATCGTATTCAGAAAACAATTCATTTCCTCAAATAAATTATCTCACGACAAATTATCTATTGTCCGATTACAACTCTTTTGTCAAAGGAATGAACGCAACAGATATTTTGAGAAACAAAACTACCTCTTTAATTTATACCTTTTTTAATGATGAAAAAAGGTTTTCTGTCAATACTAATCTATCTTACATTAACTCAAGAAAAACAATAAATAGTGATAATACAATAACTAAAAATTTCACTTTTAAGGATTATGCTGTTACAAATGGTGGAGAAAGTTATAACGGAACGTTTAATATAGTTAATTACCTAAGAAGAATAAAATGGGCGACCAAATTAGAAACGCACCAAACCTGGAATCAAAGTCCAACAAAAGTAAATAGTGACAAATTTACTAATTTAAGAAGTTATAACAGTCAATATACTTTTTCTGCAACAACCTATTATGCCCTTCCTATCAATTTTGATTTTGGATTTTCCTATAATTATCACCAAACAAATTTTAACAACATAATTACTTCTAATAAAACCAAAAATGCTTTTGTAAATTGTAATTATAAAATCACTCCAACTTGGCTGTTCGAGGCTAATAGCACTTTCTATGAAATGAATTCGAAAAATTATACTTTCATAAATCTAATAACCAATTACACTCTAGAAAAAAGCAGATTTTCATATCGTCTCTTATTTAATAATGTCTCGAATCAAAATGAATTTACTTTAATTACACTAGATAATTATACTTCTCAAAGAACAACTATAAAACTTGTTCCAAGATATTTATTGGCTACAGTAAAGTATCGATTTTAAAATTTTATTTTTCTGGTTTCTTAAAAAATTCCAAATATCTTCTTTTTGGATGTCGTAATATGTATCCATGTCCATCATTCCAATACTACATCAAAATAGCTGACTTTTACACATAATCATAAAAAAAAGGATCTTCTATAAAAGTGATACATCAGAATTAAATTTGAAAAAAAACCAGATTAGAGTACTATTTACTCCATTATTATTAAAAATACTTGCTTATTACCGCTCAATATTTACAAGTTAATAAATTTCATAATCTGCAAAAAATAGTTTTACTACTATTTCTAATTAAAAAAATACAACGGTATAAAGATCTTAAAAAAATAAAAATCAATGAAGAAATAGCCGAATTTAATGTTGGGCATCGTATAAAATGAAATCTCCAAAAATATTACTCTTCTGCTTTAGCTAGATTTGCTTTATTAGTTAACATTTTAGTCACTCTGACTAAAAAATTATTTTAAAAACAATAAGAATGAGTTCTACATTATTTGACAAAGTATGGGATGCACATGTGGTGCGCTCCATTGAAGATGGGCCTGATGTATTTTTTATTGACCGTCATCTCATTCATGAAGTTACTAGTCCAGTAGCTTTTTTAGGTTTAAAAGAAAGAGGAATTTCAGTTTTATATCCGGAGCGCACTTTTGCAACTGCGGATCACAACACACCCACCATAAATCAACATTTACCAGTTCAAGATGCTTTATCAGCGAATCAACTAAAAGCATTAGAAGATAATGCCGCTGAATATGGGATTTCACACTGGGGATTGGGTCATGCTAAAAACGGAATCGTGCACGTGGTTGGACCTGAAAACGGTATCACATTGCCTGGAGCAACAATTGTTTGTGGGGACTCACACACCTCAACACATGGAGCTTTTGGAGCTATTGCTTTTGGCATCGGCACATCTGAAGTCGAAATGGTACTGGCGACTCAGTGTATCATGCAACCCAAACCTAAGAAAATGCGCATCAATGTCAATGGAACGTTGAGCAAAGGTGTTGGCCCTAAAGATGTTGCGCTTTATATAATCTCTCAATTAACAACTTCAGGCGGTACCGGTTATTTTGCAGAATATGCAGGAAATGTTTTCGAAGAAATGTCTATGGAAGGCCGTATGACGGTTTGCAACTTGAGTATCGAAATGGGAGCTCGTGGCGGTATGATTGCTCCAGACCAAAAAACCTTTGATTTCTTAGAGGGACGTTTGTATGCGCCGAAAGGTGAAGCTTGGACCAAAGCAGTTGCACATTGGAAAACATTAAAAACCGATGCTCACGCTGTTTTTGATACCGAGATAACTATCAATGCTGCAGATATTGAACCTATGATTACGTATGGTACAAATCCTGGAATGGGAATTGGTATTTCTGCAACCATTCCGACCGCCAGTCAAATACAAGGTGGAGCCGAAACGTACAAAAAATCTTTAGCCTACATGGGTTTTGAAGAAAACGATTTGATGATTGGCAAACCTATTGATTTTGTTTTCTTAGGAAGTTGTACCAATGGTAGAATTGAAGATTTTAGAGCTTTTACAGAAATTGTAAAAGGAAGAAAAAAAGCAGATAATGTTACCGCTTGGTTGGTTCCTGGATCTCATGTTGTGGAAGCACAAATTAAAGAGGAAGGATTATTAGACATCCTAACTAAATCCGGATTTGTATTGCGCCAACCCGGATGTTCCGCTTGTTTAGCTATGAATGACGATAAAGTTCCCGCAGGTAAATATGCAGTAAGTACTTCCAACCGAAATTTTGAAGGACGCCAAGGTCCTGGCTCCAGAACCTTACTTGCTAGTCCGATTATGGCAGCAGCGGCAGCAGTTACAGGAGTATTAACTGATCCGAGAGATTTGTTTTAAAAGATTTCAGAATGTAAATTAACGATTTCTGATTTTAGATTTCGTTAATCTACAATTATTCTTTACAACATTCAGTTTACAATTATAGAGTACACAAAATAATATTAGCGCTTAAGATTACATTTTCCTCACGGTAAATCAAAAATCGTTAATCAAAAATCAGAAATCAAATGGCTTACGATAAATTCAATATCCTTACGAGTAGCGCAGTGCCGTTACCAATAGAAAATGTAGATACTGATCAAATAATTCCGGCTCGCTTCCTGAAAGCAACAGAGCGCAAGGGTTTTGGCGATAACCTTTTTAGAGACTGGCGATACAATTCAGATGGTACTCCAAAAGCAGATTTTGTCTTGAATGACGCTACTTACTCTGGAAAGATTCTAGTGGGTGGGAAAAACTTTGGTTCTGGTTCCTCGCGTGAACACGCCGCTTGGGCAATTTACGATTATGGTTTTCGTGCTGTAATTTCTAGCTTTTTTGCAGATATTTTTAAAGGAAACTGTTTAAACATTGGCATTTTACCTGTGCAAGTAAGCCCCGAATTTGCTGAAACTATTTTCAAAGCTATTGAAGCTGATCCCAAAACAGAATTGGAAATTAATTTACCTGAACAAACGATTACTTTACTAGCAACTGGTACAAAAGAGTCTTTTGATATCAATGGATACAAAAAAAATAATATGTTGAATGGATTTGAAGACATCGACTATCTGCAAAATATCAAGGAGGAAATAGTAACTTTTGCTAAAAAGCAATTGATTTAGATAGTAAAAGGTCAGATTCAAATTTCAATTCATCGGTGTTTTAGATAAACCTATGTTTTCTATTTTTGCCAAAAAAAAGATATGACTTTCAAAGCAAGTACAATAAATGATATCGAAACGATTTTCGAGTTTTACGATATGGCTGTAGAATACCAGAAAACTAAGTTCAATAAACATTGGCAAGGTTTCGAGACCGAATTAATAAAAAAAGAGATAGCCGAAAACCGACAGTGGAAAATTATTATTGATGGTGAAATTGCTTGTGTTTTTGCAATCACATTTGAGGATAAAAGTATTTGGAAAGAAAAGAACAACGATAAAGCTGTTTACTTTCATAGAATTGTAACGCATTCAAAATTTAAGGGTCAACATTTTGTCAAGAGGATTGTTGATTGGGGAAAACAGTTTGCCAACGAAAAAAACCTCGATTATTTGAGGCTAGATACTTGGGGAGACAACACCGAATTAATTGATTATTATCAAAAAAGCGGATTTGACTTCTTAGGAATTATAACACCAGATTACAATGGATTACCCAAACATTACGACGGAATTACGCTTAGTTTGTTTGAAATAAAATTGAATAAGGATTTTGACGCAACATAGTTACTTAAGTTTAAGTATGGCAATGATAAAAAATGGAAAAAAGAAAAATTGAAATAATGGATACGACACTCCGTGATGGGGAACAAACATCAGGAGTCTCATTTTCTGCTGCAGAAAAATTAACCATTGCACAATTATTACTGGAAGAATTACAAGTTGATAGAATCGAAATTGCCTCAGCACGTGTCAGCGAAGGAGAATTTCAAGGTGTAAAAGGGATAATGTCTTGGGCCAAAGAAAAAGGATACGCAAACCGAATTGAGGTATTGACTTTTGTCGACAATGGACTCTCTATCGAATGGATGAAAAATACGGGCGCAATTGTTCAAAATTTATTAACCAAAGGTTCCCTCAATCATTTAACACATCAACTCAAGAAAACTCCCGAACAACATTTTACTGAAATAGCTCATACTATTGCTTTGGCGACAGCAAACAATATAGAGACGAATGTTTATTTAGAAGACTGGAGTAATGGAATGCGCAATTCTCCCGAATACGTGTTTGAATATTTAGACTTTCTAACTAAACAACCTGTCAAAAGAATCTTACTACCAGATACTTTGGGCGTATTAATTCCTTCGGAAACTTTTGAATTTATTTCGAAAATCATAACTCGATATCCAAACACGCATTTTGATTTTCATGCACACAACGACTACGATTTGAGCATTGCTAATGTTATGGAAGCAGTAAAAGCTGGTATTCATGGCCTGCACGTGACCGTAAACGGAATGGGAGAGCGAGCAGGGAACGCCCCTCTAGAAAGTACAGTTGCCGTAATTAATGATTTTTTACCGCATGTAGAAATCAACGTCAAAGAATCTTCTTTGTATTCTGTAAGTAAGTTAGTTGAAACGTTTACGGGTTACCGAATTCCAGCAAACAAACCAATTGTAGGCGACAATGTATTTACGCAAACAGCCGGAATTCATGCTGATGGAGACAATAAAAATAACTTGTATTTTAATGATTTACTCCCGGAACGTTTTGGCAGAAGCCGAAAATACGCTTTGGGAAAAACATCAGGCAAAGCCAATATTGAAAAAAATTTACAAGAACTAGGATTGCAACTTAATGCCGAAGATCTTAAACTAGTAACACAACGAATTATTGAATTAGGTGATAAAAAAGAGACGGTTACTAAGGAAGATTTACCCTATATCATTTCGGATGTTATAGACAGCCAGTCTTATCAAGAAAGAATTGTGGTAGAATCATATATTTTATCGCATGCCAAAGGATTGCGTCCATCAACTACTTTGTCGTTAAAAATAGATGGAGAAATCATTGAAGAACATGCACAAGGTGACGGACAATTTGATGCTTTTATGAATGCTTTGGCAAAAATATATAAGAGTAAAAATTTAGAACTACCAAGGCTGATTGATTATGCTGTCCGGATTCCGCCAGGAAGTAGTTCTGATGCCTTATGTGAAACCATAATAACATGGACTAACAACGGAAAAGAGTTTAAAACTAGAGGATTAGATTCTGATCAAACGGTTGCTGCCATTGTTGCAACACAAAAAATGCTGAATGTAATCCCCTCCAATCCCGAATCTTCGGGACTCACCGAAAGGGAGGGAGCCAAGCCGAAATTGGAGCTTGAAAATTTGAAATAAATTAAAGAAATACAACACATACAACAAACCCAATCCTTCAATACCTGGTCTCCCTCTCCTTCTGATGGCGCTGGGGGAAGGAAAACACAAGTAACAATGAAATTAAAAATAGCACTTTTAGCCGGAGACGGAATAGGACCCGAAGTAATCAACGAAGCCGTAAAAGTTTCTAACGCCATTGCTGAAAAATTCAACCACGAAATCACTTGGACACCAGCACTTACTGGAGCTTGCGCGATAGATGCAGTAGGTGTTCCTTATCCTGATGCAACCCACGAAATATGTTTAGCTGCTGATGCTGTTTTGTTCGGTGCTGTTGGGCATCCAAAATACGATAATGACCCAAGTGCTCCAGTGCGGCCTGAACAAGGATTATTATTGATGCGCAAAAAGTTGGGGTTGTTTGCTAATGTACGTCCCACTTTTACATTCCCGTCTTTAATTGACCATTCTCCTTTGAAAAGAGAACGCATCGAAGGAACGGATTTAGTTTTTTTACGGGAACTGACAGGCGGAATATACTTTGGAGAAAAAGGAAGAAAAGACAATGGCGAAACAGCTTTTGATACCTGTACTTACACCAGATCTGAAGTTAAACGTTTAGCTAAAAAAGGATTCGAACTAGCGATGACTCGTACTAAAAAACTATGCTGTGTTGATAAAGCAAACGTTCTTGAAACCTCACGCCTATGGCGAGAAACAGTACAAGCAATGGAAAAAGAGTATCCAGAAGTTACAGTAAGTTATGAATTTGTTGATGCCGTTGCGATGCGATTAGTACAATGGCCCAACTCTTATGATGTTTTAATTACGGAAAATTTATTTGGCGATATTTTAACCGATGAAGCTTCGGTTATTTCTGGTTCTATGGGATTAATGCCATCCGCATCAGTTGGAGAGCATACTTCGTTGTACGAACCTATCCACGGTTCGTATCCACAAGCTACAGGTTTGAATATTGCAAACCCATTAGCGACAGTATTATCCGCAGCGATGATGTTTGAAGATGCTTTTGGTTTACAAGACGAAGCAAAGGCAATTCGATCAGTAGTTAACAAATCCTTAGGACAGGGAATTGTGACTGAAGATTTAGTGGTAAAGGGAGGTAAAGCGTATAAAACGAGTGAAGTTGGCGACTGGTTGGTGGCTAATTTATAAAACAAATTGTTTTTTTCGTAGAGACGCACTGCAGTGCTTCTCTACGGCGCGTCACAACAATATCCAAACAAAAAAGGTGTCAATTTTCATTGACACCTTTTTTTATAGCTAGAAAAAAATATTAATATCCTCCTCTGTTTCCACCACCACGGTTATCTCCACCACGGCTGTTTCCACCACCATAACCACCGCGTGATTCTCCACCACGACTGTTATTGTTAAAACTTCTTCTTTCACCTTCTGGTTTAGGCTCAGATTTGTTTACTACTATCGCACGACCTTGAACAGTAGCTCCGTTCAACTCGTCAATTGCCTTTTGAGCTTCGTCATCGTTTGTCATTTCAACAAAACCAAAACCTTTACTTCTTCCTGTAAATTTATCTGAGATAATTTTAACTGAATCAACTGCTCCGTAAGCCTCGAAAGACTCTCTTAAATCTGCTTCCTCAATACTGAATGGAAGGCTTCCAACAAAAATATTCATATGTACTTATTTAAATAATAAAACAAATGTACTGCTATTTTTCTGTAATACACTACATATTAGCTAATTTATGTTTTATTTCACTTTTAAAAAAAATAAGAGTTGCAATAGTGAAACTATGTACTGATTAGTATTTATAAGAAAACAGTCCCAAAATTAGAGAACTTTAGGTCCTTCTACTGGAATTTTATAAAAAACACCTTGCTGAAAATTGACCGTTGCATTCGCTTGAGAACTTTTACCAGTGTTTTCAGCACTAAACTTAAAAGTACCAGTAACAGTCTTGTTGATAGCGTCGTATTCTGTAATTATAATTTGGCCTTGACCAACACCAAAACCTGTTGTATATGTTACTATTCCAGTAACCGAACTAGTAATGGCACAAACTGCTTTACTTGCCTCACCCGTTCCAAGAAAATAAGTTTGAGGTTCAGCAGCAGCAGTTTTCAAGGATATCGTTTCGTTTACAATAAGGGATTCTATTAGCAATGATCCATCCGAAGCAATAGTAGCTTTTGATCGTACGCCTCTCCAAAACACATTGTCTTTTATACCTTGAAAAGAAGGATTGTTGAAACGAACGTCGTCCTCACAGGAAAGCAAGCCAAAAAAAACAAGGGTTATCAAAAAGTATTTTTTCATAATAATTCACTTTTGTGTGGAACAAAAATAGAACATTAGACCTAAAATAAAACGCAATTGCTACAAAAAACAAAACTCTTGCTGTGGCTAATACCCTAAACTTCATTAAAATAGTACAGTAGTTAGCATTTATCGATAAAAAATGTATCTTTGCACCCTTAATTAATCGAGGTCGTGTACCTCAAAATTTAATCACAAGATTATGTCAGTAAAAATTAGATTACAAAGACACGGTAAAAAACAAAAGCCTTTTTACTGGGTTGTAGCAGCAGATGCTCGCTCAAAAAGAGATGGTAAATACTTAGAAAAAATAGGTACTTACAATCCAAATACTAACCCAGCAACTATCGAATTAAACTTGGATAGCGCAGTAAAATGGTTGCACAATGGTGCTCAACCAACTGATACTGCAAAAGCAATTCTTTCTTACAAAGGAGCTTTATTAAAACACCACCTTGATGGAGGTATTCGTAAAGGTGCTTTGACACAAGAACAAGCTGATGCAAAATTAACTGCTTGGTTAGAAGCTAAAGCGGGTAAAGTTGATGCAAAGAAAGAAGGTTTGACTAAAGCACAAGTTGCTGAAAAAGCTAAAGCTTTCAAAGCAGAACAAGAAGTTAACGCAAAACGTTTAGCTGCAGCTGCGAAAGCAGAAGCTGATGCTATCGCTGCTGCAACTCCTGCTGTTGAAGAAGAAGTTGCTGAAGTTGAAGCTGAAGAAGCTCCTGCTGCAGAAGAAAATAACGAAACAACTGAAGCATAATTTTAGAAGGCGACAATGCGTAAAGAAGATTGTTTCTACTTAGGTAAAATCGCTAAAAAATTTAGTTTCAAAGGGGAAGTTCTTGCCTATTTAGACACGGACGAACCTGAGTTATACGAAAACTTGGAATCAGTGTTTGTTGAATGCAACAAACACTTGGTTCCATTTTTTATTGAAAGCAGTTCCCTGCACAAAAACGATTTTCTCAGAATTCGTTTTGAAGATATGAATACTGAAGAAGATGCCGATGCAGTAATTGGTAATGACTTATATCTTCCATTGCAACTGTTACCTAAGTTAACTGGTAACAAATTCTATTTTCACGAAGTAATTGGTTTTGAGGTTGAAGACAAACGCTTAGGCCTTGTTGGAAAAATTGAATCTATCAATGACACTACTGCTCAGCCACTATTTGAAGTTTTAAACGGTGATGTAGAAATTCTTATCCCTATGATTGACCATTTTCTTGTGAAAATCGACAGGGAAAACAAAAAAGTCATCATGGATTTACCAGAAGGGTTAATTGAAATGTACCTTTAGTTTATTTTTTGGACCATTAAGAAATTAAGGTTCATTACGTTTTTTTCTTAGTTCCCTTAATTTCTTAATGGTTTAATTTTTTTGTCTTCATGTCTAAATTCCAATTTAAACAATTTTCTGTTGAACAAGACCGCTGCGCTATGAAAATTGGCACTGATGGTGTTTTGTTGGGTGCTTGGACGCCAATTGAAAACAATCCATTTAGCATTTTAGACGTTGGGACTGGAACAGGTGTAATTGGACTTATGTTGGCACAACGAAGCAATGCACAACAAATCGATGCCTTAGAAATTGATGAAGAAGCGTACGAGCAAGCTGTAGATAATTTTGAAAATTCTCCTTGGAGTGATCGTTTGTTTTGTTTTCATGCTGGTTTGGACGAATTTGTAGAAGAGCCTGAAGACGAGTACGATTTAATTGTTTCCAACCCTCCATTTTACACTGAAGATTATAAATCTGATAACGAACAGCGCGATCTAGCCCGTTTTGCTGATGCGATGCCTTTTGAAGATTTGATTGAGGCTGCAGATTTATTACTATCTGAAAATGGAATATTCTCGACAATTATTCCATTTAAGGAGGAAGCTCGTTTTTTGGCTATAGCCAAAGAGTATGAATTATATCCTTTTAAAATTACACACGTGAAAGGAACCCCTACAAGTGAAACCAAACGCAGTTTATTAGCTTTTAGCCGAAACGAAAACGCTATCATTACTCTTGATGAATTGATTATCGAAACCGCAAGACATCAATATACTCCAGAGTACATTGCGTTGACTAGAGATTTTTATTTGAAGATGTAAAACTTCTTTTAAACAAAACCTAAATTTTCGTAGTTGTCCGTTTAATTTAAACTTTAGTCGTACATTAGAAATAAATTATACAAAACAACCAATTTTTAAAAAATATAACAATTGTTAATGCTTTTGTTATATTTCTTTATGTAAATTTGTACTCTATAAAATTCATAAAACCATGAAACCAGACTTATTTCAATCTCCAGATTATTATAACTTAGATGATTTCCTGAACGAAGAACACAAACTAGTGCGCGATTCTGCACGTGCTTGGGTAAAACGTGAAGTATCTCCTATTATAGAAGAATACGCTCAAAAGGCTGAATTCCCAAAACAGATTATAAAAGGTTTGGGTGAAATTGGTGGTTTTGGTCCTTATATTCCAGAAGAATATGGCGGAGCTGGTTTAGACCAAATTTCGTACGGATTAATCATGCAAGAAATTGAGCGAGGAGATTCTGGTGTTCGTTCTACATCATCCGTTCAATCATCGTTAGTTATGTATCCTATTTGGAAATATGGAAACGAAGAGCAACGCGTAAAATATTTACCAAAGTTAGCTACTGGAGAATACATGGGCTGTTTTGGATTAACGGAGCCTAATTACGGTTCTGATCCAGGCAGCATGATTACAAACTTTAAAGATATGGGTGACCATTATTTACTGAATGGTGCCAAAATGTGGATTTCAAATGCGCCCTTTGCAGATATCGCTATTGTTTGGGCAAAAAATGAAGAGGGACGAATTCACGGTTTAATCGTAGAACGCGGCATGGAAGGTTTTACCACGCCAGAAACTCATAATAAATGGTCGCTTCGTGCATCATCAACTGGAGAATTAATTTTTGACAACGTTAAAGTTCCGAAAGAAAACTTATTACCCAATAAATCTGGTTTAGGAGCACCACTAGGTTGCCTTGACTCTGCACGTTACGGAATTGCTTGGGGCGCTATTGGTGCTGCCATGGATTGCTATGACACCGCTTTGCGTTACGCAAAAGAAAGAATACAATTTGACAAACCTATTGCAGGAACACAATTGCAACAAAAAAAATTAGCAGAAATGATTACTGAAATCACCAAAGCGCAATTGCTGACTTGGAGACTTGGTGTTCTAAGAAATGAAGGACGCGCTACAACCGCCCAAATCTCTATGGCTAAAAGAAATAATGTAGATATGGCAATTCATATTGCTCGTGAAGCCAGACAAATGTTAGGCGGAATGGGCATTACAGGTGAATATTCAATCATGAGACATATGATGAACCTAGAATCGGTAATTACGTATGAAGGTACGCATGATATTCATTTATTGATTACAGGAATGGATATTACCGGAATTCCTGCATTTAAGTAATATCAAATATATTTAATTGTTTTTGTTTTTTTAAAAACCATAATTATATAAAATTCGTAAATATATATACGAGAGTTTATATTCTTTTAATACTAAACAGTTATAAAAGAATTAATAAAATTGATTACAAAAGCTTCTTGGAAACAAGGAGCTTTTTTATATTTGCTAAAAAATACCACCTATGAATATTGACACAATCAACAATAGTATTCAGCCCCAAAAAGAACTATTGTTACACCATTCTTTGTATAATAAAGTTAAATCTGTTGAGGATTTACACTGTTTTCTTGAAAATCACGTATATGCCGTCTGGGATTTTATGTCTTTATTGAAAGCCTTACAATCAAAATTAACGTGTACGAGCACTCCATGGTTCGCCACAACTAATCCACAAACTAGATATTTGATCAATGAGATTGTGGTTGCTGAAGAGTCTGATTTGACAATCGATGGCCAACGTTCCAGTCATTATGAAATGTACATCGAAGCAATGAAAGCTTGTGGAGCTAGCACCACGGGAATCGAACATTTTTTATCAGAAGTAAATTCGCTGAAAAATATTTTTGTAGCCATCAAAAAAAGCAATTTACATCCTAATATTAAAGCCTTTTTAGATTTTACTTTCCGCGTTATTGAGGAGGGCAAATCGCATGAAATTGCTGCAGCATTCACTTTTGGACGGGAAGATTTGATTCCGAGTATGTTTACTGCTATTCTGAAAAATTTTCAGGCTAATTTCCCTGATACAGATTTAAGCAAATTGATATACTATTTTGAAAGACATATTGAATTAGATGCTGATGACCACGGACCTATGGCTATGAAAATGATAACGGAACTTTGCGGAACTGATGCTCAAAAATGGTCTGATGTTGAGGAAGTTTCTATTTTAGCTTTAGAAAAACGTATCGGATTGTGGGATGCCATAGAAGACTCACTTGTCCTGAAAGTAGAACTGGCTTAAAACCAATAGTTTCTTATATATGTAACTACTATTTGGAAAAAATTACCATTAATTTCAAAAATAATGAAAAAACATTTTCAAGTACTAGTTGCGTTCTTTTTGTTAAATCTATTTTTATGTTGATGTGTAGAAAATGATGTTTCTCAACCGATGGAAACTACGACACCAATACAAGATAAGGCCTGTAATTATCTCGCTCTTAGAGACAGTTAAGCATAGGAGAAAATGTTGGTGAAACGTGTCGATTTCCAGCACAACTATCAAAATAATCAGGGGATTTACATCCAAAAAATACGTATTCCCATCAAATCATTGCTCGAACAGGCTGGACTACAACCAACTTTCTTTAGGCTATTGCCGGTCTAAGTCGTTTTACCAATTACGATATAGTCACTTTACTTATTGGTGTAAACAATCAATAGTAAAACAAGCCTTTTTCTTTATATGAAAAGGAATTTCCTGAACTCGTAAATAAGGCCATCGCTTTTGCAAAAGGAGACAAATCCAACGTAGTTGTGGTTTCAATCCCAGCTTATGCTTTTACTCCTGTTGGGCAAGCATCAAGTAAACCAGCAGCTATTTCATCACAGATAGACCGTTAGAATGAGTATGCGAAAAACTATTGTGAAGCAAATTCCATTTCTTTTATTTTCATCACTGATATTATTAGACAGGGTTTGGCTAATACAAGTTTAGTAGCTTCAGATGGTTTACATCCTTCTGAACTGGCCTTCTCATTATTTGCAGAACGAATAATGCCTAAAGCGACTACTGCAATTCACAATTAAAAATACTACCATAACGAAACCTCAAAGATACCCTAGCATTAAGGGCTATTTTGTTTATCTTTAATTTTCAAATCAAACAAATGGCTTCGCAAGAACGATTAACAAGAGCTTATATTGAAGCGCAAAGAATTCCTTTTAACGATCAATCAAAGTTTATTCTCTTTAGTGATTGCCATCGAAGTGACAACAGCTTTGCCGATGACTTTGCAAGCAATCGAAATGTTTATTTTCATGCAATGACCCAGTATTACAATGATGGCTTCACCTATTTTGAACTTGGGGATGGTGATGAACTTTGGGAAAATATTTTCTTTAAAACCATTTTTGAGGCACATAAAAGCGTCTATTTATTACTTAAAAAATTTCATGATTCTAAAAGATATTACAAAATCTGGGGCAACCATGAAATGACTTTTAAAGATAACGCGCACGCACAAAAAACACTTTCTACCTACACGAATACGCAAAATGATAAAGAAGAACCATTATTTACAGGTATTAAATGCCATGAAGCACTCGTTTTAGTCCATGAAGATACCAATCAAGAATTGTTTTTAACACACGGCCATCAAGCTGATTTCATGAATTACATCGGTTGGAAAATCAATCGGTTTATGGTACGAATACTATGGAAACCGCTACAAATATGGGGAATTTCAGATCCAACAAGTCCTGCTAAAAATTATATGGAGCGTATAAAAATTGAACTTCGTATCAAAAAGTGGATTGAAAATAACGGTCGTAAAATAACAATAGTTGGACACACGCATCGCCCCAGTTTCTCCTATCCAAGCCTCAATTCTACACCGTATTTCAATGACGGAAGTTGTGTACACCCCAGGAGCATTACGGGCATAGAAATTGTCGGAGGAACTATCACCTTAATAAAATGGTTTATCGACACCAAAGAAGATGGCATTTTGCAGGTTGTTAAAGAGGTACTGGAAGGTCCAACCAACTTAAAAGATTACAAATAAAAAGCGAGAATTTCTTCTCGCTTTTAAACCTAATTTTCTGGAGCCAACTCTAATTCTAATCCTTCGAGGCTTTGGGTTATTGGAATTTGGCAACCCAACCGGCTATTTGATTTAACATAAAATGCTTCAGATAACATAGCCTCTTCATCATCCCCCATTTCTGGTAACGGCACATCATTTAACACATAACACTGACAAGAAGCGCACATAGCCATTCCGCCACAAGTTCCTTCAACTGGAAGCTCATACGCTTTACATAGTTCCATAATATTCATAGCCATATCAGTAGGAGCCTGTAATTCATGCACTACTCCTTCTCTATCTTTTATCTTTATTAATACATCCATAAATCAGTTGTGGGTTGTGAGTTTCATTGGGACAATAGCAAGAACTGTGCTTTTAGGAGAAAAACACAGTTTTTTATTATCTATTCTATTTAAAAGGAATACCTAATACCGTTTATAGGATATTAACAACAGTTTCTATTTGTGGAGCAAATTTTTTAATGGTAGTTTCTACCCCAGCACGCAACGTCATCTGGTTGACACTGCAACTGGTGCAAGCTCCCTCTAAACGCACTTTTACATGTTTACCATCTTCAATGGAAATCAGTGTTATGTCACCGCCATCAGAGTTCAAAAAAGGTCTAATTTCTTCGAGTGCTTTTTGAACTTCTATTGTTAATTCTTCTGTTGTCATTTTCTTTATTTAAAGATTGAAAGATTAGAAAATTGAAAGATTATAAATCATTTTCAAAAGATTCTAATTTCTATTTTTTATTTACTGCGGAACAACCTGCCATAGTTGTAATTTTTACTGCCTCTGTCGCAGGTAAATTTTCGTTTCTGCTTACAACTTCCTGCACTACATTTCTAGTGATTTCTTCGAAAACAGTTTGGATAACGGAACCCGTTTGCATCGCTGCTGGGCGACCATAATCTCCTGCTTCACGAATAGATTGTACGATAGGAACTTCTCCAAGAAAGGCAACATCAAGATCTTCTGAAAGATTTCTTGCGCCTTCTTTTCCAAAAATATAATATTTATTATCAGGAAGTTCTTCAGGTGTAAAGTAGGCCATGTTTTCTATAATACCTAGAACAGGAACATTTATAGCTTCAGACATAAACATCGAAACTCCTTTTTTTGCATCGGCCAAAGCCACGGCTTGTGGCGTACTTACAATTACAACACCCGTGATAGGCAAGGATTGTACAATAGAAAGATGAATATCTCCTGTTCCTGGTGGCAAATCGACCAACATAAAGTCTAATACTCCCCAATCTGCATCAAAAATCATTTGGTTCAACGCTTTAGAAGCCATTGGCCCTCTCCAGATTACTGCTTGACTTGGAGCCGTAAAAAATCCAATCGACAGGATTTTCACTTCATAGCTTTCTACCGGTTTCATTTTAGATTTGCCATCTACGGTAACTGAAATTGGTTTTTCATTCTCGACATCAAACATAATTGGCATCGAAGGTCCATAAATATCAGCATCTAATATTCCTACCGAAAAACCCATTTTAGCAAGCGTCACAGCTAAGTTTGCTGTTACTGTTGATTTCCCAACGCCGCCTTTACCGGAAGCAACACCAATAATATTTTTGATTCCCGGTATAGATTTTCCTTTTATTTCTGGCTTGTCTGGAACGTCAACTTTACTGTTAATTTTGATTTTAGCTTCTGTTGATACTAATTCTAAAATTGCTTTTTTAATATCGTCTTCAGCGCGCTTTTTAATGTGCATTGCCGGTGTATGCAAAACTAAATCTACTACCACTTCATCCCCAAAAGTAATCACATTTGCAATAGCGCCACTCTCCACCATATTTTTCCCTTCGCCAGCTATAGTAATGGTTTCTAATGCTTTAAGAATGTCTTTTCTTTCTAATTTCATTTTTATTTAACTGTTTTCTATTGGTATCTGCATACCAGAACATTATCTTTATTTAAACTGAGTTCAGATTACAAAGGTAACAGTTTAAGTTCTTATTTTAATGGATTTGTATTGCATTTATTGATTTGCAAATTGCCACAATTTATAGCCCTATTTTCTTTTTACCAACCAATAAAACACTTGTATAATCAAAGAAAAGTCTACTATTCCATTCGGATTTCGGGAATCCAAAAAACCGAATCAAAATCTACAATCTGATTGTCAACAACAACAATTCCCTCATTTTCCAACAACTGTTGCATCAAATTTGTTCCATCAAAATGAAGTTTACCCGTAAGTAATCCCTTTCTATTGACCACGCGATGTGCTGGAACATCATCTAAAGCATGAGACGCATTCATGGCCCAACCCACCATTCTAGCAGATCGAGCTGTACCTAAAGCTTTAGCAATAGCGCCGTAAGAGGTCACTTTTCCGTATGGAATTTGCCGTACTATAGTGTAAACCCTTTCAAAAAAGTTATCGTCGGACATGGCTTTATGTTTGATAAAAAGAAAGTTATCTTTTCTGCAGATAAAAAATTTACTTCCAATAATACCGAATAATATTTATTAGTGTGATCAAAGATACCAAACCCGTTATACTACCTATAATGCTATTCATGTTGCGCATTAAATAATCGGTCTTGTTTTGTATTTTTTGAAAAAAAGTTATGTAACAATAAAATGTTAAAAAAGAACCCAAAACCACACCCGAAACAAAAATAAAAACATAAGTGGTGTCAAAATAAAATAAATTATAGGACGCCAAGGTTACGCTCACAAAAACATAATATGGAATTGGAAAAAAATTAAGCGCTGAGAGCAGCATCCCCAGAAAAAAACGAGTCGAAGTACTCCTTCTTTTAATTATTTCTTTTTTCTTTTTTGGTTTCTTGGCAATCAATAAAAAATAGACTGTCAATAGTGCAAATATTACAAAACCAAATTCTCGCAACAGTACAATAACGTCGGGACGTTCTTTTATAAATTGTGCAAAGAGTATTGCAATAGCTGCCTGGAAGAAAATGATAATTACCGCTCCAAGAACGAACCAATAGGCACTTTTTTTACCTTCCTTCAGATTCACTTTAGCTGCTGTCATATTAATCAAACCCGGAGGCGTAATCCCTACAAAAGCGGTAGCAAAACCCAAAAACAAGGACGTAATTAAATTCATAGGCCAAATAAAAGCATCAAAAAAGCAATATTATTCTTTAATTTTAAATCGAATATACGTAATTGCTTTGTTAATTTCCAAATATTGTTTTTCATAAAAAGTTTGAAATGCAGTCACTTCCTCTGGACTCCCCTCGTTTACATACACATTATGATTGGCATATAAAACTTCGTGACCTTCGCCATGAAGTAAACCAAGTGTGTAGCCGTGCATAAACTCACTATCGGTTTTTAAGTTAACAACTCCGTCTTTTTTGAGGATTTTTTTATACAATTGCAAAAAATCAGAATTTGTCATTCGGTGTTTCGTGCGCTTGTATTTAATTTGTGGATCTGGAAAAGTGATCCATATTTCATCTACTTCATTTTCAGCAAAAATATGGTTAATCAATTCAATTTGGGTTCTGATAAAAGCGACATTATGCAATCCAGTTTCCACAGCAGTCTTGGCACCACGCCAGAAACGAGCACCTTTAATATCGATTCCTACGAAATTTTTATTCGGATATCGTTCTGCAAGTCCAACAGAATATTCCCCTTTTCCACAACCTAGCTCCAACACTAATGGATTGTCATTTTTGAAGAATTCTGCATTCCACTTGCCTTTCAAAGGAAATAAATCGCTTACTACCTCTTCTCGCGTTGGTTGAAAAACATTGACAAATGTCTCATTTTCCTTGAACCTCTTTAATTTATTTTTGCTTCCCACTTTTTTTGAATATTTCGGCAAAATTAAGGAAATATATAAGACGGAGCGGCCTAGAGACAAAAAAATGAAAAACGTTTTGAAAACAGCGTTTAGTGCAACCTTTAAACTATTATATAATTGAAAATAACTTTTAGACAACCATTCATTTTATTAAAGAAATTTCAAACTAAGTAATGACTAAAATCTAATGTCATATTTTAATAAAGCACTAAAAAATTTTGCCACAGATTTCACAGATTAGCACAGATTAATTCGTTTTGTAATTTTAAAAATCTTTTTAATCCCGCCAATCTGTGGCAAAACTCTTTTTAATAATTGCGATACTATATCTTTCTTGCTACTTAAATAAGGGCTAAAAATTTTACTGCTTTACTTGTAATTTTTTGATGATGGCATCTTCGATAGGAGTTTTAACTTTTATTACTTCACTTGAATTGTCATTTGGGATCGTCATGGACAAAACGTACTGCTTTATTTTCCATTCTTGCCCTATTTTGACTAACACGCCTGAGCCGCGACAAATTTTCATTTGGGTATTCAATAATTCGTCAAACCAAGCGGTTTTTCCCATTTTATCAAAATAAATATGACGTTCTAAAGTCGTAAAATTCCAAGCTTTCCCTTTATCGAAATGCGGTTTTGCATAAGCCTGAAAAGCTGTTTTATTCCAGTTTTCGGTTGCATCCGTACCAATAAAAATTGCATCCTCTGACATCAAGTTGAAGTAATCTTTATAATTAGCATCTGCTGCAGCTTTATGCCACGCATCAAGTGTGGAATTGATATTTTCCTTTGCAATTGATTGATTTTCGATCATGCTTTTGCATCCGAATACCGTTAGAATGGTAAGAACAGCCAGTATTTTTTTCATGTGATATAGTATTTATTGATGGTCTTTATTCCATCTGATTTTTATTTTTCCATCAACGTCAACTGCCAGTAAATGCAACACAATTCCTTTGTTTCGATTTTCAGCTCTTTCGATTTTATCAGTGATAAACTCATCCTTTTTTGGGTTTCTCAGCGGAATAGTCATGGCTAAATTTGTCCCCCTGTTAAATGAATAGAGGCCATTAACATCTAAATTTAAGACACTGGAACTGACTTTCAAATCTTTTACAGTCACTAAATCTCCATTGATTTTAAAGTTTCCAGACAAATCTCTGAAAACGATATTGTTGAAATCCCTAAAAGGAAAAGCCAATTTACCAATATTTTTAATAGGTTCAAAATCGATCAAGACTCCTTGACTCACATTAAATTTGGCAATACCGGAAAGTGAATTTGTCTTTAATTGCCCTCCGGAAAGTAACCGTCCTTTGAGCGATGCGGAAGCAGACAGAAAACCTTTTAAATTTTTGGGTTGAAAGGATTGAATTCCAAAATTGTTCAGCGAAGTCAGGAAACGGGCAATATTCACTTTATTGATTTTTGCATTGGATTCCAAAAGGAAGTTCTCTCCATTTGGAGTCAGCTGACCATCAAAAGCAATTGAACCACCTGAACTTTGCACCCAGCCATCTTTTACAATCAATTTATTATTGAGCAGTAAAATGCTGACTTTTGCATTAGTCGCCTCCAGTTTACTATATACCATTTTATCCGCTTTTAGATTCAAAACTACTTGGCATTTATTAATTACGGAAAACAGTTCATCCGTAAAATCGTCGTTGGTATTCTTTTTTTTCTTGGATTTCTTACCTGAACTTGTAAGGATACCCACAAACTGTTTGACATCCAGAAAAGGAGCATAAATTTTCCAATTTACAATCATTTTTTCTGGATTTTCGTAATATAAAGTCAGGAAATTCTTTATTTTACCCTCCATAAAAACCGTGTTTCGGCTGTCTTTAAAATTAATTTTTTTTATCAAAAGCGCTTCTTCCGTAAAGTCAAGCTGAATGTCTGTTTTTACAAAAGTTAAATTCCGGGGGCCGTAATTTACCGTTGCATTTTTAACGGCTACATTACCCGTGAACATGGGCTTTTGTATTTTTAAATTCAAAATATCAAATTTAAATTCCAGATTGACTTTGGCCTGACCATCTGAAAAATGCGTGAAATCTTTAGAGACTATTTCATTCAGTCGCGCTACATTAAAATCCGATTTAAAACTTCCTGCCGCAGTTGTTTTTTCAAAATTGCTAATAATTCCGATTGGGATGGTAAAAGGAATCGTTTTATATTTTCCGGAAAGATTGGTTAACGTAATTGTAGAATTAATATCATTACAACCCGCACCTTTTTTATACTGATTGGTAAAATTGGCTTCAAAAGTACAGTCGGAAATGGTCCCGTCCGGTATCTTGAGTTCGTTGTCTTTTATTTTTGTTGTCACCACAATTTCCGGATCACCGCTGGCATTCATATCGCCAATAATGGTGCAGCCCACGTTTATTGGCTTTTGCAAGTCAAATTGATTGATTCGGCTACTGATATTAGCGCTCAACAATTCGGAAGCATCTTTCCACAAAATGTTCGTCTTGATAGCAATATCAAAAGCAGAGTTGTTTTTGTCCAAATTAAAATGTGCGTTAATGTCAAAAATCTCTTTCCCAATTTCGAGGTTCTCCGTCGCGACGCTTATCTGGTTTTTTTGGCTCGAAAAGTCCACAAATAAAACGCCTTCAACGATTTTATCCCTGATAAAACTTCCTCTTTTGGTATTGAAAGCCATATTTTTGGCAAGCGTTTTCACATACAGACTTGTGTGCCAATTGTCATCGTCGAAATTTATTTTACTTCGTAGAGCGAGGATATTAAAATCAAATAACTTATTTCCCAACTGATTTTCGGAGATGAAGTGCACTTGGTCCAAAACAATTTCATTAATGGAGGAAGTGGTTGAACTTTTTGATTTTGCACCCTTTGGCTGGACCTTAAAAATATTGGTATTCACGATGCCGCTCTTCCCTTTGAATAAATACAAAGTGGCTTTTTGAATTTCAATTTTATCTATATTAATCTCTTTTGAAAGCAAATCCCAAAGATCAATCCTAATTTCTATTTGTTGCGCTTTGAGCAACGTACGCTTGTGAATGGCCCACAAACTGTCTTTTAACTCTACTCGGTCTAGCGCCAAAGTCATATTAGGAAACCCCTTCAAGAATTTATATCTGATATCTCCAATATCAATTCTGCCTGTAATATTGTCGTTAATTTTGGCATTGATTTGCGTTATAATTTCCGCTTTGTTATTATTAAAATAAAGCGCTACTGCCGCAGAAGACAGTAAAAAAAACACCACTATTCCCAAAAGGAACAAACCAATTATTTTGATTGTTTTCCTGAAATTTGTAGCTTTAAAAAGTGTTTTGGTACCTTTCCAAAATTGATTCATTCGTATTCCATTATTGTTCCTACTAAAGGTAGTTTAAAAACAGACTCTCCAACTGATTTGAAACTACTAATTATAATTTGTATCCTGCAGCGACAGTTTGAGCAGCGCATCTTACTCCGTTAAATTAGAAATAAAAACTACAAAATTAAGGTAGTAAACAGTATTATTATTTTCATAATTTTTGGATTTTAAAAAATTTATTTGACAAAAAAAGTTTATCTTAAATAGATAAATAGCACTGTAAGTAACTAAACGTGTGTCAGTTATAGTATAATTTATTATTTATTTAGCTTTAAAATTTAGTTTGTGATAGCAACCTTGAAAAACAGAACCTACTCATAACTGGTATCACGCTACGTGAATTGACGTACTTTTGTGTTGCTTTAAACAGAAAATTTAACATTTAAAGTCCCAATTATGAGAAAGTTATGTTCCCCAATACTGATTGTTGCTTTTACAATGTTGTTGACAATTGTTTCTTGTAAAAAGAAAAATAATCCCATTGATGCCAGTGCACCAAGTTTAAATACCGTTGAAGTTGCTTTTGACAGCACTCAAATTATTACTTTTTTTGAAAAATACCCAAAACTAAAAAATTACCAGAGCGAAGTAGAACAATTATACCGCAAACATCAGTTTCATTACATTTGGTTTGACAAAGATGGTCTCAATGAATTTGCTGGCTTGCTATACAACAAAGTGAATAACATGAGTCAGGAAGGACTAGAAACTGAAATTCCGTACAAGGAAAAATTAGATGATATTTATGACAATCCAGAAGAAAATCAGAAAGCAAGTATTAACACTGAATTGTTTAGTTCTGCGCTTTACTTTTTTTATGCCGATAAAGTATACGATGGCATCAGCACTCAAAAAACAAAAGATTTAGGATGGTTTTTGCCTAGAAAAAGACAATCGTATGTCAATTATTTAGATTCGCTGTTAATAAATCCTGCACTAATCAACAAAGAAGAAAAAGGTGTATTGAAACAATATTACCTGCTAAAAAAAGTATTGCAAGAATACCGAGCAATACAAAAAAAAGGAGGATGGAAAGCCATCGCGCTAGATTCAACTGTTAAGTCTTATAAAGTTGGTGATAGTGCCACCGCAATTGCACAAATAAGAACACGTCTTTTTATTACTAATGATATATCACGAGATTCTAAAAGCGCCGTTTATGATGCTGAATTAGCAGATGGAATATTGAAATTTAAAAAGAGAAGTGGCAATACACTCAACAAAAAAATATTACCAGAGCACATCAAATACATGAATGTGCCCGTTGCTGAACGCATTAAAAATATCATGATCAACATGGAACGTTGCCGATGGATTTCGAATGACATTACTAAATCAAACGAATTAATTGTGGTAAACATTCCTGCATATGAATTGACATTTTTTAGAGAAGGAAAACCAGAATTAGTTTCTAAGGTTGTAGTTGGAAAAGCGCTAAATAAAACCGTAATTTTTAGTGCACCCATGAAATATATCGTTTTTCGACCGTATTGGAATGTGCCGACCAGTATTTTAAAGAAAGAGATTCTTCCAGCCATTGAAAAGAATGCCAATTACTTGGCTGAACACAACATGGAATGGAAGGATAGTTATGTAAGACAAAAACCAGGACCAGAAAACTCCTTGGGATTGGTAAAGTTTTTATTCCCCAATTCGAATGCCATTTACTTGCACGATACACCATCCAAAAGTTTATTTGGGAAAGAAGATCGCGCTTTTAGCCACGGATGTATTCGAGTAGCAAAGCCCAAAGAACTTGCTGCCATGATTATGAAAAACGATAAAAAATGGAATCCGGCAAAGATAGAAACCGCGATGAACAACGGAGAAGAATATTGGTACACGCTCAAAAATAAAATACCCGTTTATATTGGATATTTTACCGCGTGGGTAGATGCTGACGGTGTGATTCATTTCTATGAAGACGTCTATAAAAGAGATGAAAAACTAGCAGCTTTACTATTTGATAAATAAAATACATTCTCTTTTTCCAGAGAATAACAACCAAAAAAAATGACACTATCTTATTTAGACAATGTCATTTTTTTGTTTGCCAAAAGGCAACTATCTAATATGCTTTCTGTTTTTCGAAAGCCGTGTCCAACACTTTTTTGATTTTGTCTAAGGCACCATGAAAGGCTTTTTCGGTAGTATCGGCATGATTCGTAACTGCTACCGGTTGCATATTTACTGGTCTGGCTTCAATAAGGCATCGTTTGTCGTTGATTCCGAATTTATCACTGTTTTCGTCTGCAAGATGCACTTCTAAACGGGTTACTTTATCTTCAAAACGCGCTAAAGCTGTTGCTAATTCCTCTGCGATATAGGCCTTTAAACGTGCGTGTCCTTCTACATTGTTGTCTGTGTTGATTTGTATTGTCATGTTTTTATTTATTTAATGTTGTCTTTCAAATTTATCGATTGCAGTATGAAAAACCGAACCAATTAATAAAACATTGTGAAAATAAATAGCATTTGATTATTGAAGTTTTTCAGGATAAACAGTATTAAAAAAAATTTCAAAAGCCTCACAAAGTAATTCTTTATCAAGTTCAAATAATTCCTTTCTAACATCCCAATCCTTTATATATTCTTGATCTTGATCACAGATCTCTTCTCCATCAAGCTTTCTTGTTAAAATATCGCTTAGTAAAACACTATCAGAAGAAGAATATTTTGGATAATATTTTTCTATAAACGCCCAATAATCAAATTTGCTTTCATCTTCTTTTTCTTGGTTCTTCATGTCTTCAAATTCATTGATCACTTCAAACTCTAGACGGCCCATCGATTCAAATACTCCTTTATAAAAAGCATTCCTCTCTGCTTTGGTCTCAAAAACATACTGTTTAAAATTGATGCTTTTTTCGAAATCTTTAAAGACTTCATTATTATGATACTTTCTTACTTGATCTTTCCCAAATATTATTTTAGTGTGGTAGCTCATTTTTTAAAAATATTTTGATGATGATATTCTAAAAATTCTTTTGATGGTAAAAATTTATCTGGCAAAATGATTGAATGATTATCATAATTTAAAAAGAAATCTGTTACTGCGTTTTCTTTTTTATATTCATTTAAATATTTAGAAACTTTTATTTTATAATCAGTGGTGACCGTTATAAAACCTTTATCAAATGCCTTATCATGAATTGAGTTTATACACAAACCATTATGAGGATTTAATCTGATTTTTTCATCCTTTGACCAAGGAACAATATGACTTGCTACCAAAAAATCTGGAATTGACAACCCAGTAATACAACACTTTAAATTATATGAAGAAAGAATTGTTGAACGAAAAAAACTTTGATTAACTCTAGCTTTTATGATAGTTTCTCTTTCTCTTCCTAACGGTATATCATCAATATTTATATGTGCCGTTTTCTCTATTGGCTCATTAGCAAAATTAGAAATCAACAATTCACTTTCAAATGCAAGATTTTCCCAATTATTATTGAATTCGTTCCATACAATTTCATCTAATTTACTTGCATTAGCTAATCCTACAATTCCTCTCTTTTTCAATTCTGGATCAAAACTCCCAAAATTTCCGATTTTCATCTTTACTGAATTTGGGCTTCTATCAATTATTTTCGCAATACGAATAATGTCTGGATGATTTGAAGAAACTCTATTAAATGGAATTTTACAATAAAGATTCAATGCCACTATCGTTTGTTCTCTTGTCCAATTATCTCTAGCCATAAAATGAAGTTTTGCTTTAATTATTTTTTGAAATTTACAAAAATAAATTTCGGTTGTTTTAATATGTCGCAATAATAAATATTTAAAGATACCTTTATTTCAACAATTGACCCGCCTACAATTGACCTCATTAATTTTTAGTTTTCAACTTGATTTTACTGCTCCAAAAAACGCCTTTAGGTGTTTGATATTGGTAGCAACCAAAAATCCACCACCAAGAATAAGTCCCGTAGAGACGGAACCTATAATCCCTACGGGATACTATTGCGTGTATGAAACAAAATTCTACCAATATTAAATCCCATACGGGATAAAAATTTTCTCGAATTGAATTGGGTTTTCGATTCATTCCACAAAAAAAACGCTACTCTTTCGAATAGCGTTTTTTGAATTTGTTGCTGGTATCAAATTATGATGTGATTGCTTTGCCGCGTACCTCGCAACTCCTCGCAATTGACAATCGTCTGGAGAATCGAATGCCCTAGCCCTGATAGCAGTGAAAATCCTTTTTCTAAACGCTGTCAGGGTTTTGAACCCTGACAGCGTTGAAAAAGATTGTAACGGATAGCAGGAAATAGCTTCTGAAATAAATCCTGAATAAATCCTGAAATATCCGGAAGCGTCGGGACAGAATAATCCCTATTATTCCAACTCTGGCAATAACACCACTCCCATATTATACAAGGTAAAGGCCTGAATATCGACATTTTCCTGAATGGTTGCCGCAACGGATTTTCCGGCGCCGTGTCCTGCATTGATGTCAATACGGATTAGGGCTGGGTTTGTTCCGGTTTGTTTTTCCTGTAATTCGGCAGCAAACTTGAAACTGTGCGCCGGTACAACTCTATCATCGTGATCGCCGGTAGTGACCATCGTTGCCGGATATTGAATCCCTTTTTGTATGTTGTGTACGGGAGAATACCCTTTGATATAGTTGAACATTTCCTTGCTGTCCTGCGCCGTTCCGTAATCATACGCCCAACCTGCTCCTGCTGTAAAGGTGTGGTAGCGCAACATGTCCATCACGCCCACTGCTGGCAAAGCGACTTTCATCAAATCCGGACGTTGCGTCATGGTAGCGCCCACTAGCAATCCTCCGTTTGACCCACCACGAATGGCTAGGTATTGTGAGGACGTATATTTCTTTGCAATCAGATATTCTGCTGCTGCGATGAAATCATCAAATACATTTTGCTTTTGCATTTTGGTTCCGGCATCGTGCCATTTTTTGCCGTATTCGCCACCACCACGTAAATTAGGCACAGCATAAACGCCTCCGTTTTCCATCCAAACGGCATTGGCAATACTGAAACTTGGTGTTAAACTCACGTTGAATCCTCCGTAACCATAAAGCATGGTTGGATTTGTCCCGTCGAGCTTTAATCCTTTTTTGTGGGTGATAATCATTGGGATTTTGGTACCGTCTTTTGAAGTATAAAAAACTTGTTTGGACTCGTATTTCTCGCTGTCAAAATCTACTTTTGGTTTTTCATACACAGTAGATTTACCGGTTTGGGACTCAAATGAAAAAGTAGAACCTGGCGTAATATAATTGGTAAAGGAATAATACACTATTTTTTCTTTTTTCTTTCCGCCAAAACCACCTGCAGTTCCTACGCCCGGTAACTTGATTTCACGAACTAATTTTCCAGTATAATCATATTGTTTCACTACTGAAACAGCATCTTTCATATAATTAGCAAAGAAATACCCGCCACCTGTTGAAGGAGACAACACATTCTCTGTTTCGGCAATAAAATTTTTCCAGTTTTCTGGTTTTGGGTTTTTGATATCCACAGTAACGATGCGTTTGTTTGGCGCATTTAAGTCCGTTTCTATGAATAATTTACCGCCTTCGTTCTCAATAATGTTATTGTCGCTCTTGAAATTATCCACAATCGTCACAATAGGACTATTTGGTTTTGTTAAGTCTTTGATGTACAACTCATTTCCATACGTAGAATTTGATGCTGTGATTACAAGGTAACGATCATCTTCGGTCACGCCACCACCTACATAACGTCGTTTTTGGTCGGCACCAAAAATTACTTTATCGCCTTTTTGTGCCGTTCCTAACTTATGAAAATACAATTTATGCTGGTCGGTTTTTGCCGATAATTCGCTTCCTTTTGGTTTGTCATAACTGGAATAATAAAAACCTTCGTTTGCTTTCCACGAAACACCGCTAAATTTCACATCGACAATGGTGTCTTCGATTATTTTTTGGGTTATGGCATCCATGATGATGACTTTTCGCCAGTCGCTTCCGCCCTCTGAAATAGAATAGGCTACTTTAGAACCGTCTTTAGAGAAATCTAATCCGCCCAGCGAAGTAGTTCCGTCTTTAGAAAACGTATTTGGATCTAAGAACACGGTTTCGGTTCCTTTGGCGTCCTTTCTATACAACACCGATTGATTTTGTAAACCGTTATTTTTATAATAATAAGTGAAATTTCCTTCTTTGAAAGGTGCTCCTATTTTTTCATAATTCCACAGTTTTTCCATTCTTGCTTTCAAGACATCGCGAAACGGAATTTGCGCCAAATACCCGTATGTTACTTCGTTTTGGGCTTTGACCCAAGCACCGGTTTCGGCAGATTTGTCGTCTTCGAGCCAGCGGTACGGATCCGGAAGTTTGGTGTCGAAGTACACATCCACGGTTTCCCCTTTACTGGTAATGGGATAGGTTATGGATTTTGGATTTGGGTTTTGGCCAAAAGTCGCCATTGCAGATGATACAGCCATTATTAAAAAAGTGTTTTTCATATGTTTATATTTATTGTTTTTCATCGGTCATATGTAATTGTTTCACCTGTTCGCTATGCTCGAGTCGCATATTATCATTGGTGCTTGCGACCCAATTACCTTAATGCTCATTTTATAGGTTTTGGTTTAGGTTGTTACAAAAATAGGATAATAGTTAGTGTTGTAAAGGTGCAAAAGTTTTAAATAAAACTAAAAAAACGCTATTCTTTCGAATAGGATTTGAGATGAATGAGATTGCTACTATTTTTTTCTTACCACGAATTGCTCGAATTATGCTCTAATTATGGTTTTGGTTAAAGTTGTGGATTTCAGAACTAATACAATTGTGTCCGCACTGCGGACATAATTCAAACTAGCCCACAGAAGTCGCTTACTGAACTGATTTACAGTGGTTTTGCAGGTAGATGATTCTCATCTTCAACTCAATATTTTTGTGCAGACGTTAGATTATTCACTTTCTTTTCCTTGCTCAAAATTCTGTAATTCACTATTCACAGCTTCCAACAACTGTTGTTCCGTTGGCAGGTATAATTTATATTGACTGGCTACAATATTTTTCTCGTTTTCCGGCAGCGTAAATTTTACGACACCGTCATTTTTATTGGCACAAAGCAAAATACCAATAGTTGGATTTTCACGAGGCAGTTTTTCTACTCGGTCGTAATAATTGACATACATCTGTAGTTGACCAATATCTTGGTGTGTGAGTTTATCTGTCTTGATTTCGATAATGACAAAGCATTGTAATATTCGATTATAAAAAACTAAGTCTGTAAAAAATTCATCGCCGTCAATGTGTATTCTTTTTTGTCTCGCGACAAATGAAAAACCATTCCCCAGTTCCAATAAAAAATCTTGCAAATGCGTAATTATTGCGCTTTCTAAATCTCTTTCGTAATAAGCCGCTTCCCGTTTTAGTCCCAAGAATTCTAAATACATCGGGTCTTTTATAATCTCTTTAGCATCCGAAGGCAGTTTTTCATTTTTAGCAACGGCGAGTACGCTTTCTTTATCATTGCTGATTAAAAGGCGTTCGTATAAGCTACTGTTGATTTGACGTTCGAGCTGTCTTGACGTCCAATTATTCTTTACACTTTCCACAACATAAAACTCTCTTTTATATTGATTGTCAATTGCCAAAAGGAATTTATATTGTGTCCAACTCAATTGCGTCCGCAGTGCGGACGCAATTGGAAACATTCGGTAAAACTGTCGGTATCTCTCTAATTGCCTCACTGAAAAACCACTTCCATATTCTGGTTGTAATTGTTGCTAAAGAAATTTAATTAAGTACGTTCCATAGTCCGCACGGTCCTTTCCGTCTTGTTCTTCTACGAAAATACGTTGCCCAATATACCAATACATCAAGGTTCTTTCATTGTCCACCGCTTTAATCGCTTTGTCTTTCGAAGCTGCTATAATGGCTTTAATATCAGGAATTACAGATTGGTTTTGTAGCATCATTATTTTGGTTTATTTAATTCACTCGATTCTGTACACAATAATACGAAAAAAGCACTGAAACAATAATAAATGCTTTTTGTTCTTAAACCAAAAAAACACTACTCTTTCGAATAGCGTTTTTTGTTTTTTACTGAAGCAAATAAATTACAAATTAAAATTCACACCCAAAATGATGTTTCTTCCAATGTTTGGAATACCATCTGTTTTTAGGCGAGAAAGATGCGCAATGTATCTTTTATCAAATAAATTATTCCCGTTGATGTTAACATCAAAAGCGGTTTTACCCAGTTTTACAGTTCCGCCAAAACCTAAATTCATTAAGTTATATCCATTTGATTCTGTTTCAAAACCGCTTACATTTTTTTGATTGAACGTACTGGAAACATTTAAGGTTGCAAAACCATCTTCTAACCAGTTTTTGATTTTGAATTCGGTTCTAATGGTGTTGTTCCAATTGTTAGCCGGGATTAACGGCAAATAATCTCCGTTTTGTTTCTCACCGGTTACAGTTTCATAACTCGTTTCAAAATGCAACCAATCCAATGGATGCGGATGAAAATGCAGTCCGATTTCGCCTCCGTATAATTTGGCGTTATTCTGAATATAATCAAAAACAGCATTCTCTGCAACCATTTCTCCAGTTGGCGAAGTATAGATATAATTGTTGATATGATTGTAAAATCCGTTTACAAAAAACTCAAAATGATCCGTTTTGTATTCTAAATTTAAATCCGTTTGCACATTTTGCTCGGTTTCTAAATCGCTATTTCCTACTTCATAGCGATTCGTTCCTTCATGAACTCCATTAGAAGTTAATTCGGCTAAATTTGGCGCTCTAAATCCTGAAGCTACATTCAAACGCAACGTCAAATCATCGGCCAGATTGGTTTTGTAACCCAACGATGCATTAAAACTGTCGTATGATTTATCGATGGCTTCAAAGGAACCTTCTTCGCCTGCGATTCCTTGTGCATCCGTAATAATATTTCTATTATCGAAACGCAAACCGGCTTGCAACACATTCGTATTCCACTCATAATTAGCGGTCCCAAAAACACCAAAATCATTGGTAACCGCATCCGGAATTAAATATTCTTCCCCTGAATTTGTATTGGTTTGGTGCATTCCCTGAACTCCAACAATGGTTTCTATTTTTCCCATTTTTGGTAGATGGTATTTTGCATTGTAATTGAATGTCTTTAGTTTCATGTGTAAAACCGCCACATTGCTGTCTTCAAACTCGCTTCGATCATTGGCAATATACCCTAAGTCGACATCCAACTTTGATTTTTCGAAAAAGAAAACATTGTTTATACTCAACAAATGATTAAAAATTCCTTGTTTTGGAAAACCAGTTTTCTTGCTCTTCGTTTGGTCTGCAATTCCATCTTCCGGAATTCCTAAATCTAATTCATTGTAATTGTAACGCAATACACTTGATAATTTGGCATTGCTGTATCCAATTCCTGTTTTAAAATCGGTTTCATTGTAACGGGTATTTGTTACTCTATCGCCACCTGAAATTTTATAATCAGCATGCGTGTTGTAACTTCCACGAGCCATGAATTTCCAGTTATCGGTGGAAGTTTTCAAGCCTAATGAAGAACTGCTACCGGAGGTATTCGAGAAATATCTTTGACTGAAGTTCGTTTTAAAGGTATTTGCATCAGCAAATTTTTCTGGGTTAAAATATAAAACACCACCCAAAGCATCGGAACCATACAACAATGAAGCTGGTCCTTTAATGACCTCAACACTTTCAACTCCGGAATCATTCAATCCCAAACCATGTTCGTCACCAAACTGTTGGTTTTCTATTCGAACACCTTGAGAATATACTAAAACGCGATTGCCACTCAAACCTCGAATCACTGGTTTCCCAATAGAGGTTCCGGTAGAAACCTGAGAAACTCCGGGAATAGTAGCCAAGCCTTCGATTAAAGTGGCTGTTCCTTTTCGTTGCAAATTTTTGATGCTTTCGTGCTCCACTTTCATCACGTTCTGCGATTGTATTTTATTAAAAGCGGTTGAAACGATTACTTCATCCATTTCGAAAATTGATTCCTCGAGTATAACATCAAGTGTGTTTTCTTTTTGAAGACTGTTTATAGTTTTATTTTGGGTTGCAAATCCTATTAATGTAAAGCTGATTTTAAGGTTTCTATTTGGAAGATTGGAAAAAGTGTATTTTCCGTTTTCATCTGTTGTAGTCCCTTTATGCAATTCTGATGTATAAACTGAAACGCCTTTTATGGGTTGGTTTTTTAAATCGGTTACAGTTCCCGATAACGTATTTTGCGCTTGAAGCATCGCCGAAAAACCTAAAAACAGGGCTATGATAAATTTTTTCATTGAAAATGATTGAATAGTTTTTCCTCTCCCCAGCCCTATCCAAAGGAAAAAAAGCCGAGACCGGAATTATTTAGTAAATAAAAAATTATTCGTGCTGAAATAAATTCAACAGAAGCCAAAATAGATTCAGCTTAAACTATTTACAGGTGGTCCGCGATGGGAATACAAACTGCCAGAAAACCAAATAACGGTTTGCGATGCAGTAAAAAAATAAGGGATTTTATCAATAGTAGAATACAATTGATACGACAGATTTGTTGGAGGTATGTAACTTCCTAAAGCAAATTCACATACATAACAGTGGTCAACTTTTTTGTGTTGGTGTGTTATCTCCTTACCGGTAACGTTGTATTTATGGTGGCATTGCTTTTGGGAAAGCTGTTTTTCCAAATGCTCATAGGTATGCAACGACTGGAACAGCATGGAGAACAATACTGTAACAATCAGAGAAAGACTTACTATGAGTTTATTCTTTTTCATTCGAGCCAAAGGTAACAAAAACAAGAAAAAAGAAAACCATTTGACTCATAAAATAAATTTTTAAGAGTCAAATGGTTGAATTTTTAAAATAAAAATCGATTTATACCAATTTGGCTGCAATCAAATATTCTGCAATTTGAATGGTATTTGTTGCGGCTCCTTTTCGCAAATTATCCGCTACAATCCACATATTTAAGGTGTTTTCTTGGCTCAAATCACGTCGAATTCTACCCACAAAAACAGCGTCCTTTCCTTCTGCGTACAAAGGCATTGGATACGTGTACGTGTCTGTATTGTCTTGAACTACAACGCCATCGGTATGATGCAAAATATTTCTCACGTCATTTACATCAAAGTCGTTTGTGAACTCAACATTTACCGCTTCGCTGTGTCCGCCTACTACTGGAACTCGAACAGCAGTAGCCGTAACAGCAATGGTATTATCTCCTAATATTTTTTTAGTCTCACGAACCAGTTTCATTTCTTCTTTCGTATATCCGTTATCCTCAAAAGAGTCGCATTGTGGAATCGCATTTCTGTGAATTGGATATTTATACGCCATATCACCTTGAACCCCTGCATATTCATTTTCGAGTTGTTGCACTGCCTTAACTCCGGTTCCAGTGATAGATTGGTATGTAGAAACAATAACACGTTTGATGTTGTATTTTTTATGTAAAGGTGCCAATACCAAAACCATTTGAATAGTCGAACAGTTTGGATTTGCAATGATTTTATCAGCTGCAGTTAATTCGCTTGCGTTAATTTCTGGAACGATTAATTTTTTGGTTGGATCCATTCTCCAAGCTGATGAATTGTCGATAACCGTAGTTCCTGCTGCTGCAAATTTTGGAGCCCACTCTAATGAAGTATCGCCACCCGCTGAAAACAAAGCTATATCTGCTTTTAAATCAACTGCAGTTTGCAAACCTACAACAGTATAATTCTTCCCATTATATATTATTTGTTTTCCAACAGATCGTTCTGAAGCAACAAGGATTAATTCATCAGTAGCACCAATAAAATTTCTTTCAGCTAAAACTTTCAACATTACTTCGCCAACCATTCCGGTAGCACCAACAACTGCTATTTTCATAGAATATTTTTAGTATTACTTCGTCCCTTCCCCTTTCAGGCTCGGGTGAATATTAAATTTGAAGTACAAAAGTAAGTAATAATGAAATCAAAACAAGTGAGTTCACAAAAAATAACAAAATGTTTAATTTATAACATGTAACTAAAGGCATAAAAATAAAAAGTGAAATTGTTCCCAACAATTGTTACTTTTTGAATGGCAAAACTTGTGTAATAACGTTCTATATAACTTTTGAACCATGAAAAAATTAAGAAAACTAAGTTTTAAAGTGCTTCTTAATGCATCTTAATTTCTTAATAATAACAACGTCGGTACTGTTTTAAACAAATTTTCAAAGAAAAACCGCCACAATTACGAAGCGGTTTAGTTAGAATATACAATGTAGCGGAAATTACTTTTTTAACAAATCTCTAATCTGAGTCAATAATTCTTCTTGTGTTGGTCCCGCTGGAGCAGCAACAACAATCACTTCTTTTTTCTTTGCTTTTTCAGCTGCTCGTAACACCACAAAAATAAAGAATGCAATAATGATAAAATTAATGATTGCTTGTACCAAATTTCCGTAAGTTATCACGGCTGCGCCTGCTGTTTTAGCGGTTGCTAAATCGGGATACGAATTACCATCTAAAGTAACGAACTTTTTTGTAAAATCGATTCCACCGGTAAGCAAACCAACTATTGGCATAATAACATCATCAACAGCTGAACCGACTATTTTACCAAAAGCGCCACCAATAACAACTGCCGTTGCTAAGCTTAAAACGTCTCCTTTCATTAAAGAGGCTTTAAAATCACCAAAAAAACCCATAGTATATAATTTAAATTTATAATTGTTTAAAGTAACTAACGTACTTAAAATTTAATACAATAGCAAAAAACACTACAAAAGTATTTATTCCCTGAAAAATATTCGTTTCACACGCTGAGAAATATTGGTTAAAATTTCATAGGAAATGGTATTTAATTTTTCAGCAATATAATTCACAGTAAGGTTTTCACCAAAAACTACAACAACATCGCCTTCCTGGCAATTGATATCCGTAACATCAATCATGAGCATATCCATACAAACGCTGCCTACAATTTGGGCTTTTTTATTTTTAACCATAACATGTCCCACACCATTGCCCCAACTTCTCGAGATTCCATCTGCATACCCAATAGGAATTGTAGCAATTGTAGTTGGTTTAATAGCCATAAAACGGCGCCCATATCCTACACTTTCTCCCGCCGAAATAGTTCTTATTTGTGAAATGATCGATTTTAACGTCCCTACATTTTCAAGTTGTTTTTGTTCTTCGGTATCATTTGAAACACCGTACAATCCAATTCCCAATCGAACCATGTTATATTGTGCGTTTTCAAAATTGCTAATTCCTGACGTATTTAGAATGTGCCGCAATGGTTTTATCTGCAATTCTAAAAGCAACTTAGAGGATAATTTTTCGAATAAAGCAATCTGAGTATTTGCAAAATCCATATGAACTAGATCATCGCTAGTCGCGAGATGAGATAAAATACTTTTTACGTGCACTGTTTCATTTCCTTGCAGCGCTGCGATCAACTCATGGATGGTATTTTCCTCAAAACCTAACCGGTGCATACCCGTATCTATTTTTATATGAATAGGAAAACGATGCAAGTTTTTTTGTTTGGCTAGTTTAAGAAAAGCATGTAGCCCTTTTAGACTATATATTTCTGGTTCCAATTGGTGTTGAATTATAGCTGAAAAACTTGTGCTTTCTGGATTAAGCACCATAATAGGCAACGTAATTCCACCATTTTTTAGCGCAATTCCCTCATCGGCGAAAGCCACACCCAAGTAATCTACTTTGTGGTGCTCGAGTAATTTTGCAATTTCGAGTCCGCCATTGCCATAACCAAACGCTTTTACCATCACCATCATTTTCACCTTTGGCTTCAGCTTTGATTTGTAAAAATTTAAATTATGACTTATCGAATTCAAATTGATTTCTAACACTGTTTCGTGTGTTTTCTCTTCTAGTAAATAGACAATTTCTTCAAATTGAAAAGTCCTTGCGCCTTTGATCAAAATGGTTTCGTTATTAAAATCGAGCGTATCAAAATCCGTTATAAACTCAGCTGTGTTTTTATAAGTAATTGCATTCTCAAATTTAGTTTTTAATGCCGAAATGGTTTCACCAATTCCTATTACACGATCAATTTTATGAGCAATAATTAAATCTGCCACTTTATCATACAACTCTTCCTTGGGCAAACCACTTTGAAAGATGTCAGACAAAATCACCGTTTTCTTCTTATATTGTTTTTGACTTTCTAGAAAATCTAAAGCTATTTTTAAAGATTGAAAATCAGAACTGTAACTATCATCGATGAGGCTGCAATTATTGATTCCGTTTTTGACTTTCAAACGCATTTCTACCGGATACAACAATTCCATCCGGTTTTGAATAGTTGCTTCATCGTATTCAAAATACAACAAAACCATCAAACATGAAATCGCATTCTCTATTGATGCCTCATCTTGAAAAGGAATTTTGACATCAAACTGCTTTTTGCCAAATTGAATTTTCAAAATAGTATCTTTCAAAATTACTTTCTTGAAAACCAAAACCGAGGCGCCAGCATCGTCCCAACTCCAAGTAAATGTTTTTATGTTGGGCTTGACATACGCATCAATACTTTCGTTTTTATTGTAAATTAAAACTTGAACGTGTTCAAAAAGCTTTAATTTTTCTCTTATTTTTTCATGGCTGCTGGCAAAACCTTCATCGTGCGCTGTGCCTATATTGGTAAGAACACCAATGGTTGGCTTGATAATTTGCTCTAATTTTTCCATTTCGGAAACCGTTGAAATTCCGGCTTCAAAAATCCCCAGATTGTGTTGCTCGTTGATTGCAATAACAGACAGCGGAACACCAATTTGTGAGTTGTAACTCTTTGGACTTCGGATGATGTTATAATCCGGGCTTAATAAAAAATTCAACCATTCCTTGACAATTGTTTTGCCATTACTACCCGTTATGCCGATGATAGGAAAATTAAAAAAACTGCGGTAATTGGCAGCAAATTCTTGTAAAGCAAGCGTAGTGTTCTGGACAACAAAGAAATTAGCATTTCCTTTGCATCCTTCTGGAATATGAGAAACCACAAAATTCTGCACTCCTACTGCAATCAATTCCTTGATGTATTCGTGCGCATCATTATTGGGTCCTACTAGTGCAAAAAACAAGGTTTGTAAACCGTTTTGTAGTGAGCGGCTGTCTATAGAAATGTTGTCTAGCTTTAGAGCAGCAGCATTACCCACAAACGATGTAGTGCTATTTTGAATACTTTTTAGAATTTTATTGCTCATGAAAATAGAAAGAGATTGAAATTAGTTTGTGATGTATTACTTATTCTTTACAACGTTGGTTCATGCTAAAAGATTCTCAAAAATACCATTTATTTTTCAAAATGAAGAACTGCAAGTACTGACAAAATGTAAAAAGAGATCGCGTTTCTTAATTTTAAATGTTGATTTGCGCGAGGGATTGTAGTGGAGCTCTTTTACAATTCCGTTTTTTACGGGATTGTAAAAAGCGGGAACAGAAAGCCCGACGGTTTGTAGCCGCTTTTTGCCGAGACAACGCGTCGCGCCCAAAAGATTTTCGCCAAACGAGATATCTAACAAGGTATTTTAAATTTCTATCAAGAAACGGTTGCAATTGCTTCACTCTTTTTACAGATTCCTTATATTTGTTTGTTGCTAAAAATAGATATTTTGAAAAAAATTCTTCCCTTGTTTTCTTATGTTTTCCATCCGATATTCGTACCGGCTATGGCCGCACTGTTTTACTTGTTCTTTACCGATAGTGAGTTTTCCAGTCAGGAAAAATTATTTGTGTTTTTTCAGGTTGTGGTGGTAACGGTGCTATTGCCTTTGTTGGTTTTTTTATTACTGAAAACCGCTGGAAACATAGACTCTATGATGCTTACCAAGGTATCCCAACGAAAAATTCCGTTACTGATTCATAGTTTTTTGCTGATTCTTTTAGTAAAAAAAAGCATTACTATTGACCGGTATTCCGAGTTGCATTTTTTCCTTTTGGCAGCGCTTTTGAGTACCTTATTGGCCCTTATTCTTTTATTTGCCAATATAAAAGCGAGTCTTCACATGATCTCTATCAGTTCGTTAACGGTCTTTATTATTGGATTGAGTTTGCATTTTCAAAATTCAAATACTGTTTTAATCACTGTGCTGATCCTCCTGAATGGATTTGTGGCTTCCTCCCGTTTAGAAATGAAGGCCCATACCAATACTGAACTCATACTTGGGTTTGTTTTAGGCGCGGTACCACAGTTACTTTTACTTGTTCTTTGGTTATAAAACATAGAAAATAATTCCAATATTTAAGGCCTTCACGTTTACTGGCTCCCCGTTTACTTGAGCTGATTTGAACAATGAATTTAAACCATAATACGCATATAAATTAATGGTGTTGTATCCCGCAGAAATGTATGTTCCGTATTGTATTTTGTTGAAATCGTTATTACCTGTGACAGTCACTTTGCCGCCAGAACCATCAAAAATAGCGTTGTCATAGAACAAATAACTCAGTTTGAATCCGCCGTAAATGCGCCAAAATTTATGACTCGCATAAGTCGATGTTCGCCACCGGAACTCCAATGGAACATCAATGGAGAGTTGCGAAAATTTGTTTTTGTTGTAAATTGTCTCGGCATCAATGTAGTTATATGTCTGCTTGTCGCCTACGGTAGCAATAGCTAGATTTTGATTGAAATTGTTGTAGGTAAAACCCACACCAGAGGCTATAGCAACGGTTCTGTATTTATTAAGTGGCATATCTCTTAAAAACCCTACCGAAAATCCTGATGAAAACTTACTTTGCGACAAACTGGACGGTTTGTCCCTCAAAATATTATACGTTAGGCTAAAATAAAACTGATCTTCGCGGTATAAGGAATCTACTTTAACAACTGCCTTTTCCTCAGGAGTTTCATTCTCTTGACCAAAAGCAGACATACTAATAAAAATAAACCCTACAAGAAAGCTGTTTCTATATTTTTTTAGAACTTTTATCATTCTATCCTACTTAATTTAATGGATTACACGGCTTAGATTACTCTATTGACTTAGTAACAAAGATAGCATTTCCTTAGTATGCAGCGCACATTTATTGCTGTATTAAAATAATTCACCTCATAACCTAACGGCTACTCTTTTGCAGTAAATAAACACCTAAGTTTACATTTGATACTGTAAATTTAAATAGTGTACCTCTACTATGTTGATTGGTAAATGCCTGATCGCGGATTTACTGAGTCGCGTTGCAAACGCTACGACTTTTTTTATAAGGCAAGAAGGCACTCGTTGCAAACGAGCGCCCAATGTCATTACGTTAAGTGTTTATTTGTCATTCCGAAAAAGGAGGAATCTCTGTTTGTTGCGCATGTTTGATGCCATTCCTCCTTCGTCGGAATGACACAATCATAGGGATTATTCCTTAACATAATGACATTGAACGAGCGCCAGTAGGTAATTAAAAACCCTACTCCCGTTCTGTTTTTATACTACAATTTCTCTTTTGTTGATAAGATATTATGAAATTCAACTCCGAATTTCTTACATTTAGCCTTCAAACGCTATAGTAAAGCATCATTACATATCAGTATTTACAAAAATTGATACCAGAATTTAAAATACCACGATTTTAAAACTGTTATTAAAGGGATCACTGCATGTAAAAAATCAAACAAGAAAAATTCGCTACATGACCATTGAACAATACATTACTAAAATAAATACTTTATTTCAAACAGGTAACGCACGAGAACACTCCTACCGTGGGGATTTGCAAAATCTTCTAATGGCTATTTTGCCAGATGTTTTAGTTACAAATGAGCCCGCTAGAGTGGCTTGTGGCGCACCTGATTATGTATTGACACGTAAGGACATACCTGTTGGGTATGTAGAAGCCAAAGATATTGGCGTAGATCTAAAAGATAAAAAACTCAAAGAACAGTTTGATCGATACAAAGCAGGTTTGACCAATTTGATTTTTACAGACTACATGGATTTCCATTTTTATAAAGATGGCCAATTTGTAACTAAAATTGAAATTGCACGTTTACAATTCCCCTCCTCTGGAGGGGTGGCCGAAGGTCGGGGTGGTTCTTCAGGTACAGAAATTATTCCTATTCCCGAAAACTTCGACCAGTTTAAAAACTTGATTAAAAACTTTGCCGAAACCATTTCGCAAACCATTAAAAGCCCCACAAAACTGGCGCAAATGATGGCAGGTAAAGCGAAGTTAATGGCCGATGTTATTGAAAAATCTTTAATCAATGATGATGAACACAACAACCGTTCGCAACTAAAATCGCAAATGTTGTCGTTTCAACAAATGCTAATTCATGATATCGACAATAAAGCTTTCGCAGATATTTATGCACAAACCATTGCTTACGGAATGTTTGCCGCTCGTTATCACGACCCAACATTAGAAAATTTCTCGCGAGAAGAAGCTGCCACACTCATACCTAAAAGCAATCCATTTTTACGAAAATTATTTCAAGATATAGCAGGTTATGACTTAGATACGCGCTTGGTTTGGATAGTAGATGAATTAATTTCCATTTTCTTGGCCAGTGATGTCGAAGATATTATGAAGAACTTCGGGAAAAGCACCAAACAAGAAGATCCTGTGGTGCATTTTTACGAAACCTTTCTAGGAGAATACAATCCAGCCTTACGTAAAGCTCGCGGAGTTTGGTACACGCCTCAACCAGTAGTGAATTTTATAGTGCGTGCCATAGATGATATTTTAAAAACCGAGTTCAACTTGCCACAAGGTTTAGCCGATACCAGCAAAATTAAAATCAAGAAAAAAACTGTTACGCAAACAGGTGTAGGTGCTAAATCTAAAATTGTAGAAGTAGAAACCGAACAAGAAGTACACAAAGTACAAATCTTAGATCCCGCGACCGGAACAGGAACCTTTCTAGCCGAAGTGGTAAAACACATTCACAAGAAATTCAAAGGACAACAAGGCATTTGGAGCAAGTACGTTACTAATGATTTAATACCACGTTTAAATGGTTTTGAGTTGCTAATGGCCTCTTACGCCATGGCGCACCTAAAAATGGATATGCTATTAACCGAAACAGGTTACAAACCTACAGATGACCAGCGTTTTAGGATTTTCCTAACCAATAGTTTAGAAGAAGCCCACCCCGACACACAAACCTTATTTAGCAGCTGGTTGAGTGACGAAGCTGACCAAGCCAACGCCATAAAACGTGACGCACCTGTTATGGTCGTAATAGGGAATCCGCCGTATAGTGGAATTTCTTCAAATAATGGAAAATGGATTTCAGATTTAATTGAAGATTACAAATATGTTGATGGAGAACATTTTAAAGAGCGTAAACATTGGCTAAATGATGATTACGTAAAATTTATGCGTTTTGGTCAGCATTTTATTGATAAAAATGGTAGTGGTGTTTTAGCTTATATCTCTAATAATAGTTTTATTGACGGTATCATCCACCGCCAGATGCGTAAACACTTATTAGAAAGTTTTGACAAAATATATATTCTAGATTTACATGGTAACGCCAAGAAAAAAGAAGTTTGTCCTGATGGTTCGCCTGACCAAAATGTATTTGACATCATGCAGGGAGTTTCTATTAATTAATTTATTAAAACTGGCAAGAAAGAAACTAAAGAATTAGCGGAAGTATATAACTTTAATTCATTTGGCAAAAGAGATGAAAAATATAATTTTTTAAATATTAACAATCTAAAAAGTATTTTATGGAATAAAATAAATCCAATAAAAAATGATTATCTATTTATTGAACAAAATAATATAGAATCTTTACAGTATAAAAAACTATTGTTTGGTGTTCATGAATTATTCCAATTAGGAAGTAACGGTGTTCAAACAAAAAGAGATAGTTTATTTATAGATTTTTACCAAGAGAGTTTATCAAAAAAAATCGGTCATCTTTTATCAAAAAATATCAGTTCTGAATTTAAAAATGAGTTTAAAATTGAAGATTCTTCGTCATACCAATTATTAAAAAAAATTCAAAATAGTGCATTTGAAGAAAAATTCATCTGTGACCTGTTATATCGCCCTTTTGATATTCGTAAAATATATTATGACAAAGATCTACTCGGAAGACCTTTTTATAAAACACTGAAAAATATTCATCAAAAAACAAATAACCATTGCTTAATTCTTGGAAGACAGGGACAAGCAGTTGGTGGAGAAACATGGAATTTAGTTTCACTTTCTAATCAGATATTAGACACAAATCTCTTTTACAGAGGAGGTAATATGGCTTTCCCACTTTATACCTATCCAGAAGATAACGAGCAGCCAAGTTTATTAGATGAAGTGGTTCGCACGCCTAATCTTAATATGGAAATTGTTAATCAAATGGCGGAGCAATTGGGTTTGTATTTTAATCCCGAGGAATTTGATGGCACCACAACAGTAGAAACCAATCAGTTTACACCACTAAATATTTTAGATTATATCTATGCGGTATTACATAGTCCGAATTACAGAGAAAAATACAAAGAGTTTTTAAAAATAGATTTCCCACGAGTGCCGTATCCAAAAAATCAAAAAACCTTTTTTGATTTGGTAGCTTTAGGTAGCGAGTTACGTCAAATCCATTTATTAGAAAGCGAAATAGTAGGAAATTACATCACAGAGTATGCCGAAGATGGCGATAATGTGGTGGTAAAGCCACGCTTCGAAAATTCTTCTGCTGTAGCTAATCTTCAAAAAACAGCGAGTTTAAATTCCCCTCCTTTGGAGGGGTGCCTGCAAGGCGGGGTGGTTCACAACACAACAATAAACAACACACCAATTTATTTTAATCCAATATTAGAATTACCTTGTAATATTAAATTAAAACAAAAAGCTAAAGAATTAAGACAAGCCGAAAACTTATCTGAAGTATTGTTTTGGATGCAAGTACATAAAGGGAAATTTTATAATATAGATTTTGACAGACAGCGAATTATTGGCAATTATATAGTAGATTTTTATGTTAAAAATTTAGGATTAATTATTGAAATAGATGGTTCAAGTCACGATAATAAAGAAGTTTATGACTCAAAAAGAGATGCTTATTTTGAGTCATTAGGATTAAAAGTGTACCATATTTCTGTGGTGGAAGTATTGCAACAAATGAAATTAGTGATAAAAAAATTGGAAAATTTTATTAAGGAAAACTATAATTTACCACCCCACCCTTCGGGCACCCCTCCAAAGGAGGGGAATTTCAATGCCGTTAGTGTTGGAAATGTTTATATCAACGACACCCAATATTTTGAAAACGTTCCAGAAGTCGCTTGGAACTTCTACATAGGTGGTTACCAACCCGCTCAAAAATGGCTCAAAGACCGCAAAAACCGCGAATTATCCTTTGAGGATATTCTACATTACCAAAAGATTATTGTGGCGTTGAGTGAGACCGATAGGATTATGAAGGAAATTGATAAAATTGAAATTTAAAACATGAGCAATCTTTATTTATACCCAAACAATTATTTTAATAGTTCTAAAATCCAATTACATTATTGGCTTAAAGATGGTCTACACTCTATGGACGCAATTGTTCAAAACAAGAGTGAAATTGAATTTATTCGTTTGGTTTCTGAAATAGGAAAAGCTTTTGATTGCGAGTTTTCAATTGAATCCGAAGCATTAGCAGAAGGAGGTATTCGAAGATGGTTTAAAATTGCTTTAAAAAATGAAAATAAAACAGCCACAGTTACAATCGGCTTGATTACAGCATTGGTTATTGGTATAATCGCTAGTCCAATTACAGTTTCTATTGCAAAAACAACCGAAATTATTATAGAGAATTTATTTGAAGACGAATCCGACAAAAAAGAACAGGAGCTAAATATCGAAGGAAAAGAATTGGAAAATGAAGGAAAGAAACTCGACAATGAGTGGAAAAGATTGAGAAACGAAAAAGAAAAAAAGGAGGTGAATAATAGTCTAATAAAAATAGAATCAAGTTATAAAATAAAAAAACATAGGTCTAATTTTTATGAAGAGCTAGAAAGAGAAAAGAGAGTTGAACAAATTTCGTTCGTAATCGAAGACAATTACAAAACACCAATTTCAGAAGAAGTTTACGTTCCAAAAGAAAATTTCAAACAGTATATTTTAGCTTCAAATGAGATTGACACCGACCCAATAGAAGATGCTGTGATAGATATTATCTCTCCAGTACTCAAAAAAGGAGAATATAAGTGGAAAGGAATCTATAATGGAAACATCATTTCATTCAACATGAAGTCCAATGAATTTAAAACTTTAGTACAAACTGGTAAAATAGAGTTTAAGAATGGTTCGGCAATTAATTGCATTCTTGATATTAAAAAAGAATTAGATAATGATGGGAATGAAAAAATTATCGCTTACAATATTTTAAGTGTTAATCAATACTTTGAAAATGACAAGCCAATTGAAACTCCTGAAGGAAAAAAACAAAGACAAAAAAAAGAATCAAATGAAAATCAATTTGACATGTTTGATGATATTGTTTAAAAAAATATAAAAAATGACGCTAGCGCTAGCGGGAAGTGTTTAAATATAGGCTATGTTAACAATAAGGTGTGCTTTATATTAATGATAATTTTAAAAACCAAATTTTCAAAGCAACATAAAAGTACAGAGCATAAAAGGAATTTTAAGCAATTTGCTTTTTGCAAATCGATTACAAAAAACAAGCATTAACAAAAAAAATTAATTTTAATTAACACTTACTGTTAATAAAATAACATACCTTTGCATGACAATTACGTTTGATGATAACAAATTAAGAAAGTATGCTAACGATGATCGATTAGCAGAAAAAAAACTTGGCAAACGAGAAGCTAATTTATACAAACAGCGTCTTGATGATTTAGCAGCAGCACAAACGTTAGAAGATGTTAGATATTTACCTGGCAATTACCATGAATTAGTTGGGAATAGAAAAGGACAATGGGCATGTAATTTAGTCCATCCGTATCGTTTAATTTTTGAACCTCACGAAGACCCGATCCCTACCAACGAAAATGGTCAATATCTCTGGATAGAGATAAAAGGAGTCGAAATAATTGAAATTGAAGATTATCATTAACACAAACACAAATGGCAACAATTACCCAATACTACCCTCAAACAGTTTCACATCCCGGTACTACTTTAGCTGAAATTTTGGCTGAAAAAGAAATGGGAGCCAAAGAATTTGCGGTAAGAACTGGAAAACCTGAAAAAACAATCTCAGATGTTTTGAATGGAAAAAGTAGCATCACTCCCGAAATGGGAATTTTATTTGAACAAGTATTAAAAATCCCCTCCCATTTCTGGATTAACAGACAAAGAACCTACGATGAATACTTGGCTAGAGTGGAATATCAAAAAACAATTGAAGACGGTGTAACATGGTCTAAAACTTTTCCTTATGCTAAAATGGCTTCATTAGGTTGGGTTAAACCAACTCTTAAAAAAGAAGAAAAGGTGATACACTTATTTGAGTATTTTGCAGTTTCTAATACGAAAGGATATTACGATTTTTACCACAATCAAAAACTACTAGTAAATTTCAGAATTTCATTGAAAGAAAATGAAAATGCTGGAGCAATAGCAGCATGGTTAAGACAAGGGGAAATTCAAGCTGATGATTTAAACATCCCAGAATTTAATAAAAAGAAATTAACCGAAATTTTACTAAAGTTAAAAACGATAATGGTTTCACAACCTGAAGACTTTTTTACTCAAATACAAGATTTATGCAGTTATGCAGGGGTTAAAGTGGTGCATACACCCTGTTTGCCTAAAGCACCAATTCATGGCTCTACAAGATGGCTAAACGACGTTCCTTTGATACAATTAAGCGGGCGTTATAAGAGAAATGATATATTTTGGTTTACTTTTTTCCATGAGATTGGACACATTGTACTTCATGGTAAAAAATATATTTCAATTGAGAATATCGAATATGACGGTGAAAACCAAGTCTATGAAGAGGAAGCAAATGCATTTTCTGCCGGTTTTCTTTTGAATAAACAACAAGAAAAAGAGATTATTAGCAATCAATCATTGACCGAAAGTGATGTCATTAGATACGCCCAAAAATTCCAAACACATCCAGCTATTATAATTGGACGATTACAGCATTTGAAGCTAGTCCCTTTTGGTTTAGGTAATAATTTGTTTCATCCTATCGATTTTTCTTAAAATCAAAGAGAATCAATTTAAGAAATACGCTAATTAAATTGGTTTTTAAAAGACGCTTCAAATTTTCTTGGTCATGTTAAAAGAAATGAAAAAAGTTAACACGTTTTACTAGTCATGTTAAACAAATCGATAAAATGTAACCTATTTAAATAGCTATTGATATTACTTTAAAACACAAAAAAACCAACCATAGCTGGAGATTAACTCCGTTGATCCCAAGACGGGGCGTCTCACAAAAAAATTAATGCTCGGCACTTCATCCTTGATCCTTTTTTGTTTTATAGCTTAGACAAACTAAAAAGTTTGCCACGCTATAAAACAAATAATGCTCCCCTTGCAGGAAGCATTATTTTTTTGCAGAGAGGATGGGATTCGAACCCACGATGCAGTTACCCACATACTAGCTTTCCAGGCTAGCTCCTTCAACCACTCGGACACCTCTCTATTTTTGGTTTGCAAATAACACAAAAAAATCTGGTTTAGAAAAGCAAAATCTAATATTATATCATTTCACCTCGTAAAGAAGTCTCATACACGGTTTTGAAATCCTGTGCGGGAATATTTTGCCCCAATAAATACATCAATTTGGTAATTCCTGCTTCGGTGGTGATGTCTTTTCCAGAGATTACGCCTATTTCTTTCATGCTAGTACTGGTCTCGTATTGTCCCATATTGACACTTCCGCCAGAACATTGTGTGACATTCACGATTTGTAAACCTGTGGAAATTGCTTTTCTTAATAGATTTAGAAACCATTCTTCGGTTGGGGCATTACCTGCTCCATAGGTTTCTAAAACAATCCCTTTTAGATTTGGAATATTCAAAATCGCCTCCAGCACAGCTTCGCTAATTCCAGGAAACATTTTTATAATGGCTACATTCGTATCTAAGTTTTTGTGAACTATGATTTCGCTAGTACTACTTTTAGGCAAAAAAAGATCAGCGCTCCATTTTAAATGCACACCTGATTCTACTAATTGCGGATAATTAGGTGACGTAAATGCTTTAAAATGCTCTGCATTAATCTTAGTCGTTCTGTTACCTCGGTATAATTTGTATTCAAAATAAAGCCCTACTTCACTGATTACTGGACCGTTTTCATTTCGCAAAGAAGCGATTTGGATGGCCGTGATTAAATTTTCTTTGGCATCAGTACGCAGATCGCCAATTGGTAATTGAGAACCTGTAAAAATAACAGGCTTTGCTAAATTTTCGAGCATAAAACTCAATGCTGATGCACTGTAAGACATCGTATCAGAACCATGGAGCACTACAAATCCATCAAATAGCTTGTAGTTATCAGCGATTACGGTGGCTATTTTAGTCCATTCCTGCGGATTCATATTAGAGGAATCAATAGGATTTTCAAATGAAATGGTTTCAATCTCACAATCCAACTGTTTCAATTCGGGAATGCGTTGCAATAATTTGCTAAAATTGAAGGCTTTGAGCGCTCCTGTCTCAAAATCCTTACTCATACCGATGGTTCCGCCAGTGTAGAGCAAGAGTATTTTAGCTTTATACGACATCATGGTATTTTAATTTATTGACCACGGGATTGGCGTACATAGCGAGAAAACTGTCGAGAGCGACGGGGTTGTCATGATCAATTCGCATTTCAAGACGGCGTTCAAATAATGATTTTTCATTTTCGCTATACAAATGTGCGTATCGATCTGTTTTGTGTACAATATCGTAGGCAATAAAATTCGTTGGCCAAAGCTGGTAATTACTCAAAATAGCATCATCTATAACTTGTGCCAAAGCGACTACCTGCTTGTTAGAACTGTCATTATCGGCTTGGATAGTATCAATTTCAGCATTTAAAACTTTGCCTACGTGAATATGAATGCGTCTTTTTTGCCCCAGAGCGCCACTAAGAATCGTCATAAAGTCTTCATTCTTTTCCTTTACATAAACCTCATTATTGGCTTCAGCCATTAATTGTGGCATTTTCAGCGCATCAGTAGGATCATACTCATAGGAAATAGAAACGGGTACGATTTTTACTTTTTTGAAATAATCCATTAAGTTTTTTTCATCAGAACCCATTCCGAGCATTTTCAAAACACCAGGATTGGTTTCGTCATTGCCATCCTTAGTTCTTCCTTCGCGTTGAGCGATCCAAACAGATCTATTTTCGTGTTGCAATAAATTTCCAATATATTCCGATAATAATTTTGAACTTTGCAGCATTTCTCGTGGTGTTAAGCCGCGTTGTACTAAAAAGTTTCGGTTTAGTTTTGCCAAAGTGTTCAAAAACGCTTTTTTGACTAAATTATCACCAATAGCCGATGCTGTCATGACTAAACCATGCTCGAACAGAGCGGTATTTAGCAAAGTTGTGTCTAATAAAATGTCCCGATGATTGGATATAAATAAATAGGAAGTATTGGGTTGCAAGTTTTCAAAACCAGAGGTGGTTAAGCCATCCGAGCTTTTTTCCAATACTCTTTGTACCGATTGGTAAATGAAATTACACTGAAAATCCCGAATTGAGTGCGTTTTGCGAAGTTGTTCTTTCCACACCTCATCAGCAACTTCAGGAAAAGTAAAATTCATCAATGCTTTCATCATTGGATGATTAGTGACATTCTGAAGTGCTTCGTTTATTTCGGAATCGTAAAATGGCCGAATAGCGTCAAATCTTTGCATTTTGGTTCTCAATTTTGTGTGGGCAAATGAACAAAAAAAAATTCAAAGTAAGATGAATTCTAGTTTAAATCCCAAAAATAGCTTTCGAATTTGCTGTTGTAATTGCTGCAATTTCATCTGCCGAAAGGCTGTAAATTTGGGCTAACTTTTCTACCACGTTTACAATATAGCTGCTTTCATTTCTTTTACCTCGAAAAGGGACTGGAGCTAAATAAGGAGAATCTGTTTCCAGAACGATGTGCTTTATATCTATTTGATTTAAAAACTGATCTACTTTTCCATTTTTAAAAGTCACCACACCGCCTATTCCCAACTTCATATTATACGAAATCGCTTGTAGTGCCTGCTCGTAAGTACCCGTAAAACAATGAAAAATACCAAATAATTCCGGTGCTTTTTCTTCCTCCAAAATTTCAAAAATTTCATCAAAAGCTTCGCGGCAGTGGATCACTATGGGTAATTTGTACTGTTTTGCCAATTGAATTTGCCTTTTAAAAGCAATTTGTTGCTGAGGCAAATGGGTTTTGTCCCAATACAAATCGATACCAATTTCGCCAATTGCACAGAACTTTCGTTTGGCTAGTTCGTCCTCAACATGTTGTAATTCGTCCAAAAAATCATCCTTAACATACGTTGGATGCAGTCCCATCATCAAGAATACATTTTCAGGATAATTGTTTTCTAAGTCGTACATGGCTTGTGTGCAAGTAGAATCGATTGCGGGGATAAAAAAACGAGACACACCAGCATCCATGGCGCGTTGCATCATTTCGTTGCGATCTTGATCAAATTCCTCTGAATATAAATGGGTATGCGTATCGGTGATTGTTGTAGTTGTTTCCAAGTGTAAAGATTAAGGGCACAAAATTACAAGAATAAAGCTAGTTTAAAAAAATACTAAAGACATAAACTTCTTGAAAATCCTCAAATTATTGTGTTCTGTAACAGTCCTCTAAAAAGACGCGGTTGTTTTTTTGACTCAGAATATAAAGGTTTTACATATTATTCGACCAAACTATCATTTCACACTATTAGATTTTGGAAATGATATAATCTACAGCTGAAATAATCCTTTTAGTTTTAGTAAAGGATAGTTAAAAATCCTAATCCGTATAACACTTAATACTGATCTCCTACTATTATAAATTGTTTTAATTTAGAAAAAAGAGGAACTCTATTCGTTTTATTTTTACGTTTAGCAATTCCTGAAATGAATTGCTTGAAAACAGATTCTGTTAATTACTCATGTTACGCAAAAATATAATAAAAATTGATAGTTTTAACACTTCAATTGTTGATAACTTTTGGCAGAAAACGATATGGAAAATTTCGCAGATTTATACAGTGATTATTTGATATG
>JAFCUE010000018.1:0-77117 GCA_051990185.1 Flavobacterium sp. DT2-2 | reverse complement strand
CTATAGAGAAGTCCAAAAAAATGGGGCACTCAGTCAACACAAACTAAACAAGAAAAGCCCCGAAACTAATCAAGTTCGAGGCTTGTCAAGGGCTTTTCTCGCCTAGTTTGCTAAGTGTTAGTGGCTGTAATTACCCTTTCCACTTAACGCAATTAACAATTCCGTTTTTGTCCCAATCTATTTTTAAAGTGTCTTTTGTCACTCCTTTAATTATTCCAACACTTACATAATCTTTATAAAAAACTTTGAGTGTATCGTGGTTTATAATGTATGGCATATCTCCATCTCCGTCATAGTCCACAACATAGAATGATTTTTTTGTCAATTCAAAGTCTGCGTGCGGACCTAATGGATCGTATGTCCAAATTCCAAAAAGTAATTCCAAATCAAATTTTGGATTAATTATTTTGCTCTGTTTTTGGCGTTCAGTTTTTTGTACTTTTTCTATTTCTGTATTCTTTTCGGTAACTGTTTGTATAATTTTGGCTTCTTTCCCACTTTCTACTTTCTTGCAAGAGATAACAATTAGGATACAAAAAAAGAATAGATGTTTTTTCATAAATACGTTTTTTATTATAGCCTATAACGTTAAAAATAACCGCAGTTTGCCTATACGGTTAGTTGCTTTGGCAAATTGAGGTTATTGCTTGTTATATTCTCGGCTTTTTTTACTAACAAATTAAATAAAAAATTATAAATAACACAAATGAAAACAGCAATGGAAATGTTAGAAGAATTTATCTGTTTAAACAACTACACGGAAATAGACTTGGTAAATAAGATTCAAGAGTTACTTCCAATAGAAAAAGGACAAATAATTAATGCTTATTGTAGCGCAGAAGATAAATGGGAATTTTTTGAAAGCGAACATAGATATGGTAGGCGGCACCTTACGTGTGAAGATTATTACCTTAATACTTTCAGTACTTTTGGCGATTCCAACTTTGTCGCCAAAGTTGAGGAAGCTGGAATATAACGGCGGATGATAGGAGCAGTTTGCTACCGAGATTATGAACTAAAAAACTAAACGTCTGCAAATTGCTCTTATCATATGTTATCAGCATACCACTTAACACAATTTTTAAATTATTTATATGAAACCAACTAAAGAAAAATTACAAGAAGTTTTCGGGAATTATTTTGATATAGCCAACGGACTTATGGACGAATATGGTTGGATACCTCAAAGAAATTATTATACTTATTTTCCTCAAAATACACAAATTAAGACTATCGGATTCGACACCTTTAAAAGACCAAAAGAATTAGAACTATTTGCTCCTTATTTCATTTCAGGAAGTTGTAAAGGAGAAATTTGTTCTGTTTGCGGAAAAGAAGCAACGAATAAATTAGGGGAGGAAATCCCATCTGACGACCCTGATAAAATGCTACACAACCTAACCGCTTATGTTTGTCGTGAACACTTTACGATGATTGTGGGCGGTTGCTGATAACGGAAAAGCTATACGATGGTTGGGAAAGGCACAAACCCAAACTTCGATTAAGGACTGATTAAAAAAGTACAAAACAGATTTAAAATTTAAAAATTAACCCAACTATTGTATAGCGAATGTTGAACTAAACCTTCGGTAGCGCGAAACCGAAAAAGTAGTACTTTTCAAAGATAACTAAAATCTATTATTATGACTACAAAAAAAAGCATCCAGATGATTTAAGGGAAAACAAAATCTTGAACCAAGCCAAGCGAGAAGTTCCTGGGTTTGAAGAATTATTGGCTCGTTTTGAGCGCACGGTTTCGGTTTTGGGTCGAAGCCAAAGTACTTTCAACAATTATTCCCGCCATGTGGCGGCAATTTCACTGTATTTTGGTAAAATCCCCACTGAATTAGATGCTGAACAAGTACAAGACTACTTGTTTTACCAGCAAAAAAAGTCAAAAACACCGTCACAAACGTATTTTAAACACTGTGTTTACGGACTTCGTTTTTTGCTAAAATCGGAGGGTTTGCCGTATGAATTTTTACGACTGCCTTCGATCAAGCATGAGAAAAAACTCCCTGTTGTTTTGAGTAAAGAAGAGGTTTGGGCGATGTTACAAAACGCCAAATTACTCAAACATAGAATTCTGATTGGTTTGCTTTATGGTTGCGGACTGCGCTGCATGGAAGCCCGAAGCGTGCGTTTACAAGATTTGGATTTTGATAGAAAACAACTTAAAGTGGTTCAGGGTAAGGGCAAAAAAGACCGTTATGTTCCGCTTTCGGAACACTTGATTCGTGGACTCAAAAAATACATCGAAGCCGAAAAACCCCAAGACTTATTTGTTCAACGGACAACCCATAGGACGTGCAGGTGGCGATTTTGACAATCGGTATTCACAACGAGGTGTGCAATGGGCGGTGAAACAAGTTGCCAAGGCAGCAGGAATAAAAAAGGAAGTTCACACCCATACCTTGCGGCACAGTTACGCCACACATTTGCTCGAAGATGGTATGGATATTATGACCCTTAAAGACCTTTTGGGACACCAGAATATAGAAACTACGATGGAGTATTTGCAGATTGCTCTGCTAGAAAGTCAACAGAAATTCAGTCCACTTGATACGCTATTTGCAAAATGCAGCCAGAAGTATCCGATGTACTGCGAAAAGTAGGCTCTAAAATTGAAAGTTATGGACTCAATACTTGGCAATTGCGCACACTTTACGCCATTAAAAAATGCCGAACAGCCGAGTTGGGTGGTCATATCGATGCGTGCGATCAATGTGGAAACATCACCATAAGCTACAACTCTTGCCGCAACCGCCATTGTCCCAAGTGTCAGGGTAATAAACGAGAAGATTGGATACAAGCCAGAAGCACAGAACTCTTACCAGTGCCATACTTCCACGTGGTTTTCACCCTGCCTAGTAGTATCAATGCCTTGGCAATGCACCAGCCAAAATTGGTTTACGATACGCTTTTTGAAGCGACATGGGAAACGTTAAAAACCTTTGGCAAAGGCAAGCAAATGCAAATGGGAATGATTGCCGTTTTGCACACTTGGGGACAACAATTGAGTTTGCATCCGCACCTGCATTGCATTGTTCCTGGCGGTGGTGTGAATAAAAACGGACAATGGCAAAACAGTAGAACCGATGGTAAATTTTTGTTTCCAGTCAAGGCCTTGTCTAAGGTTTTTAGGGCTAAATATTGCGCCAAACTCAAGGCAAAATTACCTATCCAGTACAACCAAATTCGTCAGGAATTATGGAAAAAATCTTGGGTTGTATTTGCTAAGAAACCTTTTGGAAGCCCAAAATCTGTGGTGGAATATTTGGGACGTTACACTCATAAAATTGCCATTAGCAACCAGAGAATCAAAAGCATCGACGGGCAAAATGTGACTTTTATGTACAAGGATTACAAGCAAAACGGATTTAAAAAGCAAATGACGCTTACTCATCAGGAATTTATTCGGCGTTTTGCGTTGCATATTTTGCCCAAACGTTTTGTAAAAATAAGGCATTACGGTTTTTTGAGCAGCACATGGAAGCGTCAAAAATTGAAGCTTTTACAGGAAAAACTTAAGGTAAAAGTTTTAGAAAAAGTAGAAAAGAAGCCTTTTTTACCTAAGTGTCCGTGTTGTAAAACGGGCAATTTACATCGGATAGCGGTTTTTGACCAGCGTGGTCCGCCTCCCGAAGCCTCGGGATGGTTTCTTGGCGGTAGCCAAAGTTCAAGTCCCTGTAAAAGCTAAATTATGGGTAAGGGATTTTATGCCCAAAAGTGAGGGAAAACACGAGAAAACTAAGCAGAAAACACTCCAAAAAAAAAGAGGCTCGCTTGCCTCTTGTAATTCTCTCCAAAATCTTTACGACAACTCCATAATGTTAACGGACGTACAATCGGTTCCGTTCAACACGGCTTTCATTGTTCGTGCTACGCACGCAACGAAAACCTAGCTGTTAGCGGTTGGCCTTCTTTCAATTCTCATTAGTCAGTTTTATATAGTTAAACCCAATTCTACTTTTATAAACGCAAACGGCTATTTGTTGTCCAGTCGATATTGTTTGCCAATAATTTGGTTTAGTAATATATCTGTGATAAACACCGTCAACGTTGATTACAAAAATATTTAGCTCTGCTCGTCTGAAACCACCCTTTCTGAAAATTTTGTCAACTACAGCATAATTGTTACATTTTTCTTTGTTCGATAATATTGTGTTTGCAGTCTGTCCTAGGAGCAAAAACAAACCTATAAAACCTGCCAATATGAATATTGTCAATTGGGAATAGTTTTGTTGCATCTTCTGATTTATTAAAATCGCTGATTTGATTTTTCTTGCAATAAAAAGTCCGGTCAATAGTCCAATTGTCCCGACGATAAAACCAAATAAATATGGATTGTCGTAGTTTTTAAAATTGTCGATAGCAACAATTGCCATAAACATTCCACCAAATAATGAAACAAATATTCCTGTCACGACTATGATTTTTTTTAGTCGGCTCACATTGTCAAATAATTTGATTTTTTGTTTTGTCATTTTGTGTTTTCTATTCTCTAATGTCGGTCTTTTAGGCTTACCGCTAACGTACCGGCCGCTTGGCGAAGGGAAAAAAGGCCTTGACGGTGTCAAGATTTGGCCTTTTTTTCTTTTGCCAATCGGCCTGTTGGGGGAAGTTACTGATTTTTCAGTAATGGAGTTGGCGGCACTACTCCAATATTTTTCAATTCAATTATTTTAATGGAACTATTATTTATTGCGCTTAGCAAGCCTGCTAGGCGAAGTCAATAATAGGGTTTTTGGGCTCTATTTTTTTTAGGATTTAAAGTTTTCAAAAAAAAAGGTATTGACTTTGTCATTTTTTTTAGATAACTTAGCCAAGTCTTTACGTTGTCAAACGTTTGAAAGTGAACTTTATACGATTCTAATCGAAAGACTTGAAGCGAAATTCATTTCCCTTTTAAATCCCAAAAAATATCCCGAAAATTCATTGTGCAAATAACGCGTAGGACTCGCCAATTTCGTCCAACTTGTATATAGGTCTGACAAAATCAGACCTATCACCCCAAAATCGGGTCGCTTTGTCTGACAAGAGTCAGTTTTATTTATTTTCAAATGTAGTATATTTATTTTATAAATCATCAAATGGACTTTTAATTTGTTGCAAACTTTTCGTACTAACATGAGTGTAAATTTCGGTAATTTTACTACTGTTATGACTCAATAATTCTTGCTTGTAGCTCACATTAGTTCTACTTTTTAAGTATATGCTTTGCGGTGATGTCCAAACAGTGTTATAGTTTTTTTTGATTGGTTTTGATACCAGTTATCTCGAAAAAATTATCCTTCTCTCATAGCCGCGATTGTAACGACATCCTTTGAGTCCGATTCTTTTCGGGCTGAAAGATACAGTGGAAAGCGGGAATAGGAGTCTTGTAAAACCGTTGCTGCTGCTCCTTACATTTTTATCAAAAAAAAAGCTGCCCCTGTTGGACAGCTTAATTGTATGGAATATCCCAAAACAAGTTCGGGGTTCGCGTTTTACACCATTTTGCTATGAAATGGGTTCTCTGCTTATTTAATTAATTCAAAACTTCTTTTTACAAATGCAGTTAAGGCTTCGCCTTTCAATAGGTTTTGAGAGAGTTTAGCCAAGTCAAGCGCTTGTTTTACCAAACTTTCCTGTGCGTCTTTGTCTTTGTTGTTCAGGATGCTTGTTGCCAATTCAGAGTTGGTGTTTACCACTAAATTGTACATTTCTGGCATATTGCCCATACCGAACATTCCGCCACCGCCGCTTTGGCTCATTTCTTTCATACGGCGCATGAATTCTGGTTGCGTGATAATGAATGGCGCTGAGTTGCTGTCTAGTGCTTCCAGTTGAACTGAATACGTTTGTTTTGGAACTATGGTTTCAAGAACCGTTTTCAAGTTGGTTTGCTCTTCCTCAGATAATTTAGAAATCGTTGTTTCCTCTTTCTTGATCAAATTATCGATATGGTCTGAATCGACACGTACAAAAGTCATGTTGCTGTTATCGCCTTCAATTTTTTGGATCAAGTGCGAAATAATAGGAGAGTCTAGCAATAATACTTCGTATCCTTTTTCTTTTGCCGTCTCAATGTACGAGTGCTGTGCTTCTTTATTTCCAGCGTATAACACTACTAGTTTACCATCTTTATCAGTTTGATTGGCTGCAAGATTTTCTTTTAATTCTTCTAAAGTAAAATATTTATCGTCAACTGTTGGATACAAAACAAAAGCACCTGCTTTTTCGTAGAATTTATCCTCAGATAGCATTCCGTATTCCAGAACAATTTTGATATCGTTCCATTTTTTCTCAAAATCTTCACGACTTTCAGTGAATAATGATTTTAATTTGTCTGATACTTTACGAGTGATGTAATTGGAGATCTTCTTAACCGCAGCATCTGCTTGTAATCCAGAACGCGATACGTTTAAAGGAATATCTGGAGAATCGACCACACCTTTCAACATCATCAAGAATTCTGGAACAATTCCTTCTACGTTATCCGTTACATACACTTGATTTTGGTACAACTGAATTTTATCCTTCTGAATTTGTAAATCAGATCCTAATTTAGGGAAGTACAAAATACCAGTTAAATTGAACGGATAATCTACATTTAGGTGTATGTGAAACAACGGTTCCTCAAATTGCATAGGATACAACTCATGGTAAAAATTTTTGTAATCCTCTGGAGATAATTCTGTAGGTTGCTTGGTCCAAGCTGGATTTGGGTTGTTGATGATGTTGTCAACTTCTACTTCTGTAAATGTTTTTTCTACATCTTCAGCAGCAACTTCTTCGCCCTTTTTTTGTTCGATTTTTTCTGTTTTGGTTCCAAATTTAATTGGAATAGGCATGAACTTGTTGTACTTGTTCAATAAGCCTTTGATTTTTGAATCTTCTAGAAATTCCAGCGAATCTTCGGCAATATGCAAAATGATTTCAGTACCACGAGTGGTTTTGTCGGCTGGTTCTAAGGTAAACTCTGGGCTTCCGTCGCAAGTCCAGTGCGCTGCTGGTTCGTCTTTGTAAGATTTAGTGATAATTTCTACTTTTTCAGCTACCATAAAGGCAGAGTAGAAACCAAGACCAAAGTGACCGATAATTCCAGAATCTTTAGCAGAATCTTTGTATTTGTCTAAAAATTCTTCGGCTCCAGAAAAAGCCACTTGGTTGATGTATTTTTCCACTTCATCCGCAGTCATCCCCAAACCTTGGTCAATGATGTGAATTTTTTTACCTTCTTTATCGACTTTGATTTCGATAATTGGGTTTCCGTACTCTACTTTGGCTTCGCCAATGCTGGTAAGGTGTTTTAATTTTAAAGTAGCATCAGTACCATTCGAAATCAATTCTCTCAAGAAAATTTCGTGATCACTGTATAAAAATTTCTTGATTAAGGGAAAGATGTTTTCTACCGAAACATTAATTTTACCTGTTGTCATATTTTACGTTTTTTAAGTTTATTATACGACTTACCTGTTATTCAAATAGAATACCAATTATAATTTAAGTGACAAATTGTCGTAAGTGTTAATTATGATACAAATTGATAAAATTCTGAAACAATTGGAATGGTTTAATTTGTACATTTGTGTAAGTATTAATTCATTAAATTTAAGAAAATGAGAAAAATAATTTTACTATGCACGTTAGCTGTATTGGTTTTTGCATGTAAGTCTAAATCAGTAACAGGTACAAATACAAACAATAAAGTTCAGGTAGCAATGAAAGGGAATTGGACCATTAGTTCAGTAACCTATCCGGGATCTCAATACATTAAAGTAAACTCTTTTGACCTTGCAGATTCACAATGTTTTGTAGGAAGCACATGGAAATTAGTTTCAAATAACAACAAAGGAAATATGGCATTGTCTAACGCGGGCTGTACCTCATTTAGTTCACCAATTACCTGGTTTGTAAACAAGCAAGGTCAGTTTGTTTTAAAGGTACTTAATGCTGGTGAAAAAGCAAGAAAAGTTAGAGATGGATATGTCTTAAATGTAGCCAATCAAACAGAGACTTCATTCCAGTTACTTGATAAAGGGATAGTGGAAGGAAAAACAATCGATGTGGTGTACCAATTTCAAAAAGCAAACTAATTAAATAATACTTAGATATGAAAAAGATTTCAATAGTTGCAATGGCAACAATAATGGTTATAGGATCAATATTCACAAGTTGTGAAGCGGTAAAAAATACAAATAAAACACAACGAGGAGCAGGAATTGGTGCTGTTGCTGGAGCGGTATTAGGTGGAGTTCTTGGGAACAATCTTGGTAAAGGTGGTAATGGTGCTGTAGGTGCTGTTTTAGGTGGAGTTATCGGTGGTGTTGCCGGTGGAGTTATTGGAAACAAAATGGATAAGCAAGCAAGGCAAATTGATGCAGTACTTCCAGGAGCTGAAGTAGTTCGTGTAGGAGAAGGAATTAAATTAGTATTAAATGAAAATGCAGTACGTTTTAATACCAACAAATCTTCTTTGACTACTACTGCAAAAGCAAATTTAGATAAATTAGTTCCCGTTTTTGCGGAATACCCAGATACTGATATTACTATTTATGGGTACACAGATAGTACTGGATCAGCGGATTATAACTTGAAACTTTCAGCAGCAAGAGCAGCTGCAGTAAAAAGTTATTTGAACAGTAAAGGAGTTGCTTCTAGCAGATTTCAAGTAACTGGTTTAGGAATTGCTGACCCAATTGCGTCAAATGAAACAGTTGAAGGTAGAACGATGAACCGTCGTGTGGAATTTGCAATTACTGCCAATGAAAAAATGAAAAAAGATGCCGAAGCTGAAGTGAAAAACTAAGCAAAAAGTACTTTAAAAACAAGGGCTGTTTCGGTAAGAAGCAGCCCTTTTTTGTGCCTAAATTTGAATAAACATTGCAAATTTGCAGCTTTAAATACAGATGATGCTAGAGATTAAAGACATAACGTTTGCTTACAGTGATAAGCCTGTTATTGAAAATATAAGTTATACAATACACAGAGGTCAAAACATTGCACTAATAGGGGAGAGTGGCTGCGGAAAAAGCACCTTACTCAAGCTTATTTATGGATTATATGATTTGGATAGTGGTGCCATAACTTACAATGAAAAACCCATTTTAGGACCAAAATATAACCTAATCGCTGGGATCGATTACATAAAATATTTAGCTCAAGATTTTGATTTAATGCCTTACACAACTGTAGAGGAAAATGTGGGTAAGTTTTTATCGAATTCATTTTTACCCATCAAGAAACTTAGAATTCAAGAGCTATTAGAAATGGTTGAAATGACTGATTTTGCTAAGGTAAAAGCAAAAGACCTGAGCGGTGGACAACAGCAAAGAGTAGCTTTGGCAAAAGTACTTGCTTTGGAGCCCGAAATTTTGTTGTTGGATGAGCCCTTCAGCCACATTGATAATTTTAGAAAAAATGCATTACGGCGCAATTTGTTTGCCTACTTGAAGAAAAAAGAAATCACTTGTATTATCGCCACCCATGACAGTACCGATGCGTTGTCTTTTTCTGATGAAACTATTGTGATTGAAAACGGAAAAATTGTTGCCAAAGGTGATTCAAAAATGATTTACGAAAATCCTTCTAATAAATATGTTGCCTCTCTTTTCGGAGAGGTCAATGAGTTGAAATTGTCGCAATTAATAGATTTAGAAGACGATGAAGATGAACTGCTTTTGTTGCGTCCGCATCAATTGCGAGTGGTAGATAACGCTATTATGAAAGCCGTTGTAAAACAATGCTATTTTAAAGGAAGTCATTATTTAGTTAAAGCCGCTTTTGAACGAAGGGCTATTTTCTTTGACCATGACACGGAATTAGATCTCAACCAAGAAGTGTTTTTGATGTTATCCTGAAAATAAATGTTCTCTTAATAATAAATGGTATTCAGTCATTACTTGTTCAAAATAGCTATAATAGCAAAACCCCAAAATCAAAATGATTTTGGGGTTTTGTGCTACGTTTTCCACTGACCACTGACCACTGACCACTGACCACTTATTCCTAAGTTAATTTTTCAAATACTTTTCTAAAAACTGATCTTGTTCCCAAAGCAAGTGTAAAATGTTTTCTTTGGTAACATAACCGTGCGCTTCTTTTGGCAGAATTACCATTCGTGCCGGAGCACCTAAGCCTTTTAGTGCTTGAAAATAACGTTCTGTTTGCAAGGTAAAAGTTCCTGGGTTATTATCAGCTTCACCGTGTACTAAAAGCATTGGAGTTTTCATTTTGTCAGCATTCATAAATGGCGACATGCTGTTGTATACTTCGGGAGTTTCCCAGTAATTACGTTGTTCCATTTGAAAACCAAAAGGAGTCAACGTTCTATTGTATGCACCACTTCGAGCGATTCCGCATGCAAAAAGATTAGAATGTGTCAATAAATTAGCGGTCATAAAGGCACCATACGAGTGACCACCAACGGCTACTTTTTTTCTGTTGATGTATCCCAGAGCATCTACTGCATTGATCGCTGCTTCGGCATTATCAACTAATTGCGAAATAAAATTATCGTTTGGCTCTGTGGTTCCTTCACCTATTATAGGAAAAGCAGCGTCATCCAGTACAACATATCCTTTGGTTACCCAATACACAAACGAACCATAATTAGGAAACGTAAATTCATTTGGGTTTTGCGTACTCTGCCCTGCAGAATTCTTGTCTTTGTATTCTGCTGGGTAAGCCCAAATCAACAAAGGCATTTTTTCTTTTTTTGCCTTATCATATCCTACAGGTAAATATAAAGTTCCAGATAACTCTACACCATCTTTACGTTTGTATTTAATCACTTCTTTGCTCACGTTTTTGATGCTTTCAAACGGATTTTTGAATGTGGTTATCGGAGTTAATTTGTTTTTTTGGAAAATGTTTCTCAAGTAATAATTCGGATATTCGTTCTTAGATTGAATTTGTACCAAAACAGTTCCTTTCTTGAAATCCTCAATTTCTATTACATCTTCTTTTTTATCTGTGTATGTCGAAGTGTATAAACGTTTTGCTTGAGCTGTTTTTAAATTAAATTCGCTTATAAACGGAAATTGTCCATTTTTTGTGAATCCTTGTCCAATTAAATAGGCATTGTTATTTTCGATCGCTAAAACATAGCGGTTGTATTGGTTTTTTCTAGTTTCAAAATTTCCAGGATCGGAATACACATCTTGGGAGTTTCTGTCGAAAATAACTTTTGGAGCTTGACTCGGATTTGATGGGTTTATCAAATACGTTTTTGTATTTCGAGTGTCGTACCATTCATCTGATACGAAAGCAGTAGTGTCATTTCCCCAAATCATACCCGAGTAGCGTTGTGGAGTTTTTACCAATGTAGTTGCTGCGGCATCAAACGGAGCGTTCCAAAGAAAAACTTCATCCCTAAAATCTACTTTAGTTGCAGGATCTCCGCCATCTAGAGCTTCAGCATAGACCAAAGTCGCTGGTTTATCTGCTCTCCAGCTCATGTTTCTTTTACCTTTTCGAACTGCCATAAAACCTTTTGGGATAATTTCGGTTAACGGTACTTCATTGACAACTTTGATTTCCTGTCCGTTTTTATCACAAATTACCGATTTTGACGGAAATCTACTCAAGGGAACGATGTAGGAGAATGGTTTTTGAATGGTGGTCAACATAATGTAATTGCCGTCAGGCGAGAAGCTCTCTGCCGCATACATATCCGCATTTTTGAATAAAGTTGCAGTACCATCCAGCGTTACTTTATACAATTCAGAGGTCATGATATTCTCAAAATTAATCTCGTCATTCTTGTTTTTCAACATGTCAGGGTACGTTCTGTTTTGAGATTTGGCACCATCAGCATTCGAAATAATCGGACCAGTTGGTAAATCTTTTTTAGCATCCAATAGAGCTGCTCTGTTTTTAGGAAGCATTTTCACTAAAATAGTGGCATTGTCATTCAACCAACTAAAAGGATTTCCAATATTGGCATTGACCATTGCTTCTGTCAATTTTTTGGCTTTCGCCGAAGCCACTTCAATCACCCAAAGTTCAACACCAGTTGCAGTCGTGTGCGAAAAAGATATTTTAGTATCATCTGGCGACCACGCAATGTTACTGATGCGAGGGTTTTCTGGTAAGCCAGCTACTTGCATCTCGTTACTATCTTTTATTTTGCGGAGTTTTAAGTTGTTCACGTAGGTTACAGTGCTGGAAATATTAGTGATTGGGTTGATACGCAATCCGCCCAAACGCAATTCCTCTTGATTAAGGTCGTCGAGTGATTTATAGGTATTTCTGTAGGTCAACAGCATGTATTCTTTTTTGGTATCCATCGATACCGAAGGCGCTCTTTCATAATCTGCCAATTCTAGTATAGATGCAGAAGGTTTTTGGTAGGATAGGTTTTCTTGCGCAAAGCTGGTTAAGCTCAGTCCAAGAAGGAAAAACAATGAGATCTTCAATTTCATAATTTGAATGTTTTTAAATTAGCATTAAGAGTTGATATAAGGCTACTAAAATAAAGCAACTTAGTTACATTTGAAAACATTTACTTCTTTTTAATTTTTAAGCTGTTTTCTACTTGTTAGCAAAGAATTATTTTTCAACGTACAGCATTTTATTCTTTTATTTCTAAGTGCTATAAAGTACTGCAAAACCTTAAAAAATTGTAAATTGCTAAAAAAGTGGTAATTTAGCACCTCTTATTTTGGAGTATGTTTTAAATTTGCAATCTGATTTTAATAAAATAACAATAGTATGTACCATTCAAAAATAGCGGGATTGGGTTATTATGTTCCCGAAAACATAGTGACAAATGACGATTTGTCAAAAATTATAGATACCAATGACGAGTGGATTCAAGAGCGTACTGGGATTCAAGAACGACGTCACATTATAAAAGGAGAGGATACCACCACCTCAATGGGAGTGAAAGCTGCTGAAATCGCTATTGAGCGTGCTGGAATTGCAAAAGAGGATATTGATTTTGTTGTTTTTGCTACCCTTAGCCCTGATTATTATTTTCCAGGTCCAGGAGTTTTAGTACAACGCGATTTAGGATTAAAAACAGTTGGTGCGTTAGATGTAAGAAATCAATGTTCTGGATTTATTTATGCGATCTCGGTTGCTGACCAATATATTAAAACGGGTATGTACAAAAACATATTGGTTATTGGATCTGAAGTACACTCCACAGGATTAGACATGACTACTCGCGGACGTGGTGTTTCAGTGATTTTTGGTGATGGTGCGGGAGCTGCTATTTTGAGTAGAGAAGAAGATCTTACCAAAGGAATTTTATCGACACATTTACATTCTGAAGGGCAACATGCTGAGGAATTAATTGTAAAAGCACCAGGAATGGGAGGTCGTTGGATTACAGATATTTTAGCAGACAATGATCCAGATGATGAAAGTTATTTCCCGTACATGAACGGACAGTTTGTTTTCAAGAATGCAGTCGTTCGTTTTAGTGAAGTAATTAATGAAGGTTTGCAAGCCAATAATTTGCAGGTTTCTGATATTGACATGTTGATTCCACATCAAGCGAACTTACGAATTTCACAGTTTATCCAAAAGAAGTTTAATTTGACAGACGATCAAGTGCACAATAACATTCAAAAATACGGAAATACTACTGCAGCTTCTATTCCAATTGCATTGACCGAAGCATGGGAACAAGGAAAAATAAAATCGGGAGATACAGTCGTTCTGGCCGCATTTGGTAGTGGTTTTACCTGGGGAAGTGCCATAATAAAATGGTAAAAATTACTCTAAATTAAATAGTATACCTATCGAAAAACCCCGCAGTTGGCAAACTCCGGGGTTTTCTTTTTGTAATTAACTACTATAACAAATTCAATAAATTATTTTTAAAACAATCCTCCGCCACCTTTATTGGTGTCATTATCTCTTTGTTTGCGTTGCAGACTTTTGCTTTTCCCAGATCCAAACATGTAATTAAAACCTAAGTAAACAGATTGGCTTTCCCAAGTAAATTGTCCTCGAAGCGGATACGGATTTTCACCATCAAAACCAGCTTTCATCGTATTAAATATGTCATTGAAGCGAACACTTACTGTAGCCTTATCATTTAGAAATGAATAACGTCCTCCCGCATCTATTTTATACATTTCTTTTCCGTTAAATTGTATACCGTCAACACCAGATCTGTAAAAACCAAATAATAAGAAACGCAGGTTTTTTGTTGCTTTAAAATTACTATTTAAACGGGCATTGAAGGCTTCTGCATGTACTTCTTTACGCACCAAATCAAAAGAATTGGTATTGGTGTTTTGTACAGAAATTAATCCTTTTTGTGTGATACTAGAAAAATCTATGGCAGGTTGAATGTCCCACCATTTTGTAATTTTATAATTGGAAGATATTTCAAAACCAAATGAAGTATTGGTATCAAAATTGTCAAAACTTAGAATTTGGTTCTCTTGATTTTGGGGATCAGGATAAATGATTCTGTTGATTTCATTATTTATTGATCGTACAAAAACGCCTGTGGTAATGGTACCTTTTTTGATGGTTTTAGTATAATTTAATTCTAATGAATTCGTAAATTGAGGCTCTAATTCGGGATTTCCCACAGAAGTTACTCTTGGAGTACTAAACTCACGGATCGGTTTAGTTTGTTCCAGTCCTGGTCTGTCTACACGACGACTATAACTCATTTGAAATTGATTTTTTTCGTTTGGAGAAAAAGTCATAGAGGCAGATGGATAAACAGTTATATAATCATCCTTGAAAGCAGTTGCACCATTTAATTTGGCGCGTACATTGTAGCTTTCAAAACGACCACCAAGCTGATAACCTATTTTTTCAAATTTTTGTCCAAAAGTAACATAAGCAGAATGAATGTCTAAATTATACGTATAAAGAGAGTTGGACAAAGAGCTATTGTCAGTTTCGTAATCGTTGTCCGTACGAATTATTCTGCTCTCAGCACCAAGCTCTAATTTTGATTTTTCACTCAGTGGATTTACATAATCTAAATTAATGGTTGAGTTTTGTCTTTTGTCAATAAGATGATCGGTATAGCTACTGTTTGTGAAGTTAGAATCATTGAAGAGAGTCTGGAAGTAGCCCTTTTGTTTTTCCGAATAAATACTATGATTGAGTTCTAAATCTAACGTTTCTCCTTCTTTTTTAGTCAAATGTTTGAATGCTAAATTGTACGTTCCGTCACTGTTGTCTGATTTATAATTAGATTTTTGAACGATATTGTCATTAGCATCTGGATTCATAATGTTCACATCTATATTGTTATCACCGTTCACTTTGTTTTGATTGGTATAAACAGAGAGCGTATTTTTATCATTGATATAATAATCCATTCCAAATTTTAACAAGTGTGATTTGTCGTTGTTTCTGATGTCAAATAGTTGTTTAGAATCGTCATCTAATCTCGAAATAATTCCTTCATTGAACTTTTTTCCAAAATTATTACCATAGGTAGAAAAAAAGTTGACTTTCCCAGTACGGTAATTCATATTAGTTGAATTACTAATTTTAGGAGTTCTTGCAAAAGTTAAACCGGAGTTGATACTTGCATTAAACCCATCGGTAGCATTTTTATGCAAGACAATGTTGATTATTCCTGACATTCCTTCCGGATTGTATTTGGCACTTGGATTGGTAATCAATTCTATTTTTTTGATAGAAGCCGATGGAATTTGCTTTAACAACTGCGAAGCTTCAATATTACTGGGACGACCATCAATTAAAACACGTACATTTTCATTACCGCGTAACGAAAGTTTTCCGTCCTGATCGACGTTTACAGAGGGGATATTATTCATGATTTCTGAGGCAGTTGCGCCAGCAGAAATAAGATCTTTTCCAACATTGATGACTTTACGATCAATTTTTTGCTCGATAGAAGACTTTTCGCTTACAATTTCAACGTTTTTAAGTTGAATAGCGTCTTCTTCGATTGCAATAGTGCTTAAGTTGATGTTGTTGTTTTCCGTTAATTTAGCGTTTTGAGCAATTGTTTTGTAACCAATAAATTGAATTTCAACGGTATAGTCTTTTATGGCTAAATTTTTTATTTGAAAAGTCCCTTTATCAGACGTGATACCACCAGTTATCACTTTACTATTTTCTTTTACGACAATATTTACATAAGGTAAAGGTTCATTTGTTTTTTTGTCGATTATTTTTCCAGATATCATTCCTACATTTTCGAGAATTACTGGTTTGACCGAAGTTTGTGCCTGCATCGAAAATAACGTTCCGATAAAGCAGATTAAAATTAATTTTAATTTCATGATTGATTTGATTTAAATGATTGATGGCGCAAATATATTGTTTTATATAATACTATGCTAAACACAATACCTTTTTTAATATTATTTAACATATTTTAACAAATACCAAGTGATGAATTGGTATGGACTAGACTGTTGAGTCCTAAAATTGTTACAGTAATTATTAAATAATTAGTAAAAACCTTTAGGGAAGTGGTATAATTGCTTCATTTACAGCTGTAAATTATCTGGATTTCCAATTTTTCAAATTCCTGCAATATGACTATCTTTGCAATCTTAAAATAAAAACACAAAATGACATTACAACAAATGCTGAAACCCGCAATTGAAAAAGCAATACACGTTTTATTTGACGTCACTATCGATAAAATAGAGTTTCAAACTACGCGTAAGGAATTTGAAGGCGATATCACAATGGTTATTTTTCCGTTGTTGAAAGTTGTAAAAAGCAACCCAGTAGAGTTAGGTACTAAAATAGGGAACTATCTAGTCGAAAACGTTGCTGAGGTGAGTCGTTTTAATGTAGTATCTGGCTTTTTGAATATTGTTATTTCCGATGAGTATTATATGGATTACTTCAGAACGATAAAAGACGATGCTGCTTTTGGTTTTGTTACGCCTTCGGCAAATGATAAAGCGGTTATGGTTGAATATTCGTCGCCAAATACGAATAAACCGTTGCATCTTGGACACGTTCGTAATAATCTTTTAGGATATTCTGTTGCTGAAATCATCAAAGCTTCGGGGAAAAAAGTATATAAAACGCAAATCATTAATGATAGAGGAATTCATATTTGCAAATCGATGCTGGCTTGGCAGAAGTTTGGTAAAGAGCAAACTCCCCAATCTACAGGATTGAAAGGAGATAAACTGGTTGGGAATTATTATGTAAAATATGACCAAGAATTTAAAAGACAATTAAAAGAGGAGGCCCAAAAGGAATTAGATAATAAAGTTCAGAGAGCTAAAGAAACAGGGAAATGGAATGCTTTAAAAAATAACAGCGATCCTATTTTAACAAAAATGATAAATGGATATGAAATTGGTTTAAGAAAATATATAAAAGAAATTCTTAATTTGGATTGGGATTATGTAAATAAAAAAGTTTTTTATTCCACTAATTTTATTTTAGATGAGAATAATGAAGTTGATAAACAAATTGTTGAGAAGAAAAAAAAGTTTTTAAAAATTATTGAGTTTAATGATATTTTGAGTTTTGAAAATGATAATAATAATGATGATGAGGATTTATTTATTATAAATATTTTAGAAAAAGAAACTGAATTAGTCGTTAAAGAATTAGAAGCTGATAAAAATATTATATCTAAAGTAGAAATTCTAAAAGAAGCCCAAGAAATGCTACTAAAATGGGAAGCTGGCGATGAATCGGTACTATCGCTTTGGAAAACCATGAATCAATGGGTGTATGATGGTTTTGCAACCACGTATAAAAATTTAGGTGTCGATTTTGATGCATTCTATTATGAAAGTAATACGTATTTGCTCGGAAAAGATGTGGTGCAAATAGGTTTGGATAAAGGTGTTTTCGAAAAAGATCCAGATGGTTCGGTTTGGATTGATTTGACTGATGAAGGTTTAGATCGTAAAATTGTATTGCGCTCCGATGGTACTGCGGTGTATATGACGCAGGATATTGGAACGGCCATACAACGTGTAAAGGATTATCCGGATGTGGGCGGAATGGTATATACGGTAGGGAATGAACAGGATTACCATTTTAAAGTATTGTTTTTAATCTTGAAAAAATTAGGTTTTGATTGGTCTAAAAACTTATTTCACTTATCCTACGGTATGGTAGATTTGCCATCGGGTAAAATGAAAAGCCGTGAAGGAACCGTTGTTGACGCCGATGATTTGATGCAGGAAATGACAGATACTGCACAAAAAATTGCTGAAGATTTAGGAAAATTAGACTCCTATTCTCCTGAAGAAAAAGCAAAATTGTACCGCACAATTGGTTTAGGTGCTTTAAAATATTACATTTTGAAAGTAGATCCAAAAAAACGAATCCTCTTTAATCCAGAAGAGTCAGTTGATTTTGCAGGAAATACGGGGCCGTTTATACAATATACCTACGCCAGAATTCAATCTATTATCCGTAAAGCGAATTTTGATTACTCAAATTCAGCAGATGTAAAAGCACTTCATGAAAAGGAAAAAGAATTGGTCAAACAATTGGAATTGTTTCCTGAAGTAATTCAGAATGCAGCGCAACATTACAGCCCAGCTTTATTGGCTAATTTTACCTATGATTTAGTTCGAGAATACAATTCTTTCTACCAAGCGCTTCCAATTTTAGGCGAAGAGGATTCAGAGAAGAAGATCTTCAGAGTGCAATTGTCCAAAAAAGTGGCAGATACGATTGCGTCTTCTTTTAGACTACTAGGAATTAGTGTTCCAGAAAGAATGTAAAAAAAGATATAAAACGACTTCAAAATGAGGTCGTTTTTTTGTTAAAATAAACCTGAAAATGCACTTTCAATATTCGAATTATCTAATTGCCTAATTTCTTAATTAGTTTATCTTTGCATTTTAAAACAAATCAATACTATGTTCGATAATTTAAGCGATAAATTAGATAAAGCCTTTCATATACTTAAAGGTCACGGAAAAATTACTGAGGTAAATGTAGCCGAAACCTTAAAGGAAGTTCGTCGTGCTTTGCTTGACGCCGATGTTAATTTTAAAATTGCCAAAGATTTTACCACTAAAGTAAAAGAAAAAGCTATTGGTCAGGATGTATTGACTACGCTTCAACCAGGACAATTATTGGTGAAGTTAGTAAAAGACGAATTGACAGAATTGATGGGTGGTGATGTAGCCGGAATTAATCTTTCTGGAAATCCATCAGTTATCTTAATGTCTGGTTTGCAAGGTTCAGGAAAAACTACTTTTTCTGGAAAATTGGCTAATTATCTTTTGACAAAAAAGAACAAAAAACCACTATTAGTAGCGTGTGATATTTACCGTCCTGCGGCGATTCAGCAATTATACGTAGTAGGAGATTCTATAGGTGTTGAGGTATATTCAGAGCCAGAAAATAAAAATCCAGTTGAAATTGCTCAAAACGCAATCAAACATGCCAAGGCAAATGGATTTAATGTTGTCATCGTGGATACTGCAGGTCGTTTGGCCGTAGATGAGGAAATGATGAACGAGATTGAACGCGTTCATAAAGCGATTCAGCCTAACGAAACCTTGTTTGTAGTAGATGCAATGACGGGTCAAGATGCGGTAAATACAGCAAAAGTTTTTAATGACAGGTTGAATTTTGATGGGGTAATCTTAACAAAATTAGATGGTGATACGCGCGGTGGAGCGGCACTTTCGATAAAAACGATTGTCAATAAACCAATCAAGTTTGTTGGTACTGGCGAAAAAATGGATGCAATTGATGTGTTCTATCCTATTCGTATGGCCGAAAGAATCCTAGGAATGGGAGATGTTGTGTCTTTGGTAGAAAGAGCACAAGAACAATTTGATGAAGAAGAAGCCAGAAAAATCCAAAAGAAAATTGCTAAAAATGAATTTGGTTTTGATGATTTCCTTTCCCAAATTCAGCAAGTAAAGAAAATGGGTAACATGAAAGATTTAGTCGGAATGATACCTGGCGCTTCAAAGGCCATGAAAGATGTCGAGATTGAAGACGATGCCTTTAAACACATTGAAGCTATTATCCATTCCATGACGCCCATAGAAAGAAGTAAGCCCGCTTTGATTGATGTCAAAAGAAAGGCAAGAATTGCAAAAGGTTCTGGAACCAAAATTGAGCAAGTAAATCAGTTGATGAAACAGTTTGACCAAATGAGCAAGATGATGAAAATGATGCAAGGACCAGGAGGAAAAAACCTCATGAAAATGATGGGCGGAATGAAAGGCGGAATGCCAAACGGAATGCCAGGAATGAAATAAATAAGAGTCAAAAACAGAAAGTCTTAAAGTCGTAATGATTTTAAGACTTTCTGCTTTAATATATTAAACAAACAACCATGCAACTACTAGACGGAAAAAAAACAGCAGAAGATATCAAAAGCGAAATTGCTATTGCGGTCCAAAAAATGAAAGACAAAGGCGAGAAAGTTCCCCATTTAGCAGCGCTTATAGTAGGGAATGATGGTGCCAGTTTAACGTATGTGGGTAGTAAAGTAAAAGCGTGCGAAAGAGTGGGTTTTGAATCTACTTTAGTCAAAATGCCAAGTACTACGACTGAAATCGAATTGCTAAAAAAGATTAAGGAACTGAATGAGAATGATGAAATCGATGGTTTTATTGTACAGTTGCCACTTCCAGAACAAATTGATGAGCAAAAAGTATTGATGGCCGTTGATCCTAGTAAGGATGTCGACGGCTTTCACCCGGAGAACTTCGGAAAAATGGCATTAGACATGACCACTTTTATACCAGCAACCCCGTTTGGTATTTTAGAATTACTAGAGCGTTATGGCGTGGAAACCAAAGGAAAGCATACAGTAGTCATTGGACGCAGTCATATTGTGGGTCGCCCAATGAGCATTTTGATGGGTAGAAAAGGCTTTCCAGGAAATTCGACTGTTACCCTTACACACAGCTACACTAAAAATATAGAGGAAATCACCGTTCAGGCGGATATCATTATTACGGCTTTGGGTGTTCCTAATTATTTGAAAGCAGATATGGTAAAAGACGGTGCTGTGGTTATCGATGTCGGTATTACGCGTGTTCCGGATGAAACGAATGCAAAAGGGTATGTGATTACGGGTGATGTCGATTTTGATCAAGTTAGTAAAAAGGCATCTTATATTACGCCAGTTCCAGGTGGGGTAGGGCCTATGACGATTGCGATGTTACTGAAAAATACGCTTTTGGCAAGAGAGATGAAAAGAAATAAATAAAATTAATAGTTTGAAAAGAAAGCCTTAAATTTTATTTGAGGCTTTTTTTTGTCTAAATAAGAACTTAAATAAAAGAATTAATGCTTTGTATCTTATTTTAAAGAATACTTTTGCAAGACTTAAAGAAATTGATAATGGACGATTATTATTCGGAAATGTTAACCTAATCTAGCACTTGAACTATTTTCAAGAGGCTACACCTAAACCTATAGAATTTTGAAATGAGAGCTTTTTACAAAAACAACAACGGATTAATTGCCACGCCTGAATGGGCCCCAAACTGCTGGATTAATATAGAATGTCCTACCGAAGCAGAGAAAAAATATTTACTAGAGGAGTTACAAATTCCAGAAGCATTTTACAATGATATCGAAGACATCGACGAAAGACCACGGATAGAAATTGAAAATGGCTGGACGTTGATTATTATGCGAATTCCGGTGAAAAGCAACGACGTAAAATTGCCCTTTAATACCATTCCTGTTGGGGTAGTGTTTAAAGATGAAGTTTGTATCACCATTAGTTTTCATCAAACAGAAATGCTTACAGATTTTGTGATTTATACCAATCGGAAAAACATAAATATCAAAGATAATTTTGATTTAGTATTGAAACTGCTATTATCATCGAGTGTTTGGTTTTTGAAATACTTAAAACAAGTCAATCAAAAAATAAAATTGGCCGAGGATAATCTTGAAAAATCAATCAAGAATGAGGAACTACAAGCTTTGCTTCAAATAGAAAAATGTTTGGTATTCTTTATGACTTCCTTGAAAGGAAATGATATTTTATTGCACCGAATCAGGAATATAAAATCCCAAAAAGAACATTTTGATTTGGATTTGCTGGAAGATGTAGAAATTGAATTGCGTCAAGCACAGGAAACCACTAATATTTACAGCGACATATTAACGGGAACTATGGATGCGTACGCTTCTGTGATTTCCAATAATATGAATACGATTATGAAACAAATGACTTCGATTTCGATTATTCTGATGATTCCAACCTTGATTGCCAGTTTGTACGGAATGAATGTACCCAATGATTTAGAGAACAATAGTTACGGGATCTGGATTGTAATTTCAATATCGGTTTTGTTATCCGCTTTTGGTGTGTATTTATTCAAAAGAAAGAGGTGGTTTTGAGAAACATTGTTTAAATAATTTTATTTTTTCTTCTTCCTTTTCTTGGATTATTCATTTAAACTATTAACTTTGTAACTCAAAGTACTTTTATTATGAGCCAAAATAGTCACGAAGATTTAGTTCACATTCGTTCCATGATGGAGCGTTCATCAAGGTTTATTTCCCTTAGCGGATTGTCAGGTATTTTCGCAGGAATCTTTGCGCTACTTGGTTCGGGTTATGCTGCTTTTTTGTTTGAGTCAAATGAGATGTCTTATTTTGATGGATTGGAGAAAGTGTACAGTGATGATTTGATTGACAAACTAATTGTAGTGGGGATTGTAATTTTAGTTCTTGCGCTTCTTTCTGGATTTCTATTCACTTTTAAAAAGAGTAAAAAAAATAATTTACCAATCTGGACATCCACCACAAAAGTGATGCTTTTGCACTTAGCAATTCCTTTAGTAGTTGGTGGCGTCTTTTGCTTTGCCTTAATATTTCATGGTCTTTTTGTCTTATTAGCGCCATCTACTTTACTTTTTTACGGATTAGCGTTGGTAAATGCAGGTAAGTATACCTACTCAGATATTCAGTATTTAGGCTACTTTCAATTATTTATTGGCAGTGTTTCTTTATTTTTTCTAGGATATGGATTGGTTTTTTGGACCCTTGGTTTTGGAATTCTACACATAGTTTACGGAACGATTATGTTTAAAAAATACAGATAATCATGGGTATTATCGATAAATTAAATAAAGATTTCGAAAGTCGAATCCGATTAGGATTAATGTCTGTATTGATGGTGAACGATTGGATAGACTTTACAGAAATGAAAGCGTTATTAAATACTACTGATGGAAACCTAGCAAGCCACTCTTCTTCATTAGAAAAGTCTGGATACATAGAAGTAAAAAAGGAGTTCGTCGGTAAAAAACCAAAAACCTCGTATCGAGTGACCAATATGGGTAGAGCTGCTTTTGTTTCGCACTTAAATAGTCTTGAAAAATTATTCAAATCTAAATAATCCTTTTTTTTAACTTTTTACTTTGAAATGCAAAGTACTTTAAATATATAAACAGAAAAATCAATGAAAATTAAAACTAAAATTAATGATTTTACCAAAAAAATTGGTGTGAAAGCGAGTATAGTAGTTACTTTGTTGAGTGTTATACTGCTCATAAGTTCGCTCGTAGGAAGCGAATTTGATTATGAAAAACTCGAAGTCTTATGTTTTTTCAACATTATAATTGAATTCCTTTTTGGTATAATTGTTACATTTAATGCCCTAAAAAACAAAGAAAAATACCAACATCTTATACCTTTTTTATTTCTAAATTGGTTTATTGGTTGCTTCTCCACTAATGTTTTTATTAATATTTTTGAAAACTTACCAATTTGGGTTTATGTAGTTACTTTCTTGTTTGGCTTATCAAATTTTTCAATTTACAGCAATTTTAAACATAAGTATTTAAATACAGCGCTTTATTTTGCAAACGGAATTTCGTATTTACTTATTTTATATTATGCCATTTATCTTATTCCTTTTGCGCCAATTTCTTGTATTGGTATTCTGGCTTTGGGACTTGGTTTTTATGGACTTGTACCTATGATTGTACTTGTTATTCATACAGTAATTTTGATTCAGAACTTTATAGAAAACAGAAAATATGGATTTGCTTTTGGAATCGGAATCGGAATAGTTTGTATTGGTTTTGCAATTTTTACAGTAGAATTAAATAGGGAAAGTCAAAAGATTTCAAAAAATACCGTTACCAATTCTTTTGAGAAAGTAAACACAGATTTACCTCAATACATTACCATTTCACAGAATCTAAAACCTAATTTTTTTAACGAAATTCTTCTCAAAAAGGATATAGTTTACATTGCTTCTGATAATTTCTTTCAGTTTAGAGGTTTTGATTCTTTTGGAAATAACAAACAATATAATGAGAGAAAAACACATGATCCGATTATAAATCTTGCTTTTTTATTTACGTCAAGACTAGATTTAAGTGCAGACGACAGGATAAATATTCTAAAATCTAATTTTGATAAACGATTGGAGACCGAAGAACAATTGTGGGATGGCAAAGATTTGTTTACAAAAAACATTAAAGAAGACGTGAAAATTTATGCAAATGATCGTTTGGCATATACCGAAATTACTATGGATATAGCCTGTGCAGAAAAAAGTTGGGGTGATAAAGAGGCTATATATTCATTTCAACTTCCCGAAGGGGCAGTAGCAACTTCCTTGTCATTATGGGTAAATGGAATCGAAAGAAAAGGAGTTTTGACTACCAAGGAAAAAGCAAAAAAAGCTTATAATCAAATTGTAGGAGTGGAATATCGAGACCCTTCATTGATGCAATGGAGAGAAGGGAATAAAGTAGTGGTTCGTGTTTTTCCAATACGATATGATCTACCCCGAACTTTTAAATGTGGCTTTACAACACCGTTAAAAGTAGAGAACAACACTCTTAAGTACATAAGTTTGGACATTAAAGGACCTAATACAAATGGAGCCAAAGCCATTTCAAGAATTCAGATGGCAGGTAACGAAAAGTTTGTAACTAGTAAAAGGTTTGAATTGGAAAAAGGTTTTTATACTAACAAATCAACAGGTTTAGATGCATGGGAAGCCGAATTACCAATAACTAGTAAAGTATTTTCAACTGCTTTTGTTTGGAAAAATAAAGCCTATAAAATCAACGAAATTCAAAAACAAAAGATAGCTTTCAATCCAAGCGAAATTATTTTGGATTTGAACAGCAGCTGGACAACAAGTGAAATTAAAAAAATAGTAAATCATTCTAATAGAAACTATTTTGTGTGGAATAACAATCAAAAACAAGCGATAAATATTTCCAATTATGAAACAGTTTTTGCTCATTTCGAAGATTTGACTTACTCTTTATTACCTCTTTATTACGTAAAAGAAAATAGTTTGGTTATCACTAAATGTGGCACTATTTCTGCCAATTTTGAGGAATTAGAAACCTCTGATTATTTAAAAAAATTAAAAGCAAATACCCACCTAAAAAATATAAAAGTAATTAATATTTCAGAAAACTTGAATCCATTTTGGCAAACCGTAAAAGAACAGAAAATGGTTTCTTATTTAAAAATTGATTTGAATAATTGTTTGAGATTAATTGAACAAAATATATTTTTGGAATTCAAAACATTAAAAAACACCATTAATGTTGAACCTGCAAATATTTGTATTCAGGAAACGGAATTAGATTCAAAAATTCAAAATAATGGATCAAATCACATTTATAGAATGTATGCTTTTGGCAAAGTTTTACAAGAACAAGTAACTATACAAAACGACTCTTTGAAGGAAAACCAATTTGTAGATTTAGCGAAAGAGGCCAATATAGTTACTCCAATTTCATCCTTGATTGTTCTAGAAACTGATGAAGATTACAAGAAAAATGGTATCGAAAAAAATGTAAATACGCTTGGAAATGCTTCAATAAATAATGACGGAGCAGTTCCAGAACCGCACGAATGGTTATTGATTTTCATTGGGCTAACGATACTTTTCTTTTATTACAGAAAACAAAAAATGTTGAACTAATGTATAATTTGTTAATTGAATATAAAATAGGAATATGGATTTTTGCAATTTGCTCTCTCTTTGTAATAAATTATAATGTTCTCTTTTTTGGTTTGGACAATGATTTTTTTGGAATCGTTTTTTCTGCTTTGTTATTTGTTTTTGGAAGCAGAAAAACGAATTTCAAAATTAATTATTTGTTAATGGCATTGATTTTTGTTTTAGAGTTTTTAAGTTATAGATTGCATACAAAATCATTACATTTCTTATCCTTGATTCTCTTTTTATGTTTGATTTTTTACAGTTTTACTGGTAAATTTTCCTTTATTGCTTTTATTTGTATTTTGTTGTTTTCAACAATTTTCAATAAATTTTTTGAACATCTAACTTCTGAAATTAAACAAGGATTGTGTTATGCAGTTTTTTTAACTTTAAAAAACTTTATGACTCTGGATAGGATAGAAGGAATTAATTTTTATATCAACAATGCCAAAATTACAATTGATACCGCTTGTATGGGATTGTCAATGTTTAAAACGGGTTTATTAACGGGAGCAATTTTATTAACATTAGAAGAAAAAAAGCAAAAAAAATATTTTGGAATTATTCCGATTTTTACTTTTTGTTTTGTTGTGATTGTATTGAATGTATTTTCTAATTATTTCAGAATTGTGACTTTGATTATTTTAGATTGTACACAAGAAAATATATTGCATCATTTGGTTGGTTTATTGTGTTTTGTGATATATCAAGTGGTTCCAATGGTGTTGATTATCAACTATTTTAAACCTAAAATAAATGAAATTGAAGTAACCAATTTTCAATCTAAAAGAATTCCAATTATCTTGACTTTTATAATGCTATTTATAACTAGTCTGGAAGTTAAAAGCCCAAAAAATGATAATTTATTGATGAACCTGAATCCCGAATACAATATTAAAAATGGTATTTGGGTAAATGATGGGGTATTTAAAATAGCCACACCAAATAAACTCATTTATATCAAAACACCATCCCATAAACCACTGATTTGCTGGACTGGAAATGGCTACACAATTATGGAATCCAAAGAAATTTTAGTAAAAAATGAAAAGATATGGTTTAATAAAATGGAAAAAAATGATATTCAATACCAATCCTTATGGTGGTATGAATGCGGAGGGAAAAAATACACCTCATTTCTAGAAGTAATGTGTATGAAATTGATTTATAACCAGCCGATTCGATTGATAAATGAAACGAGTAGATTGTAATAATGTTTTTGGAGTAAAAATAGAAGTTGTCTCAAATATATTTTTTGAGACAGCATCTTTGCCTTTTAATAATCTCCCTTTTTCTTAAAACGAGGATCGTCTCTTTTTATAAATTCAGTTCTTTTTCTAGAAACTTCAATTTTTTCAGGCTTTGGCAAACTGGCTTCCTCGGTTTTGCTTGAGGGTTCAATGAGTTCGTTAAGTTCTTTGATTTCGGCATCAGTTAAATCACGGAATCTTCCAACAGGAATATCAAGTGATATATTGATAATTCGGATACGTTTTAAAGCAATAACGTCATAACCTAAATACTCACACATTCTGCGAATTTGACGGTTTAAACCTTGTGTTAAAATGATTTTGAATGTGGTTGAGCTTATTTTTTCTACCTTACATTTTCGGGTGACCGTTTCTAAAATAGGAATGCCATTACTCATTTTTTCAATAAAACGATCTGTAATCAATTTGTTGACCGTTACCGTATATTCTTTTTCGTGATTGTTTCTAGCACGAAGAATTTTGTTCACAATATCGCCGTCATTTGTCATAAAAATCAACCCTTCAGATGCTTTGTCTAAACGACCAATAGGGAAAATGCGAGTGGGATAGTTTATATATTCTACAATATTGCCTCGAACTTCTAAGTTGGTTGTACATTCAATTCCTACAGGTTTATTAAAAGCTAAATAAATAGATTGCTCTCTTTTTTCTCGAATCAGTTTTCCGTCAATACGCACTTCGTCATTTGGAGAAACTTTGGTGCCTAATTCTGGAACAACACCATTAATGGTAACTCGACCTGCTTCAATGATTTTATCAGCTTCACGTCGAGAGCAATATCCCGTTTCTCCTATAAATTTATTGAGGCGTTTTAGATTGTCTTCCATGATGCAAAAGTAATCATTTTGTTGGTTAGATTTTTAGACTTTTTAGATTTTTGGATAGTAAGAAAGCACAGTTTAGATGGATTGACCTAAGTTTTATTAGATTTAATACATGAAGTTCTTTATGACTTAAGAAGTTTATTTTTGTTCTTCAAATAAAAAATCAGATACCTTTCTATACAATTCATCGTCATGCATGCTGTGCCCTAAACCTTTAGTCTCAATAAAAATAGCATTTCTCCAAGCCGCCGCTATTTTTTTTCCTTCTTCAAATAAAACTACAGTATCGTCAACATCATGAGCGATCAGTCCTTTTATGTTTATTTTGGATGCAAATAGTTTACCCGAAAAATGTTCTAACTGGAGGTTGAAATTATTTAAGTAATGCGCCTCTAAGGATTTTATGATTTTAGAATTCAAGCTTAATAAGGCAACATAATTATTCAAGATAATTTTGAAATCGCTCGGTGATCCTAAAATGACCATTTTTTGCAAGGCATCATTTTGATAAACAGATTGGTAGTACAAACATGTTTTTCCACCAAGTGAATGGCCTATTAAGTACTGAGGTTTGAATTTTTCGACAGCAATATGAATAAATTCGGCATATTTTGGAATACTAAATTCTTTGCCGCTAGACAATCCATGTGCGGGGCCGTCAATTGCTACAATGGTGCTTCCTGATTTTTTTAAATAAGGCAGTAAATTTCCCCAGCGAGAGGCATTACTTTCCCAACCATGAACCAAAAGGATTACGGTATCATTTCCCTGCCAAGAATAGGTATGAAAGGAATGTTCTTCGTATTGAAAGGTTTCAGATTTTGCTTCTTGTAGAATTTTAGGAAGTTCACTTTTAGATAATTTACCTTCTCTGGGTTCACTAAAATAAGAATATGCTAGTAGTGACGCTTTTTTTGGAAATACAAAACTCAAGATGTTAATGTATAATCCAATGGATTTAGTGAGTATGAAATATATTATTTTTTTCATAAAAAAAAAGTCCCGATGTGTATCGGGACTCAAATGATTTTAGAATTTTGAAAACAATTGTTCCATTTTCTCTTTTTCTTCCTCAGCCAATACGCTGTCTACTAATATTCTTCCGGAATGTTCATCCGTAATAATTTTCTTTCTGGAAGCAATTTCAACTTGTGTCTGTGGTGGAATCGTAAAGAATGATCCTGCAGATGCACCTCTCTCAATAGAAACTACAGCTAAACCATTGCGAACACTAGTTCTGATTCTCGTGTAAGCAGCTAATAATCTTGCTTCGATTAAATTTTGGTATTCAATTGATTTCTCAGATAGGAACGCTTCTTCCTTAGCAGTTTCTGCCATGATAGCATCCAGTTCTGATTTTTTATGCTTTAAGTGATTTGATTTTGCTTCTAATCTTTCTTTAGAATTTGCAATTACCTCTTTCTTGTGTTCGATAGAAGCTTTCATTTCTTTAATTTGCTTCTCAGATAATTGAATTTCTAATTCTTGAAATTCAACCTCTTTTGTCAACGAATTAAATTCTCTGTTGTTACGAACAGTTTCTTGTTGTTTCGTATATTTTTTGATAGCCTCTTTGTGCTCATCAATTGCATTCTTTTTTACTTTGATAAGATCTTCAGCAACTTCAAGTTCACTTTTCAATTTTTCTGAACGTGTGCTTAAACCCGCCACTTCATCTTCTAAATCTTCTACTTCTAAAGGAAGTTCTCCTCTTACGTTTCTGATTTCGTCAATTCTAGAGTCAATTAGCTGTAAATCATAAATTGCTCTTAACTTGTCTTCAACACTTAATTCTTTCGTATTCGCCATATTCTATAAGTACTTAACTGGATTTGAATTTTCTTCTGATAAAATAATTGCAAAATTAAGGATTTTTTTCCGAAGATACTCAACAATATAATTTTTTGTATAGCGTTCACTTTCAAAATGTCCAATATCGGCTAATAGCAGTTGGTTTTCGGCTTCATAAAACTGATGATACTTCAAATCGGCAGTCAAATAAGCATCTGCTCCGGCTTGAATCGCGTTTTTTATGGCAAAACTTCCTGCTCCACCCAAAACAGCCACTTTTTTAATGTCCTTTCCTGTAAAATTCGAATGACGAATTCCGCCACAGTGCATTTTTTCTTTTACATAAAGTAGAAAATCTTTTTCCTTCATGGGTTCTTGCAATTCCCCTATCATTCCCAAACCAATATTCTGGTGTTTGTTTTCTAAATTATAAATTTCATAAGCCACTTCCTCATACAAATGACTTTTGAATAAAGCTTGGAGGATTTTATTTTCGAGATACTTCTCAAAAGTGACCTCTATTTTAATCTCGTTAGCTTGCACAAATTCAAACCGTCCCCCTATTTCTGGGTTACTTTGCTCGTTTCCCATATAAGTTCCAATACCCTTCGAATTGAAACTGCAATTTTCATAATTCCCGATAGTTCCCGCTCCAGCATCAAATAAGGCATTGCGAACTGCTTCGGCATTTTCAGGAATCGTAAAGGTTACTAATTTCCGAATAAAATGTTCTTTCGGAATAAGGATTTTAGTGTTTATTAATCCAAGCGCGTCACTGAATATTTTATTCACGCCATTTTGATGATTGTCAAGAGCGGTATGGACGGCATAAATGGCAATATCATTTTTTATCGCTTTGATAACGGCGCGTTCTACATAGTTTTTTCCCGTTATTTTTTTCAAACCAGAAAATAGGATGGGATGAAAGCAAACGATCATATTACAGTTTTTGGCAATCGCTTCGTCAATTATATTTTCTAATGCATCGTGACAAACTAAAATACCTGTTGATTCTATGTCTTGATCTCCAACCAATAAACCCACATTATCAAATTCTTCAGCATAGGCGAGTGGCGCCATTTCTTCGAGTACGGAAATTATTTCTTTGATTTTCATGTATTTTTAGTTTAAAGTCTAAGGTTTAAAGTTTAATGTTTGATCAACTTTAAACAGGAAACAAAAGAAACAAAATTTTAAATCAAAGATAATTTATTCTACTTTCGTATGATGAACTTACTGAGAAAAATACTGTTCCCGTTTACCATTTTATATGGATTGATAACGAGTATGCGAAATTTTCTTTTTGATAAAGGGATTTTAAAATCATATGTTTTTAATGTTCCTATAATCGCTGTTGGGAATCTTAGCGTTGGTGGAACCGGAAAAACACCGCAAATCGAATATTTGATTCGGTTGCTATCGGATCAATATAAAGTAGCCACATTAAGCCGAGGTTATAAAAGACAATCCAAAGGTTTTATTTTGGCTCAAGCCAATGCCAATGCGAAAATACTGGGGGACGAACCTTTCCAGTTTTTTGAAAAATTCAAACAAATTCAAGTTGCCGTTGATGCAGATAGAAAAAATGGAATAGAACAACTACTTTCGCAACCTGAAAAGCCGCAAGTAATATTACTAGATGACGCTTTTCAGCATAGAACAGTTAAGGCAGGATTTTATATTTTACTGACTTCTTATGGCGATTTGTATTCTGATGATTGGATATTACCTACTGGAAATTTACGTGAAAGTAGAAGCGGAGCTAAAAGGGCGAATGTAATTATTGTAACGAAGTGTCCTGCAGATCTTTCGCTCAAGGAACAAAAAGAAATTAAAAGCCGATTAAAAGTTGCATCAAATCAAGAACTGTACTTTACCTATATCAATTACGATGAAATCATATATTCTGAAGATAAAACTCTGAAAGTGAGCGAAATTAAGAATTTTGCTAAATTACTTTTGGCTGGAATTGCAAAACCAGAACCGTTTTTTACCTATTTACAAGATACGAATGATGTCTGTTTGTCTTTTCCAGACCATCATAATTTTACCGATAAAGATATTTTAGAAATTAAAAATTTAGCTCAAAATAACATTATTATCACTACCGAAAAAGATTATGTACGATTAAAAGGAAGTTTGCCAAGTGAGCAACTTTTCTATTTACCGATACAAAGCTCTTTCCTTTTGGTTCCTGCTTCTGAAGTATCAGCAGGGGAAGAACATTTTAATAAAACAATCATAGAATATGTGGGAACAAGTACAAGAAACAGTCAACCAGATTAAGGAGAAAATCAATTTTACACCAGAATACGGTGTGATTTTAGGTTCGGGATTAGGGAATTTTACAGATGAAATGGAAGTGGCGTACACGTTACCGTATAATGAAATTATAAATTTTCCAGTTTCAACAGTTCAAGGACATAAAGGCGCATTGGTTTTTGGGACCATTGGAGATAAAAAAATAGTAGCGATGCAAGGCCGTTTTCATTTTTATGAAGGCTATTCAATGACTGAGGTTACTTTTCCTGTACGAGTGATGAAATTTTTAGGCGTTGAGAAATTAGTGGTTTCTAATGCTTCAGGTGGCGTAAATCCTAATTATAAAGTGGGTTCTATTGTAATGATTACGGATCACATCAATATGACGCCAGAACATCCTTTACGAGGGAAAAATGACGAACGTTTTGGACCTCGATTTGTGAATATGAGTGAACCCTACTCAAGAAAAATGATCGCAAAAGCTACTGAAATTGCAAAAGAATTGAATATTGAAGTCCAAGAGGGAATATACTTAGGATTGCAAGGACCTACTTTTGAAACTCTAGCGGAATACAAAATGGTTAAAATCCTAGGTGCAGATTGTGTAGGAATGTCAACTGTTCCAGAAGTAATTGTAGCGCGACATATGGACTTGGAAACCTTTGGGATTTCAGTAATTACTGATATGGGTGATGCAGAAAGTATAGGTACGATTTCACATGATGAAGTTCTAGAAGCTGCAAAAAATGCAGAACCTAAAGTAAGAAGCTTGATAAAAGAATTGATTTTAAACTATTAGGTTATATGTGCTCAGCAATAATCCTATAAAATTCATCGGGTATGAACGGTTTTGTAATCACATCGTTCATGCCAAATGACAATAATAAGTCGCGATTTTCAAGCAATGAAATTGCAGTAAGTGCAATAATTGGTGTTGTACTATTAAAGCTTCGTATAGTTTCAGTTGCGATGGTGCCATTTATACCAGGCAAGTGAACATCCATAAGTACTAAGTCAAATATTTTATTTTTTAATACATCAATTGCTTCCTCACCATTGTCAATAATTTCACAAGTGATGCCTTTGTTTAAAAGCATTTTCTTCGTAATCATCTGATTGATTTTATTATCCTCAACCACAAGAATCTTTTTATTTATTAATTTAGAAGCGTCGTATTTTACAAGAGGTTTGGCTTCTAATTGAGATTCCTGTAGCGTGCTTATTGGGAAATCTAACGAAAAGTAAAAGGAAGAGCCTTCACCCACAATACTCTTAAGTTGGATATTTCCACCAAGAATTTTAATTAATTTTTTTACAATAGTTAAGCCCAATCCTGTACCACCATATTTTCGATTTACTTCGATGGAGCCTTGTGAAAAGCTATCAAAAACAGTAGCTAATTTATCTTCAGGTATTCCAATTCCAGTATCCGTTATTTCAAAATATAATGTGGCTTTTGAATTCTTTAATTGCTGAAGATTTGCGGAAACAGTAACCCCTCCGTTTTTGGTAAATTTTAAAGCATTATTAATTAAATTCAGGATAATTTGAGATAATTTTGTGGGGTCACCAATTAAATAATCAGGGATTTCCGGGTCGACTTCTAAAGAAAAAGTATTGTTGTTACCAACTGCTAGCTCTTTTAAAGAATGTTTAATATCTTCTAATAATTTTTTGAGATTGAAGGTAGTGTATTCAACTTCGATCGTATCGGACTCAATTTTATTTATTTCCAAAATTTCATTGATAAATTTCGTTAAGTAATCCCCTGAAAACTTCAAGGAGGATAGATAATCCAATTGTGTTTTTTTCGGGTTTTCCTCTAATAGTAAATGAGTAATTCCGTTGATAGCGTTCAGAGGCGTCCTAAGTTCATGACTCACAGTTGATAAAAATTCAGATCTTGCTTTTGATGCCTTTTCGGCTTTATTTTTAGCGATTTCTAATTCTTGATTTTTTTCTTGCAATAATAAGTGAGATTTATTTCGAATGATGTTATTTCGGTATAAAGACAAACTTAATAAAGATAAGATTGAAATCAAGGCTATTGCAAAAATACTTATTAATTTATTGAATTTGGTAGTCTTTTCCTGTTCTTTGTTTTGATAATTAATTTGTGCAATTTCTTTCAGTTTTTCTGATTCCTTAAACTTTTGATAATCGTCGAAGCCCAATCTTTTGTTGTCTAAAATGGAAATACTTTCTTTCAAATTTAAATGTTGTTTTAAATAGAAGTAAGCATTGGTTTTATCTAATATTTTTTCATAAACTTCGCTTAAGGCAAATAAAATATTTGATTTTTGTTCTGGGTTTTTTGTCTTGCTGTTTAACTCTAATGCTTTATTGAGGTAGTTTATAGATAGATTATTTCTGTTTCGGCTGGCTTCAATTATACCGATTTGGTAGGAGGCTTCGCTTTTAGTGTTGACGTTAGCAGCGTTATTCGATTTGGCAAGTATCATTTTGAAGGACGTTAAAGCTAAATCTATAGTATTACTGGCCTTGTATAGCAATCCATTTTGAAGTTGTAACAATACATCAGAATCAGTATTTTCTAATTGAGCATTAATAGATTTTGCTTTTTCAAAATATGTGGCAGCTTGATGGTATTTTTTTTTTTGCATGTAGCAAAGTCCAATTTGGTAATAATTTGCTGATTGCTGTAGACTTGGATCGAAGTTAGAAAACAGCAAAGCACTTTTTAAAAAAGTTTCTGTGGCATCATCGTATTTTTTTAAATCAAAATAAATTTTTCCAAGGATGAAAGTTTGGTTTGCTTGGTCTTTAATATTTTTGTTTTTTGCAGCATATTGGATTGCTTTTTGGCTATTAACTAAGGCCTCTTTGTAATTGTTCGATTGGATTCGTGACTTACTTAAATTGCTATAGTATGTTGTGCTGTCAAATCTCTCATTGTGCTGAGCTTGTAGTGATATATAAAAAACAACAATAAAAGTAAAAATATACTTCATGTATAGCAACGTTTTTTATTTAAATTATTCATGCTTTGTGCGTAAAATTAAATCTATAATCCGTGAGGAATATCCAATTTCATTATCATACCATCCCACTACTTTTACCATTTTATCAATAACTGAAGTAAGCTGTGAATCAAATATACAAGAATTTTTGTTTCCAATTACATCTACAGATACAATAGGATCTTCTGTGTAGTCTAAAATACCTTTAAGATTGGTTTGTGCAGCTATTTTGAAAGCTTCATTAATCTCTTGTATTGATACTGCGCGCTTTACATTAAAAGTAATGTCGGTCAATGAGCCGTCAGGAACCGGTACTCGTATCCCACATCCACCTATTTTTCCTTCGAACTCAGGGAATATTTTTGTTAATGCTTTTGCTGCTCCTGTAGTTGTAGGAACGATCGATTGACTAGCTCCACGAGCACGGCGTAAATCTTTGTGCGGTTGATCGTGTAAACTTTGGTCGGTTGTGTAAGAGTGAATAGTTGTGATATACGCCTGTTCAATTCCGCAAAGATCGTTGATTACTTTAATCATGGGTGCCGCATTATTGGTGGTACAACTTGCGTTTGAAATAATTGTTTCCCCTCCGTCTAAGATGCCTTCGTTTACTCCAAGTACAACTGTTTTTATACTATCAACTTCAGATGGTGCTGAAAGAATTACTTTCTTGGCTCCAGCTGTAATGTGGGAATTCAATTCATCAAATGTTTTGTACTTGCCGGTTGATTCTACAACAAAATCAATGTTTAAACTTTTCCAGTCTAAATTTGATATTTTTTTTTCATGAAAAAATAAAAAGTGTTTTCCGTCTACTAGAATTCCTTTTTCATCATGGTTAACCGCAAATGGTAAAACTCCATGAATACTGTCGTACTTAACTAGGTGCGCCATTGTCTTTTTATCCGCAATATCATTTATGGCAACAACTTCGATGGAGGGGTGGTTTATTAGCAAACGGAATAAATTTCTACCGATTCTTCCAAAACCGTTTATTGCAATTCTTGTTTTCAAATGGATTCGTTTATTCGATTATTCGTTTATTTGGTTAACCTATTAAACAAATAAACGAATAAACTATTTATAAAATATGTTTTTGTGCTTTGTAGGAAGAACGAACTAGTGGACCACTTTCAACATGTCGGAATCCTAATTCTAAACCAAATTGCTCGTATTTTGCAAATTGTTCAGGCGTAATAAATTCTTTTACGGGTAAGTGTTTTTTACTAGGTTGCAAATATTGACCGATAGTTACAACATCAACATTAGCGTCACGTAAATCTCTCATGGTTTGGTAGACTTCTTCTTCTAGTTCGCCAAGTCCGAGCATGATTCCTGACTTTGTTCTTTTGATTCCCTTTTCTTTCAAGTAACGCAACACTTCTAGGCTTCGATCGTATTTTGCTTGAATTCGTACTTCACGCGTTAATCGACGAACCGTCTCCATATTATGTGAAACTACTTCAGGGTTGGCCTCTACGATGCGATCTATATTTCTTTCTATGCCTTGAAAATCACCTATCAACGTTTCTAGCGTGGTGTTTGGGTTCATTCTACGAATGGCTTTCACGGTTTCTATCCAAATAATAGATCCACCATCTTTCAAATCATCTCTGTCAACGCTTGTTACTACTGCATGTTTGATGTTCATGATTTTGATAGAACGCGCCACTTTTTCCGGTTCGTCCCAGTCAACAGTTTCGGGTCTTCCGGTTTTTACACCGCAAAATCCGCAAGAACGCGTACACACATTTCCTAATATCATAAAGGTTGCGGTTCCTTCGCCCCAGCATTCTCCCATATTTGGGCAACTTCCTGAGGTGCAAATCGTATTCAAGCTGTATTTATCAACTAAGCCGCGAAGTTCTGTATATTTCTGGCCTATTGGAAGTTTTACCTTCAACCATTTTGGTTTAGCTACGTTTAGTTCGCCTTTGCCTTGAGTTTCTTTCGGTAAAATATTTTCTAAAACAGTTTCCATATATCAATTTTCAAAGTACAAAGATAAGTAAAGTTGTTAAGAAATTAGGTTTTAGAATTAGGATTTAGGAAGTCAAAGTAGAAATGTTTTAAGCTGTAAATCGCATATCAAGCAGGTATGATATGTTTAAATTTAGCATTTGCCTATTGCTTTTGTACTTCTGTAATAAATGGAGGCAGAGTTGTTTATTAGGGTCAGTAAAATAAGATTTATGTACTAATCGTATTAATAACTTTTTCAGCTTGTAAGCTTAGCTAGTTGTAATAGTGTTAATTTGATTATATTTTTATTGTATTTCACGTATTAAAAATGCTACATTTGAAATATAAAAACAATAACAAATGAAAAATAAATCGATACTTATTGGCGTATTATTGGTGTTACTTGGCTTTTTTAAAGCTAATGCACAAATTAATTTTGGAGAAAAGGCATTGGGAGCAATGCAAAAAGGAGTAGCAGGATTAACATTCAGTGATGCTGATGCTGCAGCTTTATCTAAAGCAGCTGTTGATAAAATGGACTCGGAACACATTATTACTGGATCTAAGGATCCCTACACAATAAGGCTTAATAAAGTTTTTAGTAAATATACTTCTGGAGATGGGTATACTCTAAATTACAAAGTGTACAAGTTAAATGAAGTAAATGCATTTGCAACTGCTGATGGTAGTGTGCGTGTTTACAGTGGTTTGATGGATATAATGGATGACAATGAATTGCTTGCCGTCATTGGTCACGAGATTGGTCATGTCGCTAATCATGATTCTCGTGATGCCATTAAAGCTGCTTATAAAAAGGAAGCGCTTGTAGATGCAGTGGCTTCACAATCAAGCAAAGTAGCGGCCATTACAAACAGTCAATTAGCTAAAATTGCTAGTGTAGTGATTGATAATAAGCACAGTAGAAAGCAAGAGTTTGAAGCGGATGAGTTCTCTTATAATTTTATGAAAAAAAACGGGTATAACGTGAATGCTGTTTCTTCTGCATTTTCTATTATAGCAAAAATGAGTGAAGGTGCTCAAGCTTCTTTTTTAGATAAAATGATGAGTTCGCATCCTGATCCTAAAGAAAGAGCTGAAGCAGCAAGACAAAGAGCGAAGAAGGATGGATTGTATAAACCATACGTGCAACAAAAATTAGTTACTGCTAAATCGAAAACAGGTAAGCCAACAACCGCAAAAAAGAAAAATTAAACCTTTTTTGAGATGAAAAAAAAAGCAGAATTTTTTAATTCTGCTTTTTTTATATCAATTTAACTGAACCGTGATGGGCAAGTTATAAGCAGTTCGAACTGCTTTTCCATCAATCATTCCAGGGGACCATTTCGTTTTTAAGGACTTTAATACTCTCACAGCCTCTTTCCCTAAGCCATAACCTGGATCTCTTTTTACTTGAATATCGGTCATGCTGCCGTCTCTTTCAATGACAAATGAAACATAAACCCGAATAGATCCACTACCGTCTATTTCTTGTTTCTCAAAATTATTACCTACATAATTGTAGAATTTGGTAATACCTCCAGGAAATTCTGGAAGTTTGTCAAGTGTTACACTGCTAACGATGGTATTGCCTAAATCAACAGGCGGTGATGTTGCAGTGCCATTTCCAGGTGACGTTGTAGGATTTATACCTATTATTCCAGTCCCTTCAGAAGGAGTATTGGTTACTGTTGTATTATCTGTATTTTTTGCAATATCCTGATTCGCTTCAGTAGCTTTCACGATTTCTGGATTTACCAGAGCAGCACTTGTTACAGGAATATCCACATTTTTAGTTTTTATCTTGGGTAGCGATTCTTTTGGTAACAACTCATTCGGAATAATTTCTGTTAATTGAACAACGGTATTTGTGATTTCTGGTATTGTTATACTAGTACTTTTATTGGGATTCATGTACGCCATAATCACAGGAATACTGAGAAATCCAGCTAAAAGTAATACCCCCATAAACAGTGCTGTTAATCCGGTTTTAGTACTTTCCATGCGCAATTGATACGCTCCATATTCTTTGTTTCTGTCTTGAAAAACTAGATTAATCCAGCCGGTTTCGTAAATGCTTAGTTTTGACATAGTAAATTAGATTTAGTGGTTAAGTACAATTAAATCATAAGCAAAAAGTGTTTTTATTTTATAACGTGGAAAATAAGATTCTTAGTATATAAATTTAATAATTATTTTAGAATAATTATAATTTATACGCATCTAATTAACTATTATTATATTAAATTGTTTGTAAAATTACTTTTTAATAGGATGATTTAAGAAAATAAGCTTGTAGGTTTATTTAAGTACGTTCAGTTGGATAGAATCTAAAAAATGTAGTGCATTGCAATTCAGGTAGTACGAATCAACAATTATGGACTACGGTAAAAGCTAATCTTATATGCTGAAGAATAAACTACCTTTTATTCTGAATAATTTCGGCTAGTAGTTTTTTGGCTCGAAGCAATTTAATTTTTACATTACTTAGAGGTTCCTCGATTTTGTTGGCAATTTCCTGGTAACTCATTTCCTGAAAATAGCGCAACTGAATCACTTCTTGATAATGTGGTTTTAATTCTTTTATGAATTGGAGTAATCGGGAAAGATTTTGCTCCGTAATTAATTCATCCTCAGCAGACGGTGTAGTATCGGCTATATTGTAGGCCTGATGATCCTGATCATCGGTTATTTCGATAAAAAGGCTAGATTTCTTTTTTCGCAATAAATCGATGTGGACATTTTTTGCAATAGCAATCAACCAAGTATTAAATTGGAATTCAGAGTTATAAGTTGCTATTTTATCAAAAGCTTTGGAGAAGGTTTCAATGGTAATATCTTCGGCATTGGTCTCATTTTCAGTGCGTTTTAGCATAAAGCCATAGACTTCATTCCAATAATAATCCAATAGAAAAGTAAAGGCAACTTGATCGCCTTGTTTTGCTTTCTCTATTTGTTTGTTTATTTCCAATGTACTGGTTTTGAGAATATATTTGCAATAAAGATATTGATTTGAGTAAAGATAAGGACTATTTCAACTAGAGGGAACCAGAATTTAATGTCATTTTCTTTCAGTTTACCTGCTGAAAATCCTACCACAATCCATGCCACTAAATAACGTAACGCAATCAAGCTTAAAACTAATATCCATTGAAATTGGAATGCTAATAACAAGATGGGAAGCAAAATGAATAGCAATTGCGAACAATAAAATGCTCCTAGTTGTAATTGATCGAGTGGTTTATAATAATGTGCAGTAGCAACATGTCTTCTTTTTTGGATTAACCAATCGGTATAGGACGTTTTTGGTTTAGAAAATGTGAAACTTTCCGCAGAATAAGCAATGGTTGTATTTTTGCCATTTGCAGCTTGGTTTATAAATAAATCATCATCTCCAGAACGAACCTGCATGTGTTCTATAAATCCATTTACATTGAAAAACTCTTCTTTTTTATAGGCTAAATTTCTACCTACGCCCATGTATGGATGTCCTATTTTTGCCCATGAAAAATATTGAACTGCCGTTATTAAAGTTTCATAACGAATGATTTTGTTCAGGAATGAATTTGGTATTTTTTCATATTTGCCATAACCCAAAACAATTGTTTTTTGCATTGTAAATTGCGAACTCATGGCAGTTATCCAATCCTTTGATGTAGGATAACAATCGGCGTCAGTAAATAACAAGTACTCTTTTTTGGCTGCTTTTATGCCTAAAGTCAGTGCGTATTTTTTATTTCCCCAAAAGGCTTCATTGTTCTGTACTTTTACCAAACGAATATTGGAATATTGCTTTTCAAAACCTTCAAAAATATCTAAAGTAGCATCGTTAGATGCATCATCAATGAGCACGATTTCATAATCAGGATAGTTTTGTTCCGCAAGTATCGGAATAAAATTAAGCACATTATCTTCTTCATTTTTAGCACAAACAATTACCGAAATAGGGATTCTTTTTAGGGTAATTTGTTGCACTTTGGCAAAAGCAAATTTACCAAAAACCCCCAAGTAATACGAAATTTGAACAACAACAATAAAGATAAAAAAGTAAAGAATTAGTAGGAGCATTTTGCGTTTAGTGAGTTTATAATCTCGTATTTTACGACCAGTGCAAAGGTAGGAATAGAATTGTAAATTGTAAATAGAATATGTGAATTTCGAAAGAATTTATATAGGACATTTTTTCATCTCGTTTGCAACCGCGATGGACTGATTTGTATTGACTTTTTTCAACTCGGTAATGATATTTTGATAGTTTTTATTGTCACGATTTTGGGACATTTTTTTGGTAGCTTGAATTTCAGTTATTTCAATTTCAAAGGCTACAATTCCGCGACTTTGCATCATTGTTTTTTTAGACAGATTTTCTACTCGGATGGGATTTTGTGAGTTTTTTTCATATTTATCAACTAGCTTTTTTAAGGATTCGATGACGGCATCTCCTTCGATAATTTTGGTTTTTCCATATATATGAACAGCAATATAATTCCATGTAGGAACATTTTCATGATCGTACCACGAGGACGAAATATAATTGTGTGGTCCTGAAAAAACTGCTAAAACTTCATCGTTATTTCGCAACCCTTGAGCTTGTGAATTTTCGATGGAAATGTGGCCGTATAAAATATCTTTACCCTCTGTAGTAGTTTCCAGTTCTAACGGTATATGTGTGGCGCATAATTTTCCGTTCGTTTGATTGATTAAAATTCCAAAGCTATTTTCAAGAAGAAATTTTTTGATTTCTTCCTGATTTTCATTTTTGTAAATCTCTGGAGTATACATGGTGATTTGTAATTTTAGATTTATGATTTGTTGTATTGGTTTTAAGTCCTAATACTTTTAAACTCATACTTTAAATTATATTGACTTCGGCTTCAATATGGATGCCAAAAGTTTTGAAAACGGTTTCTTGAATATCTCTTGAAACATTCAAAATTTCTTGTCCTGTTGCAGTGCCATAATTTACTAAAACCAAAGCCTGATTTTTATGTATTCCGGCGTCACCAAAGCGTTTTCCTTTAAAACCAGCTTGTTCTATAAGCCATCCTGCAGGAACCTTTACTTCGGTTTCAGAAATATCAAAATATTTCATTTCAGGAAATTGCTGGTGTATTTTTTCGAAATCTGATTTTAAGAGGATTGGATTTTTAAAAAAACTCCCACTATTACCTAATTCTCTCGGATCTGGTAATTTGCTTTGTCTAATACTAATTACGGCATTACTGACATCCTTTAAAGTTGGATTTGAGATGTTATTTTTGGCTAGTTCTGCCAAGATATCTCCGTATGAAGTGTTGATTTTATGATTGGTTTTTGTCAATTTAAAAACAACAGCCGTTATGATGTATTGGTTTTTCAATTCGTTTTTGAAAATACTCTCTCGGTATCCAAAATGGCATTCATCTTTTGTGAACGTTTTCATTTTCTGATTTTCTATTCTCATTGCCTCGCAGGAAATAAAAGTATCTTTGATTTCTGTGCCATAAGCACCAATGTTTTGCACCGGAGTCGTTCCCACATTTCCTGGAATGAGGGACATGTTTTCCAGTCCGCCAAAATTCTGATCGATGGTCCACAGTACAAATTCATGCCAGCTCTCGCCAGCCTGACTTTCAACCCAAACAAACTCTCCGTTTTCTTCAATTATTTTCTTTCCTTTTAAATCAATATGAATCACCAATGCATCGACATCTTTGGTCAAAAGCATGTTGCTTCCACCACCCAAAATAAATTTTTGCTGTGCTTTATTTTCCTCTAAAATCGTTTTCAAATCGTGTACAGAATGTACGGCAACGAATTGTTTTGCTTTGGCTTCAATGCCAAAAGTATTGTATTTTTTTAAAGAGAAATTAGGTATTATTTCCATAAAAGAGAGGGCTTTTTAGAATTGTTTTATGCTGCACCAAAAGTAAGCATTAAAATTTAGTTGCATAGGTTTTCATCCAGATATGCATCATAAATAGTGGCATAATATACGGTGTCATGCGTATGTCACCTTGCTGTAATTTACTTACTAATTTTTGAATGTTGATGTGTTCGAAATAAGGTATTTGAAACAAATCACTTTTTACAAACGTCTCTAGTTCGTCTTTAAATACTTGGCTTTTTGTGAGGTAATCGCCCCAAGGTGCACTCAATCCTACTTTTCTGAATTTTAAAATTTCATCTGGCAAGCGATTTTTCATGGCGTTTTTTAGAATGAATTTTCCTTTTACTCCTGTAAAAAGTAATTTGTCGTCTAATGATCCTAATCCAACAAGTAATCTTTGGTCCAAGAATGGTTCTCTACATTCAATAGAGGCTCCCATGGTACAACGATCATTCCGGTCCAGAAGGGAACATAAATAGGTGTGTTGGTCAAAGTAAAGTGCTTGACGCCGCAGGCTATTTGGATACAATGATTTTGCTTCTTCGTATATTTTTTGTCGGTATTCGTTAGTGGGTGTTTTTTCTATTCCAAAAGTGGTTGCAATATCCTTTGGATAAATATTTGAACCATTAAATAGAACGAGATCTGATTTTTCTTGAATTTGCGCATAGCGCAACAGTTTATCGTACTGCGGTTTTTTAGAAAACAAACCGAAATTGCCAAGTAAGGTTAGTACATTTAATAGAGACGGATGCTGTAAGGCTTTGTACCGCGTATAACCGCCCATCAATTCATCGGCACCTTCACCGGAAAGCAATACTTTTACCGATGGTTTTGCCATTTGTGAAACTGCCAGAAGATGCGGTTCGCTTAAATGCATGATTGGTTCATCCTGAAAATAAGTAGCATTTATTAATTGGTCATAAAGATTCTTATCCTCTAATTGCATGGTTTGAAATCCATAATTGCATTTTTCTGCCATCATTTTAGCCAGATGGGTTTCATTGTGCTCTATTTCCTTGAAACCAATATTGAAGGTTTGTATGTCTTTGTATTTTTGATGGTGTAATGAAGCCAATATCGAGGAAGAGTCTAGTCCGCCACTCAGCATAACACCCACAGGAACATCGCTAATCATGCGCAATTTGACAGCATCATCAAAAGTTTCTCGGAACCATTCAATCGGATTTTTTATTTTAGGTTGGTTTTGAATTTCCCCTTTCAGATCCCACCACTTTTCTATAGTGGTTTTTCCATCTTCGTGAATGGTCATGACGTGTCCGGGAAGTACTTTTTTTACATTTTCATATAAAGTATTTTCACCAGCAACAAATCGGTTAAAAATATACTCTTCCAGTCCATCTTGCGCCATTTTAAGAGGAACTCCAGCGGTAAAAAGTGCTTTTTGTTCGGAGGCAAAATAAAATGTTTCGTTGAAAAAAGAATAATACAAAGGTTTGACACCCATTCTATCCCGAACAAGAGTTAGCTTTTTTTCTAATTTATCCCAAATAGCAAAGGCAAACATACCGTTGAGGCGGTTTAGCATTTTTAAACCATGCAATTGATATAATTTCATTAAAACCTCGGTATCCGAAGTGGTTTTAATATCAAATCCACTACTTTTTAACTCGGGATAAAATTCTTTAAAATTATAGATTTCGCCATTAAAAATCATTACATACCGACCATTTTCGGAGAGAAAAGGTTGGTGTCCAGCGGACGAAATATCTAAAATTGAAAGTCGTCTATGACCAAATCCAATATTTTTTTCTATAAAAATCCCATTATCGTCTGGTCCGCGATGCTCTAGTGAATCTCGCATTTTTGTTAAAATACGCTCATCAACTTTTTTTTGAGATTGTAAATGCAAGATTCCATTAATTCCACACATAATTAATTGGGGCTATTGGTGTTGATTAATTCGTGGTATCTATTGGCAATAATTTTCATATTTATGGTATAATCAGCATTTTTTTCTAAAAATAATCGATTGTTAGCTACAACTTGGTTGCGGTATTTTTCGTTTTCAAAGGCCCAGATTAGTTCGTCGGCAAGCATTTCAAAATCGTCAATTGTAACTAATTGTCCGTTCTCACGGTGTGTAATCCAGCTTTGATTTCCTATAATATCGGTTACAATTGGATAACAATTTGTTGCCATTGCTTCAAACAAAGAGGCCGAAACGCCTTCGGTGATTGGCATGCTAATGTAAATATTAGATTGTTGTAATAGTTTTGGTAATTCAGTGTTAGGGATTCTTCCTGTAAAGTTGATTTTATTTTCGATGCCTAAATCTTTTGCTAAATTTTTTAATTTAGAAAGTTGTGTTCCGTCTCCTATAATGGTAAGTACGAAATCTATTCCTTTTTGGTTTAAAATGGCAAATGATTTTAAGATAATATCATGGCGGTATTCCGGTAATAAAGAACGCGTGACAGTGGCGCAAATTTTTTCAGGATTGGCTGTGTTTTGATTTTTAAATTTGACCAGATCAATTCCTTTTGGTAAAACCAAAACTTTATTCATATCTACATTGGCCTCTATCATTGAAATTGTCATCACTGGTCCCCAAGCATGAATTAAATCTGCTTTTTTGAAAGCATAATTTTGCAACAATTTTTTTAAGGGAAGTGAAATCGAATTTTCAGGCCATAAATCAGTTATGCCCTGTTGTGCAATCGCAACTGGTTTTACGCCGGATAATGCTGCAAGAAAACCATAACTGGTTGTTCGTTCTGCAATTACCATGTCTGGTTGGTGCTCTTTTATTAGTTGCTTGATTTTAAAAACAGCCAATTTTAATTCGAAAATTCTTAAAATTCGGTTGTGTAAACAATTACTTGGCGTTTTTAATTCCCAGGTAACAATTTCAAAATCACCAAATTCCTTGAGGCCGTTCATCCAAGTGATGGCGTCGGCCCTGTAGGTTTCTCCTAGAAAGAGTATTTTCTTTTTTATCATCAGTGTAAACTATAATTACTCAGACGTTAATGCCCTATTGATAAAGTCATTTAGCGGTTTTAAAAGGATTAATTTTTTACTTACCGTAGTAACGAAATCTTTTGTTCCAGCTGTTGAAAAATTAATTTTCTGAGAGGACTCAAAACTTTTTAATTTTAATAAATCAATAGCAGGATGTTCTTTTTCGTAGCCTCTTGGCGGATTTTTTAGCGTATTTTTTTCATCGCGATCAAAGTCATTGAACTCTTTTTTAAACTCTTTTTCGTTTAGAATCGCTTCCAAATCTTCATAGAAATAAGCAATTTCCTTGCGCATTTTTTTTAAATCGTTGGCTTCAGGACAATACAAACCGCCAGCTATAAAGCTGGATCCATTTTCTAAATGAATGTAGTAACCCGAACGATTTAACCCTTTTGCGCCAGAGGAAAGCCAAAGGCCTAAATGGGACTTATAAGGTGTCTTGTCCTTAGAAAACCGAATGTCGCGATTGATTCTGAACGTACAATTTTTGACTTCAAGCATTTCCAGCGATGGGTCGAGCGGTTTCATGGCATCCAGTAAATCAGCAACTAATTGTTGGTAATCTTTCTTGAAAGCTTCGTAAGGTTTTTTATTTTCTAAAAACCAATCCCGGTTGTTATTGGCTTTTAAATCATCCAAAAATTGCAGTGTTTCTTTTGAAAGCATCTAGTACTATTGTATTTGTTCTCTTAATTCTCCTTCGCTAATGAAACCGGATTTTCTCCATTTTACTGCTGCTTTTTCATACAATAATATTGTAGGAAGTTCACTAATTTTCATTTCGGTCATTAAAGTTTTGTTTTTGTCGGCATCCAATCGTATAATGGTTACGCTATCTGCTAGTTCAGTTTGCATTTTTGTGATGTAGGGTGTCATTTTTTTGCAAGGCGCACACCATTCCGCATAAAAACTAATTAATACTTTTTTATCAGAGTCTACTAATTTATTGTAGTCCTGCAAAGTCATTCCGTTTATTTTGTTGCTTGGTTTAGACAGTCCTGCAGCGTCCCATTTTAAAATTCCTCCCTGTAATTGATACACATTTGTAAAACCAAGTTCTTTCAGTTTTGCAACGGCACTTTGACTTCTTCCGCCGCTTTTGCAGTACACATAAACAGGTTTTGTTTTGTCCAGTTTTTCGGTTCCCGCAACAAAGCTGTCTCCGAGCCAATCAACGTTGACGGCCTTCTCGATATGATCTGACGAAAATTCCGCAGGCGTTCGTACATCCAGAATTTGTGGATTTGATGTTGCTGCGATTTTTTCACTAAAAGCTTTTGCATCGATAGTTTGGCTTTCTTTTGATGCTTGTCCGTTGCAAGATAAAAAAGCTAAAGATATGATTAATGTAAATATTGAACTGACTTTCATTGTGTTTCGATTTAAATTTGAATAGGCTAAATTAGTTTTTTTCGATTTTTGAACGCTATAAAAACTAATAAATAAAAGTTATAAGTTGAAAATTTTATAGCTCTGATGCGTCGATTTTACAATAACTTCCGTACGCTCCGGATGTGTATCTGAAATAAAAAGTTGCCCAAAAGTATCACTGTTGACCATTTCTATGATTTTGGCTACGCGACTTTCATCTAATTTATCAAAAATATCATCAAAAAGTAAAATGGGTTTTACACCACTTTGTTTTTTTAGAAACTCAAACTGAGCCAGTTTTAATGCGATTAAAAACGATTTTTGTTGTCCTTGAGAGCCAAATTTCTTAATTGGATGTTCGTCAATTTCAAATGCTAAATCGTCTTTATGAATTCCTACACTTGTGTAATGTAAAGCTCTGTCTTTATTAATGTTTTCCTGCAATAAAGTCAATAAGTCTTTTTCGAATAAATGACTTTCATATACCAATTGAACCGTTTCTTGTGAGCCCGTTATAGCTTGATGATGGGTGTTGAAAATAGGGATAAACTGGTCGATAAATTCTTTTCTTTTTTCGAAAATATAATTGCCAAAACCGTTGAGTTGCTCATTATAGATAGACAGCGTATCGGTATTAAAAACATGATTCAATGCAAAATATTTCAACAAAGCATTGCGCTGACTCATTACTTTTTGATATTGAATGAGTTGTTGTAAATAATGGGAGTCCAGTTGCGAAATCACGCTGTCCATGAATTTTCTTCGGGTTTCGCTACCTTCCACGATTAAATCCCTGTCAGCAGGAGAAATGATGACCAAAGGAATAAAGCCAATGTGATCTGAGAATTTTTCATAGGCTTTTCCGTTGCGTTTCAATATCTTTTTTTGCCCTTTTTTAAGGCTGCAAAGAATTTGTTCATTTCTTTCGTTTTTTTCAAATTCGGCATCAATCACAAAGAATTCTTCACCGTGTTTAATATTTTGAACTGCTAAGGGATTGAAATAGCTTTTTCCGTAGGATAAATGGTAAATGGCATCCAGCACATTTGTCTTTCCGACACCATTCTTTCCTACAAAACAATTTATTTTGCTGTCAAAATCGAAATTTGCTTCTGAAAAATTCTTATAATTGAATAGTGAAATTTTTTTTAAATACATGGAAAAAGCTTACTGTTATGGGGGACTTTGATATTAGTTGAGGTCTTTTTCAAAGTGCTTGCAAATTATTGAAAAATATCCATATAAAGCACTTTTCTAATTTTTCTGTCAAAATTATTTTGGCTTGACCAAGAAAGATTGTTTGGCTATAATTTTTTTTAATATAAAAGCATATTTTTTGTGTGGGTTTGAATAAAAATTTTATTTTTGCGACTCACTAAATTAAAATAAATGGCTACTTATAATAAAAGAGGATATAAAGCACCAAAAGAAAAAGAGGTAAACGAAGGAGTTGAAGCAGTAATCATTGATGATAAAGACAGCACAACAGCTGAAGTTTTTTCTAAATTAGATGAAACAGCTTCAAGAACTGAGGATTGGGTTGCAAAAAATCAAAAAGTGATTATTGGTTTAGTTGCTGCTGCTGCAATTTTTACAATTGGTTATTTAGGATACCAGAGATTTGTTGCGGCTCCCCAACAAGAGGAAGCGGCAAACGAAATGTTTGTAGCTCAACAAAATTTCCAGAAAGCAACTGATGGAGTAGCAAGCGACTCTTTGTATAAGTTATCGCTTAATGGTTCAGAAGGTAAATTTGGATTTTTGAAAATTGCAGACGAATATTCTGGAACTGATGCAGGAAATTTAGCTAATTATTATGCTGGAATTGCTTATTTGAATACAGGAAAATATACTGAAGCGATTGATTATTTAAATAAATTTAAGTCAGATGATATTGTTTTAAGCGCTTTAGCAAAAGGAGCAATAGGAGATGCTTATTCTCAAAAAAATCAACCTCAAGAAGCTTTAGAGAATTATGTAAAAGCGGCTGAGTCCAATAAAAATGATTTCACAACACCGCGTTTTTTATTGAAAGCTGGAAAAGTAGCTTTAACTTTAGGCAACAAAGCGGATGCATTAAAATATTTTACAGACATTAAAGACAATTTTGAAGGAACTCCAGAAGCTGCTTCAGTTGATGTTTTGATAGGATTAGCGCAATAGTAAACAATGATATAAGATTGGTGATTTAAGATTGGAGATTTTTGATTTCAAAATGCTATCTTTAATATTTAAAATCAAAACACTATAATCAAAATACTAAAATCAAATGGCTACCGAAAATAAAAACTTATCCGATTACGATAAAAATTCAATCCCAAACGCGAAAAATTTTCGCTTTGGGATTGTTGTTTCAGAATGGAATGATTCTATAACAGAAGGACTGTACAAAGGCGCTTTTGGAGCCCTTTTAGAAAACCAAGTTCCTGCTCAGCATATTATTCGTTGGAATGTTCCGGGAAGTTTTGAGTTGATCTACGGTTCCAAGAAAATGTTACAAACACAAAATGTAGATGCTGTAATTGCTATAGGATGCGTCATTCAAGGGCAAACCAAACATTTTGATTTTGTGTGTGAAGGAGTAGCGCAAGGCATAAAAGACTTGAATGTTCAAACGGATATTCCGGTAATTTTTTGCGTTTTGACAGATAATACCATGCAACAATCCATTGATAGAAGTGGAGGAATTCACGGTAACAAAGGTACTGAGGCTGCTATTGCCGCCATCAAAATGGCTTATATTCGTCAACAAGCTTCGTTGTCTCATCAAGTTGATAATCAACATTTATTGTCTGCTGGAACACTTCAACTGGATGAAGGTCGGCCTTTAGAATTGAAAGAATAACATATAATTAATTATTGTTTTTAAATAAACAAAAACCTATTCCATTGGAGTAGGTTTTTTTATGCAGTTTCGTTTTCTACTCGAAAGCGCTACTATTTTAAGTAAAGACATAATAAAAACCTGAATAAACAGGTTTTTATTAATTTCGAATCAGTTATTGATAATACTATTTTTCATCTGCATGTGCAGCTTCAATATTAATATCAGCCATAGCAATTTCTGTTAAGGTAACATCAGCCTTTTTTTCTTCTTCAAGGGTTTTAGCAAGGAGCGTAGCCACTTTGCTTTCGCCTAAAGTTACTGCATACGCTCTCAAAGTGCCGTAAGTGGCTATTTCATAATGTTCAACTTTTTGTGCAGCCGCAATAATAGCCGCATCTCGCACAACTCCTAATTCTGTTTCTTCCATAATCCCATCGGCTTCTTTTAGCAAACCATCCATTGCATCACATTTTTTTCCAACTGCTTTTAATCCTAAAGATTCAAACACTTTTTCTAAACGTGTAATATGTTCTTCTGTTTCCTTAAGATGATGTTCAAAAGCATGTATGAGTTTTGAAGAAGTGGCATTTTTTGCCATTTTAGGTAAGGCTTTTGTTAGCGCATGTTCTGCCCAAAAGATATCTTTCAATCCGTCTTCAAAAAAATCTCTTAAGCCTTCTGCCGCATCTGATTTAGCTTTTACAGCTCCTTTTTTAGGGGCTACTTTTTCCTTTTCTAGTTTTTCGTTGGTCGCTTTCATAATAGATTTTTATAATTGTTAACTTGTTTGTTCTAACAAATTTAAGTTTTAAACAAGCTCATGGATTATAGAATTTTGTTAAAACATTTCATAATTAACGCTTTATAGTATTGTATTTCAGGCATTTAATTTTTATTAATGCTTAATTTTAGTTATCTGATTTAGAATATAATTAAAATTATTGATGTGTAGTTACTAGTTTGAATCATAGTGTTTACTAGATAACGCTGGCTGGAAGCAGTTTATATAAAGTCCGAATTGGTGAATTTTTTAGGTTTTGAATTTTTGTTTTTTAAAAGCACATTAATAATAAAACCCAATAGAAATTCATTAAATTTGTACCTCTTGGTTTTAAAAAACTTTAAACCTTAAACTTTAAATCTAAATTTTTTAATGTCGAGTATAATTCAATTACTTCCTGATCATGTTGCCAATCAAATTGCTGCTGGAGAAGTTGTTCAAAGACCCGCTTCGGTTGTCAAAGAACTTCTTGAAAATGCGGTTGATGCAAGATCGACAGATATCAAATTAATTATTAAAGATGCCGGAAAGGCTTTAGTCCACGTAATTGATAATGGTTTGGGAATGAGTGTTACCGATGCACGTTTGTGTTTTGAACGTCATGCCACCTCCAAGATTCGTCAAGCCGAAGATTTGTTTTCGTTGCATACCAAAGGGTTTCGTGGAGAAGCTTTGGCCTCTATTGCTGCCATAGCTCATGTGGAAATGAAAACCAAGCAAGAGCAAGAGGAACTTGGAACTCACATTATTATTGAAGGTAGCAAATTTGTATCTCAGGACGTTGCTGTTTTGCCAAAAGGAACTTCATTTGCTGTTAAAAACTTATTTTTTAATATTCCGGCGCGACGTAATTTCTTGAAGTCGGATACGGTGGAATACCGCCATATTATCGATGAATTTCAACGTGTAGCTTTGGCTCACCCAAAAATACATTTCACTTTTTATCACAATGGCAGTGAAATGTTCAATTTGCCGCCTTCAACTTTACGCCAACGCATTGTTACTATTTTTACGGGCAAAACAAATGAAAAATTAGTGCCTGTTCAAGAAGAAACAGAAATAGTTACCATTCATGGATTTGTTAGCAAACCAGAATTTGCCAAAAAAAATCGTGGCGAACAGTTTTTCTTTGTCAATGATCGTTTTATAAAAAGTGGTTATTTGCATCATGCGGTTATGGCAGCCTATGACGGAATCCTGAAAGATGGTGCGCAGCCTAGTTATTTTTTATATTTGTCCGTGCCTCCAAACACAATAGATATCAATATTCATCCTACTAAAACAGAGATTAAGTTTGATGATGAACACGCGCTATATGCTATTTTAAGAGCTTCCATAAAACATAGTTTGGGACAATTTAATGTAGCTCCAGTTTTGGATTTTGAGCGCGATGCTAATTTAGACACGCCGTATCATTATAGAGATTTAGAAGGTGCTACGCCAACGATTCAGGTAGATGGAGATTTTAATCCTTTTTCTGAGAATAAACCCAGTAAGCAATTTTCAAGTTATAGAAAACCGGAACCAACGGCTAATTGGGAAAGTTTATATGTTGGTTTGAAACAAGATACGGATGAAATAGGACACATAACTTTTGAAAATGAAGAAGTGACTTCTTCTTTATTTAATGACGAAGAAGTAGAACATTCTGTTCATAAAACGTATCAAATTCATAAAAAATACATTGTTTCTTCGATCAAATCAGGAATGGTAATTGTCGATCAGCAACGGGCGCATCAACGGGTTTTGTATGAGCAGTTTTTAGTAAATATGACGGTAAATCAGGCATCAAGTCAGCAACTGTTATTTCCCTTGAATCTGTTTTTTTCGTCAAGCGAAATGGATCTTATCGCTGAATTACAATTATCATTAATGAATACTGGATTTGTCTTCGAAGAAAATAACACCGATCATATTGTTATTTCAGGAATACCGGTAAATGTAACGGAGAGTGAAGTTTCACTGGTTTTAGAACAATTATTAAGTGATTTGCAGGATGGAATTCCTGAAAGCAGTTTCAGTCAGAACGATACAATTGCCAAATCTATGGCCAAAAGTTTAGCGGTAAAAACAGGAACGCACTTAACCGAAAAAGAACAGGAGAACTTGGTCAACGGGCTTTTTGCCTGCAAAGATCCAAACGTTTCCCCATTTCACAAACCCACTTTCATCACGATGCGTGTGGAAGATTTAGATAAAAAATTTGCATTATGAGGAACGTAACGGAGACGGTAAAACAATTAATAATTATAAATGTACTTTTTTTTGTTGGTACACTAGTAATAGGCGATGTGGCCTATAAAATATTAGCCTTATATTTTCCAGAAAATAAGGACTTTCAATTGTGGCAACCTATTACGCACATGTTCATGCATGGGGGTTTTATGCATATTTTTTTCAATATGTTTGCATTGTATTCTTTTGGATCCGCATTAGAACAAATTTGGGGAAGTAAGAAATTTTTGTTTTTCTATATTTCCTGCGGATTAGGCGCTGCTTTGTTGCATACGGGTGTCAACTATTACTATTTTCAAGATGGTTTGAATACGCTAATTGCTAATGGATTTCCTAAACAAGATATTGTACAACTTTTGAACGAAGGCAAAATTGATACAAAATGGCAACAATTTATAGCAGCCGGAGATTTTCAAAACTTTACCAGTGCTTTTGCGGGTACCGCTGTTGGTGCATCGGGAGCTATTTACGGGATAATTGTAGCATTTGCTTTTATGTTTCCTAATGCAGAATTGGCTTTGATGTTTATTCCTGTACCAATAAAAGCCAAGTATTTTGTACCTGGTTTAGTATTGGTTGATTTGTACCTAGGAATTTCTGGAAAATCTATTTTTGGAGGTGGAGGAATAGCCCATTTTGCGCACGTTGGTGGTGCTTTGTTTGGTTTTATTATTATGTGGTATTGGAAGAAAAATCAGTTCAATCAAAACCGTTGGAATTAAAATTAAATAATTTTTTTAGGCAAATAAAATTGACTATCAAATACTAAAAATATATGAATATTATTGACGACTTGAAATTACAATACAAGATAGGAGGAATCGTGACACGTTTACTCTTTTGGAATGTGGCTTTGTTTGTGATTCCGTGGTTGTTTTTTGAATTATTGTCTTTGTTAGGCATTACCATTGATTACATGCAATATCTGAGTTTGAGTTCTAACCCGGCTGATTTGTTGTGGAAACCGTGGTCCTTATTTTCCTATGCTTTTTTTCATACTGGAATCCTGCATATTCTTTTTAATATGATGGTTTTGAATTTTTCGGGACGATTGTTTATGACCTATTTTACATCCAAGCAATTGTTTGGTCTATATGTGTTAAGTGCTATTTTTGCAGGAATTAGTTATGTTTTGATCTTTTATTTGCTGAATATAAATGCCCCAATTGTGGGAGCGTCAGCGGCTATTATGGCTATTTTAGTTGCTACAACAACCTATTATCCGTTGATGGATCTTCGGTTATTGATCATTGGAAATGTCAAATTATGGCATGTTACTGCTGTTATTGTTGTTATAGATTTGATGCAATTGCGCTCCGAAAATATGGGCGGACACATTTCTCATCTGGCTGGAGCTATGTTTGGATTTATTTTTATTAAATTGCTTCAAAATGGAACCGATTTAAGTGCCGCTGTATCTCGCTTTATTGATTTTTTTACAAAACTGTTCCAAAAAAATACGGCATCACCCTTCAAAAAAGTTCACAAAAATTACAGTCCTCCAGTGGTAAAGTCAGTTTCTAAAATCGTTACAAAAGATAAGTCACAGCAACAAATTGATGAAATTTTAGATAAAATTAGCCAATCTGGTTATGATAGTTTGAGCAATGAGGAAAAAGAATTCTTGTTTAAAGCAGGTAAATAACAACACGAAGGTTTTTGAATGCTTTAATTTAAACAAATAGAGAAAATGAGGAATCTTTCATGGTTTAATAAGGGAATGTTTTTTTTAAATATAGTGCTGACTATAGTGACCTTTATTGCCTATGTATTGCCTTTTTTGGCTCCCAAATCTTTTCCACTTTTGTCAGTTTTGACACTATTTATGCCGCTTTTTTTTATATTCAACAGCCTTTTTTTTGTCTATTGGGCATTTCAACTTAAAAAGCAATTAATTGTTTCGGGTTTGGTGCTATTAATTGGCATTACTTTTATAAATAAATTTTATAAATTCTCTACCAATGAACTTCCAATAGCCGAAAAAGATTTTACCGTAATGAGTTATAATGTTCGTCTTTTTAATGTGTTTAAATGGATTGAAAGAGACGATGTACCGGCTGATATCCTCACTTTCATTAATGACAAGAACCCAGATATTTTGTGTATTCAGGAGTACTCTTCATCAGCAGATATTGATTTTAAAGTGTATCCGCACCGATATATTTTTACAGACGGCAACCAAATTAAAACGGGTCAAGCCATTTTTTCTAAATTTCCAATTATTGACCAAGGAAATATTATTTTTCCAAATTCTAGTAACAATGTTGTTTTTGCAGATGTCAAGAAAGGAAAAGATATCATCAGAGTGTACAATATGCACATTCAATCTATTAAAATATCGCCTGATGTGAATGAAATTGACGAAAATATTGATGCCATGAATCAGCAGAAATCGCAAGTTTTATTTAGACGTATAAGTAAAGCATTCAAGCAGCAACAGCAGCAGGCAGAGATTTTTAAAGAGCATAAAATGAAATGTATGTATCCCATGATCATTTGTGGAGACATGAATAACAGTGCGTATTCCTATGTGTACCGCAGTATCAAAGGAAAGTTGAAAGATAGTTTTGAAGAAGCTGGTAAAGGATTTGGAGAGACCTATAAGTTCCGATATTATCCAGCTAGAATTGATTACATTTTTGCTGATGAAAAAATGAAAGTGAAAAAATTTGAAAACTTCCCGCAGTTTATAAATTCAGACCATTTTCCTATTATGGCTAGATTGTCTCTGGAGTGATCACAAATCTGTTTTTTATTTGATACTAAGGCGTTGGTTTTTTAAATAATCCATTGCGTATTTCCCTTCATTAAACAGCAAATCCAGCACACTTAAATTGTTTATAAAACCATGTTTGTCATCAAAAACCTGCGTGTAACTTTCAAAAGAAGAAGTATCTTTTTTCCCATTTACTAAAGTTCGAAAATCTACAATAACATTGGGATCAACTTCAGGAATGTATGCTGTTGTTGTTTTGTAATCTAGTTTGATTCGAAAACAGTGAGAAAGAATATCTAAAACTTCCAAATTCAAATCTATTAAGAAGGTATGTTTCTTTTCGAAAAGAGGTCTGATGTCATCTTCAAAAAATTCAAAAAAAGGCGAACTTCTGTATCCTGCTTCCAGTGACTTGAAATGTTGTTTTTGCCAATCAAAATCGGTTTCAATTTTAATATCTTTCGTTTTTGGATGACTTTCTTTCGAATGTTTTACAGGAATGTTTAATAACTGAATCCCGTTCGGACTATAAATATAAGTTCGGTTGCGGTTAGTTTGTTTCTGAAAATTATCTGCTACTTCAAAAGTGATGCTCTCCGCTTGCACCATGGCAGCAAAATGGCTAATCGATGGAAAGTAAGTTGGGTGAAGGAGAATATTCATATTTGTCTAAAATTTTAAAGTTTTAAAAGCCAAAGTCATAAAGCTATATTGGTTATAGACTTTATGACTTCTGACATTCAAACTTTTGACTATTGTTTAGCTAATTTTCTTTTTTTCCAAAAATATTCTCCAATGAAAAATGCTGCTAAAGCAAATAGAAAGTATTTTAAATAGGATTGAGGCTGACCATCCCCGCCAACAGTTGTGAAAACTCGGTCCCAACGTATTTTATTCAAGCCTTTCCCATTCGTATCCCAACTTAACCAAATAAAAATGGGCTTTCCTACAATGTGATTTTCAGGAACAAATCCCCAATAGCGGCTGTCTTCAGAGTTGTGACGGTTGTCACCCATCATCCAGTAATAGTTCTGTTTAAAAGTGTACTCTTTAACTACTTTACCATTGATTTTTATTTCCGTTCCATTTACCTGTAATTCATTTTTAACGCCATTTTCAGCAGTTTCATAATCAGTAATGATCATTTTGTAAAACGGTAAAGTTTCAACGGTCAAAGCAACGGTTTTCCCTTTTTCTGGAACATAGATCGGGCCGTAATTATCACTATTCCACTTATTAATATGTGGAAACACCCCTTTTCCATTATTAGCTTGGTCAATATCTGTAGCTATTTGTCTAGTAACGCCAGTAATTCCAGGTATATTTTTTAATCTCTCCGCGCTAGCTGCTGTCAAAGCACTAAAAAATAAGGTATCTCTTTTGGTCTGATCCGTAAGCATTACAGGATCTGTAACATCCATATCTTTCAGCAAGAATTCAAAATCAATTGGTGTTTTACCGTCTAATGCTACTTTGTAAGAGAATTGTGGTTTGGCTCTTTCTGGTAATTGTAAAATTTTACCATCGATATACACTATTCCATCTTTTATAGATAGATTGTCTCCTGGAATACCAACACATCTTTTTACATAGTTTGATTTTTTATCGACTGGTTTAAAAGCGCGTCTTTTTGAGGTGTCAAAAAACCTATAAACAGTATCTACTGGCCAGTTAAAAACAACAATATCCGTACGATCAATATTCTGAATTCCAGGCAATCTCATATAAGGCAATTGAGGCCAAGTCAAATATGATTTTCTTTTTGTCAAAGGAATAGAGTCATGAACCATAGGCAAAGCAACAGTAGTCATAGGAACTCTGGCGCCATAATTCATCTTACTTACAAATAAAAAGTCACCTACCAGTAATGATTTTTCCAAGGAAGAAGTTGGAATGGTAAAGGGTTGTATGAAATAGGTATGAACTATTGTTGCTACTACAATTGCAAAAAGCAGCGAACTAACAGTATCAGCAGTTTTATTGTGAGGTACCAAACTTCTATCTGCTACATATTCTAATTTTTGACTATAATTCAGGTAATAAATATAAAATCCCAAAGTTATTAGTACTAAAAAAGTATCTAAGCTTGATCGTTTTCCAAAACTACGGAGTGTTTCTACCCAAATTACAGGAAACATAATGAGATTAATAATAGGGATAAAAAGCAAAATGGTCCACCAGGTTGGTCGACCTATTATTTTCATCAAAACTATTGCATTATATACGGGAATTGCAGCTTCCCAACGCTTTCTTCCTGCACTTTCATATAATTTCCATGTTCCTAAAAAATGAACTATTTGCACAAGCAGAAAGAATACAAACCATTGATATATTGACATAATATGTTTATTTGATTAACGAGTTATTTATTTTTTCTAAAATTTGAACGTTTTATGAATTCTAAAAATCGAATGATATGAAAGTTTATGCATCTAATTCTAATACATCTTTCATTGTGAAAACACCTTGTTTGCCTACAATCCATTCCGCTGCAATTACAGCACCTAGAGCAAATCCTTCTCGATTGTGAGCGGTATGCTTTATTTCGATAGCATCTACTTCAGAATTATAGGTTACCGTGTGGGTTCCTGGAACTGCACCTACTCTTTTTGCTTCGATTTGAATTTCGTTCGCCTTTGGTTCTTCCAATGTCCAATTGGTGTATGAACTATTTTCAATAATACCTTTGGCCAATGATATTGCGGTGCCACTTGGTGCATCTAGTTTTTGAGTATGATGAATTTCCTCCATTGCCACGGAATAATTTTTTAATTTTGACATCATTTTTGCCAAATACGCATTAAGTTCAAAGAAAATATTCACTCCTAAACTAAAGTTAGAACTAGAAATAAAACCGCCATTCTTTTCCTCACAGAGCGCCACCATTTCATCGTAATGATCTAACCAGCCTGTAGTTCCTGAAATAACTGGAACATTGGCGTGAAAACAACTTGAAATATTAGTTACCGCGGCGGTTGGAACACTAAAATCGATGGCTACATCAGCACTAGAAAGACCTTCAAAAGTGATATTCTCGTCTTTTCTCAAAACGATTTTATGCCCTCTTTCCTGTGCAATTCGTTCTATAACCTGACCCATTTTACCGTATCCTAAAAGCGCAATTTTCATTTGATTGTATATTATGGTTTCAATTTTAGAATACGAAGCATCGAATTGCTTTCGCTCTAAAAATTATAATTAAAAGTTAGTCCTACATTAGTCTTTAATGTTACATCATTGGGATAAAGAACGGGTCGTATTGATAAGTTTTCATCTACATTGAATTGTATTAATGCAGCATCGACATTAGCATCTATGATGTTCAAAGCATAAAATGCTAAAGTGACTAAGGCTGATAAATCGCGATTTCGTTGGTAAAATTTTTGCCCGGCAATCAATCGATTGTTATCCAAAAAAGCCAAATCATCGGTAATATATCCTTCAAGTCTACTTTTATAAGCGTCTCGGTATTGATGGTATTTTTTATTATTGTCACTATAAAAATAGATACTAGTACCCAAGGCGCCGTAAACAAGAGGGATTTTCCAATATTTTTTGTTGTAAGCTTGACCCAAACCGGGTAAAACGGCAGAGTAAAAAGCTGCTTTTGCAGGAGTTAACGGATCAATATCATTGGATTTCAAAGTGTCCTTAACTACAAGTGCTGCTGGTTCTGTTTGAGCACAAACAACAGTAGTACCTGTCACAAAAAGGAACAGACTTATGAAAATTATTTTATGCACTATTCGTTTATTAATTTAATAATTCTGTTGAAATCCTCTTCAGAATGAAATGGTATAGTGATTTTCCCTTTGCCATTTCCAGCTACTTTTACTTCGACTTTGGTACCAAAGTAGTTCGTAAAAGTACTTTTTTGGGAATCTGCAATTTCAAATGAAGCTGCTTTTGGTTTGCCTGCAGGCTTAGGTTTTAAACTTTCTTGGTAGTTTTTTACAAGTGTTTCCGTATCGCGAACGGATAAATTTTGACTAACAATTTTTTGATAAATATCAGTTTGCACCTCTTGGTCTTCGATATTAATGATGGCTCGTCCATGACCCATACTAATGAAACCGTCACGAATACCAGTTTGGATGATTGGATCTAGTTTCAAAAGTCTTAAATAATTCGCTATTGTAGAACGCTTTTTTCCTACACGCTCACTCATTTGCTCTTGTGTTAATTGAATTTCGTCAATCAATCGTTGGTAGGAAAGCGCTATTTCAATGGGATCTAAATCATGACGCTGAATGTTTTCTACCAATGCCATTACAAGTGATTCGTTATCATTTGCAATACGAATATAAGCAGGAACTGTCGTCAAGCCAACTAAAGTAGAGGCACGAAGACGGCGTTCTCCCGAAATTAATTGGTATTTATTAAAGTCTAATTTACGAACTGTAATGGGTTGAATAACCCCTAATTCTTTAATCGATGTAGCTAATTCTCGTAACGATTCTTCATTAAAATTGCTTCTCGGCTGAAACGGATTTATTTCAATTGCACTAATTTCAAGCTCAATAATATTTCCTACAACTTTATCAGCATTTTTATCGTTTACGGATTTTATATCGTTTTCTGGATCTTTCAATAATGCAGATAATCCTCTTCCTAAGGCTTGTTTTTTAATTGCTTGTGCCATAAAACTATTTGCTATTTTTCTTAATTATTTCTTGGGCAAGATGCAAGTAGTTAATAGCTCCTTTGCTGGTCGCATCGTAGTTTATTATACTTTCTCCAAAACTTGGAGCCTCGCTCAGTTTTACATTTCTTTGAATAATAGTGTCAAAAACCATATCGTTAAAGTGTTTTTGAACCTCCTCTACAACTTGATTGGACAAACGCAATCTAGAATCAAACATGGTTAACAAAAGTCCTTCAATATCTAAATCTGGATTGTGAATTTTTTGGATACTTTTTATGGTATTTAATAATTTCCCTAAACCTTCCAGAGCAAAATACTCACATTGAATAGGAATTACCACTGAGTCAGCTGCAGTCAACGCATTTAGGGTAAGCAATCCAAGTGATGGAGCGCAATCAATAATGATGTAATCGTACTCATCTTTAATGCTTTCTAATGCTTTTTTTAGCATGTATTCTCTATTTTCTTTATCGACTAATTCGATTTCAATAGCAACAAGGTCAATATGTGATGGAATAATGTCAACATTTGGTGCAGAACATTTTACAATGGCCTCTTTCGGAGTGTGACTGTGCTCTAGAATTTGATACGTACCTATTTCAACAGAATCAACATCAATACCCAATCCTGAAGAAGCATTTGCCTGTGGATCAGCATCAATAAGTAGTACTTTTTTTTCTAAAACCCCTAATGAAGCAGCAAGATTAACTGATGTTGTAGTCTTTCCAACTCCTCCTTTTTGATTAGCAATCGCGATGATTTTGCCCATTTATTTTCTAAATTTTGAACCGTAAAAATACAATTATTTATGGTTTCTAAAAATCTATTTTGTTAACATTCGTTAAAGCTTGATTAGTCGGTAATTGTGTAAGATCATTTTCAAATTAAATTTTGCTTTCTTGGAGCTAATCCAGCTGTGCGCTAAAAGTTTTTGCATCACTGCTTTATTTTCTAAAGACCTAAAAGGAGCTTCTTTCAGTCGCTCTTTTAGTTCAAGAAAATTTAGCAGTGATGCTACAAAGCTTTTCGCTACCATCTGGGCTAAAAAGATTTCGTTTTACAATGCTTTCTGGTGCTTTTGTAAAAGTTGCAACAATTACAATTTAATTACTGTTCTTATTTTTCAAATTGTTTTGTATAAGCTAAAAAGAATTGTATATTTGCACCCGCTTTCGGGGTGTAGCGTAGCTCGGTTATCGCGCCTGCTTTGGGAGCAGGAGGCCGCAGGTTCGAATCCTGCCACCCCGACAAAAGTCGAACGATATCGTTCGGCTTTTTTTATTTTTAAAAGCTATGTTTTACGGTTACATTCTATTTTCGAAAACTCAAGGAATATATTATGTTGGTTCTACCTCAATGACATTTGAGGAAAGGCTGAGACGTCATTTAAGTGCTCACAAAGGATTTACGGCAAGAGCAAAAGATTGGTAAATAGTCTATCAGGAGTCGTTTACGAACAAATCTTAACAATTAGTCGGGAGCAGGAAATAAAAAGCGGAAAAGTAAAATTAAAATAGAAGTATTATTTTCAAAATAGGCAATGGTTATTGCGTCCCGATTGCAAATCGGGAAGGCCGTAGGTTCGAATTTCCGTTTTCGGAATAGACGCTGCCACCCCGACAAAAGCCGAACGATATCGTTCGGCTTTTTTTATTTTTAAAAGCAATGTTTTACGTTTACATCCTTTTTTCGAAATCACGAGACATGTATTATATAGGTTCTACTTCCATGGTTTTAGAAGAAAGACTGTGACGTCATTTGAGTGCTCATAAAGGATTTACAGCAAGAGCCAAAGATTGGGAAATAGTCTGTCAGGAATTAGTTACGAACAAATCTTTAGCAATTGCACGCGAGCAGGAAATAAAAAAGTGGAAAAGTAAAGTTAAAATAGAAGCATTAATTTCAAAATAGGCGATGGTTATCGCGTCCCGATTACAAATCGGGAAGGCCGCAGATTCGAATTTCCGTTTTCGGAATAAACACTGCCACCCCGACAAAAGCCGACCATTCTCGTTCGGCTTTTTTTATTTTTAAAGCAATGTTTTACGTTTACATCCTATTTTCGAAAACTCACGAAATCTACTATGTAGGTTCTACCTCAATGACATTGCAAGAAAGACTGCGACGTCATTTGAGTGCTCATAAAGGATTTACAGCAAGATCCAAAGATTGGGAAGGCCGCAGGTTCGAATTTCCGTTTTCGGAATAAACACTGCCTCCCCGACAAAAGCCGAACGATATCGTTCGGCTTTTTTTATTTTTAAAAGCAATGTTTTACGTTTACATCTTATTTTCGAAAACTCAAGAAATTTATTATATTGGCTATACCTCTATGATATTAGAGGAAAGACTGCGTCGTCATTTAAGTGCTCATAAAGGATTTACAGCAAGAGCCAAAGATTGGGAAATAGTCTATTTCGAAATATTTACTGAGAAATCATTCGCAATTGCCCAGGAGCAGGAAATAAAAAAGTGGAAAAGTAAAATTAAAATAGAAGCATTATTTTCAAAATAGGCTGTCGTTATCGCGTACCGGTTGCAAATCGGGAAGGCCGAAGGTTCGAATTTCCGTTTTCGGAAGAGACGCTGCCACCCCGACAAAAGTCGAACGATATCGTTCGGCTTTTTTTATTTTTAAAAGCAATGTTTTACGTTTACATCCTATTTTCGAAAACTCAAGAAATTTATTATATTGGTTCTACCTCAATGACATTTGAGGAAAGACTGCGTCGTCATTTAAGTGATCATAAAGGATTTACAGCAAGAGCCAAAGATTGGGAAATAGTCTATCAGGAGTTGTTTACGGACAAATTTTTAGCAATTATGCGGGAGCAGGAAATAAAAAAGTGGAAAAGTAAAATTAAAATAGAAGCATTATTTTCAAAATAGGCTGTCGTTATCGCCTCCCGATTGCAAATCGGGAAGGCCGAAGGTTCGAATTTCCGTTTTCGGAAGAGACGCTGCCACCCCGACAAAAGCCGAACGATATCGTTCGGCTTTTTTTATTTTTAAAAGCAAAGTTTTACGTTTATATCTTAGTATCCAAAACTAAAGAAATATATCAACAACAAACGGAGCTACGATTATCGCGTCCCGATTAAAAATCGGGAAGTCCGCAGGTTCAAATTTCCGTTTCCTGTATTTTCACTTTCATCAACAGGGAATGTTTTTTAATCAAGTGTAGCAAGATTTTTTATTCCCAAATAATTAAAACTGATACAACATTCTCCTTTGTACCGTAATTAAATCTTATTTTTGCACCGTAAAATTATAATTCACTCTTATTATGTCAGATACAATCGAAAAAATTAAATGCCTTATTATAGGTTCTGGTCCAGCTGGATATACTGCGGCAATTTATGCGGCTAGAGCCAACATGAATCCTGTTGTATACCAAGGAATGCAGCCGGGTGGCCAACTAACAACTACAAATGAAGTAGAAAACTGGCCAGGAAATCCAGAAGGAATTACAGGACCAGAAATGATGGTGGGATTGCAAGCACAAGCACAACGTTTTGGTACTGATGTGCGTGATGGTTGGGCTACCAAAGTAGATTTCTCTGGCGATATTCATAAAGTTTGGATCAATGAGACCAAAGAGTTGCATTGTGAAACCGTAATCATTTCGACTGGAGCGTCAGCTAAATATTTAGGATTGCCATCAGAGCAACACTACTTAAAAATGGGTGGTGGAGTTTCTGCATGTGCAGTTTGTGACGGTTTTTTCTATAGAAACCAAGAAGTAGTCATCGTTGGAGCAGGGGATTCTGCTTGCGAAGAAGCGCATTATTTGTCTAAGTTGTGTAAAAAAGTAACCATGTTGGTGCGTAGCGAAAAATTTAGAGCGTCAAAAATTATGGAAGCACGCGTTCGCAAAACCGAAAACATTACTATTCTAATGAACCATGATACTGTTGAAGTGCTTGGTGATGAACAAGTAGTGACAGGAGTTAGGGCATTAAATAAAACTACAGGTGAGACTTTTGACATTCCCGTAACAGGTTTCTTCGTGGCTATTGGACACAATCCTAATACTGATATTTTCAAAGATTTTATCACATTAGATGAAACAGGATATATTGTCAATACGCCCGGAAGTTCAAAAACGAATGTTGAAGGTGTTTTTGTTTCGGGAGACGCTGCTGATCATGTGTACCGTCAGGCAATTACTGCTGCTGGAACGGGATGTATGGCTGCTCTAGATGCTGAAAGATATTTGGCTGCTAAGGAATAATAAGATCTGGCAGTTTCAAAAAGAAAAGTCCCACTTGCAATAGCAAATGGGACTTTTTTTGTTTAGGATGGTGTTACAAAGTCTATAAATTTTTTTTGAAAAGGTTAGACATAACATTTTCTATTTCAAATTTTTGATCAACTTAGCTTTATCTGAAAATTTTCTGATTTCGATTTTTGGAGCACCTACCAATTGAATTTCTGATTTATTGGCGGCATCAATTATTACACTGGTAATCACATTTACATTGCAGTTGGAATAACTTTCGGTGGTCACGTCTGCATTTTGTAAGGATAATTTATTAGCTACTAAGTTTGCATTATTGTCCAATCTAATAATAGCATTAGTAGCTTCGCCTTCGATAGCAGCGTTTGATTTTTGGTACATATCTCTCTGGTGCTCGATTGCATCGAGGTCCTACATGCCTAGAAAGATAAAATAGAGCGTTTGCAACGCGAGCAATTAAGATAAAGCAATTTGTATAAATGTTAGGGTGCCGCTTGTGCACCCACAGTGTAAGTTGAAAAAAAAACAGGCACTTTTGCCTGTTTTTTGTTTTTAGCAAAGTTACTGTTACTTCAACTTCTTGATTAGCTTAGTCTCGTCAGCAAACTTTTTAATAGTTATTTTCGGGTTTCCTACTAACTGGATTTCAGTTTTATTGGCGGCATCAATACTCAATGTTGTGCTGGTATTTATGGCGCAAGTAGCATATCCTTCAATGGTTAGTTCCGTGTTTTTCAGTGTTAATTTGTTGGCCGTTAAGCTAGAGTTGTTGTCTAAACGCAAGATAGCATTCGAGGCATCACCTTCAATAGTCGCATCTGATTTTTGGTACATATCTACTTTCAAATTAGTAGCGGTGATTAAAGCTTTAAAGGAACTATTTTTACTTAATTCAATAGTTGTGTTTTCTGATTTTAAGTTGAGTTCTGTTTTTGATTTGTCATTGGATTGTAGTACAAAATTCTTAGCATTGACATTCATAAACAACTTGGATGCATCATTCGCTTTCAAGGTGAAATTATCTAATAAAATTTCTTGAATGGCAGTTACCGTAGTTTCGTTTTTAGAGGTAATTGATTTTAGATCGCTCGTATACGTTATTCTGACAATTAATTTTTTGAAGTTAGTTGCTTGTTTTGAAGTATAAATGCGAAGGGAATTATCACTTTCATCAATCGTAAAGATATCGTGTAAATTTTCATCGGCTTCGATTTTTAGTTCTGCTCTTTCTCCTCTCTCCAAGTATACTTCTAAATTATCCTCAACGGTAAGCGATTCGAAGTCAACAATTTTTCTTTGTTCCACAGTTACCGTTTTAGATCCTTTTATTTTTTCCTTTTTTTGTGCCAATGTGAATGTGGTTGATAAAAGGAGCAGGAGTATAGCTGCATATTTTTTCATAGTAATTTGGATTTAAGTCTACACAAATATAAAAAAATCATCCACTTGTGATGGATGATTTTTTTATATTAGTACAATGATTTTCTTTATGCCTTGGTAAACAAGAATTCTTGACCCTCCATTTTTAAGGTAAATTCTTTTTTATTTTCTTTAAACTGAATTTCAATCCCTCCTTCCTGATCAGCACCAAACTTATCTTTACCAATAGAGTCAAAATGAATTGATGTTTCGCCTTCAGGAGTTACTACAAGTATTCCATTATCTTCGCTAAAAGCTAATTTTACTGAAATTTGTTTACTTACAAAATCACCCAAATATTCATCTAAAATCACCGCTTTTTCCAACTCACTTTTATCGGCGGTCCACACATTATTTTGTGTATTGGTATCTGGTAAGGCATGATCTGGATCGATGGTAATGGATGCAATCTCTTCGGTTGAATTATTTTTGAATGCCCAATTCGTGTTGCGTTGCCAGATTTCTACTGGAAGTTGAACTCTTGAAGTGGCTCCGCTTTTGGTTTTAATTTCTAAAACTACTGGCATGGCCATTTTTTCTAAATTTTCAATATAAATTTGTGCTCCTAGTTTAGCATCATTTTTTAAATATTTAATTTTAGTAATGCCTTGATCTAGACTCCAATTATTGACGAACCAAGCTCTCCAAAACCAATTTAAATCCTCACCTGAAACATTTTCTATAGTTCTAAAAAAATCATCTGGCGTGGGGTGCTTAAAAGCCCAGCGCTCTGTATACACTCTAAAAGCCTTATCAAAACGATCCTTACCTAACACCTGCTCACGCAACATAACTAATCCTGAGGACGGTTTTTCGTAAGCGAGTAATCCCATATTATGTTCTTTCATCCCGTCTGGAGCGGTCATAATAGGTTCTAATTTCGGATTGGTTAACATATCTGCCATTCTTTGCATATCTGAAGGTCGTCTGGGTTTATACTCTCCCTTATTGAAATCTTCGGCACTCAATGAATTGATAAATGTATTTAATCCTTCATCCATCCAAGCAAATAAACGTTCGTTTGAGCCAACAATCATTGGAAACCATCCATGTCCAAATTCGTGGTCAGTTACTCTCCATAATTCACTTCCTTTTGATTTCCAGTCGCAAAAAACAATAGCAGGATACTCCATACCGCCTTCATTTCCAGCTACATTGGTGGCAGTTACGTAAGGATACTCAAACCATCTTTTAGAGTAATTTTCAACCGACGTTTTGGTATATTCTGTGGAACGACTCCAAGCATCTTCACCAACGCTTTCAACAGGATATGCTGAAATAGCTAACGATTTATTGCCACTTGGTAAATTAATTTTTGCGGCATCGATAATAAATGCTGCTGAGGATGCCCAGGAAACATCACGAGCATTTTTTATTTTAAAATGCCAATCTAAAGTTGATTTTCCAGTAGGTCTAGAAGTTGTATTTGTCACTTCCTCTGCTGATCGGATTACAACTGTTTTGTCGCTTTTAGCAGCTAATGCCCACCTCTTCAATTGTTCTGCCGTGTACACTTCAGACGGATTGACTAATTCACCCGAGCTTACTACGATATGATTTGCAGGTGCTGTAATGGTAACATCAAAATCGCCAAATTCCAAATAAAATTCGCCAGCTCCTAAATAAGGTAAAGTGTTCCAGCCTTTTACATCGTCATAAACACACATTCTAGGATACCATTGCGCCATGGTAAATACTTTTCCATTTTTAGTGTCTAAAACACCCATTCTATCCGACCCAAAGTCAGGAGAAATAAATGAAAAATCAATTTTAAGTTCTACACTTCCACCATTTGGGTTTATATCTTGCGGAAGAAATACTTGCATTCTAGTATCAATTATTTCAAATTTTGCATCAGTTTCTAATGTTTTGCCTTTTTTATTAGTGACTATCTTGATCGATTTTATTTTATGTCCTCCGTCAAAAATTTGTCCTTTGTCACCGTTACGGCTGCCTGTTATTGGGATTACGGTCTTTCCACGAGAATTATTTTTAAACAAATTTTGATCTACATTCATCCATAAAAAAGAAATTTTGTCTGGACTATTGTTAGTGTACGTTAAAATTTCTGAACCAATAATTTCGTTGTTTTTTTCATTCAAAATAGCAGTTAATTTATAGTCAGCTTTGTTCTGCCAATATTTTGCCCCAGGCTGACCGCTTGCTGACCGCGATTCTGTGCCATTTTTAGTGTAAAAATTGGGACCAAAAGAATCGTGATAATTGTATTTTGACGTACTCTTATTATTTACAGTAGTTGCAGTTTTGGTCTCTTGTGCGTGGAGTGATGCTACTCCAAAAAACAAAGCTAAATAAGGTGTAGCTTTAAAGAAAATGTTTTTCATAATGTGATTTTTTGATTGATGATTGTTAGTTGCGATCTTGATTACGATCTTTAAAACGATTAAAAAATAGGTTTTAGATTGTTAAAAATGTATTATTTTTTTAAATAGGGTTCAAAAAAAACATCCTTGATTAGAGAATGTTTTTTATGACTTTTCAAAATTGTTTATATCCTGCTGATACTGCCTCCAGAATTAGATTCTTTACGAATTGATTTTGGTTCTTTGCTGTAGCTTATGCTTCCGCCACTTGATGCCTCGGCATCTAAGCTTACAATGGCATTGGTACTTATAGTTGCACCGCTGGATACATCTGCAGTGACTTCATTCGAGGCCAAATTTTTGGCGTTGATTGCACTGCCACTAGAAGCATTTAATTGGATTTTTAAAGCGAGACCATTAATTTTGATAGTGCTTCCACTACTAGAATCGCAGGTAATATCATCTGCCTCTATAGTGAGATCTATTGTCGCAGCACTTGATGTGTTTAGTGCTATATTCTCCCCTTTTATGGTGTTCTTACTTGTAATTGAAGCATCGCTACTGGCTTCGAGTTGTTCAATTACAGGCATTTTAACGGTTACTTTCATAACCTCGGTATTGATAAAATAAGTTTCATCACATGATATTACCAGTATTCCATTTTCTACAGTTGTAATAATGTGTTTTTGCAAATTGTCATCAGCTTCAACCATTATTCCAGTTTCGTCCGATTGTTCAATAACGACATCTATGCTATTGCTGACTTCTATGCTTTTAAAATTGCCTTTAACAATGCGTTTCTCCGTGGTTATGTTTCCACTACCCTTTATTGTATTCAAATTAATGGAGTGGTTGCATGAAGCAAATAACAAAGCTATTATGGCAACCAGAATGAATTTTGTGATTAATGTGATGATTTTTAACATGACTAATTTGTTTTAATGATGATACCGTCTTTATTTATTTTTAATTCTTTAATGTTATTTCTTGAATTAATCAAAGTGTCATTTTTTACAGAAATTCCGTCTTCGTTAATAGTAACTGACGTTTCAGTACTGTCATTCTCACTGTTATTATATTCATTTTCGTCAGTAGGACAATTTAGACATCTTATTTTATTATCTTCTACCTTGTAGATGTCGTTATTTGAATCTGGATTCCATAAGAAGTAATCTCCATCAGTACGATCATAATGTCTCATGGATTCATCTGGTTTTATCAGAGTCCCTTTAGGTAAATACAATGTTATTTCAATTTCCTGATCTCTGTATTTATTTTTTAAATCGGTTATTAAATAGTTGTCTAAAATCAATTGATTTCCAATTATTTTATAAGCATATTTAATTTTTTCTGCTCTTTTTTTAGCTTCTGATAATGATTTTCCTTTTGCCTCTTTTTCAATTTGGATGTAAGGTTTTTTTTCATCTGTATTTTCAATTTTAAAACTAACCTGATTAGAATAAATGACATCAGTACCCGTAGAATCTTGGCTTACTGTGAAATCAGTGCGGTCTTCAACGTTTTTAGCAAAATAATCATTGTGTCTGAATTTGATATAAAGAGTGTCATTTGGATTCAAATTAATGATTTCTTTCTTAACCACTCGACCGTCTACTGCAAATGCACTTGCTTGTTTTATTCCAATTGATATCGCTATTGAAACCGCAATCAACCAAAGTGCTAGCAAGGTGTATTTTGCAATATTTCCAATAGATTTCATATTGGGAGCTAGTAATTTGAACCCTAATAACGCTAGGAAAAAGAACGGAATTCCAACAGCAAAGAACATCAAAAGTCCAAAAGCCCATATCGGATAATCTGTAAAATTACCTGCTTCTATAAAGCCCTGCCAAGGAAAATCAATAAATAATCCGGATCCTAATGTGAAAATGCCTACCAGCAGAAAAAATAATACTGTTACTCCTCCAAGTATCAAAAGAACGCCTAAAAACTTAGCAAAAACTTTGAATACGGTCATGATAAAATCACCAAAGGAATTTCCCAATCTTCCTGCACTTGTTTTTATTTGATTCCCGTATTTGTCATAATCGACATTTTTTATTTTATCCGAAACATTTTCAAATTCCTCTCTTACTTTTCTTTCAATATTCGAAATGGTAACGGGTTCCCCCGTCATTTCTAGTTTTTCAGATGTGGTTATAGCCTCAGGTGTAACAATCCAAAGGATGATATAGGCTACAATTCCAGTTCCAAATCCAGCAAAAACGAGTAGTATCAATACAATTCTGATCCAAACAGCGTCTAGTCCAAAATAATGACCTAAACCTGCAGCTACACCGCCAATCATTCCTTTTTCTTTATCGCGGTATAATTTTTTTGTTCTAGTGTTTGCAGTAGCATTATAAGAGGCAGCGCCTTTTAACTCATCCTCTATAATGTAATCTTCTGGTTGTCCCATTACGACAATAACCGCATCAACATCTCTTAAACCTACGACTTGTTTGTCGTTTACAAGTTTCTCATTCAGTAATTCCGAAACACGCATTTCAATATCTTTTATAATTTCATCATGTCCTGATGAGTTCGATAAAGAACGTTTTATGGCATCAAAATATCGTGTTAATTTTTGGTATGCATCTTCATCAATATGAAAAATCATTCCGCCTAGATTTATATTTACAGTTTTGTTCATGACTATTGTTTTTGGTTGGTTATAAGGTTTACGGCATCAGATAATTCAGTCCAAGTGCCACTAAGTTCTTTTAAAAATGTTTGTCCTATTTCGGTTAGACCGTAATACTTTCTTGGCGGTCCTGATGTGGACTCTTCCCAACGGTAGTTGAGCAATCCATCATTTTTCAATCGGGTTAGTAAAGGATAAATGGTTCCCTCAACCACTAATAACTTTGCGTTTTTTAATGTGTCTAATATTTCCGATGTGTATGCATCTTTTTCTTTTAATACAGATAAGATGCAAAACTCGAGAACACCTTTACGCATCTGGGCTTTTGTGTTTTCAATGTTCATAATTTCTTTTTTTTGATTTTGATTGGATTAAATAGTTCATTTTTTGATTGATGATTGTTGATTGTCTGCAAGAAATAAAGCAGTTATGAAAAGCTTAGTTATCTTGGAGCTTAATCCCGCTTTTCATTGCAATCTTTTTTATTTTTAGGAAAAATAAAAAAGGATTTCCATTGCAATCGGGGCTAGGGAATTCGCTTGATGAGAGCGTTTATTTTATAAAGGGAATCGTTATAGGATAGTTATATTTTTCACCGTTTGATGTTTTGATAGAGGCATATATGATTAAAAAGAATTCAGCGACTTTCAAAAGACCAAAGAGTATAACAGCTACTAATCCTACTGTTAACAATCCTATGTTGCCTTCGAAATTAAAATTTCTAAAAACAAAATCGTGATCATTAAATACTGCCTCAAAAGGAACATTATTAAAAAGTGTGATTAAAAATGTGGGAACAGCAATTAAAACAAGTACTAAAGAATACAATAATAAACTCAACTGAAAATTTAGCACTTGTTTTCCGTGATAATCCACAAATTCAGAACTTTCTTTTTTTGAACTCCAAAATAGTATTGGAAAAATATAATTCCCAAAAGGGATAAAATATTGCGTTAAAGCACTTAAGTGTGTAAATGTTGCGGTATTCTTTTCGGTTGTAGTTTCCATAGTAATTTTTTTAAATTTGTAATTGATTGATGATTGAACTCTTTATTAGGTTTGTTTCTTTGTACCTAGTAATTTCTTATGCAAATATATATCTAAAAGACAGTATCTTGTTTCGCATAGTACCTAATATTAACAAAATATTAACAAAATAACATATTAGGCGTGCATAGTATTTTTTTGTACATTAGCCAAAAACTTAGTGATTAGGGAGTATGCCAAGATTTAAACTCTCAAAAAGTACGTAAAAAATGGCGTCACTTTATTTTTATTAAAACCTATATTTATTACCTATGAAACTAACAGCATCAAAACTCAATAAATTTCTTTTTTTTAAATTACCGTCAGCGTTTATCTGTGGTGTGCGTGTGGCAACTATTGATGAAAAACAATGTGTGGTATCCGTAAAACACCGATGGATCAATCAAAACCCATTTAATTCTATGTATTTTGCTGTGCAAGCGATGGGGGCAGAGCTGGCAACTGGTGCTTTAGTAATGTTCCAGATTCAAAAAAGTGGGAAAAAAATATCGATGCTTGTAGCTAACAACAAAGGGAATTTTACAAAAAAAGCAACCGGAAGAATTACTTTTACTTGCAATGATGGACATTTAATCGAACAAGCTATTCAGGAAACTATAGCAACTGGTGAAGGGCAAACCTTCTGGATGAAGTCTATTGGTACTGATGAAAAAGGGGTTCAAGTATCAGAAATGGATTTTGAATGGAGCGTTCGCGCTAAGTAGCTCCCAGAAGAGTTTGGTATAATTTAATTAGGCAAGGTATTATTGCAATTACATATCGCTAAATATCGAAAAACACCGCTAAAATCAGCGGTGTTTTTTTTGGATATAATTATAATATTTGATAATTAACATTTTTTGCCAGAAGCCTTTGCCATGGCAGCATCGCACTTTTTTCCTTCAGCTTTGCATTTCACTTGGCACTTTTCTAACATTTCAGCACTCATCTCTTTGGATTTGGAATCTTTTTTAGAACAACAGGATTCCTTTTTTAGTTTTTTCCTGTGAATTTGCTTTGTTTTCTTGAGCACTTCCAACTATTGTTACAAATGCAAGGGCTAATACAGTAAATATTTTTTTCATTTTCATTTTTTTGAGTATTGTTAGTTTATGATGGCGCTCCATCTTTTTATTATCAAATATAATTAAAAATAGTACTGTGCTAACATGAAGTTTAATAGTCTCAAAGTAATTTTGTTTGCAAACCCAAAAACACTTTTTGGTATAAAATAATTAATGTAACAGCATCTATTTAAGCAGTAATAAGCAGGATACTTTACAAGCTACTACTGAACAGGATTATAATGTGCTAGCAGATTTGAGAGGACAAATTTAGTAATATAACCTAAAATCGAGCAGTTTGCAGCGTGCATATTGTTTTTCAAATAATTCATTAACTATTGCTACAGCATCATCTTGTTCTTCAAATAAACTAAAAAAAAGAGTGTCAAGTACACTGCTAGTTAACGTGTTAGATGATATGCCATAACCTGAAATAGCTCTTGCTCCTGTAACATCTAAGAAATATTGTGCCTCATCATTGCTTAAGTCTAAAACCTTTGAATTGGCAAAATGTAAAATTTTCCCTTTCATTTTCCCTTCAAAAATTTCTGCTATTTCTTCCAAATTATAATAATATCCATTGAGGCAAATAGTATTTCCTTCGCCTTGCATTACAAAGTAGATTATTTCATAATTTTTGAAATTATAATCGTCGTAAAGTAATGTATTTAAACTTTCTTCCAAGCTCTCAATAGTATCGCATGTCTTATAAATGCTAGCGATTCCCTGCTTAAAAGCTAACTGTTCTAAATTTTTGACAACTTCGCTAGCTGTTTCAGTTTCAATATCAGCAACGGCTTCAAGGCAAAAAATAAAGGTATCTGAATCCATGGAGTTTAATTTATGAAGATGATCAATGATCTATAAAGTGGAACACATTTAATTTAATCCTAATAAATCTGAGGATTCCAAATAAGCAGTAGTATTCTAGTACTTATTTTTGATACTAGTATCTTTTAATATCACCACTTTGTGTTTTAATTTACAAAAATACTTAAGAAACGAATTCGGTGGTAGTTTTTTTCTCTAATTAATTATTAACTCTTAGATTCCAATTTTGATTATCTAATTTTAAAGTTGCGTTAGTTAATTATTAATAAAGATAAGGACTAAAATAATTTTACAGTTAGGATTATCATATCAAACTGGAGAGTCATTTATACAGAAATAACGATATTAGGAATGAAACTTACATTTTTCTTAACGTAAACTTGTCCAGAGTAGGTGTAGCAAATTAGTATTGTGCAAATTTTGAGCATTAAAAACCTTAACATATTGATGGTAGGGTTTTTGTTTTGGTAACGAAACCAAGATTTGAACTCGGAACCTCAGGGTTATGAATTTGATAAATTATTAAAAAAATAATCCAAATAACCCCTTATATTACTTGGTTTTATTCCAAATCGTGTACTGAATCGTGTACTGTTAATATTAATTATTTAGGCTAAATTAATGAAAATTAATTAATGTTAATAATCAAATTTTGAGAGTTATTAACCAAATCAAAAACGAACATTGAATTTAGGCTTTTGAAATTTTTATTGGTTAATTTGTTTACTTCAATTTTAGATTTTGTGCGTATAATATTCTATTGAGATTAGAAAAAATAATGTCTAGCTTTTGTTAAATTTGCTTACAGAAATAGGAGGATACTGGGGAGATATATATGGGATTAATTTTATTTTGGACTTTCTAATGCTAGACTTGATAAGTGCATAAGAAGAGCAATATATATAGCGGGAACACTACCTTTGTACTTAAGTACAAAGGTAGTGTTCCCGCTGGTGTTTTCCAAATTTATTTTTAAAATGTCCAGTTTTTTCGACAATAAACTGGACAAAATAATTATATTTGCATCATAATAAAACTATGAAAACATCTGAATACATATCGTTTACCATAGATAGGCTTCCTAAAGGCTATATATTCACCTATGCTGATTTTACTACTGAGGTGAATAAAAAAGAAGCTGTAATAAAAGCTCTTAATCGAATGGTAGAAGCAGGTAAGATAGCCAAACTTTCAAAAGGTAAATATTATAAACCTGAAAGTACACCTTTTGGTAAATTGCAACCCAGTCAAGCTCAAATAGTAAAAGACTTGATGGAAAATGACGGAAAAATAATTGGATACCTAACAGGCTATAGTGTTTATAATCAATTAGGTCTTACTACTCAAGTAAGCAATACTATACAAATAGGCAAAAAAGAAGTTCGTACTGCTTTTAAAAGAGAACGTTTTACGATTTCGTTTGTCAAACAAAAAAATACGATTACCAAAGAGAATATTCCTTTGTTGCAACTGTTAGATGTTATTCGGTACATCCAAAAAATCCCTGATACTAATCCTGAATTTTCTTGTAAACGATTGTTAGCTATTCTTAAAGACTTATCAGAGAAGGATAAAAATACAATGGTTCGTTTAGCATTTAAATATCCTCCAGCAACGAAAGCCCTGTTGGGAGCATTGTTAGATGAATTGAATGAAAGTACTCTTACGGAATCATTATATAAAACATTAAATCCTATTACTAAATATAAATTGTCAGTTGATAAAGTGTTGACTAAAACTGAAAAATGGAATATTATATGAAGCTACACCAAAACAAACAACTTTTTAGACAAGCGGTGCAATTTACAGCTCAACAAATGAATATTCCTGAAATATATGTTGAAAAAGATTACTGGGTCACTTTTGCTTTACATACTATTTTTCATAATGCTATTGGCAAAGAAACCATATTAAAGGCGGAACAGCTCTTTCAAAATGCTTTAACCTAATAGAAAGGTTTTCGGAAGATATTGATCTTGTTGTACTAAGATGTGAGGGAGAAACCAGTAATAAACTAACTAATAAAATCAAAAAAATTAGTCAAGTGCTGAATACAGTACTACCTGAAATTGAAATTGCAGAAGTAACCCGTAAAATGGGAATGAATCGAAAAACGGCACATACCTATGCTAAAGAATTTAAAGGTGATTATGGACAAGTAAGAGACGTAATTATCATAGAAGCTACTTGGCTTGGTTACTTTGAACCATATACTACTAAAAAATTAGATTCCTATGTAGGAGATATGATGGTTAACAATGGACAATCCGATATAGCTAAAGAAAACGGATTATTACCTTTTGAAGTTTTGGTTTTAGAGCCAGTAAGAACACTTTGCGAAAAAATTATGAGCCTTGTGCGGTTTTCATATGCGGAAGAACCTATGGATGATTTAAAGAAAAAAATTAGACATACTTACGATTTACATCAATTATTGCAACAAGAAGAATTTTTAGATTTTTTCCACTCACCTGAATTTGAAGTAATGTTATTGACAGTTGCCAATGACGATATAGTAAGTTTTAAAAACAATAATAAATGGTTAGAGATTCACCCATCAAACGCATTAATTTTTGATGAACTTGACACTGTTTGGGAAGATTTAAAGATAACTTATAATGGCACATTTAAAAATTTGGTATATGGAGTTTTACCAAAAGAAGAAGCTGTTCTCGCTACTTTGAAAATCATAAAAGAGCGGTTGATAATCATAACTTGGGATATTAAAGTTTAAAAAATATGTGTTTTATTCAATATTCAAAATCTCATTATGCTCATTATCCAATAAGTCAAAAGTTCTAATAAGGTTGATTATCTCAGGGTTAATCTGTGACAATCTACTTACTTCAATTTCTGTTTTAGTGAGTTTTTTTTGAGCTATAGTAGGGTCGTTATTCGTTCTGCTTTCAAGATAAATATCTGCTAAATCAGTTCCATATGGAACTGATTTATCTTCAATATATCTACTACAATTAATTTTAAATCCTTCTTTTTGAAGTTCTAACACTATTTTGTTCCAATCATTAAATTCAGACTTATCAGGATAAGCCAAGATAATGTGGTTTTTTAGAGGTAAAAGCATTTTGGTTCTTCGCCTAAATTAGTGGAAAGTCAAAAATTCACTTAATTTTAGGGTATGGAATTAGACGGATTAGGAGTTTTGTTGGGAGTTAAATCTCCATGGGTTTTAAAAAAGATAAATG
>JAFCUE010000017.1:23296-77215 GCA_051990185.1 Flavobacterium sp. DT2-2 | reverse complement strand
TTTGAACCTCTTTCATATTCAATATAAACATCAATTACTTGTGTATGATGTTGAACATTTATCTTTTTTAAAACCCATGGAGATTTAACTCCCAACAAAACTCCTAATCCGTCTAATTCAATACCCTAAAATTAAGTGAATTTTTGACTTTCCACTAATTTAGGCGAAGAGCCACATTTTTAATTAAAACATCAACAGACGAAAGTATTAAAATAAAATATATCAATATTATGTTAAGAAAAATCTTTGGAGCGCTTACGTTACTTTCATCAATTGTTTGGTTCGCTTTTTTCATTCATGGAATAGATATGAACCAAATTTATTTTATTTTTTTAATTGTAGGTTTAGTAGACTTGCTACTTGTTGTACTTACTAAATTTTGGAAAGATAGCTATGAACAAACTACAGTCATTACAGCTATGCGCATTGTATGTGTGCTTGTCAATATACTACTTTCTTTTTTTCTTTTAAAAATTTTGAAATCCGAGGTTGATTTAGATGATCCAGACGATGTAATGTTATCGATTTTAATGTTTCTAGCCGTCGTTGCACCTCTAGTTTATTTATACAAAACTAAAAATAAACAAAATTAAACAAGATTAACACATAAAATTTCGTGATCTAAGTGATAATATATTTAAAACTAAACCATGACCAAATTAATTATAGCAATCGTTTTAAGTATTTTCACTTTTGTTTTCGGCCAAAATAAAAAAGCAGTAAGCTTACCTGAAAAAGACTTTGAAAAATTCTGGACCACGTTTCAAGAAGATTGCGCTTTTTTTGAATTGAAACAGGTAAATTGGGATGATGCCTATACCCAATATCGCCGCCAATTCACTCCTAAAACTTCACGAGAAGAGTTATTAAACGCCTTAGGTAAAATGGTCGATCCTTTGCAAGACGGACACATAACCATCTCAAAAGAAGATGATGTGGTTTACTTCATTTCGCTAATTCCTCATCTTACTCATTTTATCAGGCTTCAGTATCTTGAGGGTACTCCCTTTTTTCTCAATCAGTCCTTCATTTTTAAATTCAGTTAGTGTACGGCTTACTGTTTCTGCGGCTGTTCCTGATAATGCTGCCAAGTCGTCCCTGCTAACGCTTAACGTCTCCATTCCATCTTCGTGTTGTTTGTATAAACGTAAAATCGCTTCTGAAATCCTTTTCCTAACAGATTGGTAGGCAAGCTGCAAAAGATACCCATCCTTTTTACGAATTTCATGGGACAAGATTTCAAGAAACTTCCCTGCAACATCCGGATACAGTCGCAACATTTCATCAAATTGCGTTTTAGGAAAAAAACACAAGCAACTGTCTTCTAGTGCCGTTGCAGTATCATCGTGTGAATTATTAGAAAGAATAATGTTGATGCCCAAAAAATCTTCTGCTTGGTATATACCTGTCATCAATTCCCGCCCATCTTCTGCCATTTTCATAGTCTTAATTTTACCTGAAATTACAAGGTAAATACCCGTAGGATGGTCTCCCTCATAATGTATGATCTGGTTTTTTTTGAACAACCCGATCGCGTGGATTTGCAATCCGTGACTTCTTAATATATCTATAAAGTGGAAAAAAAATTTAAGATATAAAAAAGTCGTCTTGACAATTGGAATGCGCAGGGATTTCAAATCTTCGACTATAAGCTTCGAATATTGTCATGTACCGTTTGCTTAAAAACCCAGTGTAAGCAGTGTTTTTTTGTTTTTTAAACCTTTTGTATATTATAATTTCCTACATTTACGATTATTAAATACCACATTTTACAACAAATTGCCTATTTTTTGCAAATAAAAATGAAGCGCGTTACTGTATAGATAAAACCATATTGGTTTCTTCTAGTGTTTAAAAATATTTCACAAAAATTTAAAGCACTGTAGACGAGACGATACATTAGTACTAGATTGTAAAAACAAGTTTCTTGCCAGCGGCACAGCACAGTTTCTAGAGAGCGATTGCAAAGGATAGGGTAGAGGTATCCATAAAAATTAAAGATTAAATAATATAAATTGTAACGTAAGTTAAATAACAAAAATACGCATGAGAAAATATTTTATTCATAATGGACAAACTGAAATGGGGCCATTTGAAATGGAACAGCTAAATACAATGCAGCTTAAAAGCGAAACACCTGTTTGGTTTGATGGGTTGCAAAACTGGACAACAGCAGGAAATATTCCTGAACTGCAATCAATTATAAATTCTTACAATCTTCCTCCAAAGTTTGAAAATCCGGTTAGTTATAAAATAAACCCGCCAATTTATACAAAACCTGATTATGGTACTAACATAAATGAACAAGTTAAAAAAAACAATACAGTTCGAAACATATTTTTTGCATTTGGAATTATTGCTATAGTCTTTTTGTTAGGTATGCTTTTCTTATTTACAAATACGAATGATGCTCCACCTTATAACGCAGAGGGTGCAGAAGAAGTAATAGATTCAGCGGCCGTCGTACTTGAAAATGCTGAACCAGTTAGAGATGAAATTAGTGCTGCACTGACTGAAAAAAATAGAGCGTTACGCAATAGTATTGAAAACTATGTTGGCGCTACCACAAATGATTATACTGCCGATCCACTTGGAGGGCTTACCAACTTAGATGTAAGTGTAACAAACAATACAGAATATTTGCTTGACGAAGTTGTTGTAGAAGTGGAATATATTAAAGACACTGGCGGTATATATAAAACAGAAATAGTATCTCTTTATAATATCCCAGCTAATCAAGATAAATTTGTTTCTGCCCCAGATAGTGATAGAGGAACTTCAGTACGCGTAAAATTGACCAATATAAGTTCGAAAGCTTTACATATTTGTTACTATAATGAAGTTGCTACACAAGCTAGAGGAATTGATCCATTTTTTTGTAAATAGGGAGTTTTTTTATTATAATTGGTTAAAACCTCAACAGAGACTTAATGTATGAAGTACAAAAGTATTAGAGAAGAAGAGTTAAAAAACAAAGTTGGAGCTGATTGGTTTAAACAATTTGATACCACTGAAATTATTGGAAATATTGATTTTACTGTTTTTCCAAAGCAAGATAATTTGTTTGGTAGAACACCGCTTTTATGGGCTGAGGCCAAAACAGGAAATTTTGATGTACCCGCAATGTTTGTCCAGCTGATACTTACAATAGGTAAGGCAAGAACATTTGACAAAACAATGCCTCCTGCTTTTTTAGGAGCTTTTGATTTTAAAAAAATTGCTTTTGTAGACTACGTAAATATTCAAGATATTTTCTATCTCAACGACTTTAATTGGAATGTAACCCCAAGTAATCACGAAACAAAAGAATTTCAATTAATCAAAGAACGTGTAGAAGCAATTTTAAAATCAAAAACGTATGTTTTTGATTATGAAAAAGATGAAAAACTTCTCATTAATTTCATCAAAAATAATGTAGCTAAGGCTACTACAAAAAATAAAATTAAAATTGACAAAAATAATTTCATTCCTATTTACCTGCGTTGGATAGAGATTATAAAACCAATAATTGATGTTAATTGGGACGACCTAAAAAAGGCAAATATTTTTGATAATGATTTTTATTTAGCAGACATATTTGTTGATGATAAAGACACTCAAAATTTAGATGATGATTTAACCATCAGAGACAGTCTTTTTGTTGTTTTTCAAAATCAAGGTTACAAGATAGCTAAAGAAAACATTAGCCAAATGTTTGATGCTACCATAAACATCAGAAATAAAGATGCTTATCTGCAATTTTGGAAACTATATAAAAGACCGCCAATTGCAGCTTTTCAAGATTACATTATTGAGCGCAGAGATTTATTGGTTCCTCAAGACATTCGAGAACGTAAAGGCGCGTTTTTTACCCCACGTATTTGGGTAGAACTTTCTCAAAAATACCTAACTGATTATTTGGGAGAAAACTGGCAAGACGAATATTACATTTGGGATTGTGCAGCAGGTACTGGTAACCTTTTGGCAGGGCTTACCAATAAATACAATATCTATGCTAGCACACTTGATCAAGCAGACATCAACGTAATGAACGAGCGTATAGATCAAGGAGCAAATTTATTGAAGAATCACGTATTCCAATTTGATTTTTTAAATGATGAATTTACAAAATTACCACAAAGCCTACAAGAAATCATCAACGATCCTATAAGAAGAAAGAAACTAATTTTATATATTAACCCACCTTATGCAGAGCATGGTAGTAGAACAACATTTGCTGGTGCTGGTGATCACAAAACAAGTGTTGCTACAACGAGTGCTGTTTATAATAAATATAATAAAGTAGTTGGAACAGCTACACGAGAATTATTTGCTCAATTTTTTCTAAGAGTTCACGATGATATAGAAGGTTGTATCCTAGCTTCATTTAGTACTTTAAAACATATAAATTCACAAAATTTTTTAAAATTTAGGCAATATTTTAAAGGTCATTATACAAAAGGTTTTATTTGCGAAGCAAACTCATTCGATAACGTAAAGGGTAAGTTTCCAATTGGTTTTTTGATTTGGAATTTGAGCGATAAATTTGAAGTTAAAAAGGTTGAAACCGATATAGTTAACAAATTGGGAGAATTCTCTGGTGTTAAATCTTTTTATGCTTTTGGTTCTAATGATTTTATAAGTAGATGGCTAAGAAAATTTTATGACAAAACAAGCCCCATAATTGGATATCTTATTTTACCCGGTGTTGACATGCAACAGCAAAATGGTGTTTATATAACTTTAAAACCGACAGATAGTGATGTCGCTCAACATAAAACAGCAATTATTACACAGAATAATTTAGTTATAATGACAATCTATTTAGCAATAAGACAAGTAATAGAACCTGTTTGGCTTAATAATAGAGACCAATTTCTTCATCCAAATAATTTATGGGTATCAGATATTGATTTTCATAATGATTGTCTTGTACATTCATTATTCGAAGGTCAAAATAAAGTAACTTCAAAAGATAGAGTTAACAATTGGATACCATTTACTGAACAAGAAGTAAATGCTCAAAATAGATTTGAAAGTCATTTTATGACAGATTTTATCAATGGTAAAATCAAAAGAGATAATGAAAACAGTTTGTTTGGTACAACTGAAAATCAAACATTAATTAGAGAATTTTCAGAAGAAGCAAGAGCCGTTTTTGATGCTGGGCGTGAACTGTGGAAATACTACCATATTCAACCTAATGTGAACGTCAATGCCAGTTTGTATGACATTAGAGAATACTTTCAAGGAAGAAACGACAAGGGCAAAATGAACTCAAAAAGTGATGATAACGCTTATATGTTGTTAATAAGTGAATTACGGAATAAACTCAAATTTTTAGCAGACAAAATCAAACCTAAGATATACGAGTATGAATTTCTTAAAGAATAAGTGTATAACCCGATCACTCAAATTTGGAACCCGTGACTACATAGTATATCGATAAAGTGAGAAAAAAATTGGATGTTATAAAAAAATCGGTCTTAACAATTGGAATTCGCAGGGATTGCAAATCTGTGCTATCGGAATATTATATTTTGAAAAAATTGAAATCATTCCTACTAAAAATGGTAAATAAATATTCACCTGATATATAATTAAAAATATAGTAAGGATACAGATCATTTATAAAAGTTATTGAAAAAGAATAAATTAAATACATGTACGAAACATTTGAAAATATATATTTTGTAATTGTAATTGCTCTTTTGACACTTTGGTTAACAATTGTAACTACAAAAGGAGGACTTACAGATCTTAGGTATACTACTTGGTATAATAAGTTTACTAAAAGGGGTTGGATTGCAATTTCAATAGGCTTAGCGATAGCGTTTGTACTGGCTTTACAGGAAATAAACAATCAAAATGTCTCTGCAAATAAAGATAACGATTTAAGAATTGAACAAAATTCTCGGGCTAGTCAAATTACAAAAGGTATTAATTCAGGTGTCGAAAAATCAACACAAAAAATATTTGAAAATTTATCGATCGCTTTCAAAAAACAGGGATTACAATATGATACAATAAAAATGCAGGTCTATAAATTGCGAGACTCAATTAAAACCACAATAATTAACGGAGAGCCTCCTCTTATTGCCGTTAGTAATTTGCAAATAATTGATAGTACTTATTTTAAAAAAACTTATAAAATTGACTACAAAATTACTTCTTATAATGCAGCAAGCTACGATGTTGATTTAGTGTTCGATATATTAGCATTTACTCCTAACAGTAACATTTTAACTATAAAAAAGAACATCAATATTTTCTACAAAGGTCAAAGCATAAATAAAGATGAATCATTAAGCAATACTATGGATATTCCAAAAGATTCGTCATTTTATTCCATTTATGCTTTTAGATTAAAGGGTAGTATTAGAAAAAGCGATAATACAAAAATATTGATTGATAAATTTTACCTTTTAAGACCTAGAGTCAAAAAAAATTATTTTCAAATACCTGTTCAAGTTCACGAGGACTATTTGAGAGTATATTTAGCAAAAAATTAATTTTTAAAATTATAAAGATATCAATTTTTAAGTTCAACATTTTAGCTCAATACTTAAAAACAGATATCTTAAAGGCATTAGAATCAAGTAATGCTCTCAATGATTACAACTAAGCCAAATTAAAATTATCCAATACCTTGATCAAAAAATTATCTCATTCAGTTGCATCACATTCACTAAGTCTAAATACCCCTTAACCCAAGTTTTCCGTGTACTTCATTTCGCTAATTCCTCATCTTACTCATTTTATCAGGCTTCAGTATCTTGAGGGTACTCCCTTTTTTCTCAATCAGTCCTTCATTTTTAAATTCAGTTAGTGTACGGCTTACTGTTTCTGCGGCTGTTCCTGATAATGCCGCCAAGTCGTCCCTGCTAACGCTTAACGTCTCCATTCCATCTTCGTGTTGTTTGTATAAACGTAAAATCGCTTCTGAAATCCTTTTCCTAACAGATTGGTAGGCAAGCTGCAAAAGATACCCATCCTTTTTACGAATTTCATGGGATAAGATTTCAAGAAACTTCCCAGCAACATCCGGATACAGTCGCAACATTTCATCAAATTGCGTTTTAGGAAAAAAACACAAGCAACTGTCTTCTAGTGCCGTTGCAGTATCATTGTGTTCATTATTAGAAAGAATAATGTTGATGCCTAAAAAATCTTCTGCTTGGTATATACCTGTCATCAATTCCCGGCCATCTTCTGCCATTTTCATGGTCTTAATTTTGCCTGAAATTACAAGGTAAATACCCGTGGGACGGTCTCCCTCATAATGTATAATCTGGTTCTTTTTGAACAACCTAGTTTTTCGCTCGGATATAATTTTCTTTAATTCAGTCAATCCATTATTTTTTGACACAATGTTATCCAAATTCTCCAATGATTTACTATAAAAAAGGTGTTGACAGTCTTTTTTCTTTAACCTGGTTTCGATAGCATTTAAAAGTTCTAACCTGCCAAATGGTTTTGTAAGATAATCATCTGCACCCATTTCCATCCCTTTTCGTAAATCATCTCGTTCTGATTTTGAAGTAATAAAAATAAACGGAATAGTAGTGGTTTCTGGATTTTTATTTAGAAGGTATAATACGCCATACCCATCGAGATCTGGCATCATTATATCAGAAAGAATAATATCTGGTAAATTCATCGTAGCCATTTCAACACCTTGTTTGCCATTTTTGGCCACAATCACTTCATAGTCTGCCAATTCAAGAATTTCAACTATATTTTCACTTATTTCAATGTTGTCTTCTATTACCAATACTTTGCTCATATCATTGAAAATTTTAATGTAAATAATGTTCCTTTATTTATAGTACTGCTGTATGAAATAGTGCCCTTCATTAGGGCAATATATCGGGCAACAATATTTAAACCAAGTCCAGTTCCTGGAATATTACCTGTATTATGTGCCCTGAAAAAAGGTTTAAATAAATGTGGCTGATCTTCTTCTGGAATTCCTATCCCTTCATCTTTTACTTTAATAATACAATGGGTATCATTAATTTCAGTAGTAAAAGCAATACAACAGGTTTCCGCAGAATATTTTATAGCATTCGTAATTAAATTAATAATGCTGTTCTTAATTAAGTTTTGGTCCAGATTGATTAGTTTTTGAATGCCGTAATGTGTGAATTGTATTTGCTGTTCTCGTTTTGCCAGCAATTGCATCTCTTCTGTAATTTCTTCTGCTAATTGTACTAAGTCAAAACAAGTCTGTTTCACTTTTACCGTACCTACTTCTAATTGTTCTGTGTATAAAAAGTCATTTAATACAGTGGTTAGATTGGTCACGGCACTAATAATTTTACCGGCATGTTTAGTAATATTGGTGTTTTCTAATGGTTCTGCATATTTTTCAATTAGGGATGCTGATAAGTGCGCAGTACTTAATGGGGTGCGGAACTCATGTGAAGCCATTGATAAAAATCTATTTTTCAAGGTACTTAGTCTCTTTTCTTTCTCTAAAGTGGCGCTTACTTTTTCTTTTGCTTTCTCAAGAGCACTTATAGTATCATTTAGGGTCTTGGTCCGTTGTTCAACAAGCTCTTCCAAATGGTAAGCATAATTTTTCAAGTGTTCTTCATCTTTTTTTTGTTGGCTCAAGTCATGTATAAATCCAGCAAATATCCTTCTGCCATCATAGTTTACTTCACTTACTCCTAGTCTGAACGGAAATTGGCAACCGTCTTTGGTTTTGCCAATAAGTTCTTTTCCAATTCCTTTAATAAGGGCTTCTCCTGTCTCTCTAAAATGTTGGAGGTAGTTATTATAAGCTTCGCTGTCGGGTGACGGTATCAACATCGAGATATTACTTCCTAAAACCTCCTCTTCTGAATAGGCAAATAGTTTACAAGCTGACGGGTTTATACTTTCTATAGTTCCAAAATCATCAATAGTTATAATACCGTCAATGGCGTTATGAACTAGGGCATGAAGTAAGGCAGCATTTTCCATAACTATTTATTGCCAAAGAGTATTGACAGTATGTAAATATGATCTTTTTAAACATCTAAACTTTTACACAATTGCCATAATAAATTGTATAATTGACTCCTATATAATTTTACTCCTCTTGTAGCACTAATTAAGTGATATAAATCACTTATAGTACTGCTCATTCTCATTTCAATTCAATAGTATTTGTTCCAATTTTGCATTGATACAGAATGAATGCATCTTTTCATTCTCAACAAATAAAAAATGAAAACCGATGAAATTTTACAAAAGGATGTCAGCAATGCATTAAAATGGGAATCGCCCATTTCTATTAGTAATATAATTGTAATCTCGAATGATGGAGTAGTTACACTTACAGGCGTAGTAGAGAATTATTCAAAGAAAACACAAGCCGAAAATAGCACAAGAAAAATTGCTGGAGTAAAATCAGTAATCAATAAAATTCATGTAATAATAAATAGCTGGGAGGGTAAAAAAGATGTTGCAATCAAAGCCGAAATCCTCACTATTTTCAGATGGAATTGGAATACCTTAAACGACACAATCAAAGTCAGTGTTATAAATGGATGGGTAACCCTTTTTGGTGAATTAGAATGGAATTATCAGAAAGAAGCTGCTAAAGAGGCTGTTGTAAATCTTATTGGGGTCAAAGGGGTTAGCAATTACATTGGAATAAAATCACAAAGCGATACTGTAATTAATAGTACAGCTCTCCGGCTCGCATTAGAAAACCATCACGCTCTGGATTCAAAAAATATTGAAATAGAAGTATTAGATTCAAAAATAATTTTAAAAGGCACTGTTGATTCTTGGTATCAGAAAGAAATAGTAGGACGCATTGCATGGAAAACACCTGGAGTTATACATGTTATTAATGAGTTATTAATCGAAAAGGAATAAACTAAAAAAATAAAAATGAAAACAATAAAAAATTTAGGAATTTGTATGGATCATGCCAATGCACATCTTATCGAATTTTCGGATGAAATAAAAATCACAGAAACAGTCTCACTTAATTTTGACCATCAGGATAAGAATGAAGCACCACAACGCAGTGAAAGTGAAATGCACAACAAACAACAGCAAAGACAAAAGGGCTATTATAAAAAATTGGCAGCTACGATTAAGGATTTTACTGATGTGATTCTGTTTGGTCCTACTAATGCAAAGTCGGAGCTATTTAATTTTTTAAGACAAAATAATCTGTTTGACAGCATAAAGATTGAAGTGATACATGCTGATAATATGTCTGACAAAAAACAACATCAATTTGTTCCAGAGTATTTCAAGAAGGTTGATGTCAAAATTCTATAAATAATTTCATTGCTACTCTATTTTTTAAAATGGGTATACTTTGTTAAAAAAAAATAAATGATACAAGTTAAAAAGGAAGGCGTAATACTCGAAAAAACTACTATACCGTTTGAAAATGAAGGAGTACTGAATCCTGCAGCAATAAAAGAGGGTGATTTTGTACATCTTTTTTATCGAGCAGTGCACGAGGGCAACTATTCAAGCATCGGATATTGTAAACTGGAAGGGCCTTTATTGGTCTTGGACAGAAACAAAACATCCCTTTTATTCCCCGAATTTGAGTATGAAAGTCATGGAATAGAAGATCCAAGGATAGTAAAAATTGAAGATACATACTATTTGACTTATACTGGTTTTGATGGGATTAATGCTTTAGGATGCCTAGCTATTTCAAAAGATCTGATTCATTTTGAAAAAAAAGGAATTATAGTTCCACAAATTAGTTTAGAAAAATTTAATAGCCTTGCTGGAAAGGACGTTCCTCTCAATGAAAAATATTTCCGCTACAACATGCATAACCTTGACTTGGATAAGCATCCAAAAAAATCACTGCTGTGGGACAAGAATGTGATTTTTTTTCCGAGGAAAATAAACGGAAAATTTTACTTGTTACACAGGATTAAACCAGAAATTCAGATTATTGTTGGTATTGAAGATTTAAAAGATTTAACAGAACTATTTTACGAGGATTACATGGCTCATTTTAATGACCATGTTGTACTTACTTCAAAATTTGATCATGAAGTGAGCTATATTGGCGGTGGTTGTCCTCCTATCGAAACAGATCAGGGGTGGTTAATTATATATCATGGTGTCAAGGAAGGTCTGGAAGGATACATTTATTCGGCATGTGCTTCTTTACTGGATCTAGAAAACCCTATAAAGGAAATCGCTCGCTTACCGTATCCTTTATTCAAACCAGAATTAGATTGGGAACTAAATGGTGAAGTAAATAATGTTTGCTTTCCAAGTGGAGCAGTAGTTTTTAAGGATACTTTGTACATCTATTATGGTGCTGCAGATGAAAGAATTGCCTGTGCTTCTGTCTCTTTTTCAGGATTAATAAATGAATTATTACTTAATAAAATATAAGATGATAAATAAAATAAGGTCAACTCGCAAAAAGGGATATTCAGGACAAAATGGCAAATTTTTCAGTTTGGATAAAGTTTCAGTTAAAGATAAGGAGAATTTGCCCGAAATATTATTTATTACGACCTATCCACCTCGTGAATGCGGGATTGCAACCTATTCACAAGATTTAATCTTGGCATTAAAAAACAAATTCCAAAACACTTTCGATATAAAAATTGCAGCTCTGGAAATGCAAAACAACAAGTATTCTTACGATAGTGAAGTAACTTATTTTTTGGAAACTGATAATAAAATATCTTATTCTAAACTCGCAAATAACATTAATGTAAATCATTCCTTAGAATTGGTATTGATTCAGCACGAATTTGGTTTATTTAGAACCAATGAAGCAGATTTTATCCTTTTTTTAAAAGCGATAAATAAACCTATTATCATTGTTTTTCATACTGTACTGCCTAATCCAGATATGCTACTGAAAAGAAACATAACCGAAATGAATGCTATTGTTGACTCCTTTATAGTAATGACCCATGCCTCTGCAAAATTATTGGAAAAGGATTACGGCATTTTAAAAAATAAGATTACTGTCATTCCGCACGGAACACATTTGGTAAAATATATAGATAAAGAAGCTTTAAAAGAAAAATACAAATTATCAGGCAGAAAAATAATTTCTACATTTGGTTTGCTCAGCTCTGGAAAATCTATAGAAACGTCATTAGACGCAATGCCAGTACTGATTGATAAAAATCCAGATATCCTATTTCTAATTATAGGCAAAACACACCCATCTGTTGTACAAGAAGAAGGCGAAAAATACCGTCACAGTCTGGAACAAAAAATAGAAAAACTCGGACTTCAGCATCATGTAAAATTCATTAATACGTATTTACCGCTCGAGGAATTACTCGACTATTTACAACTAACAGATATTTATCTTTTTACCTCAAAAGATCCAAATCAGGCTGTAAGTGGTACATTTTCTTATGCTATAAGTTGTGGTTGCCCAGTGATTTCTACCCCTATACCACATGCTGTTGAATTATTAATGAACGGTGGAGGTAATATTATTGACTTTGGAAATTCAGCGCAATTGGAAAAACAAGTTGCCATTTTATTAGATAATCCAAAGTTATGTAAGGAAATTTCAAATAATGGTATACATAAGATGGCTCCCACGGCTTGGGAAAATTCGGCTATTGCCCATACTAAATTATTTGAAAAATTTTTGCAGAAAAAATTAAGGCTAAATTATAGAACGCCTAAAATAAATCTCAACCATTTCAAGGCATTAACTAGTCCATTTGCAATGATACAGTTTTCTATTATTAATCAACCAGATATAAAAAGTGGTTACACGCTCGATGATAATGCAAGAGCTCTAGTAGCCATGTGCCAGCATTTTGAATTAACAAATGATATTGAAGACTTAATCTATATCGATCAATACTACCAGTTTATCCACTTTTGCCAGCAAAAAGACGGCACATTTTTAAATTATGTAAACGAACATAAAAAATTCACGGACCAAAATAGTGAAAACCTAGAAGATTCTAACGGAAGAGCAATATGGGCTTTAGGATTTATGGTTTCTATGAGTAATTTGTTACCTAAAACATTAATTTCCGATGCAAGAAAAACAATGCAGGCTGCTTTAGCTACTACTTATAAAATGCATTCTACAAGGGCAATGGCTTTTACAATAAAAGGAATCTATTACGCTAACAAAAAGGAAATGTGTTTTGAAAACAAAGCACTGATAAAACTATTGGCTAACAGATTAGTTCAAATGTACAAACACGAATCAAAACCAGGTTGGCATTGGTTTGAGAGCTATATGACTTACGGAAACAGCATTCTTCCCGAAGCCTTACTTTGTGCTTATCTGGCCACTGGCGAAATGATTTACAAAGAAATAGCAAAAACTTCTTTCGATTTTTTGTTATCAAAAACAATTACCGAAAACAGTATTAAAGTCATTTCCAATAAGGGATGGTTGCACAATAACAAAGCAGTTAATAAAGAAGTAATTGGGGGCGAACAACCTATTGATGTAGCCTATACTATCTTGGCATTAGCTAAATTTCACGACACTTTTAAAAATAATGCCTATCTACAGAAAATGGAAATGGCTTTCAGCTGGTTTCTTGGAAACAATCATCTCCAACAAATTATTTACAATCCCTGTACTGGTGGATGTTATGATGGTCTGGAAGAAGATTATATCAATCTCAACCAAGGTGCAGAATCAACTGTAAGTTATCTGATGGCACGACTAACAGTCGAAAAATGCAGACGAGAAATACAATACAATAAGACAAATACGCTTCATAATCAGAACAATAGTTTTATAGTTGCCAATTAAAACGCTTTTATAAACAAGTAGATTCTTAAAAAGATATGTTTCTGGCAGGATCAAATTAGAAGAATACTAGGAAATGAAAAAAAATGAAAAAAAATCTTAAAATTTTTAAGAAATTGAAATTCTAATAAGTAGCAAGAAAGATATATTGTCGCAATTATTAAAAAGAGTTTTTGCCACGGATTAAAAAGATTAAAAAGATTTTTAAAATTACAAAACGAATTAATCTGTGCTAATCTGTGAAATCTGTGGCAAAGAAATTTAGTGTTCTTTTAAAACACGACATTAAATTTTGGACATTACTAAAAGGAATGGCATTGATCAATAAATCTGAATAGTATGAAAAATAAAAACACATTATCAAAATCTTCAAAAAAGGAGATTGAAAAATTAGCAACATTAAACTATCCTCCGAACGAAGATATTTTTAATAAGCTAACTGAAACAAAAGATATTGATCCCGAAGACATCTCCAAATACAAGACACCAACTGAACCTAGAAATTCTAAATGGAATGAAAAGAATTTTAATGAAGATGTTTCAGGTTTAGATTTAGATATTCCTGGATCTGAACTCGATGACGATATGGAACAAACAGGAAGTGAAGATGAAGAGAATAATGGTTATAGTGTAGGTGATGATAATCATAATTGATAGGATGAAGACAACATTGCTGAATAGATTCTTGGCGATATATTTTTGATTGGAATTTTATAGATAAGCAACATTTAAAATGTTTAAATCAGTATCCAAACTATATTTTCGGGGCAAACCAGTTTGGATATTGATTTTTTCAATATCCTTTGGACTTATGTTTTCTAAATACATCATTACTGCTCTTAAGCTATTGCCATGGGTAACAAGGAGTACATTTTTACCAGCTCTTAATTTGGGCTCAATTTCAGTTTTGTAATAAGTAATCGTTCTGTCAAAGGTCGAAGCCAAACTTTCTCCTTCGGGCGGACAAATAGCATAACTTCTACGCCATATTTCAACTTGTTCTGTACCATATTTCTTTGCAATTTCAGCTTTGTTTAGGCCTTGTAAACTGCCATACATTCTTTCATTGAGAGCGCTATTTTTTACCACTGGTATTTCTGTTTGCCCCAGTACTTCAAGAATGATTCGCAAACTTTTCTGCGCTCTCATTAGCATTGAAGTATAAGCGATTTCAAATTTATAGTCCTTGAGTTTTTCTCCTGCACGTCTTGCTTCTTCCTCTCCCAAAGGGGTAAGATCTATATCGATGGTTCCAGTAAATCGATTTTCAAGATTATAAACAGATTGTCCATGGCGGACAATTATTAAAATTGACATAAGCTGTTGAATTATAGAATATCAACAAAGTTGCAACATCATTTACCATTTAAAAATGCAGATCCTAGGTAATATAAGTGATACAAATCACTTTGCAATCACGATCTCAAATAAATGTTTTATATCACTTTTTCAGTTGGGCATCATCATTTTCTGATAGGAAAATATGGCTCAAATTTGTACATATAAAAGATAACCTTTTGCAGATAGGAAAGGTATAAAAACTTAAAAAAGAGATTATGAATTTTTTTTGCTTAGGTAATCAGCATCGCAGTCTGGATAATTAGTAACGAAATCAAAACACGCACAAGAACAGAAATCTTTAGAAATTTGCATATTAATAACGCCATCAAAAAATGAAAATAGCCATCTTCAATACCAAATATTACGAACGTGAATATCTTGACAAATATAATGTTGATGGTAAGCATCAACTCACTTATTTTGAAGCACCACTCAATGCAGCAACAGTAGCTATCGTAAAAGACTTTAATGCAGTTTGCATCCAATTAACAGATAAACTAGATACTAATGTAATTGTTCAACTTGCAAAAGCAGGGATAAAACTGATCGACTTGCGCAGCGCAGGCTATGATAATGTTGATTTGGAGGCTGCTGCAAATAATAACATAAAAGTGATGCGCGTGCCGGCTTATTCACCTCAAGCAATTGCAGAACATGCAACTGCACTAATCTTAACACTCGACAGGAAAACGCATAAAGCCTACAATAGGGTTCGGGAAAATAATTTTTCTCTTCAAAATCTAATGGGTTTTAACTTATTTGGGAAAACGGTTGGAGTTATAGGAACTGGAAAAATTGGAACTGCTTTTTGCTCTATAATGCTTGGTTTTGGTTGTAAGGTTATTGCCAATGACAGTTTAAAATCTAAAACATTAATTCAAAAAGGAGTAGAATATGTCACTTTTGAAAAGCTATTGGCACTATCCGATATTATCTCTATCCATTGTCCATTGACCCCAAAAACAAGGCATCTTTTTGATAGTATTGCTTTCTCAAAAATAAAAAAGGGAATGATGCTTATTAATACAAGCCGAGGAGCAATCATCAATACAAAAGATGCTATAAAAGCACTTAAAACGGCACAAATTGGATATTTGGGTATTGATGTCTATGAAGGTGAAGACACTATCTTCTTTAAGGATTTATCAGATAAAGTCATAAAAGACGATCAAATTGAAAGATTAATGTCTTTTAATAATGTTTTGATTACACCGCACCAAGCTTTCTTTACAAAGGAAGCTTTAGACGAAATTGCCAGGATAACGATCCATAATTTCAATTCATTTGAAGACAAGGTCATGTCAGAAAATGAAGTAGTGTTCCCTGTACCAAAACTAGTGCGTAACTCACAGTAAAGTAATAAAAATCATTTTTTTAAGAACGCTAGGTCATTTGAAGCTTTAAAGACATGATGCACCTTTGTATTTAATCTCAAACTAAATTTTTTCATAATGAAAAGCAATGAAGAACTACGGAAAAATGTTGTAGATGCCATCAATTGGGAACCTCTTTTGAAAGCTGCTGAAATTGGAGTGATGGCAAATAAAGGTTTGGTAACACTTACTGGTTCAGTAAATACCTACGCCAAAAAAGCTGAAGCCGAACAAGCGGCCAAAAATGTAGCTGGGGTAAGAACAGTGATCGAAGACATTAAAGTGGTTTGTAATACTAAGGACAAAAGAACTGATGCTGAAATTCTAAATGCTATTGAAACTGCTTTTATGTGGCATTGGGATACCCCAACCGAAAAAATTTCAGTTAATGTAGAGAACGGATGGGTATTTCTGAGTGGCGAACTCGAATGGAACTACCAGAAAGAAGCTACTAAAAATGCAGTCAACAACCTGATAGGAATTACGGGAATAAGTAACAATATTAGTATCACTTCCTTATCAAAGGATACAATCAAAGAAAAAACTTTGAAATAGCTATTGAGCGCAATGGGGACATCAGCAACAAAGATGTTGGTGTTTATGTTTTCGATAATGTAATCATCTTATGAAGTCATGTAGATTCTTGGTATCAAAAAAATGAAACTGCACGAATTCTATGGAATGCACCCAGTTTAAAGCAGGCACAAAATGATTTATATACCGATCTTAAAGAATAATACAATAATCTAAATTTAAATCAATAAAAAATATTAATTATGGAAAAAGTAAATATGGATAGTCTGGTTGTCGTATTAAATGCTCTAGAAAAATTGGGCTTTCATTCCCAATTTGAAGTCAATGGAAAAAATATGGTTTCACTAAAAACGGATGATCTCTTCCAAAGTAATGAAGTGAAAATAGTGAATTTCTATCGTTTTGAAGGCGAATCTAATCCTGATGACAGTTCCATTATGTATGCCATTGAATGCAATACCGGGGAAAAGGGAACTTTGGTTGATGGATACGGAACAACTGCAGATACAGATACAGCTAACTTTATGCTCAACGTAAAAAATAAAAATAACCCGCAAAACTACCAACACATACTAATTTAAAAGCACCGATGCTAGTTTCCAAGAAACACAAATAATAATGTAATAGGTTCCGATACAATCTAAAAATCAATAAAAACTGCATGCTTTACAATAAATTTAAAATTAAAGGTTTAACAACTGCTGAGGTAAATCGTGCAAGAGAAAAATACGGTCAGAACCAAATAGCCTATAAAAAAAACAATATGTTTTTAAATGGCTTACTTCAGATTGTTAAAGATCCTATGACCATTTTATTATTGGTAGCATCAACCATTTATTTCATAAGCGGAAAAACATCTGATGGTATTTTTTTAGCTTCAGCAATTATTTTGATAGCTTTAATTTCATCTTATCAAAAAGCAAGAAGTCACAACGCTTTAGAAAAATTGAAAGATTTTACAAAGCCCAAATGCAAAGTCATTAGAAATAGTGAAGTAATTGAAATAAAAACAGAAGAATTAGTATTAGGTGACAGTTTATTGATCGAAGAAGGGAATGCAATTGCAGCTGATGGAATCATTGAATCCTCTAATGATTTTTCAGTAAATGAATCCATACTTACAGGAGAATCAATGTCGGTTAACAAAGACAAATCTACTAACGATAACACTATTTATCAAGGGACAACCGTAGTAAGCGGACTGGCAATTGCAACCATTACAGCTATTGGTGGTGAAACCAAATTAGGTAAAATAGGTAAAAGTCTAGAAGAAATACAAGAAGAAAAAACACCCTTAGAAATTCAGATTGGCAATTTTGTAAAAAAAATGGCTATTGCAGGATCAGTAGTTTTTTTGATTGTTTGGATTATAAACTTTTATAATTCTCATAATGTATTAGACAGTCTGCTCAAAGCATTAACACTTGCTATGAGTGTTTTACCCGAAGAGATTCCGATTGCTTTTACCACATTTATGGCTCTTGGTGCATGGAGAATGATGAAAAATGGAATTATTGTTAAACAAATGAAGACTGTAGAAACTTTAGGGAGTGCTACTGTTATTTGTATTGACAAAACCGGAACTATTACTGAAAATAAAATGAGTCTCGCAAAAATATTTACACTAAAATCTCAAAAAATTACTGATGTAGAAAATGAATTATCCGATGAAGAAAAAGAATTAATTGCTACCGCTATGTGGGCTAGTGAACCCGCTCCTTTTGATCCCATGGAAGTAGCATTACACGAAATCTACTCTAAAGGTATTAAAAAAGATCAAAGACCTGATTTTAAATTGATTCATGAATATCCTTTATCTGGGAAACCGCCTATGATGACACATATTTTTGAAAATAAAGCCAGAGAAAGAATTATTGCAGCCAAAGGTGGTTCCGAAGCCATTATGGCCATTTCAAAACTATCTAAAAAGGAAAAAACTGCAATTTTAGTTGCTATAAAAGTATTGTCAACAGAAGGCTATCGAATCTTAGCCGTTGGAAAAGCTATTTTTGACGGAAAAAATTATCCCAAAACCCAACAAGAATTTCAATTTGATTTCAACGGATTAGTAGCCTTTTATGATCCGCCAAAGAAAAACAGCCATCTTGTGTTGCGTCATTTTTATAATGCAGGAATTAAAGTAAAAATTATTACCGGAGACAATGCCGAAACCACAGCATCAATAGCCAAACAAATAGGTTTTATAGGCTATGAAAAAAGTATTTCGGGTGACGAATTAATGAAATTATCAGATAAAGAACTCAAAAAACAAGTTTTAGAAATTAATTTGTTTACTAGAATGTTTCCCGAAGCAAAACTAAAAATCATAAATGCACTAAAATCGAATAAAGAAATTGTAGCTATGATTGGTGATGGTGTCAATGACGGTCCTGCACTAAAAGCTGCCCATATAGGTATTGCAATGGGCAAAAAAGGAACCGAAATTGCCAAACAAGCGGCATCATTAATTTTGATAAATGACGACTTAGCCAAAATGGTTGATGCTGTTGCCATGGGCAGGAAAATTTATACTAACTTAAAAAAAGCAATTCAATTTATAATTTCCATTCACATTCCAATCATTTTTACGGTATTTATTCCGTTGGCATTGGGTTGGATCTATCCTAATATTTTTTCGCCAATTCATATTATATTTTTAGAATTAGTAATGGGCCCAACATGCTCTATTGTGTATGAAAATGAACCCATGGAAAAGAATACAATGACCCAGAAACCAAGGCCTTTTACAAATACTTTTTTTAATTGGAAAGAATTATCAACGAGTATAATTCAGGGATTGGTAATAACTTTAGGTACGTTGTCAGTGTATCAATTTTCGGTTTATCAGGGCTTTAATGAACACGTTACAAGAACAATGGTTTTTATGGTTTTAGTAACATCAAATGTATTTTTAACCTTAATAAACCGGTCGTTTTATTATTCCATTTTTACCACTTTAAGATATAAAAACAATTTGGTTTTCATAATTACAGGAATTACAATTGCTATTACCGGATTGTTACTGTATCTAAAACCATTGACAGATTTTTTTCTATTTGAGCATTTGAATGTTAAGCAGTTATCAATTGCCTTTGTAGTTGGTAGTGCTTCTGTATTATGGTATGAGTTGGTCAAAATTTGGAAACGTAATACCAAGCATTTTTAAAGGAAAGAATCGTATAGAAAAGTATCCATTGCAAACCATGTAAAAAAATAAAAATTACACCACTGGCAATTGCTATAACACTTTTTTGTATCAAGTTAAATTATCTCTTTTTCAAAATCAACAGGCTCAAAAAGTACTTCCCTTACTGGTTTTGTTGGCTTTATTTTGGATGACCAAAGCTATTGCCTTTGCAATTACAGGATTATTGATACCAGCTATAGTTATATTGCTGCATCTGGTTTATCCAAACAAAACTTTCAGCGAATTTGCTAATCTTACACATGCAATGGCACTCCAAAGAAAAAATTATTGAACACCACCATTGGAATTATAATTTAGTTTTATTTTTAATAGTATAATTTTTTGTCAATGTGTTGTTCATTTTTGATGGATTGACCCTTCCAAATTATTCATTAATTCTTAAAATTGATTTCCTTTGGATCATGCCTTATTGGTGCATTTCGATTTTTTTTTAAATACGAGTTTCTGTTTTACTTCACTCTAATTTTATCAGTTTAAATTTGCAATTCCTATTATTTAAAAAAAGTTTTATCTGAATGCTAATTTTTTTCGTATGTTAGATATTGTATAAACATACTTAAAATGAAATATCTGTTTGCCCTATTATCTGTAGTTGCCACCCAATTTTGTTTGGGACAAAAGACCATACCAAAAGTATTAGAAAAACTGAATAATAAAACTGTTACTTACGTAACTGTGCAAGAACTTCAGACAAAAAAAGGGGTTGTTTTATTAGACACTAGAGAAATAAGCGAATTTAACGTAAGTCATATTAAAGATGCGCTTTATGTAGGTTATAATAATTTCGATAAAAATAAAATTACTGCAGCAATACCTAATAAGAACGCCAACATAATTGTTTATTGTTCCATTGGAGTTCGAAGCGAGAAAATTGGAGAAAAACTACTTAAAATGGGTTATAAAAATGTGTACAATCTTTATGGTGGAATTTTTGAATGGAAAAATAATAATGGGAAAGTAATTGATAATAAAGGTTTCGAAACAGAGAATGTGCATACGTATAACAAAAATTGGAGTAAATATTTGAAAAAAGGGACAAAGATTTATGAAAATTAAAAAGAATTCTTAAATCAATAGTTGAACAATTCTTAAAAAAAAGTATTTTAACTAAAACTGATTTATATTATTTATCGTAAATAATAATGGCCAACAGTTTAAATAAAAAAAGTGAAATAACAAGTAGGATTTGCGGAAGTAAGAAACCAAAAAACAGCAGCTGCATAATTTTCTAAAACATAATTGATAAGTATTGTTAAGTAAGTTAAATACAATATATCTGTCCTAAAATGTTTAAATCCTACAATCATAATAGTGTGCAATTACAAAACAACAACAATGACTACCAATTTTTTATAAATAATTTTACCAACTGAATAACTTTAAATATTGAAACTATGAAAATGTTTTTCCTGTCCTTATTTTTTTTACCATTTTTTTCTACTGGTAAAAACGGAACAAATTTAGAAACCGTAAAATTTACTAATGAAAAAATTATCATTATAGAAGCTACCGGCGTCAATCATGCAAGATGGAATGCCTTATTGCAAAAAAATGTTTCAGAGAACGGAAACGTAAACTATAGAGGTTTTCAAAAAGACAGTAAAGAATTAAAATTATATTTAAACGAATTATCAAGTAATTCACCCACCAAAGCATGGTCAAGAAATGCGACTTTGGCGTATTGGATAAACGCATATAATGCTTACACGGTGCAATTAATTTTAAATAATTACCCTATTAAAAGCATTAAAGATATTGCTGATCCATGGAGCAAAAAATTCATTTCCATTGGTGCGAAAAAATACAGTTTAGAAGAAATCGAAAATAACATACTGCGCAAGATGAATGAACCACGCATTCACTTTGCCATAAATTGTGCTTCGGTTTCTTGTCCTGAATTATTAAATGAAGCATTTACGGAATCAAAATTGGAAAAGCAATTTGTTTCAGTAACCAAAAATTTCATTAACGATAAAACTAAAAATCTCATCACATCTAACAAAATTGAAGTATCAAAAATATTTGATTGGTTTGCTGCCGATTTTAAGAATAAAGGTGATGTAATAGATTTTTTAAACGTATATAGTACGATTAAAATCAGTTCAAGCGCAAAAATAAGTTACAAATATTACAATTGGAATCTTAATGATTAGCCTTTTCATATAAATTAATTTTTTTATTGCAATAACTTTTTCAATCGATAAATATATGATCTAAAAATGATATTAATAGGAATCATATAACTCGTTTTAGACTTCAATAAAATTCAATTTTATATTTTATAGCGTTGCCTTTCGATAAAAAGTAAATTATTCTTTTAAACTCTTTGCATTGATTGTTTTTTTTAATTTAGGATTTTTTTTTAGTTTTTAAAAATTAGTACATGCTAGATATTGATGAAACGCTTTATAACTAGACTTTGTTAAAACTTGTGAAATTTGTATCAAAAAAAACATTTAATTGCTCTTTTTTTAATCAGAGAAGGAAGTTCTTAATGCTTTTTTTAAATATTTTAACAATTTATGTAATTGAATATCAGTACTTTGTAAATAGTTTTAATTTTTTTTTAGGTTTTCTAAAACCAAATCTATTTATCCCTCGTAAATGAAAAAATAAGTAAAACAAATAACTCTTAAACACTATGATTAAAAAACAACTATTATTAATTTTAGCAGTAACAACACTAGGATGTGTAAATACCGCTTTTTCGCAGAGTCCAATTAGCGGATTTATGCAGGGTAAAGGAAAAGGAAATATTTCTCTTTCTTTAAGTTCAGAAAAGTATAATAAAGTTTACTTAGTACCACAAGAAACAGATGGTGTACCAATTTTTAACGAAGTAAAGTTAAACAGTACTAACTTGTATGCAACTTATGGTCTTTCGGATCAATTAGACGTTGTATTGTCTTTACCTTACATTTCAGCTGAAGGTAATGCTTCTCAGGAGCAATTAAACAACTTAAACTATTCAAACAGTAGAAGCGGAGTTCAAGATGTATCTTTTTTCTTGAAATACAATCCTTACTTCCACAATTTTGGTAAATCTAGCTTAAGATTGATTGGCGCTTTAGGACTAAAAACACCACTAGGAGACTACAAAGTTGATGAAGGATTACAATCAATTATTGCAATTGGAAACAGAAGCACAACAGTTAGTGCTCTTGGTCTAGCTATGTTCAAAATGGACTCTGGAGTTTTCGCTTCAGGACAAATTGGAGGAAATATAGCTTCAAATGATGTACCTAACTCTTACACATCAGAACTTAAATTAGGATACGCAGCTTCTAAATTTTATGGAGATGCTTACGTAGCAAATCAAACATCAACAAGTGGTGTAGATATTTTAGCAGAAGGTTTTCAAGGCTTTTTCCCAGCTACAAAAGTAAACTATACCAAAATAGGTTTGAACCTTTACACTCCGCTTTATAAAGATTTTGGATTAGCTGGAGGTGCTAGCACTTTAGTAGCAGGTAGAAATATCGGAAAAGCGACTGGATTTTACGGTGCAGTAGTTTATAAATTTTAATTAACAACTCTAAATTAAGCAAATGAAAAATTCAAATATAAAAAGTGCTTTATTAGCCTTAACATTATTAGCAACGTTGGTGTCATGTGATAACGATTATGCTGATCAAAAACCTACGATAGCAAATATCGCTGTAACCAATTCAGCTTTCAGTACTCTAGAGGCTGCAGCCATTCAAGGTGGAGTAGCGGTGGTTTTAAGTAACAAAAATGCAGGAGATCCTTCAGGAAACTTTACTGTATTTGCACCTACAAATGATGCCTTTGCAAGATTAGGATTAGTAGATGCTGGTAGTTTAGGCGCATTAAATAATACGTTTTTAACTAATACATTATTATATCACGTTTCTAACGGAAACTTACCATCTAGTCAAATTATGGCAGGGGGAACTTCAGGATCAGCGTTGCAAGGTCTTACAAGACGTTTCATCAGTAGAGGAAGTGATAAGTACATTAATGGTTCTAAGATTGTAATAACAGATGTTTCAGCAAGTAACGGAACTGTTCATGCGGTTGATAAAGTAATGCTTGCTACTGGAGCTAATATTGTTGCATCAGCACAAGCTGTTGCGAGTGGAGGAGTATTCAAAAAGCCAGAACTAACATTTTTAGTTGCAGCAGTCATAAGATCAGGTTTAGCAGCTACTTTATCAAATCCTGATGCAAACTTCACGATATATGCACCAACAGACGCGGCGTTCATCGCAGCAGGATTTCCAAATGTGGCAGCAGTATCTGCAGCTGACCCAACCTTTTTACAAGCGGTTTTATTAAACCATGCAGTAGGTAGGACAGGTACAGTTAAAGGTAAATTTACATCAGAGCAAACAGTTTTAACAGAAATGACTGTTGGTGGAGGAACACTAACGTACAGTGCTTTTGCGAATGGAACATTTACAGTGAAAAGTAATGGAACTGCAACTCCAGCCAACATGGTTATCCCTGATATTCTATGTACGAACGGTATAGTTCACGTTATTGATAAAGTTTTAGTACCTTAATTGCATTTTGTAAACTAATACTAAATGTCTTTAATGGTAACCTAAAAGTAACAGTTGTAAAATTAGTTTTGCAACTGTTATTTTTTTAAAGGTTAAAATTTCGAATATAATTTGTTGCCTTCATTAGAATGATAATTTAATTTCATTTTTTAAATTGAAATATAGGATTTTAAAGTTTATTAATAGGTACTTGCTTAAAATCCAAAATTGATTAGACTAGTTTAAAATTGAATACTTTTAAACAAAATCAATCATTTTTATCGAAAATATTCTATTTTTAAAACAAATTAAAAAAGCATTTTTTAAATCATAACAAGCATATTCATTTTATATGGAACATATTGTCATCATTGGTAACGGAATTGCTGGAGTTACACTGGCACGTCACATTAGAAAAAAAAGTAATTCAGAGATTACGATCATCTCCTCTGAAAATAAATTTTTCTTTTCTAGAACTGCATTGATGTATGTTTTCATGGGACATATGAAATTTGAGCATACACAACCGTATGAAGATCAATTTTGGAAAAAAAACAAAATTAATCTTATTGAAGGATACGTTACTGCTGTAGAACCAGCTTCAAAAGCAATCGTTTTAAACGGTAATGAAAAGATTGAATATGATAAGTTAGTGCTAGCAACAGGATCAGTCCCGAATAAAAATGGATGGCCTGGGCAGGATTTACAAGGTGTAACAGGATTTTATCATAAACAGGATCTAGAAGCATTAGAGAAATGGGCACCTACAACTAAACATGCCGTAATAGTGGGTGGAGGATTGATCGGTATTGAGTTAGCCGAAATGTTACGGTCTCGCAATATTCAAGTTACTTTCTTGGTTCGTGAAAAAACATTTTGGGGTGGAGTTTTGCCTTTCGGCGAAAGCCAAATGATTAATCGCCATATAGTAGAACATCATATCGATTTAAAATTAGAAACAAATTTAGTTGAAATTATTTCAGATGAAAATGGTCATGTAAAAGCTGTAATTACGGATCAAGGTGAAACTATTAATTGTCAATTGGTAGGATTAACTACTGGCGTTTCGCCAAATATTGATTTCCTTAAAAACTCTGGAATCGAGTTAGGAAAAGGAATAAAAGTGAATCAGTTTCTGGAAACGAATGTCCAAAATATATACGCGATTGGTGATTGTGCTGAGCAACGCGAAGCAATAGGTTTGAGACGACCTATTGAAGCTGTATGGTACACCGGGCGGATGATGGGCGAAGTATTAGCACAAACATTAACAGGAACACCTACAGCATACAAGCCTGGAAACTGGTTCAATTCAGCAAAATTTTTAGATATTGAATATCAAACGTATGGGTGGGTATGGGCCACAGCCAAAGAAAACGAAGAGCATTTTTACTGGGAACATGCTTCTGGAAAAAAAGCAGTCCGAATTTCATTTGACAAGGAAAGTAGAATTTTTTTAGGCATAAATACCTTTGGAATACGCATGCGTCATGAATTTTTTGACACTGTTTTGAATAATAAGGAATCGGTAGATTATGTCATTCGAAATTTATCAAAAGCTAATTTCGATCCTGAATTATTTACGTCTCACAACCACGAAATTCAAAAACAATTTAATAATCAATTTGCCACCGTAAAATAATATGAGCCAATCAAGTAAAATTATATCGATCGCTTCTCATGAAAACATACAAATGGATGTTGTTCAAAAATTGAGCATTACACTTGGATTAATTGGTCTGTTTATTATGACACTTGCTTTGTTCAATATATCATTTCCCAATAAAGCGATGTGGCTTACAGGATCAATTCTGGCGGTATTAACAGGAATTATTATTTATGCAAATAGAACGTATCTAAACCAACCCGAAGGTATAAAAAACAACGGTGTATGGCATCAAAGCCTAACTAGTAAAGGGAGTTGGGCTTGGATGATTGGAATTATATTGACTGCATTCTACATTGCTTTATATTGGTTCCCCAAATATTTGGGACTCAATCAAAGTGGTGGAAAAAATACCGGTATAGTTGGTTTTTTCGATCCTTTAAGTTTTGTATTAAATGGAAAAGCAGCCAGTCAATGGTTTGTATATGGAACACTGTATACAGTAGCAATTTTAGGATTGGGATATAAATTTATTCTAAAATACCGCCACAATAAATATCAATTAGTACGTACAATTTCTGTCATGTTTTTTCAATTGGGATTTGCATTTTTAATTCCTGAAATTTTAGAAAAATTAAATCCTGAGAAAGCTTATTTTGCAAAAGATTTGAAAAACATGTGGCCTCTTAATTATTATTTCTTTAATGATTGGCATTTAAAAAATATGCTTGAAGGAGGGAATTTAGGAATGTTCATGCTGATTTTTGGTATTGCTATGATTTTTATTATCTCACCAATTCTTACCTATTTTTATGGAAAGCGCTGGTATTGCTCTTGGGTTTGCGGTTGTGGTGGCCTTGCTGAAACAGCGGGAGATAGTTTTAGACATTTGTCAAGTAAAACTGTAACCTCATGGAAAATAGAGCGCTGGATGATACATACTATATTAGTTTTTTCTTTTGTTATTACTATTGCTGTAATTTTCACTTTTTTATCCAATAACCCAGGAATGAGCTTCATAACAAAAGATCAATTTACAATAGGAATTGTGTTATTTTTGGGTGTATTTACATCGCTTTTGTATATTTTCAAAAGAAATGATATGGATACAGATGCTATTTTCACGATGGTTTCATTAGTAGTCATAATTATTATATCTTTGCTGCTAAATTATTTTTCTGGTAATCAAAATATTCTATTTTTTGACAGTAATTCATTGAGAGAATGGTATGGATTTGCAATTGGTTCAGCATTTAGTGGCGTTATTGGAGTTGGATTTTATCCAATTTTAGGCAACCGTGTTTGGTGCCGTTTTGGTTGTCCGATGGCGGCGATTTTAGGATTGCAACAACGATTGTTCTCAAGATTTAGAATAACAACAAACGGGGGACAGTGTATCTCGTGTGGTAACTGTTCTACCTATTGCGAAATGGGAATTGATGTCCGCAGTTATGCACAAAAAGGAGAAAATATCGTTCGTTCTTCTTGTGTAGGTTGCGGAGTCTGTTCAGCAGTTTGCCCGCGTGGAGTATTAAAATTAGAAAATGACACGCCTGCAGGCAGAATCAATTCTAATGAGATTTTACTAGGAAATGATTTTAAATTAATGGATTTAATAACCAATAAATAAAAATGAATTTAAAATGAAAAAGATTGTATTAACACTTTGTTTTTTAGGCTTAACATTAATTGCTGAGGCTCAAACTACAGAATTATTTTTTGAACAAGCGACAGAGTTTTTAAAGAAAAATGTGGCAGCTGATGGGAAAGTTGATTATTTTAAAATCAAAAAAAGTCCTGGGGAATTAATTTATATTTTAGAAAATATTGCAAAACTTGATACAAAGTTTAGCGATAAAAAAGTTGCAAAAGCATTTTGGATTAACGTTTATAATCTTCAAGTGATTAAAGGTGTGGTTGATAAATTTCCAATAGCATCTGTTGAAACAATTCCTGGATTTTTTACTGTTAACACATTTGTGGTAGGAAAACAAGAATTAACACTTGATGATATTGAAAATGTAATTTTAAGAGATTTGTTTTTTGATCCTGCGATACACTTTACTTTGTCAAGTGCTGCAAATGGTGGAGCCCCACTATTAAACACTGCTTATTTGCCAGCTACAATTGAGGAGCAAATAAAAGCGCGAGCTACTCTTGTGATAAATTCTAAAAATTACTTTTTTATAAATAAAGATACTAAAGTGATCGAATTGTCAAAAATATTTGAATGGTACAAGAAAGATTTTGCTGTTAACTATTTTAATGAAATCGATTTTATCAATCTTTTTTTAGAAAAAAAAATAGACAATAAACTAACCGTTCAAACGTATGATTTTGATTGGTCATTAAATAAGATATAACTCCTTTCTATAAAATATAGTTAGGTTACCTAATAATTAAAAAAATGATTAAGTCCGCGTTTATAATAATTTTTCTCTGCTTTATTTCTGTTTCAGGACCAAAAACGTATGTGAAAAATTATTATAAAAATGGTAAAATGAAGTCCGAGGGATGGCTTCAACAAAATCAAAAAAATGATTATTGGTTTTTTTACAATGAAAACGGGAGTAAAAAAGAAGAGGGCCATTTTGCCGAAAATAAAAAAATAGAGTGGTGGTTATTCTACACCAGTAAAGGTGAAATATTAAAAAAAGTTGAATTTAAAAATAATGTAGAAGAGGGACTTAGTATTTTCTATAAAAATGGTCAAATAATAAAAGCCGCGCGCTACAAAGCAGGATTAAAAATAAAAGAATGGAATACAATTGCGGCTTATAAAAGTGACAATCCCTGATAGACAATAATGAATATAATAAAAGTAATTATACCTGCTTACAATGAGGAAAAAGCGATAGCAAATGTTATTAATGAGATTCCTAACTATGTATCTGAAATCATTGTAATTAGTAATAAATCAACAGATAATACAATCGCAGTGGCTCAAAATGCTGGAGCCACTGTATTATCTGAAAATAATAAGGGATATGGTTATGCCTGTTTAAAAGGCCTTGAATATATTTCTCAACAAGATGTTAAACCTACCATAGTTGTTTTTTTAGACGGTGACTATTCTGACTATCCTGAAGAATTAACCAAACTAATAGACCCGATACTTAGTAACACAGTTGATTTTGTTATTGGTGCAAGAGTTCCTGAATTAAGGGAAAGTGGTGCTATGACTCCACAACAAATTTTTGGAAATAAATTAGCTACTGTACTGATGAAACTTTTTTTTGGTTCAAAATTCACTGATTTAGGACCTTTCCGAGCCATAAAATACAATACTCTTGTTGATCTTGGCATGCAAGATAAAACTTATGGTTGGACAGTAGAAATGCAATTAAAAGTCTTGCGCAAACGTATTTCATATATGGAGATACCCGTTCGATATAAAAATCGGATTGGTGTATCAAAAGTATCAGGAACTGTAAAAGGTACTATCATGGCTGGAATTAAAATTATAGGTTGGATTTTTAAATACGCTTTCAAATAATATGCTGCAACTTTCTTACATCATTCTTACCTTATATTGCTTGGCTATTTTACTGCTGTTTTTTTATGGTTTCTCGCAACTGAATTTGTTGATTAATTATTTAAAAAATCAAAAAAAAACGGACAAATCTATACAATTTGATTTTACTATTCCTGCTGAAATCCCAGCAGTTACGATTCAATTACCTATTTATAATGAAAAGTATGTTGTTGAAAGGTTGCTTATTACTATTGCAGAACTGGATTACCCAAAAGACAAATTAGAAATTCAAGTTTTGGACGATAGTACTGATGAAAGTATAATTGACACCAAAAAAATAGTTGATCGTTTATCATCTGAAGGGTTAGATATAAAACTGATTACAAGGTCTAATCGTATCGGTTTTAAAGCAGGAGCCTTGAAAGAGGGTTTAGTGACTGCAAAAGGCGAATTTATTGCTGTTTTTGATGCTGATTTTGTTCCACAAAAAGAATGGTTACTACAAACAATTCCTTACTTTAAGGATGCAACTATTGGTGTTGTACAAACTCGCTGGGGGCATTTAAATCGAAATTATTCCATATTGACCAAAATTCAAGCCTTTGCATTAGATGCTCATTTTATATTAGAACAGGTAGGACGAAATTCAAAATCGCATTTTATTAATTTTAATGGAACAGCAGGAGTATGGCGCAAAGCATGCATCATTGATGCCGGAAATTGGGAAAGCGATACCTTAACCGAAGATTTAGATCTGAGTTATAGAGCACAACTAAAAAATTGGAAATTTAAATATTTGATCGATGTAGTTACTCCGGCTGAATTACCGGTTATAATAAGTGCTGCGCGTTCACAGCAATTTCGTTGGAACAAAGGAGGTGCTGAGAATTTTAGAAAAATGAATTGGCGCGTGATCACTTCAAAAAATATTTCGGTTAAAACAAAAATTCATGGTCTATTGCATTTACTCAATAGTTCCATGTTTTTGTTTATATTTTTAATGGCAGTATTGAGTGTTCCTGTAGTATTCATTAAAAATCAATATCCACAATTAGCTGTTTTCTTTAATGTATTGGCGTTTTTTGTTTTCACCTCACTAGTATTTTTTACTTGTTATTGGTTTACTTTCAAAAAAATTCACGGTGGGGGCATCGCTAATTTTTTCAAATATATTGGTTTGTTTTTTACTTTTTATAGTATTGCTATGGGTTTCTCATTTCATAACACCGTGGCAGTTTTAGAGGGTCTTTGGGGTAAAAAAAGTGAGTTTGTTCGAACGCCAAAATTCAATATTGAAAGTTTAAAAGATAAATGGAAACAGAATACTTATATCTCCAAAAAAGTATCTAAAAATATCATCATAGAGGGATTACTTTTAATTTATTTTCTTTTCGGAATTTATAGTGGTATTCGCTTGAATGATTATGGTTTGTTACCATTTCATTTGATGCTTTCCATTGGATATGGATATGTTTTTATCAAATCCATCCAAATTACAGACTAATTTTATAGATTTTTAAGACGAAAAAATAAAAATTTAGGGAGTTTGTATATTCATTTAAAAAAATATATTTGAGATTCTTTTAAATTGAATTAACGATATCTATTTTGTAAAATAGAATTCATCTTAATACCTTTATTTTTTTAAAATGGATAAATATTAAAATTAATCATATCACTTTGTGCAATGAATCTATTTCTCTCTTTCGTGTCCATTTATGTTTTATAGAACTCTAATGATGCAAACCAACAATGCAACTAAATTACATGTTTTATGCAGTGTATTTCTATATGCGCACATTGCTTACTTTTTAGAAAGAACTGATTTTCTTGCCTTACTATTTTCTTTTGGATTACTCTTTTTTTTTACTTACAAAATTATTCAAACAGAAAAGAATAATTTTAATTTCTTAATTTTAATTTCGGTACTGTTTCGATTACTTTTTATTTTTAGTTTACCCAATTTATCACAAGATTTTTATCGGTTTATTTGGGATGGCCGTCTTATTTTATCGGGACTAAACCCATTTACAAACCTTCCCAAGGATTTAATTTTAGATCCAAATTTCACACTGTCACAAGCACACGAATTAGTAGGGGCAATGGGTAATTTAAGTGCATCTCATTTTTCTAATTATCCACCTGTCAATCAATTATTTTTTGTAGTGGCTGGTTTTCTCAGTAATCATTCTATTCTAGGTGGAACAATAGTTTTGAGAACAATCATCATTGTAGCCGACTTTGGAACTTTGTATTTTGGCAGCAAATTATTAGAAAAGTTAGGATTAGAAAGACACCGCATATTTTGGTTTTTATTAAATCCGTTGGTCATTATAGAACTAACCGGTAATTTGCATTTTGAGGGCGTAATGCTCTTTTTTTTCATTTGGAGTATCTATTTACTGCAGGAGAACAAATGGAGGGTAGCAGCTTTAATAATGGCATTATCAATTTCTACAAAACTATTGCCATTACTGTTATTGCCTTTGTTTTTTCAAAAATTAGGATGGAAAAAAAGTTTTGCTTTTTACGGAATTATAATCGGAATAAATATTTTGCTTTTCATCCCATTTTTTTCTGGTGAATTGATTTCGAATTACTCTAAAACTATTGGTTTGTGGTTTACTAATTTTGAGTTTAATGCCAGTATTTATTACATTATTAGAGCGATAGGTTATTATTGTAAAGGGTACAATATTATTCAAAGCCACGGTCAAGTAATTCCTGTCTTGATGATTGTTTTTATTGTATTTCAGTCCTTTTTTGGAAAAAATAAGACAACCTTAAATTTGTTTCAAAGTTTTTTGCTTGTGTTGAGCATTTACTTTTTTACGGCTACAACAGTACATCCTTGGTACATTATTAATCTTGTTTTAATTAGTGTTTTTACAAAATTTAAATTTCCAATTGTTTGGAGTTTAATGGTTGTTGTAAGCTATTACACGTACTCTAATACTGGATTTAAAGAGAATTTGTGGCTAATTGCTATAGAATATGTTGTTGTTGCTTTTGTCGTAATTAATGAGATGAGGAAAACGCCGTTTAAAATTTTTAGTATACTTAAATCATAAATAAAACGGAATGCCAATTTTTAGGGGACCTTCCAAAAAAAGTGAAGTTTTAATAAATAAGTAGCAAGAAAGATATTGTCGCAATTATTAATAAGAGTTTTTGCCACAGATTGGAAAGATTAAAAAGATTTTTGAAATTACATATCGATTTAATCTTTGCTAATCTGTGAAATCTGTGGTAAATAAATGTAGTGTTTTACTAAAACACGACATTAAATTTCAGCCATTACGTATGCGGCCAACTGGGACGATTTTGATATGGTTCCTTTTTGGAATCAAGCAGATTATATAAGGATTGATGCGTACTTTCCCTTGTTTGAGGGCATAACTACAACGGTTGCTAAATCAATAAGTCTTGGCAAAAACACATTTTAAAAATGGAAAAATTACAAGCAAAAACGAATAAGAAAATAATTTTTACGGAGTTCGGATTTAAAAATTTTGATTAAGCTGCAAAAGAGCCTTGGATTAAAAGTAAAAAGGGAATTAATAATTTAGCACAAGCCAATGGATATGAATCCTTGTTTTAAACGCTTACCAAAAAAGGTTGGTTTGATGGAGTTTATGCTTGGAAATGGCATACTGATCCGTACTATAAAGACAAAAAGAATACTGTTGATTATACTCCGCCAGAAAAACTAGCTCTGGCTGTACTAAAAAAATGGTATTATAAACTTTAATAAAAAATCCTTACTACTTAAAAACAACTTTAGCTAAACAATTTTTTTATTGCAATCCAGGATTATAATTTCATTTATTTTAAATGCAAAAAACGCACTCGGATTGGAGTGCGTTATAATATTTGAATTGTAATTTATTTATCAATAGAACCTAGAACGCGTTTCATAAAAGTGTTTAACGCTTCTTTTTTGTCGGTACCAGTTTTAACCAACTTATTCACTTCTAGAGCGCCGTACATATTAGAAATTAATTCTCCAATAACATCTAATTCCTCGTCTTTAAGTGATGCAATTTCAGTCATAGCCTCTAGAACTTCGATTGTTTCTATGATGTAGTCTTCGTCGTTTTCTTCGATAAACTGCGTTAAATGTTTGATTACAGGTAATTTCATTATATTTTTAAATTTAATGTTTAAAGTTTTGAATTGCTTTTGTACATAACTTATTTGTGAAGTCAAACAACTTTAAACTAGGAAAGTATTAAACAATTTCATTTACCAATTCAATTAGTACTTCTTGCTTGTTGGTTTGTGTTTCATTAACCAATTTGCCATTTACAAAAGTGGCAAAAGTTGGTAAATTGCTCACATTACCTAATTTTCTTGATTCAGGAAAGTTTTCTGCATCAACAAGTGCAAAAGTAATTGTTTCGTTTTCTAAAGCTAATTTTTTGAATTTTGGTTTCATAATACGGCAATTGCCGCACCATGATGCCGAAAATTGGACAACTACTTTTTCTTCTTTCGCGATTAAATCTTGTAACGTGTCTTCGGTTAATTCGATTAACATATTTTTTAATTTTAAAAATTCAATAGCAAAATCCGTAGCCAATTTGTAATATTGAAATTAATTATTGCTATTAAAGTTGATATTGTTTTAGTTTGAACTTAAATATTCAGCAGTGCTCAATCTATCAGCACTCATGGCTTCTTTCCCAGCTTCCCAGTTTGCAGGACAAACTTCTCCTTTTTCTTGAATGTGTGTGTACGCATCAACCATACGTAAATATTCGTTTACGTTACGACCCAATGGCATATCGTTTACACTTTCGTGGAAAATTTTTCCAGTTTCGTCAATAAGGTAAGTCGCTCTAAAAGTTACATTAGAACCTTCGATAATGATAGAATCAGTTTCTTCAGAATATTCAGTTGAATCGATATCAAGAATTCCTAAGATGTTAGATAAGTTTCTGTTAGTATCAGCTAGAATTGGGTAGGTAACACCTTCAATTCCACCGTTATTTTTTGCTGTATTCAGCCAAGCAAAATGCACTTCGTTGGTATCACAAGAGGCACCAATTACTAGTGTATTTCTTTTTTCGAATTCAGGTAAAGCAGCTTGAAAAGCATGCAATTCAGTTGGGCATACGAATGTAAAATCTTTTGGGTACCAAAACAAAAGTACTTTTTTGTTGTTATTTACAGCTTCTTCAAAAATGTTGATTTTTAAATTATCACCCATTTCAGAGATAGCGTCTACTGCAATACTTGGAAATTTTTTACCTACTAATGACATTTTTATTTACTTTTTAAATTATTTTTTTGATGGTGCAAAAGTAGGTATACAAAAGATGAATTAATTTAGTATTTGATTATAAATACTTATTTCAAAATAGGGAGTTACTATACTGTGATATTTAAACGATTTAAAACTATTACTTATAAGTGGTTAACCACTACAGGCAGAGTTCCTTCGCATTTTATGTTTTCCAAAAGTTGCTCTGCCGCGGCTTCTTGAAATTCTGGAAAATCTTGATATACTTGTACAATTCCTGATATTTTATTTAGATTTGGTATGATTTGTAAGACGTATGGATTCCCAAAAACATATAAAATACATTTTTTAGTAGTAAATAAATTGCCTAAAAATTGAAGAATTGCATCATCAATATCAAAATTATTCAAAGGTTTAGCCTTTGGTACAAATAAAGAAATTACCATAGTATCAAATCTAGATAGGCTTTGTTCAAGTTCCTCGAGAGTATCAGTTTGACCACCATCATAGCTGAATTCAGGAGAAGGCAAAGCAGCAGATAAGGTTTTAAAAAATACTGTATCAGTGCTTTTATAGATGCTTAATTTTGCTAAATCTTCTCTATTTTTTGCATCAAAAACGGTCACCGTATTGTGGTTCTCTCTGATTTTAGTCAAACAGTTTTGAGCAATTTTTAAATTTAATTTCGAAGTAGTTTCAAAATCAAAGTGATTCTGGGAAAGGTTTGGTAAAATTAGATTTCCATCTGTAATTCCGGCTTTCTGCTTGCATTTCCAAATGCGTTCAAAACTTGCTTCAATTCTTTCAGGAGTTGCATTTTTTAAAATTGCCTGAATTCCTTCGGGAACGTTTTCGGCAAAGCACAACACATCATTTCCTGCATTAAAAGCCTCCCATTCCAGTTGCCCTTTTTGATCGTATAGTTTAGATACGCTGTGCATGTTTAACGCATCCGAAATCACTAAACCATCATATCCTAATTGCTTTCGCAAAAGCGTTTCTATAACGGATTTTGACAAAGTCGCCGAAGTATCTTTTCCCTCGTTTAAAGCGGGAACGGCCAAATGACCAATCATAATCGAATCGACATTATACTCAATTCCTTTTATAAAAGGAACTAATTCATTGGCTACTAATTCTTCGAGAGTTTCTTTTAAAACAGGTAATCCTAAATGAGAATCGACGTTTGTATTGCCGTGTCCGGGAAAATGTTTCAGACAACCTAAAACGCCAGAATCATTCAATCCTCGAAGATATTCCAGTGCAAAATCACTCACTTTTTCTTTGTTTTGTCCAAAAGAACGGTATCCAATAACGGGATTATTCGGATTGTTATTAATGTCTGCTAAAGGCGCTAAATTATAATGAATCCCCACTGATTTTAAGTCTAAACCTATTTGTTTCCCTACTTCATAAACCAATTTTTTTTCACTTTCGGGCAAGGCACCAAGTGTAATGGCATACGGATATTGCGGTGTTTTTTCGACACGCATGGCTAATCCCCATTCGGCATCAATACTTATTAATAATGGAGTAGGAGCACAATTCTGGTATCGAATGATGAGTTCTTTTAAACGCAGACAACTATCATCATTTAATAGTATTTTTTTCTTGGTTTCATAATTGGTTGCTGCGCTGGCTCGACTATGAAAAAAAGTCAATCCACCTATATTGTATTCTTTAATTAAGCGCTCCATAGCTTGAATGTTTTCTTCGGTATCATTGATGAAAACTGCTGGAAAGAAAAATTGTCCTATTTTTTGTTCTAAAGTCATTTTGAAAGGAATATGATACTTATTTTCAACATATAAGTCATGTAAGTCAAATTATACAGAATAATAAATTACATAAAAGGGTTGTGAAAAACAGTTGTTTAATGAGAAAATTATTTAAATAAACTTATATATTTAAAAAAGCTAATTTGTTTTTTCTTGTTCTGATTTTTTACCAAAATCGGTAGGAAAAATCAAAAAGCGTGATAAAATTAACCCTGGAATAGTTGCCAAAAACACCCAAATAAAGAAATTTCCATACCCCAGATATTCTTGAATATAACCACTCAACATTCCCGGGAGCATCATTCCTAAAGCCATAAATCCGGTTGCGATCGAATAATGAGACGTTTTTGATTCCCCATCGGCCACATAAATTAAATACATCATGAAAGCGGCAAAACCAAAACCGTAACCAAATTGTTCTGCAATAACAGTTGCATAAATATAGAAAACGGAACCTGGGTGAAAATGAGATAGTAAAATAAATCCTATTATGGGCAAGTGCATGGCTAAAATCATGGGTAACATCCATTTTCCTAATCCATCTCGAGAAATGACAATACCTCCTAAAATTCCACCAATAGTAAGTGAAAGTACGCCAAAAGTACCATAAATAACGCCAACATCCTGCGTTGTTAAACCCATTCCGCCAGCAGTTATTGGATCTATTAAAAAAGGAGTCAGCATTTTTAACAATTGAGATTCCCCTAGTCTGAATAACAGAATGAAAGCCAAAACTAAACCTATTTGTTTCTTTTGAAAAAAAGTAGCAAAAACGGCTCCGAAACTTTTACTTGAAACAGATTCCGCTTTAGTTTCTACGATTATTGATTCTATTTTTGGAGTCGAAAAATAATTATAAATTGTAATTACGGTCATGATCAACCCAACTATCACCATTGTGTACGACCAAGCTTTTTGTTTATCACCATATTCTTGTTCCAAATAACCGGCAATAACAACGATTAGTCCGTTTCCTGTAAGCATGGAAAGTCTGTAAAAAGTACTTCGAATTCCTAGAAAAAAAGATTGTTGGTCTTTTTCTAAAACCATTAAATAAAATCCGTCACTAGCCACATCATTTGACGCTGAAGCAAATGCGGCAACCCAAAAAACAGCTAAACTTATTACAAAAAAATTGCTCAATGGAATCGTTAAACCTACAATTAAAAAAGCGAGGGAAATAAGCATTTGCATGCTTAAAAACCATTTTCTTTTAGTCGAATACAAATCAATAAATGGACTCCATAATGGTTTGATTACCCACGGTAAATACAGTAAACTGGTGTATATACCAATATCTTCATTGTTGATCCCTAAATTTTTATACATAAGGACCGATACCGAAATAATAATGGCATAGGGTAAACCAGATGCAAAGTTTAAAACGGGAATCCAATACCAAGGGCTATTGTCTGTTTTCATTTGAAGCGTTTTAAATTCGGTTAAATTTTATAGCGTAAAGTTCACTAAAGTTGCGTCACTTTCATTACCATAAAAATCAATGAATGTAATGGCACAGGTAGTATTCTTGTCTAGTTTGTAAGTAGGGATTATCACTTCTACAATATTAGTGTTTTCCTTAAAAGCTATTTTGTCAATAATATGGCTGGGATTGTTTACATCAATTTTTGAATTAAATTTAGAACCATATACCATCACGTAGCGCACTTTGCTGAGTACAGGAAAAGTTACATTAAATCGGGATGAAATTGGATCTGTCAAAATCGAATTTACAGTAGGGGTGATCGCTATTTTCTTGACATTATTTGGCACCACCGTTGGCAGAGCTGGATATTTGTACTGGTTTTCAGAAAGTAATTTGGTAACGCTTTGATTCTTATTCACAAATGATTTAGCACTAAAAAAGGCATTGCCTTGCACGTTTTTGTAGGATCTTGTTAAGTCAATTTGGTTTGGGATTTCACTTGGGTTATTCCATCTTTTATCAGAATCGGCATTGATTTTATAACTTCCGTTTCCAATGTAAATTGCGGTATTAGTCGAGTTTTCGGACCACCAACGCAATAATTTCGAATAGGATGCTTTAGGATGATCCATGCTCCAATACAATTGTGGAACGAGGTAATCAATCCATTTGTTTTCCATCCAAGCGATAGGATCTGCAAACAAATCGTCATAATTAGTTTGTCCCGCTTCTGTATCTGAACCTTTTGGATCTACTGATTTGTTGCGCCAAACACCAAAAGGACTAATTCCAAATTGCACCCAAGGTTTTATATTTTTGATCGAAACCGAAACTTCTTTGACAAAAGTATTAACATTAGAACGGCGCCAATCTTCAACAGTCATCCCGTTATTATATTTGTCATAGGCAGCGATGTCATTAAACTTTTCGCCAGCAACTTTATAAGGATAAAAATAGTCATCAAAATGTACCGCATCGATATCGTAGTTTTGCACTACTTCGTCAACAATATTCAATAAATGTTTTTGAACTTCAGGCAAGGCAGGATTGTAATAGTATTTTCCACCATATTTAATCATCCATTCCGGATGTTTGTAATAATCATGTTCTGGACTTAAAATAGCTGTATTATAGTCCATCGTAGCGCGATACGGATTCATCCAGGCATGAAATTCAAAGCCACGTGCATGCGTTTCCGCAATCATCCAAGCTAAAGTGTCGTAATACGGTTGCGGAGCTTGACCTTCTTTTCCAGTCAAAAAACGAGACCAAGGTGCTAATTTTGTGGGATAAAAAGCATCACCAACACTTCTTATTTGAACAATTACCGCATTGTAATTTAGTTTTTTATAAGTATCTAAAATCTCCAAATAATCTGCCTTTTGTTTGGCAACATCATCTTTACTGGTTTTTGGCCAGTCAATATTAACCACAGTAGCAATCCAAACGGCTCTAAATTCATTTTTAGGATTAGGCGTTAAAACTTGCGCATTGCTATTCCAAAAGGCAAAGAAAAGAAATGCACAAAGTAAAAAGGGATGCTTATAATTTTTCATGAAAGTCATTTTATATAAAGTATTCAAAAATAGTTTTTTTAGTGAAATTGATGTGACAAAATGATTTTAAAATTCAACTTATTTTGATTATTCAATTTCTTTGCCAATTTTTATATAGGTTTCCGTAGTTGGTATTTTATTAAGTAAATATTGCAAGCTATTTTTTTCTCTTTTTCTTATTTGATTTCGGTACATGTGATACAGTATATATTTATATTTGTGAAATCTAAAGTTATCTTATTGCCAATGTCCAACTTGCCTCCACTAAAAGATTTAGCTGCATCATTAGAAGGAATTCTTTTACATGATGACCTTCATAAAACACTGTATGCTACAGATGCGTCAGCTTACCGTATTGTGCCACTTGCTGTTGCAATTCCAAAAACAGAGCAGGATATTGTCAAAATTATTCGCTTTGCAGCAAAAAATAAGATTTCTATCACACCCAGAACTGCGGGAACTTCCTTAGCAGGACAAACAGTAGGTTCTGGAATTATAGTAGATGTATCAAAACATTTTACTAAAATTATCGCTTTTGATCCTATAAATAAAACAGTTACGGTGCAGCCAGGAGTTATTCGGGACGAACTAAACTTATATTTAAAAGAACACGGATTATTTTTCGGACCCAATACTTCGACCTCAAATCGCTGTATGATGGGAGGAATGGTAGGCAATAATTCGTCGGGAACCACATCGATACGTTATGGAGTTACCCGCGATAAAATAGTGGAAATCAAAGCGGTTTTAAGCGACGGGACTTCGGCAATATTTAAAGAAATAACTTCTGCTGAATTCATTGAAAAAACAAAAGGGAACACGCTCGAAAGTTCGATCTACAAGACCATTTATGAGGAACTTTCGAATACAGAAAATCAAAAGGAGATTATAAAGGAATTTCCAAAACCAGAAATCCACAGACGAAATACAGGCTATGCAATAGATTTAGTATTGAAATCGGAACTCTTTGGAGGAACCGAAAACACTATAAATTTAGGAAAACTCCTTTGCGGAAGCGAGGGAACGCTTGCTTTTACCACTGAAATTACCTTGAAAGTAGATCATCTACCACCAACGTATAATGTTATGGTTGTGGCTCATTTTCATACCATTCAGGAAAGTTTAGAAGCTGTTGTTACCGCAATGAAACATCATTTGTACACCTGCGAAATGATGGACGACACGATCTTGAATTGCACCAAAACCAACAGAGAGCAAGCCAAAAACAGATTTTTTATTCAAGGGGAACCCAAAGCGGTTATTATGCTCGAAGTGGCATCGCATAACAGTATGGAAGATGCCGAGATACAAGCTAATGATTTGATTGCTGATTTAGAAAGAAACAATTTCGGATATGCTTTGCCAAAAATTTACGGAGCAGATATTGATAAAATAAATGAATTGCGAAAAGCAGGTCTCGGACTTTTAGGAAGTATTGTGGGTGATAATAAAGCCGCTGATTCTATTGAGGATACCGCTGTTGAGTTGAGCGATTTGCCCAATTATATTGCCGAATTCTCCGCTATGATGGAACGTCACGGACAGAGTGCCATTTATTATGCGCATGCCGGTGCAGGAGAATTGCATTTGCGTCCAGTTTTAAATTTGAAAACCAAAGAAGGACTACATCAATTTAGGAACATTGCTACCGAAGTAGCTATTTTGGTAAAAAAATACAGAGGATCCTTGAGTGGGGAGCACGGCGACGGAATTGTACGAGGCGAGTTTTTACCTTTCATGATTGGGGAACAGAATTATGAATTGTTAAAACGAATTAAACTTGCCTTTGATCCTAATACTATTTTGAATGTAGGTAAAGTTGTAAATGCTTTCAAAATGGATGAAAACCTTCGGGTGAAAGCGGGCAGAGTGGAACCGGAAATACAAACAATTCAGGATTTCTCGGATAGTATGGGGATTTTGCGTGCTGCGGAAAAATGCAATGGCTCGGGTGATTGCAGAAAATTACCTTCGGCTGGTGGGACTTTGTGTCCCAGTTATCGCGCCACCCGAAATGAAAAAGATACGACGCGCGCCAGAGCCAATGCGCTGCGAGAATATTTGACGCATTCAGAAAAAGACAATAAATTCGACCACGAAGAATTGTATAAGGTATTTGAATTGTGTGTAAGTTGTAAAGCCTGTGCCAGCGAATGTCCGAGTAATGTGGATGTAGCCGCTTTAAAATCGGAGTTTTTGTACCACTACCAAAAAGCAAATGGATTTTCATGGCGCAATAAAGTGTTTGCTTTTAATGCGAAATTGAATGGACTGGGAAGTATCACTCCAAAGTTTACGAATTTCATGATGAACTTGCCCTTTGTAAAAAAAAGTATGGGAATTGCTGCCAAAAGACAAGTGCCGCTTTTGGCTGCAAAGACATTTCGAAAATGGTATGAAAAAAATTGGAATCAAGCGCCAAGTGATTCTTTTGTAAACGGAAAAGTATGTTTGTTTTGTGATGAATTTACTAATTATTATGATGTTTCGGTTGGAATCGATGCGTACGAGTTACTGACAACATTAGGATACGAGGTGATTCTGGTGGATCATGAAGAAAGTGGAAGAGCTTTTATTTCTAAAGGTTTTCTTGAAGAGGCAAAAGCAATTGCGAATATAAATGTTGCCGTTTTTTCGGATTATATTACTGCAGATTTTCCTTTGATAGGAATAGAACCTTCGGCGATATTGACATTTAGAGACGAATACATTCGATTGGCCGATGATAAAGAAAGTGCCGAAAAATTAGCCAAAAATGTATTTACGATTGAAGAGTTTTTTAAAAATGAGATTACAAAAGGTAAAATTAATGCAGAACAATTTTCCGAGGAGGCGAAAACAATAAAAATTCATGGACACTGTCATCAAAAGTCATTGAGTACCATGGAAGCGACTTTTGCGATGTTGAATGTGCCCAAAAACAGTTCGGTTACCATTTATAATTCGGGTTGTTGTGGTATGGCAGGTTCTTTTGGATATGAAAAAGAACATTATGATATCAGCATGCAAATGGGTGAAGATACTTTATTTCCTAAAATTAGAACTACATCGCCCTCAACCATAATTGCAGCTGCAGGAACCAGTTGCCGTCATCAAATTTTTGATGGAACCACTAGAAAAGCATTGCATCCGATCACAATTTTAAGGAGCTGTTTGAAATAGAAACTATTTTTTAAAAGACAGATAAATTCTGATTGGCTTTCGTTTTCCAAAAATAATGGAAGACTTTTTTAAAAATAAAAATAATAAATTTTTTTTATATTATTATATCCGAACAAAATTTATATTATTGCAAACTGCAAGTAAAAAGGCGTAAAAATAGATTAATTTTTTAATGATAAAATTTAGATATGGCATTTTCAAGTTTATTTAGAAGAAAATCAACAACAACAATATTACAGCAAGGCGGTGATGGAGATCACACGGAACTCCATAAGGTCTTAACAGTTAGGGATCTTACTTTTTTTGGGATTGCCGCAATCATTGGTGGCGGAACTTTTAGCGCCATAGGAAATGCCTGTTTTTCGGGAGGTCCCGGAGTAGTAATACTTTATGTTATTTGTGCTATTGCCTGCGGATTTACCGCGATGTGCTACGCCGAATTTGCTTCACGTGTCCCAGTTTCTGGAAGTGCTTACACTTATGCGTACGTCTCTTTTGGGGAATTATTTGCATGGATTATCGGATGGGCGTTGATAATGGAATATTCTATCGGAAACATTTATATTGCTTTTTCTTGGAGTGGCTATTTTACGAATTTGTTGGAAACTTTTCAAATTCATTTGCCACAATGGCTCACGATAAATTATCAATCGGCACATTCTACCTTTTTAGAAAATAAAGCAGGAGAAGGATTTAATGCTTGGCAAACTGCACCGATGCTGGGCAGCTTGAGAATAATTTTTGATATGCCAGCCGTTGTGATCAATTTATTAATCACTTATTTAGTCTACAGAGGCACAAAAGAGTCCAGAAATATCAGCAATGTCATGGTAATGATTAAATTGGTGATAATAGTTTTGGTCATTGTTGTTGGTGCTTTTTATGTGGATATTGATAATTGGACTCCGTTTATGCCAAACGGTTTTAAAGGAGTTATGGGTGGTGTTTCGGCAGTTTTCTTTGCTTATATCGGGTTTGATGCTGTTTCAACATTAGCAGAAGAAAGTAAAAATCCGCAACGTGATTTGCCTCGCGGTATGATTTATTCCTTACTGGTTTGTACTGTTGTCTATATTATTTTAGCCTTGGTAATTACAGGGATGGTTTCCTACACATTGCTGGGCGTTAGCGATCCTTTAGCTGAAATATTTGCTTTAAAAGGCGTAAAATGGATGTTATTTATTGTTTCCATTGCGGCCGTGGTGGCTATGACCAGTGTAATGTTGGTGTTTCAAATGGGACAACCACGTATCTGGATGACAATGAGCCGTGATGGACTGATGCCAAAGAAATTTTCAAAAATTCATCCGAAATATAAAACACCCGGGTTTGCAACTATTGTAACTGGTTTAGTGGTTGGAATTCCAATTTTTTTTACCGATGAAAACTTCGTATTAGACTTTACAAGTATTGGGACTTTATTTGCTTTTGTGTTGGTTTGTGGCGGGGTTTTGATGTTATCGCCTCAAAGTGAAGCCGAAATTGCGGAGCGTAAGAACAATGGAAAATTTAAAATTCCATATATCAATTCAAAGTTTATCTTTCCAGTTATTGTCATAGCTTCAGTGGTTTTAGTACAATATTTATTTCCAACATTCTTTTCGGATACTTTTGATTTCTCGGCAGATAAAATTGGAACAAATAGCACAATGATCATCTTTTTTATACTCTGCGCAGTAATGGCAGTTCTAGCTTTTCTTAAAAATTTGTCTTTAATACCTTTGTTGGGTTTAATTTCGTGCTGTTATTTACTTACCGGGATGGCAGTTTCTAACTGGAAATGGTTTGGCATCTGGTTACTAATCGGATTAGTGTTCTACTTTAGTTACGGATATAAAAACAGTAAATTGAATCTTAACCAGTAATTAAAAAAAGGAATTTCTTTTTATAAAAAAAACCGTCTCGTTTATGAACTTGACGGTTTTTTTGTGATTTTTAGTCAAATGTTAAAAATACTATGGAGTGCAAAAAAACATTCGTTTACAATTGATTCTCATCCCTATGTAAGTTTTATATCGCTTGTATGTACATTTAATGAAGGTACTCGCAGTGATGCATTGTTGCAAATTTTGCTTTTTAGAACTGCGAGCGCATTATTAAAACAATCGCTACCAGAGCCAGACTTAGTCCCAAAAAATTCAATTTACTGAGTTTTTCTTTAAAGATTAAAACACCAACTAGACTTCCAATAACGATTACTCCCAAATTCATTCCTGCAAATACTGTAGAAGGGCTTTCTGAGAAATCTTGATGTGCTTTAAGGTAAAAAAGGATATTTCCAAAATTGAACATTCCGACCAAAGCTCCAAAAACAAGATTGCTAGTTTTTAAGATTATTTTTTTTAGGATTACTTCGTAGGCAACTACGGCAATCATAATTGTCAATGCGATTCCAAATATTATAAATAACGAAGTGGTATAGGGCAGACTTGTGTAAGAGGAAATTTGTTTGAAGAGAATGTCTATCACCCCAAAACCAATTAGTATCAGGGCTGGATAAATCCATTTGGTACCAGTATTTTTGGTGTTTTTTGAAAGAATTAGCAATAAGGCCGGAACTGCAATGACAAAAGCTACTATTTTTAGTACACTGAATTGTTCGTTGAAAAGTAGCCAAGCCGCTAGGATGGGGATAAAAAGTGATAAGCGTTGGGCTGCATCCGTTTTTACAATTCCCATATGTTTAATGGATGCTGCCAAAAAAAGGAAAATTAAAGGTAACAAAAAACCAAGGACTCCATAGAGTTCCCAGGGTGCTGTTGTATTGACTTTTGTTATATCTGGACTGAAGGTAGCATAGCAAAACAGCATAGCAAACACATAATTCCATGCTACAATTTGAGTGTGATTGATAGTGTATTTTCGAGCAATTTTAAAGAGTATTCCAACGGTTACACTACAAATTACACTTAGAATTAAAAATAGCATAGGTTTTTATATTTTGCCTCAAAAATACTGTTTATTGCAGTATTAAAAGCAGCGATTAATTTTTGTACAAATTTTTAGGGCAAAAAAAAACAATAGAAAATCTATTGTTTTTAATTGTAAATAGGATGATTTTTTTTTCTTTTTTAGTTAAAATGAGAGCAATTTTTCATCCGTTTTTTGATCAAACTTGTAAATACTATTTTTCTAGTTTTGGAGAAAAAATATTTAGAAAAAGTGATTTCTTTATTACGATAATGTAATTGGAATTAAACTTGAATTACACCCAAATTAAATTTCTTTTCAATAGGAGCGTGGTTGGCCGCTTCAATACCCATAGAAATCCAAGTTCGAGTATCGATGGGATCAATGATAGCATCTGTCCATAATCGTGATGCTGCATAGTAAGGTGAAACTTGTTCGTCATACCTGGCTTTTATTTTATCAAACAATTCTTTTTCTTTAGCTTCATCTACTAGTTCTCCTTTTGCTTTAAGCGAGGAAGCTTCAATTTGAGCCAGTACTTTTGCCGCTTGAGTGCCTCCCATAACTGCTAATTCTGCACTTGGCCATGCAAAAATTAATCTTGGATCGTATGCTTTTCCACACATCGCATAATTTCCTGCTCCATAGGAATTACCAACAATTACCGTGAATTTTGGCACTACTGAATTAGAAACTGCATTGACCATTTTTGCACCATCCTTAATGATACCGCCATGCTCTGATTTTGAACCTACCATAAAACCAGTAACGTCTTGCACAAAAACTAAAGGAATTTTCTTTTGGTTGCAATTGGCAATAAAGCGAGTCGCTTTATCAGCAGAATCAGAGTAAATTACGCCTCCAAATTGCATTTCGCCATTTTTAGTTTTCACCACTTTTCTTTGGTTGGCAACAATTCCCACTGCCCAACCGTCTATTCTGGCATACCCAGTAATTATAGTTTGGCCGTAACCGTCTTTGTACGCTTCAAATTCGGAGTTATCAACCAGTCGATTGATGATTTCCATCATATCGTACTGTTCATTACGAGCTTTGGGCAAAACACCATAGATTTCTTTTTCGTCTAATGCGGGTTGCATCGCTTTAATTCTGCTGTAACCTGCTTTGTCAAAATCACCTATTTTATCAACTATATTCTTTATTCTGTCTAAAGCGTCTTTGTCATCTTTGGCTTTATAATCAGTAACTCCTGAAATTTCGCAATGTGTAGTAGCACCGCCTAATGTTTCGTTGTCGATGCTTTCGCCAATGGCCGCTTTGACTAAATAACTTCCGGCCAAGAAAATACTTCCTGTTTTATCAACTATCATAGCCTCGTCACTCATGATGGGCAAGTAAGCCCCACCAGCCACACAACTTCCCATAACTGCGGCAATTTGGGTAATTCCCATGCTACTCATTTGTGCATTATTTCTAAAAATTCGACCAAAATGTTCTTTGTCTGGAAAAATTTCATCCTGTAAAGGCAAGTAAACGCCAGCGCTATCTACCAAATAGATGATTGGTAGACGGTTTTCCATAGCAATTTCTTGGGCACGTAAATTTTTCTTTGCGGTGATAGGAAACCACGCACCTGCTTTTACAGTGGCATCATTGGCCACAACTATGCATTGCTTTCCTCTGATGTATCCCATTTTTACGACTACACCACCAGATGGACAACCACCATGTTCAGCATACATCCCTTCACCAACAAAAGCACCAATTTCAATACTTTTAGCTTTGGCGTCAAGCAAATAATCAATGCGCTCTCGGGCAGTCATTTTGCCTTCATTATGCAGTTTTTGAATGCGTTTTTCGCCACCTCCCAATTTGACGATGCTTAATTTTTGTCGCAAAGCAGAAAGTAAAAGTTTATTGTGGTCTTCGTTTTTATTGAAGTTCAAATCCATGATCAAAATGTATTAAAATTTTGTGCTAAAATACAAAATCCAACTAAATAAATTTTATTATTTTAATTGGTTTGTAAAGAAAATCGAGTGGAAGTTTACTATTAAAACAAAAAAACAGAAGTTTACCTCTGTTTTTTTATGAATTTAATAAAAAAGGTGATGCTTATTTTTTAGACTCGTTAACCAGTCTTTTTAAGATGGCCCATTGTTTCAATGCATCTCGTGCTTCTACGGCAGGGTAGCCCAACATGGTTTTTCCAGCTGGGATATCTCCAGTAACGCCCGATCCTGCGCCTACAATAGCGCCGTCACCTATGGTGGTATGGTCTTTTATAGAAGCGCTTCCGCCAATGATAACGCCGTTTCCAAGCGTCACAGACCCTGCTAGACCACTGTTTCCAGCCATAATGCAAAATTTACCTAATTTGCTGTTATGTCCTATCTGTACTAAATTATCAATTTTGCAACCATCGCCTAAAACAGTCGAACTAAATTTCCCTCGGTCTACACAGGAGTTCGCACCAATTTCAACACCATTACCAATGATCACATTACCAATTTGTGGAATTTTTACTAAACCTCTTAGTGGATCAGGACGAAATCCAAAACCATCAGCACCAATTGTTGCATTGGGATGCAAAATACAATCATTTCCAATATGACATCGTTCTCTAACAACGGTACCGGACCATATCACCGTATTTTTCCCTATTGTACACTCATCTAGAACAGTCACATTGGGATAAAGGGTAGTATTATCGCCAATTATAGTTTTAGGACCAATGTAGCATCCCGCGCCAATTCTGGCACCACTACAAATAGTTGCCGTTGGATCAATCACTGCTGTTGGGTGAATATCGACTGCAAATAATGGAGTAGGTGGAGCAAAAAGTTCTAAAACTTGTGACATGGCTAAATCTGCATTTTTAACTTTAATAAAGGCACGATCATCTCCTGGTTTTATTCCAATATCCTCGTTGACAACGGCTACACAAGCTTTGGAATCGGCCCAAAATTTTTCATATTTTTTGTTTCCAATAAATGAAATTTCAGATTCGCTGGCGGCTTCTAACTGTTCCGGTGCAGTAATACGCTGAGAAGTATTTCCGATTATTTCTCCCTTAAGAATCTCATTTATTTCTTGAATGGTGTAGGATTTCATGAAGTATATCTTGGTTTTAATTTTACAATAGGTATCAAATAAAAGAATTTACCTTTAAAATTCCTAATTACAATTATTTCATAATTCGATGGAAGTACACATATTAACGCAAATAGGCGGTTTAAGAAAAAGTTGTAACAGAAAAAAAATGAAAATGCTAAATTAAAGGTAGAGCGCAAAGGAAATGCAATAACATATTATAGAGATGATGTTTTAATCAAAGAGGTAATTGTCAGCAATACTGGTATTGCAGCTTTAACCACAAGGTTTACAAATGCTAATACGGTATTGAATACGGTAAGAGTCAATAAAAAGATTGCAGTAAACAAAGACATAACAACGCAAGTGCTTGTATCTGTTAAAAAAGATGCTCAAGGTGGTTATACCCCTATGGTAACTCTAGGTCAAACTGTAAATGCAACTACAGGAGTTCCAGCAAGTACAATAAGAACCACTACAGTAGCTGGAACAGCAATTGCTCCGGGTGATATTGACAAGGGCATTTCTTTAAATTTTATTGCCGATTTTAAAACAGCAACAGGGAATTTCTCAGTAAACAATACTGTCCAAGCAATCAATGCAATTTGGGAATCAAATACTACTGTACCCCCAACCCTTTTGGCAATAAATGGTAAAAACCAATTAGGAGGAGCCATAAACTCATTTCAAAATTTATCATTTGACTTATGTTATTTCAACTACAGACTTAGTCCTTATGGTGATACCGCCAGTTCTCAAACATTCCATTTTGAAGATGTAGCCAATACTACAAATACACGATCAGAAACGGGACTAGTAGTGGCCATTACTCCGGTTGTAAAAAGAACTCTGACAGGTCCTTGTATGCCTGATACAGATGAAGATGGAATTCTTGATATTTATGAAGACCTAAACCAAGACAATAATTTAGCTGATAATGATACAGATCAAGATGGAACCCCTAATTATCTAGATAGTGATGATGATGGAGATGGCGTATTAACAATTTATGAGGGACCAAGTACAGCAGGTGTACTTAATAAGCCCGAAAACGACACCCTATCTTTAAATACAGATCAAGATGGGATTCCTAATTATCTAGACAGTGATGATGACGGAGACGGCGTGAACACAATATTTGAAGGAGCCACCGCAAATGGCGAAAATTCATTAGACACAGATAGTGACGCAATCCCAAATTATCTAGACAATGATGATGATGGAGATGGATTGTATACTCTTTATGAAGGGGCTAACCCTGACGGGGATTTTAATCCTACCACAGGACAAACCCTCAATACTGACAATTATACAAACAAAAAAAGAAATATAATTATAGAAACCATACCTAATTATCTAGACAATGATGATGATGGTGATGGTGTACTCACCTTGTATGAGGGCGCAGATCCTGATGGCAACTACAACCCACTTACAGGAACTGAATCCCTAAATACGGATGGCATTGCAGGGAACAACCCAAATATGAAGATTGATCTAATCCCTAATTATCTAGATAGTGATGATGATGGAGATGGCTACCAAACCTGGGAAGAAGGCGCCACAGCAGATGGCCTAAATGCACTAGACACAGATACAGATGGCATCCCAGACTACCTGGATTACAAAGACGTAGTATTTGCTGCCGCACAAGCCGTAATTGTAAATAATTATGTAAATTTGGCAGGAGACAAGTATTATGAGCTGAGCAACCATTTAGGGAACGTATTGGCTGTTGTAAGTGATAAAAAAATACCTCAGTTTAACACTGATGATGTACCTAGCAGTGGCTTAAAAGTATTTAATCCTGAAGTTCTTAGTTATAGTGATTACGACCCTTTTGGTCAGTTAGTGCCTAATAGGCATTCTAACTCAGAATCATATCGTTATGGCTTCCAAGGACAGGAAATGGACAACGAAATTAAGGGCGAAGGAAACTCATTGAATTACGAATATCGTATGCACGACCCGAGGGTGGGGAGGTTTTTTGCGGTTGACCCTCTTGAGAAAAATTACCCACATAATTCGCCTTATGCTTTTAGCGAGAATAGAGTTATTGATAGAGTTGAATTAGAAGGATTGGAATCTTCTGGTGATATGCAATTGGAGGTTAAAGAGGAGGTTAATCAATTATTAACAGGAAAGGTTACCCAAGAACAACTAACTAAGCAAAGTCAACATCAAGCATTAGGGATAGGAGTTGTACTTGGAACATTTATAGGTGTTACTGAAGGTGCAGCTATTGTAAGTAGTGCTACGGCTACATATTCTGGATATTGCACTTGGTTTGCTGGGACATCATTTTCGGCATATTTGTCTACAGGGACAGGTGCATCAATTTTAGCGAATCTTGAAAGTCAATATACATTAAAAGGATTATTTCAAGCGTCTTTTTACGATAGAACAATTAATGCATCCACTAACTTTTTTGGGCAAGTAGGTTCTAATAATTTTAAATTTGAGAAAATCAATTACTTTCAGCCTGTTGCTGCCTTTTTTATTAATAATAAACTTGTAGAAAATGCAATGGAATCTAGCATTTTTTATGGCAAAAAAGAGGATGAGTCATGGGGCTTTAAGTCAAATAGCTTTAATGAATTTTCCGAATCATTTTATGGTAATTTGTTTGGAGATATGCTTTCTTCTAAATTTGAATCATTAACAAAGCCAGTATATGATTTTAGCAAGATATTAAAACCAACAATTGATGCTGCCGCAGGTACCGTTATTGAAACTATGGAAACTAAATTTTCCGAAAATGTGGTAGTGCCATTCAATGAGAAGTTTAGTAGTTCAGAGTCAATGAAAAATATGAATAAAAGTAAAAATAAACTTAAAAATTAGGTTTTAACTTTGATTAAAGTTTAGTCTATAAAACATAATGAATGAGTACAAATCAATCAGTCATGAAAGTTACAAAATTAGAAAATCGGTTAACAATAATTGTTTTTATTATAGTAAGTTGTTTTTTGATTAAAGGCTTGGTTAATACATATTATTTTAATCAAACTATTGAAGATAACAAATATGCAACTATTGCAAAAGTTGTTAAATTTGAATACTATCCAAGGGGGGCGAGTGAAACTCACTATGTTTATTATTACAATCAAAAGAAATTCGCCACATTTGATAGGATAGGTAGTTCTAATCAAAATTATGTAGGTAGATTTTTTGTGGTTAGCTTATCTACAAAAAAACCACAAAATTCTTTAATTGAGCTAAATCAAGAAGTTACTGATTCAACAGAGATAGTTAATGCAGGATTTGAATATAAATACCCCACTCATGCACACTAAAACAAAAAACAGGCGTAATTGCCTGTTTTTTTGGTTTTATAAAGTTGCTACATTTTTAGCAAAGAAGTCTTTGAACTTTTTATTGGTAAGCATTTTATCAATAAGCTTAAAGATGGTTTGTTTATCGTCTTCTTCGAGCTGTTGTATAAGTCTCATTTGTTCAACGGCAGTTTTGTCTTCAATTACTACTTCAGTTGGAATTTTACCATCATAATTAATAATTTGGTCGGTGGTCAAATTAAAGAGTTGAGACATTTTTTGTAGTTCCTCTACGGTCAACGCTCGTAATCCTTTTTCAATCTTGCTATAAGCGGATTTATCCACGCCAATGTGCGTAGCTACTTCAATTTGCTTGAGATTATTCCCCCACTGGCGCTCGTTTGTAACGAGTGCCTACTTATCTTATAAAAAAAGTCGTAGCGTTTGTAAAGCGGCAAACTAAAACAGGAGTAACTTTAAGCAAGTATATTCCTGTTTTTTTTATTGCTTTTCTTTTAAAATCAATACACCCCAACTGGCGCTCGTTTATCCGTAATTCTGGTGCTCGATTGCATCGAGTACCTACTTACATAGAAAGATAAAATAGAGCGTTTGTAACGCGGGTAATACAACAAAAGCAACTCTTTTTACAAGTTGCTTTTGTTGTTATTCACAATGACCTTTAAGACTGTAAATGCGGAGTTGGTTATTTTCTATATTGTAAACAAAACGGTTTACCTTGTCAATTGCCAACTGGCCCAACTGGCGCTCGTTTGTAACGAGTGCCTACTTATCTTTTAAAAAAAGTCGTAGCGTTTGTAACGCGGCAAACTAAAACAGAAGTAACTTTAAACAAGTATATTCCTGTTTTTTTTATTGCTTTTCTTTTAAAATCAATACATTTGATTAAAAAAAATGTCTAAGAAATACAAAGTTATCGATAGTACAGTGCCTACTTTTATTACCATAACCGTCGTTGATTGGGTTGATTTATTTATACGTCCCGTTTATTGCAATATCTTAGATGAATCTTTGAATTATTGTATTAAGGAAAAAGGATTGAGTGTGCATGCCTATGTCTATATGACAAGCCATATTCATTTAATAGTTACTGCATTTGAAGGAGAGTTGCAAAATGTGGTACGTGATTTTAAGAAGTATACTTCTAAAAAAATAATTGAAGCCATACAAGAACATCCAGAGAGCAGGAGAGAATGGTTATTACGAAAATTTAGTTTTGAAGCTCAAAAATCTGGAAGAGCTACAAATTATAAATTATGGAAAGATGGTTTTCATCCCATAATTTTAGATACTTTGGAAAAAATGGAACAACGTATAAACTACATCCATTATAATCCTGTTGAAGCATAAATTGTTTTTAATGAGCGGGATTATGTAAATAGTAGCTATAGAAATTATGAAGAAGACAATACTGTTTTTTGTAACGTACATGTCGAACCATTATGGTAGTGTATTTTAAAAGTCGCGTTGCAAACGCTACGATTTACCTTTTAAGTTAAGTAGGCACTCGTTGCAAACGAGCGCCATATGGGGCGTTTGCAACGCGGCTAACTAAAACAGGAGTTAATTTATGCATGTAAATTTTTATTTTTGCTTTTCTTTAAAATCAATACTGTTTTTTGTAACGTACATGTCGAACCATTATGGTAGTGTATTTTAAAAGTCGCGTTGCAAACGCTACGATTTACCTTTTAAGTTAAGTAGGCACTCGTTGCAAACGAGCGCCA